>DJHJ01000014.1 GCA_002433055.1 Acidobacteriia bacterium UBA6623 | reverse complement strand
TCCTGCTGAAGTCGAATCAGCCGCGGAGACTGAAAGCGCCGTCGCTGAAGACCCGAAGGGTTAGAAAACTCAGCGGATCATTGCCGCTGCCGCCAAACGACCTGCAGTCACTTTATGCCACGCACCTCGGAACCGAAACCCAGCGATATCGACCTGCCTGGGCAGCTGAGAGTGCTGCTGATATAATCAGCGAGAGTCAATAGTCTTTTACGTAGCCGACCATCATCTCAGTGATTAGGTTTGACCGCTACAAGAGATGTTAGACCCAGCGACTGTAATAATGCGAGGTGTCCTGTGACCGATTCGACGGACGAGATTGTTCAACTGGTTGAGTTGATTGCTAAAGCACTAGTCGACAAACCAGAGGAGGTCTCCGTACGGGCAGTAGAGGGTGAACAAGTCAAAGTGCTCGAGTTGAGTGTGGCCGATGAAGATATCGGTAAAGTGATTGGGAAAAAAGGCCGTACAGCAAAATCGATTCGCACTCTTTTAGGGGCTGCAGGTATGAAATTAAAAAAGCGGTTCACACTGGAAGTTCTGGACTAGTGAAAATAGCCAAAGAAAGTCGATACGTGACAATTGCCCGGCTTTTACGCCCTCGTGGCAACCGAGGAGAACTGGTAGCTGAAAATTTAAATAGTGAAACCTCCGAAGCTCAAGATGATAGTCTCAAGAATTTCTTGAAATTGGATACAGTGTTTTTTTGGGACTCAAATCAGCAGCGACAGGAGACAGCAATAGAACAGGCTTGGGTTCACCGTGGACGACTGATTCTCAAGCTCAGAGGCGTTGATTCGATAGGTGCGGCCGAAAGGTTGCGAAATATTAATCTGCAGATACCGCAGGAGTATTTAGAACCAGCACCCGACAATGGTTACTACTTTGAAGATTTGATTGGCTGTGTAGTCCACGACATTGAAGATGGTCATCTGATTGGATTGGTAGAAGAAATTTTGGAACCAGGAGGTCCATTGTTGTTACAAGTCAAAATGGACAACCACGAAGTGTTAATCCCCTTTGTGAAAGATATTTGCGTAGAGATCGCGCTGGGGGAAAAAACAATTCGAGTACGTATGCCAGATGGCCTTGAAAGTTTGAATTCGTGAGATGGTTTTTCACGTCCTTACGATTTTTCGAGAGTTCTTCGAGGGTCCCTTGAATCATGGTATTCTCTCGCGAGCCAGGAGAAGCGGACAAATAGATGTCCGACTCTTCGATCTGAGAGACTACACCTCCGATGCACACTGCACGGTTGACGACAGACCATTTGGAGGCGATGAGGGAATGGTACTAAAGATTGAACCCATTGATAGGGCACTCAGAGAAGTACGAACAGACTGGCACAAAAAAAAGACACGTACTATACTGCTCTCCGCACAGGGACGCCTGTTTGATCAGGCTATGGCCAGAAAATTAGCAACCTATGACGAAATTGCTCTAATATGTGGTCGTTATGAAGGAGTTGACGAGCGCGTCGCCGAGTATTTGGTTGATGAAGAACTATCAGTTGGTAATTTCGTCGTCACAGGCGGGGAATGGGCTGCTGGAATAGTAATAGATAGTGTGACTCGATTACTGCCTGGAGTGCTAGGAAATGAAACATCATCACACCGAGAATCTTTTGCACAAACTCAGGAGAAAACGATAGGAATTCTAGATTTTCCCCAATATACTCGTCCCGCCCGCTACAGTAAATGGAGGGCGCCAGATACGCTGCTGAGTGGTCACCACGAAGAAATTAGAAAATGGCGCCGGCGAGCAGCTTTGGAGAAGACCTACAGAAACAGGCCAGATTTACTTAATCTGGGGGATCTGAGTGAAGATGAAAGGCAGTGGTTACAACCGCTTATGGAGCGCTCAGCAAAGCAAACACGAGAGAATGACTAGCTTTTCAGTCGCTCTCAAAAAACTTGGAGAAATATGATGACACAGAAGCCTTTGCAGAGAGTCTACGAAACGTTTAGACGCGAGGATCTGCCAGAACTGGAGCCGGGTGACACACTGCGGGTAAACGTAAAAATTCGCGAAGGTGAGAAAGAACGCCTCCAAGCTTTCGAGGGTGTTTTAATCGCAAAGCACAATTCTGGCATCAGCGAAACAATTACGGTCCGAAAGATTAGCTTTGGTGTTGGTGTCGAACGCGTGTTTCCGGTTCACTCTCCGGTAATTGAAAGCATCAAAACAATCCGTAAAGCAAAAGTGCGGAGGGCAAAGCTGTACTACCTGCGCTCATTGCGTGGCAAGGCGGCACGCTTGAAAGAGCGTGCGCGGACTTAATCCTGTGTGTTGTACCTAAGCTACATCACCTCCTCCTTATGTCAACTGTAGACCGACCGCTCCAGAAAAAAAGGTCGCGTCCAAATTCCCACAGAGAGGCACATCTTCGCCGGAAGGGTTTCATATCCATTGCAGGAGTTGACGAAGTGGGTAGAGGATGTTTGTTTGGACCTGTAGTAGCTGCAGCAGTGATCCTAGACCCCAAGCATCCAATCAGGGGGTTACAGGACAGTAAACAAATCAGCCCACAACTTCGCAAGACTCTCAGTGGCCAAATTCGACAATGTGCACGTGCTTTTGCGTTCGGTGCAATCGACAGCGCAGGAATTGACCGTTGGAACATTTACGAGGCCACTCGTCGAGCAATGTCAATGGCTGTACAATTGCTCAATGTAAGGGCCGATTTCGTTCTGATAGATGCAATGCATTTGGATATCGACATACCGCAGAAATCTCTAATACACGGTGATGCCCTCTGTGCCTCGATCGCTGCTGCCTCTATTCTCGCAAAGGTAGAACGAGACCATTGGATGGAAACCTGGGACAAGCTCTACCCTCAATACAACCTGTCCTCTAATAAGGGTTATGGCACTCCTGACCATTTGGAGGCTCTCAAAAAATACGGGCCGACACCACTGCATCGTTTTAGTTTTCGACCGGTGTACGGAGCAGTCTACTTGAACACTTCGTCAAACACTGAGCAATGCCACAAAATGACACCACCCTTCTCCGTCGAAAAATTCCGCGTAGGTGACCATGGAAACACTTCCTGATCATCATCCAACATCAACCAACGATGTTCCCACTCAGCCACGATTGAGGGTCTTCCTGATCCAACTGCTGTTTGTTTTTGTCTGTGTAGAAACAGGTGTGGTTCTTTTTTTGCTGCCGTGGACGACACTCTGGGACAACAACTATCTCCTTAGTATCTTTCCTGAATTGGCCAACTTCTGGCTGAGTGCCTACTTTCGTGGCACTGTCTCGGGAGTCGGTTTGATCAATGTATGGATTGGCTTCAGTGAATTTTGGTATATGAAAAGATACAGAAGCGTTTCTAAATAGGCCGTTAACAACAACGACTAGTAATAGCTCGATTTCAAAAGAACCATTAGGCTATATTAGATTTGGGTGTACGTTGGAAGTGACCAAATCTTTTTGTAATAAGTTACCACTATGTCGATAATTTTTTATCACAAACCCAACTGAACTACCTGTCGTAAAGCAAGAAGTTTCTTGCTCGATCAAGATGTCAAGTTGCAGTTGATTGACCTGAACAAAGGTCTGAGCGTATCTGAGCTTGACCAATTGATTGCAAATAGAAACTACCGAATTTTTTTGAATACCCGCAATGCCCTCTATCGCAAGATGAATATGGGCACTAACACACCAGAACGACACGAGGCACTCCAGCTCATGTCGGAAAACCCAAACCTCATACGTCGTCCCTTAATTAAAAAAGGGCAAAAAATTTTTGTCGGTTTTAATGTTGCTGAATGGAAAAACCTTCTACTCCGTAAGGATTGACCCCACGACCTGTCTCAGGTTAATCGAAAACTAATGTCAGTTGCTGGAGCGGAATGGGTTATTGCACCAATTGAAATGAAATCTGGGCCAGCATCAGCGTATTCACGAACGTTCTCTGCCGTGATGCCCCCCGATACTTCTATCTTCACATCGCAAGTGACCTTTCGCATAGCCTGATGGACAAGTTCTGGAGTGAAATTATCGAGCATCAAATGAGAGGCGCCTGCGTCCAGGGCTTCATCAAGTTCAGTGAGGTTCCGCACCTCTATCTCTATTGGAAGTTCGTTTTGTTTCTTGGCCTTTTCAACTGCTTGCTGCACACCACCCGCAGCTGCAATATGATTGTTCTTGATAAGTACGGCATCGAAGAGTCCGAAACGGTGGTTCCAGGCACCTCCAACTCGCGTGGCAAGTTTTTCTAGACGACGTAGACCAGGTGTCGTCTTGCGCGTGTCAAGAATAACGCACCCGGTTCCTTCCACAGCTTTAACAAATTTGCGGGTTGTGACGGCTATACCACAAAGCCGTTGCAGAAAATTAAGCGTGGTGCGTTCTAGTTCCAAAAGGCGCCTTATTGAACCACTAACTCGAGCGAATACCACATCTGCCTCAATAGGCGTACCATCGCTGAACAGAACTTCAATGTCCTCACCGTCATACAGAATGGGTAGCAAGTCTACCCCCGTTACAATCATTGGTTCACGGGCAAGAAAAATTCCACTGCCCTTCGCGTTATCTGGCACACAAAGATTGGTCGTGAGATCCCCCGATCCAATATCTTCCACTAACGCTCGGCGTACTGCCTCGATGATATCTGGGTGTTGCCAATCGGTGTTTTCTGGTTTTTCTTTGTAGTACACGAAAATTAATCCTAAGGGCAGAGGCGATAGATTACCTACAAGCTCTAGCCAACATTATGACTGTCTTGCAAACCTTTGAGCACGGAGTCGGTAATTCTTTCCATGCAACGAGTCAATATGAGAAAACGCTTGCCTCGACAACCTACTGTGCATGTTGCAATTTTTAGTACTTCTTATGCCAATTTGACACAATAAACACTGAGTCTTGTGAAACCCCCTTAGGGACAGCTGACTTCGAGATGGTTACCCTTTTGCCTCCCAATCCGATAAGGAGCTTTGTCAATTGATTAAAAATGCAGTTGTCCCAGTTGCCGGTCATGGAACCCGCCTACTGCCGGCTACAAAATCTCAACCAAAGGAAATGCTTCCAGTTGGCAAAAAGCCTATCGTCCAGTATGTTGTTGAGGAGCTAGCACGGGCCGGTTGCGAACAAATCCTTTTTGTGACCGGTCGCGGTAAGTATTCAATAGAAAATCATTTTGACCACAATCCCGAGTTAGCTGAGTCATTACGCCGCGCCACTAAGGATAACTTACTAGACGAGCTATCTTTCGAAAACATAAAAATCAACTACCTGTATACCCGCCAAACCGTACAACGAGGCCTCGGAGACGCCATACTGTGTGGCGAACCCTTCGTAGGTCGTGAGCCATTTGTAGTAGCACTGGGTGATTCTATAATCGGCCTCAGAGGAGACTCCTCCATTTGCAACCGTCTATCTGAAGTCTATAAAGACACTCAAGCTGCAGCTGTCATTGCTATTGAACAAGTAGAGCCTGATCAGGTGAGTTCCTATGGAGTGGTCAAGCCGGAAACGGAAGATGAAGAAGTCTTTGAAATAAGCGACGTCATCGAAAAGCCAACCCCTTCAGAAGCTCCCAGCAATTTTGTAGTCAGTGGCCGCTACGTCTTTTCTCCAGTTATTTTTGATCTGCTACGCCTAGTCGAAGCCGACGCCAATCAAGAAATTCAGATCACCGATGCAATTCGTATGTTGTGCAAATCTGGCGAACGAGTCATGGGGGTTAAATTGCCTGTTGGTGAGAAGCGTTATGACATAGGCAACTTTGACAGCTACTTCAGCACGTTCCTAGAGTTCGCCCTTGCCGATCCCCTACACGGCCCAGAATTGAGAAGGAAACTGGTCAAGTTGCTATGAGAAATAACCACTGTAATCCCGCATTCACAGAGTGGTTTTAATTGTGGAAACAAGTAGTGTAAATCCTTCATTTGATTGTATTTGTACAATAGATCCGGCCGAAGCTACCCGAGCACTACCGCACAGTCGCGCGTACCATAATTCTCCTTTGATAAGAACAAAACCTTCAGGTGTTAAGCTGCGCTGAACAGTCGCAGTTTGGCCAATAAGCTGATCTATTCCAGTTTTTACATGGACATCATAAGAGTCTCGCAAAAACGGAAACAGAACAACATCTTTCACCAGCAACAGAACCATAATCGTGGATGCAACCCACGCTGATAGCTCAAACCACCAATAGAAACCTAACAATACCAACGCGCTGAATAGCCATCCTGGTAGTTGAAATAGCCAATAACGTGTTGATGTTTTCACGTAAGTCCAAAAATGCCCCGATGGCGTGAATGTAACGCGTTACCGAGAATATGTAAGTGTGTCGTCATTCACCCGACTTAATGAAGGCGATAATGTCAGCGAGTTCACTAGGGGAATACATCTCACCGTAACTAGTCGGCATGGAACTAACCGAACTCCCGCTAACACCTCTAATCTGATTCCTGTAGAAAGTTCGTAACGGAGATGGCAAAGCTGCCGTATCGTAGAGTTGGATACGTTCTTCGTTACTGTCTTTTTTGATGCCAGAGACCTGTTCTCCATCGGCTACAAGTACAATTGTTTGCTCGAACCCTCTCGCAATCGTAGCGCTTGGATCTGTGATATCACGATGCAATTCATCCACTGATTTTGTTGAAGTTGTCGAAGTCAATTCTGGGCCAATGGTCGAACCACGCGAACGAATGCGGTGGCATAAAGCACACCGTTTTTCGTTTGTCAGATCAAAAAAAAGAGCACGTCCTCTTTTGGCTTTGGAAGAAAGTTCTTTGGCCGCAATCCGCTCACCCATTTCCAGCTTTCCAGAGGCGGGCTCGAACGTACCCGTCCCCAGGCCAATGATGTAAGCCGTTATTGACCAAATGCCCTCTTGGTTCAAGACTCCGCTCCAGCCAGGCATAGTCGTATTGGGAATGCCATCGCGTATAACTTCAAAAAGTGTGGTTGAATTCCAATGGCGTCCTCGTAGACGTGGACCTTGACCTGCAGCACCCTCTGATCCATGGCAGTACCCCACAGCACAGTTCTTGGCGAATAGTGGCGCCCCTAGTGAGGCAAACGCAGGATCTCGTAAGTCAATAATCTTCGTCTGTGCCAGTGAATCCTTCGCACCAAACAGGGCTAGAAAAACACTAACCAGAACCGACCAATAGTATCCTGAAAATTTCATTATTCTGATCTCACCTCATTTGAAACACCAAAGTTGGCCAGTGAAAATACGAACAGAGTAGCACCACTCTGAAAGTATTCTGTCTCGGGCCACAGTTGTGGCAATAATCCTGCAACAGCTGATCCCCAACCACTAGGTGTAGCAACATATTGCTTACCATTAACGGAATATGTGATTGGTGATCCGCGGTGCCCCGAACCCGTCTGAAAAGACCAGAGTCGTTGTCCCGTCTCGGTATCAAGGGCTAGAAATTCTCCTTCGGCATCACCAGTAAAAAGCAGATCACCCGCCGTCACAAGCTGTGAGGCTAGTAATGGGTATTTCGACTTGTAGCGCCAAAAATGCTCTCCTGTTACAGGGTCGTAGGCGCTGAGATGAGAATGGGCTTCTTCCTTCGGAGGTGGAACGAGCTTAAATTCACCACCAAAAAAACTCATTCCTTCCCGCGCTTTTTCAGGAAATGCTTTAATCTGCTGACACCACTCTAAAGCTGTTGAATAGAACCACCCCGTCTTAGGGCTATAAGCACCATGGTTCCATTGACGGCCACCCGTGATCCCCGGACATAGCAGTTTGTACTCCCCTACAACCGGTTCGTTTCGACCTATAAGCCTGCCCTTTCGATCGATACCCTCAATCCAATTCGTGTTCTCGACCAACGACCAAGCATTGAGAAATTCTCCGTTAGTACGATCCAGAACCCACACATATCCACTTTTATGTGGTGTGACTATTAACTTGCGTTTTTTTCCTTCATATGGCAAATCCAACAGAACAATCTCATAGCCCGAATCAAAATCCCAAACATCATGTGGAATTTGCTGGTAATACCAAATCAATTTGCCAGTGTCAGGATCTAATGCGATGATAGATTCGGTATAAAGATTGTCACCTTCACGATCCTCCCCATAAAAATCGGCCGCCGGATTGCCTACACCCCAGTAGAGCAAATTGAGGTCGGAGTCATAAGAACCCGTCAGCCAAGTCGACCCGCCTCCGTATTTCCAGCTGTCGCCTTTCCAGCTTTCGTTACCAGGTTCACCAGGGCCTGGAATCGTCCAAAATCTCCACACATGACGACCCGTCTTAGCGTCAAACGCATTCAAGTAACCACGGTGTGCTGAGTCTCCACCATTCACTCCGATAATTACCTTATCTTTAACCAACAAGGGCGCACCGGTAATGCCACAACCACATTGGCCACCATTTTCAATTTCAACCTTCCACACCTCTCGTCCTGACCCCGCATCAAGCGCCACTAGGTAGTTGTCTGCCGTTCCCATGAAGACCAGACCATGACCAACAGCCACACCGCGATTCCAGGTTCCGTAAAGTGACGGAAACTCTCCAATCTCGTGGTAGTATTGCCATATTTTTTTGCCGGTAGCTGCGTCGATAGCAAAAACACGGTTCAACGAACTAGTGAGATACATCACACCATCAACAACAATGGGAGTTGCCTGAAGTCCCCCGTCAACGATACCTGGCTGGAACGACCAGACGGGAATCAACTTCTTGACATTGTGTCGGCTTATTTGATCAAGCTTGCTGTAGCGCCAAGACTCATAACTTCCGTTGTAAGTCAACCAATTTTCGGGCTCGTTCGCAGCATTCACTAGTCGCTCAGATACAGGTTCTTCACCACGAACAGTAGTAACAACCAAAAGCGCGACAACGCAAACTGTCAATAACAAAAAAGAAGCAAGTTTCAAAGGGTTCTCCTGACTGCGTATTTTAAGATCAACAACTGTAGCTAATCGTCAGTAACCTCATATGGGTTACCCAGGACTATATTGTAGACCGCACATACTCCACAGTCCTACAGCTTTGCAGTGTTAAAACAAAAAGAAGCCTCTTGCCCCTCTGGTTCAGATCTTAATTTACACTGCAGATCGTCACACGTAAATAACATTAAATCAACAACCCACCATGCTGCATTGAGTCAATTGTTTTTCGAGTGCGTTTTTATTTGTAAGGGTTAGGAGGTGTTAGGTATTCGGCGCCAAACACCATGTCAGCGTAATTACCGTCCGGGAAAGATTCTTCAGCGGGATAGCTATAACGCTCTAATGCATCCTCATTGAGCGAAATACCGAGGCCCGGACCTCTGGGAACGATAACTTCCCCGTCTCGCAGTTCTAATTTCTCATTCAGCAAGTCTTCGATTAATGCATTGCCTGTTTGGTCAATCTCAAGCATTACATCAGTATCAAGCGTTGCGAGCACATGAAGATTCGCCGTAAGTGCAACCGCATCACTCCAGGTGTGAGTTGCCACAAAACGTCCCTGCTCAGCAGCTAGTCGGCCAATACGCAGACACTCTGTAATTCCACCGGCACGACAGCAATCGGGTTGAATAATGTCGACCAAGTTACGTTCCATTAAGTCACGAAAATCCATCATGGCGACCTCATTTTCACCTGCAGCAAGTGGAACTTTCAGTTTGGACCTTAGTGCAGCATAGCTATCCAAATCCTCGGGAGGAAATGGTTCTTCTAACCAAAAAATTCCTGCTTCATTGAAAAGAGGTGCCATCCGTTCGGCCTGTGACAGACCATAACGTGCATTGGCGTCGACCATTAAACGATATTTCTCACCAAGAGCGTTGCGCAAGCTGAACAGCCCGTCGCAATCATACTTGAAATCTCGCCCCAACCGAGTCTTCATAGCGTGAAAACCACTGGCTAGATGGCGTTTGGCTTCCTCTTCAAGCTCAACCGGATCATCACGCCAAAGCAAGGCACTGGCGTACGCTGGAACGCAACCTCTTCGAATACCTAGAAGTTCACAGATAGGCTTTCTTTCGACCTTGCCGCGAATGTCCCAAAGGGCCATGTCGACTCCTCCGATAGCCGAAATAGCTACTCCTCTGCGACCGTACCAGCGCGTCAAATTATAATTGCGTTCCCAAAGTGACTCGATTAAAAGAGGATCCTGACCGCAAAGCATAGGAGCCAACTGGCCTTCAATGACCACACGGACCAAATCCGGGTGCGAGTACACAGACCCCAACCCGCTAATACCCTCATCAGTGTGTACTCGCACAAGTGACGATGCTCGGGCTGTACAGTACCCACCGGCACAGTGGAACCCTTTACCCGATGGATACTCGAAGCGAAGAGTAATAACCTCTATTTTTTGGATTTTCATACATTTGTTACCCGCATCGAAACGTGACTGTAATTCAAAATTTTAACCTGACAACCCATGAGACACTATAGGGTCCACTCAAGAAGAGGATACCCACACATGTGCGAACGTACTCGCAATCCAGTTGACGAAGCAATTCTCTCACGCCGTTCCATACGTGCTTTCACAAACCAAGAGGTGCCGGAGGAAACAATCCGAGAGATACTCGAGATCGCCGCCCGTGCACCGTCAGGCACTAACACTCAGCCATGGCACGTCTACGTATTGCGTGGCAGAACGAAAGCTCTCCTTTCCGAGAAAATTCTTGCAGCCTATGACGATCCAGATGAAGCTGCTCGCCATAAGCCCGAGTATCAGTATTATCCAACTAAATGGGTCTCTCCCTACATTGAACGCCGACGTAAAGTGGGCTGGGATCTTTATGGGTTGCTCGGCATAAAAAAGGGCGACAAAGCCAAAATGCACGCTCAACACCGTCGAAATTATAAGTTTTTCGACGCTCCTGTTGGTCTGATGTTCTCAATAGATCGACTCCTGGAAAAAGGCAGTTGGCTAGACTACGGCATGTTTCTTGAAAATATCATGATCGCAGCACGGGGTCGTGGCCTCGACACTTGTCCTCAGGCGGCCTTCACCCCATTTCATGGCATCATCAGCACATTTCTAAAGATGCCGGCCAATGAAACTCTAGTATGCGGTATGGCGTTAGGGTACATCGACAA
Organism: Acidobacteriia bacterium UBA6623; assembly: GCA_002433055.1. GTDB lineage: Bacteria > Acidobacteriota > Terriglobia > Bryobacterales > UBA6623 > UBA6623. The sequence continues at coordinate 249,069 of DJHJ01000014.1, read as the reverse complement.
TGAGGCTATCGAGAATACTCTTGTGACAGATCGTGAACCACTCAAAACCTGGGCTTCATTTTTTGATTAGGCGGCAAAATCTACATGTCCTGCAACTAGCGAGTGGTACGTCTCGATGACACAGCTGCACCAGAAAAATCAAGCAGCCTTTTTCACTGGAGTGGTAGATTCCTTGAGAACTTCCAGAGCTTTCTGTATGTAAGGGTCTTGGTCAACAGAATTTACTCCTGGCTGACTCAGCTGCAACGAAGGCGAGAGATCCATGTCAGCGGGATAGCGCAACTCATAGTAACGACGTAATTCGGCAGAGCTCAGTGGGTGACTGGGTGTAACACCGCCGTCTTGAAGAGCCTCACCGTCAGGGCGATGATACTTCGCCACCGACAAAATCAACGCTGCTCCATCCTTAAGCTTGATCGTCTTTTGAAACGCTGCTAGTCCGTAAGTGCGTTCTCCAACCAACTGTGCTCGATCGTTGTCGAGTAAGGCTGCAGCCACGAGCTCTGCCGAACCAGCCGTGGTCCTATCCGAGATCAAAGCCAAAGGTATGTCGGTTACTGTAGAATCAACATCCGCCTCAAACTTTTCCTCACTGTGTTGGCGACCTTTCAGGGAAACTATTGCACCACTACTAAGGAATAAATTAGCTAGCGGAATACCTGCTTGTACCTGACCTACGGAATTGCTACGTAAGTCCAGAATGATCTTCCTGGCTCCTTTGGCATGCAGTGCTCTAACCGCAACAGCAACCTCTGCAACCCGATCCCTATCGACGACATCAAGATCTATGTAACCAATTCCCGGTTCAAGAATTTTGCGAGACACGCTCGGCAACTTAACCTGTTCGCGTACTAAAAGATATTCTTTTGGCTCGTCGGAATTACGTAGAGAACGCAGCAAAACCTTTACGTTCGTTCCAGGCTTGCCACTCAACAAAGCGTGTAGATAAGCCGGGGGCATCACTCGCGTACTTAGCCCATCAATTGCTTCTACTAAATCACCTGGCCAAACACCTACTCCTTCCGCCGAAGATCCGGGCAGTACAGCCAGAACAGTAGTGTGACCAGTACGTTTATGCACCACCAGTCCAGTCGATAGACCAGTGCCTAGATCGGAATTTTCACGAGCACTTGTAACTTGCCTAAATTGATCAGCTGTGAGGTAGCTAGACAGCGGGTCGAGGTATTCTACCAGTCCCTGTAAAGCACCTAGGGTGACCTTACTCATATCTGGATTTTCCACATAGTTGCTTTTGATATGCCTCAGAACGTCGGAATACACCTGCAAGGGGCGATATGCACCCTCTGCTGCAGGCTCTTGTCCCATCACACCGCCAATAACCAGGACCGCAGTTAACAGAACAGAGCAGGAAATTATCGAAAACTTGACTCGTGTCGTCATGAGAGATTGGGCCTACTCGAAAGCGCGCGTGCACCTACATAATACAACGCACCCGTCTAGGCAAGCGACTATCTACTCTTCCGCTTCTTACTGTTACTAGTGAAGCGGCCCCCTGGGGTTATTTTCAGCAACCTCTTCAATTGCTCTCGAGCAATTCCAGCCCAAGGACTGGTGGGGTCTATTTTAAGGTAGGATTTCCATTGTTTAGCAGCGGGCATAAGTTGACCTGCTCGCTCATAAACCAATGCCAGATTGTAGTGGGCATCAGCATAATCCGACTGGCTTTGTAACGCTAAAACATAGTGCTTAATGGCATCGTTGAGTTTACCTAGTTCTTCACAAACATTACCCAAGTTAAAATGTGCCAGCGCATAATCTGGCCAAATCTTTAGTGCTTGACGATAACAACCTTCGGCCTGCTCGATAGATCCTTGACGATAGTAAATTGTGCCGATGTTGACCCAAGCGCCAGCGGCCTTTGGATTCAATTCGAGTGCTCTCTTATAAGTCTCGGTGGCTCGAACCAGGGACTCGCCGGCTTCTTCCAATTCGAGACCCTGCTGAAACCAATACTCGGCCTCACTCAGTTTTGCAGCATCAGACCTTGCGGCATCTTTTCTCAGTGCAGATACGGAACGCAGGGACGCAGCATCAAAATTGAAAAGCATCTGCCCCGTCATTGCTTCCATTTTGCCGCCAGGCAGCTCCACAGCCACTTTGCGACCATTCGAAGTGATCCTTAGCTCCCAAAGTGGTCGCTTTATTTCAGCAAGTTTCTCAGTAAGTGACGTAAGGGACGCTTTGATACGGTGATTGGGGATGTGATTCTCACGGAGTTTCTGAAGCGTTTTGAGAGCAATCAGATCAACAAACTGGTACCTATCGGGACGCGCACAAAATCCCAACCTCTCCCAAGATCTCAGACGATTCTCGGTGATCTTTAGGATGCGTCGCACCTCCGTGCGAGTAAATGTATCAGCGGCTTTGCCAATCGCCACGTGAAGATTCTAGCCGACACAATTCTAAATTGCTAGTGGAGTGATCAAAAATCTGAAAATCATTTCTTCAGAATTCGATCAACTGCCAGAAACCAGTAGAAATTGGATGGCCCTGTGTAGTCCACTCCGTAATGTTTGCTTAGAATCGCCTATGCTATGGACAGGCGAGCGAATTTTATTTCGGCCAAAAACAATGAATAACCTAGCACTATATGGAGGGACACCAGTCCGGGAAAAACCATACCCTTCTTGGCCTGCTGCTGAACAATTGGAGCGAGATCAACTCACCGAGGTTCTATCGTCTCAACAATGGGGTGGTCATGGAAAAACCGTTGCACAATTCGAAACTCTGTTCGCGGGCATGCATGATTGCAAGTACGGCATAGCAACCGCTACAGGTACGTTGGCACTAGAATTAGCCCTCACTGCAGCCGGCATTGGAGAAGGTGACGAGGTCATCGTGCCTGCTCACAGTTTTGTCGCCACTGCAACAGCTGTATCCCGCGTACGTGCTGTTCCCGTATTCGTCGACATAGAGCACAATTCGTATGGCATCGATGCCGAAAGAATGAACCTTGCCATCACTGACCGCACCCGTGCTGCAATTGTTGTACATTTTGGGGGGTTGCCGGTTGACATGGACCGTATCGGGAAAATATCCCAAGATCATAAGCTTGTGATTATTGAAGACGCCGCTCATGCTCATGGTGCAGAATGGCACGGACAACGAGTCGGCAGCTTCGGACTTTGTGGAACCTTCAGTTTTCAGAACTCAAAAACTATGACAGCAGGAGAAGGGGGTATTCTTACCACTAACAGCGAAGAACTAGCAATCCAGGCGCGTTCGGTCAACGACGGGGGCCGGCGTGAGACAGAAGGTTGGTTCAATCATTTTGAACTCGGCTCCAACTTCCGCATGACAGCGTTCCAAGCGGCTTTGCTGTCGGCACAACTTCAAAAACTAACCGAGCGCATACACCTACGTGAAGAAAACGTCGAGATTCTACGCGATACAGTATGCACACCGGGCATCAGTTTCCAAGTGCAACCCGATTCTGTAACCGCACACAGCTTCTACCTACTGGTCGGACGTATCGACGAAAAAACCTTTGGTGTCAACAGAGACGAATTCGTTAAGGCTATGGAAGCTGAAGGAATCCCTTGTCGTCCGTTTTACCCTCATCCGCTCTATAAGAATTCACTCTACACCGAACCCGAATCACCTCTACATCGAGTGGAACCATGTCCGGAAGCTGAATTTGCCACCAAAGACTCATTTTGGATTTCACACCGTGCTCTCGCAGGAAGCAGTGAAGACACCCTCGATATTTCTCGAGCCATCTCAAAGATTCATGAAGCTTTTCAACCTGAAAAATCCAACGGTGAACCTTCGATCAACTGAAAATGGCACGCTGATCCTCGCCGACATCAAGCCCCAGGTAACACAAACGCCAGAGTTTTCTGGCAACTTCTCACCCTAAAGACGCTAGCTATCAGTTCTACTACCCACTAGACATCATCACTTGTGGAATTCCTCAGCTAGGCAATCAGAGCCTAGTCAATGAATGCACACATTGCCGGCTCGACGACAGCTTGCTACATTCATAGTTGGTTTTATTAAGGCGTGGGAGCTCCTCTTGGGGAGTGCGATTGTGGTGTCAGCACTACCAGCCTTACCCGCGAATCGTGCTCGGTCCGCGTAACCAAAAGAAACTTCGTGTCAACAAACAGAATTGTTTGGAATGAGCGAGTAGGGCAACTGTATGACGTTCAATAATCTTCCTATACCTTCAGATGGCGAAACGATTGAAGTACTCAACGGTAAGTTTGTCATCCCCAACAACCCGATCATTCCGTTTATTGAGGGTGACGGCACAGGCCGTGATATCTGGAAGGCCTCACGAAAGGTATTTAATGCAGCCGTCGAAGCGGCCTACAGTGGCAGAAAAAAGATCACCTGGTATGAAATCTTTGCAGGCGAAAAGGCCTACAACCAGTTTCAAAGCTGGCTGCCCGAAGACACATTAGCTGCGATCAAACATTTCCACATAGCCATTAAAGGACCGCTAACGACACCAGTTGGCGGTGGCATTCGGAGCCTTAACGTTGCGCTGCGTCAGCTGTTAACCCTATATGTATGCATGAGGCCGGTACGTTACTTTGCAGGAGTACCTTCTCCCGTAAAAGAACCTGAAAAGCTTGACGTCGTCATATTCCGTGAAAATACAGAGGATGTCTATGCTGGTATCGAATGGAGCCAAGGAACAAATGAAGTTACTAAGTTGATTGATTTTCTGAACAATGAAATGGGGAAAAGCATCCGTGAGGATTCCGGTGTTGGTATCAAACCCATCAGCATCACGGGTTCGAAACGCCTGGTGCGCCGCGCTATTCAGTACGCTATCGACAACAAGAGAAAGAGTGTAACTCTTGTACATAAAGGCAATATTCAGAAATTCACAGAAGGTGCGTTTTGTGATTGGGGTTATGAACTGGCCCGAGATGAATTCGCAGATCTCATCGTCGCAGAAAATGATCTCGACGGTGACATCCCCGAGGGGAAAATCCTAATTAAAGACCGTATTGCCGATTCGATGTTTCAGCAACTTCTTCTGCGACCGGCTGAATACGACGTCATCGCCACGACAAACCTCAATGGCGACTACCTGTCCGATGCTTGTGCTGCCCAAGTCGGCGGACTAGGCATGGCGCCAGGGGCCAATATTGGTGACGAATATGGTGTTTTTGAAGCAACACATGGAACTGCGCCCAAATATGCCGACAAAGATGTTATCAACCCTAGCAGTGTGATCCTATCAGGTGCGATGATGTTTCGTTTCATGGGATGGCAAGATGCTGCCGAACACATCGAAAGGGGTATCACAGAAGCTATTGCTGCTAAAACCGTCACGTACGATTTACATCGCTTGATGGAAGGTGCAACTAAAGTGAAGACTAGTGAATTTGCAGAAGAGATTATTAACCACATGACAGATTAACTGCTGCCGTTTTCGGGCGATCCTGCATGGTCATGACGCCGATCGCAGCTTTTTCTGGGAGAGAAAATAATGAGACCTAAAGTTACTGTAATCGGAGCTGGCAATGTCGGGGCTGGCTGCGCGCAACGATTGATCGATAAAGAACTGGCAGACGTAGTGCTTATCGATATTGTGGAAGGGGTACCTCAGGGAAAAGGCCTCGACATGCTGGAGTCTTGCCCAGTAGAAGGCTCAGATGCCAAAGTCACTGGAACCAACGATTACTCCGCCACAGCCAATTCCGACATCATCATTCAAACGGCTGGATTTCCGCGAAAACCTGGCATGAGTCGCGATGATCTGCTAATGAAGAACTATGAGATCGTCAAAGCCTGTGTTGAACCCGCGGCCAAGTACTCCCCCAATGCAATCCTTGTAGTGGTTTCGAACCCTCTTGACGCGATGTGTCAAGTAGCTTACAAGGTCAGCGGATTTTCTAAAAACCGTGTAGTCGGAATGGCTGGCATCCTTGATACTGCACGCTTCCGAACTTTTCTTGCTGAAGCTGCAAACGTCTCAGTCGAAAATATCTCTGCCTTCGTGCTCGGTGGACATGGCGATACGATGGTTCCACTGGTTCGCTACACCAGCGTAGCGGGAATCCCAATCACTAGTATCCTTGACCAAAACACGATTGACCAGATTGTGCAACGCACGCGTGACGGAGGAGCAGAAATCGTTAAACATCTGAAGACTGGCAGTGCCTACTATGCACCATCCGCAGCTGTAGTTGAGATGGTTGAATCGATCCTAAAAGACAAGAAAAAAGTCCTGCCATGTGCCGCATTACTTGAGGGCGAGTATGGAATCAACGGTATTTTTGTCGGGGTTCCGACAAAACTAGGAGCAAACGGCATCGAAAAAATCTATGAGCTAGATCTAACTGACGAGGAAACCGCCGCCCTAAAACACAGTGCAGATACCGTTCATGAGTTAGTAAATGTTCTTCAACCGCATTTGGATTGAAGAACAATACCCTCGAGTCTGCACGGTTGCTCTTCAGCCTTGGTATGGCTATAATAATCCCATTATTGGAGTTTTTTGAGACCGCTGTGACCTGAATTTTTAGGAGAAAAGAAATGAAGAAAATCTCAGTTTTAGTGATGTTAGTAGCCCTAGTTGCGGGCGTTGCGTTGGCAGGCCATCACGCAAAGGTTGGTTGGATAGTAGATGCGAAATGCGGAGCTAATGGTGCAAAAGAAAGTCATGCTGGCTGCGCCAAGGGTTGTGCAGATAGCGGACAACCTCTGGTCTTCGTTAATGATTCAGATAAGAGCGTCTACAAGATCCACAATCAAGATGCCGCGAAGGGACATGCAGGACATAAGGTTACCGTGACCGGCAAAATCGACGGAGATAGCATTCACATAGATTCTCTGAAGATGTAGATTTCTCTCCACTGGAGAAAAGCGCGATACATTCTTTCGTGCCATTTATGACCAGTGTGATGACAGCTTTAGATGTGACATGCACCTTCTCCGGAGGTGCATGTTGCGTTTTGGCTGAATCTGTTTCTGCCTTTTGGTATAGAGATGGCCAGGAGGCGGCTATCCAACATGGGTAGGCTGATCTAGCAACCCGGCTTAAACCAGACTGGTGAGAAATTTTTCAGGTGGCATAGCGCTCCCTCCCAAGGCCTGCTCGATAACAGAGGCTATAGAAAGGGTCATTTCGTCCTCAAATGGACGTCCCACAACCTGTACTCCTATAGGTAAACCCTCAGAGGAGCGCCCCGCAGGAACAACTGCACAAGGGTTTCCAAGTAGATTAAAGATTTGTGAATAGACAAAGGGTTCGGGGTAATGTACTTGTTGCCCTGAAAGATGCCAGGAACGCTCACCGTGCCTAAACGCTGGAATCGACGACGCTGGACAAATCAAAACTCTATATTCTTCCATCTGTCCGAGTAGCTTCGCTCGCAAGCGATCTCGGTTAACCCAAGCATCTAGGAAACTTTCGTAGCTCATTTGTTTGGTTTCTTCTTCGGTGGCAATAAGAGTTTGAGAGAGCGGATGCAATTCATCTTCTCGACCGGCAGTAATTGGTTTGAGTGCTGTGGCAGCCACGACACCGAACAGTATCCACCAGAGTTTGGAGGCCTGTTCAATGCCTGTGAGTTTAATTTGTTCAATGGCAAAACCTTGTTTTTTCAGCACTTTCGCTACATTTTCAATAGCTAGACTGGTTTCCGGCGTGACGGGATGAGTTTCATCGTCGGAAAACCACCCAATTTTGACAGTGCGTAACTCTTTCTCGCTCGGAGGGTGCATCTCAACCGGTGTAGCTGATGGATCGTGATATTCGACTCCTGCAGCAACTTCAAGTAATAATCGAACATCTTCCACAGTACGAGCCATTGGGCCAATCAAACCTAAGAAAGCGGAAGGCCCCAAACAGGCCGGCCAGTGTCCTGTGCGTGGGATAACACCAGGTGTCGGCTTCAGGCCGCAAATACCAGTGAAGTGGGCTGGAATGCGAACCGACCCACCGCCATCACTGCCATAACCACCTGCAGAACATCCTGAAGCGATGGCGGCCGCCTCACCACCACTCGAACCACCAGCGGTATAGTCGAGATTCCACGGGTTATTGGTACGACCATAAAGATAATTGTCACTCTCATAGGCCATAAGAAATTCAGGCACATTGGTGGTTCCAAGAATGATCGCACCAGCATCTTTTAAACTGCTGACAACCGTTGCATCTCTTTGGGCAACAATGCCTTTGCGAATTTTCGTTCCACACTCGCAACGAAAACCTTCTACCTCGATGGAACTCTTGATCGTCAACGGAACACCTTGCAGTCGACCGACAGAGTCCTTCATCATGATCTTTTTCTCAGCATGCCGGGCTTGTTTTAGAGCTCGGTCAGCCTGAAAGTCAGTAATTGCATTGAGGATAGGGTTGACCTGTTCAATGCGGGCGAGATGGGATTTAATAACGTCGACAGGGCTTACTACTTTGTTCCGCATGAGACGAGCCAACTCGGTTGCAGAACAGCGAAATAACTCAGTCATACCCTCACTTAGACCCCCGGTTTCGCAAGTTTATCAATCTGGACATCACAAAGACAGACAACTGTATTAGTAACTACAGCAGCTTCCATTCATGAGTCATCAGCAACATCAGAGCAGCCAATCTTAAGAATACCGTGCCGAACTCCACTGCTGAATAGTCAGCAGTCAACATAGCACGCAGCTTTCCATCCGAGAATGTCTTAAATCAATTGGTATCCTGAGATTGCGATGAATTGTTTTTGTTCCCATTTGCGGTTTTCAATCAAGTGGACGATTCTGTGCATCGTGCTGTCAGTGATTTGTGCTTCCTGGTTGTATCTACCACTGACTGCTCAAGAGTCATTTCCGAAACCAACCGGGTTTGTCAATGATTATGCAGGTGTACTTAGCACACAAATCATACAGCAACTCGACATCATTGCTAGCGAACTGAAAAACAAGACACAGACAGAAGTCGCAGTTGCTGTCATCACATCGCTCGAAGGCGACTCGGTAGAAAACTACGCCAACATATTGGCAGAAAAATGGGGCATAGGAGGCACAGAGAGTCGTGGTGCATTGATGCTATTAGCTATCGATGACCGTAAGATGCGTATCGAGATTGGCTACGGACTTGAGCCTATCATCCCTGATGGACTTGCCGGACAAATCCGAGAAAAAATGCGTCCTGCTCTGATGAGTGCTGACTACGATCGAGCGGTTGCGGTCGGCTTTATACAGATCGCGCAAATAGTGGCAACAGACGCGGGGGTCACGCTAACCGGCTCTCCAATATCTGAACAACATACACCTCGCCGAAGGCGCCCACGGAGCATGTTCGGTCTTTGGCCGATGATCTTTTTCCTGCCTTTCTTGTTCGCCAGACGTAGAGTTTCCAATGGGTGGTACGGAGGCCATATGGCAAGTGCCTGGATACTGGGTGGGATACTAGGTGGTGGCCTAGGTGGTGGGTTCGGAGGTGGCCGTGGAGGAGGTTTCAGTAGCGGTGGTTTCGGCGGGTTCAGTGGTGGTAGTTTTGGAGGTGGAGGGGCTTCTGGCAGTTGGTAAGTCTCCAGTCCTCGGATAGGATTTAAATGACGAACGATCAACTTCTCGAACATCTTGTCGAACATCTAGTCGAAGCATTAGGTGCCAATTTGGTCAGCGTAGTCCTTTACGGGTCAACAGCAGCAGGCGACCATCAAAAAAAAGTTTCAGATTTGAATGTGTTATGCGTACTGGACCGTGTCGGATCTAGCGAACTGCGAAAAGTTAACAAAGCCATTCGCTGGTGGTCAAAGAAAAGACAATCGACTCCTATCTTTCTATCGCGTGAAGAAGTTAAGAATGCTCATGATGCTTTCGCGATAGAATTTTTAGATATCAGCACTGTGTATCGAGTTCTTCATGGCGAAGATGTCGTCGCCAATATACAAGTCGACCCCTTGCATCACCGGCATCAGGTTGAGCACGAGTTGCGATCCCGCCTACTCCGACTACGCGAACACTATGTAGCAGCTCAGGGTGATCGCCGCAAACTGATGCGACTACTCGTCGAATCACTACCAAGTTTTGCCACGCTGATTCGTCACGCGCTTATACTGGCAGGTAATCAACCTCCCGCCACAAAATATGAAATTTTTCAGCAAGCCTCAGAACAGTTTGCCATTTCATCGAAGTCTTTCGAGTTGATTCTGGGAGTTCGTCAAGGTGTAGAGCGATTTAATGCTAGAGAGATTCACTCCCTCTTTGACGATTATTTGACGCAAATCGCCAAAACTGCCGCAATAGTTGACAGGTTATAATTCCCCTTGGTGGGAAACTATCGTGATCATACACAGATAACTGGAGGTACTCTTGAAAAAAGCGCTGATCATTGGAGGCATTTTTATAGGTCTGCTAATACTAACAGGGTTAGTCTTTGGTGGCATCTTTATCGGGCATCGTAACACTATGGTCCAGCAGAAAGAGGCAATTACCAGTGCCTGGGCACAGGTAGACACCGTAATTCAACGCCGCGCCGATCTAGTTCCAAACCTAGTCTCAACAGTCAAAGGCATTGCAGCACAGGAGAGAGAAGTATTTTCAAATATTGCAAACGCGCGAGCATCGATGGCTGGCGCACGCTCACCTGCCGAGCGTATCAATGCTGACAGCCAATTGGGTGGTGCGCTGTCTCGACTCTTAGTCGTCATGGAACGTTATCCTGACTTGCGATCTAGTCAAAATTTTCTGCGACTTCAAGATGAGCTCGCGGGAACAGAAAACCGGATCTCAGTTGAAAGACGTAAATACAACCAAACGGTCCAGCAATACAATACCTACATTCAGTTGTTCCCAAACAGCATAGTTGCATCGCTAAGTGGCTTCGAGCGTGAAGATGCTTACTTTCAGACGAGCGAAGAAGCACGTCAAGCACCGCCCGAGGTCAACTTCACCCAGGAATAGCAAAGCCAAACGGGGCAGTCACCAGGTGTGTTCTTGATCGGCACACAAGCGTCTACCTAGTCAGTGACTGGAGCATCGATTCAAAAGCGTCTTTGGCACTTCTTGCTGTCTTATCTGGTGCGGTCAGTTTGAAGAATACAGGACCCACGGGACCCTGTGCAATCGCAGCAAACATGCGGTAACCCGGCTTTGGTACAGCTTTAGGGGCAAAAGGTGTTGGCTTGAAAAGATAGGTGCCATTTACCTCAAGTCGTGTGACCTCTATTTCTCCGACCCTTAATTTGTCGGTTCTAGCCAATTGGTCAACTGGACCCCCATCGGGAGTGCGGAATTGACCAAGCCACCGGCGCAGGTTTGCTGGCACACTGCCACCTTGTCCAGGTCCAAAAAAATAGACCACACATTCACCATCCTCTGAATCACCAGCTATCGACGGAATTATGTACGTGGCCACGCGCATACGCGTGGAACCGCGATGGGTCCACTCCGAAGGAGAAGCCCAACGTAGGCCACCAGCGCTTTCCGCCTTTGCTAAAGATCCAATGTGTTGCATCAAAAAAGTAGCCGCTGCAAACATTAGAACGACTATCTTCCTTGGTTTCGTGCGGTCAAGAATCATGTTGTTCCTTTCAGATGTTCAGTATATGATACGGGATCAGCAAAAGCCTACGTTACTCTCAGTGGTTCCTATCAAGCCACAATGGATCGCTTGGAGTGCAGATCAATTAGTACGCACGGTTGATTCCAGTGGGTTCACGTTTTCTGTCGAGACATCAGTAGACAACATCAAACCATGTCCTATTCGGTCACACCGACTCCAACATTTACACCAGACCACAAAACTTGACCCATAAAGGTTGAAATCACTCTCCTCGAATGTTATCGTCTTGCTTCTACCGGCCGGTCGTTCGATCAATCCGGGTTGACTGCAAAAAGACCCTGTAGTGCTGTCGATCCAAACCGATACTAGAGAGAGACAGTGGCCGAAATAAGAGAGGGAAACATGAACTCGAAAGCGTTGACCACAGAATTTATCGGAACCTTTGCCTTGATCTTCATAGGAGCTGGAGCAGGTGCCATCAGTGGAAGCCTGGTCGCTACGGCACTGGCACACGGATTTGTAGTACTAGGGTTTGCCTATGCCTACGGTCACATCTCAGGAACTCATATCAACCCTGCAGTGACAATAGGTCTGCTAGCAGGCCGTCAGATCGACCTCGGCACTGCCGTGGGGTACATAATAGCCCAGCTGGCCGGAGGTGTTGCAGGCGCCGGTGCATTAGCCTTTGTTTTGGGTGAAAAAGCAGGCTCATTGGGTGCTACTGTTCCTGCAGAAGGAGTCAATACAACACAAACTTTCGTTCTCGAATTGTTGTTAACATTTTTTCTGGTAAATGTAATTTACAATACTGCCGTCAGTGGCAAAGCAGGCAATTTAGCCCCCATCGCTATCGGACTAACACTCGTATTTTGCATTCTAATGGGAGGACCACTTACCGGAGCATCACTGAACCCCGCACGCTCATTGGGGCCAGCACTCTTTGGAAATGCCCCAACGGCAATGTCAAGTCTGTGGATTTATTTGGTGGCATGCCCACTCGGCGGCATCCTAGCTGCACTGGTCTATGGGTTTCTGAAAGATGATCCGGAGTAGATCGATCCGAAACGCGGCTTCCGCAAACTATAAAGGAGGCTAGACGCAAGATTGTATTGGGCGGTCACAGCGTATGTATACGGAATCCTCCATCCACGTCTATGACTTGTCCCGTAGAATAATCTAGCATCCCATCAGCTATGGCACGCACAGCCTTAGCCACATCTTCCACCTCTCCCATACGTGGTTGAGGGAGCATACCTTCGGCAATCAGTTTGTCGTACTTTGCCTTCACTGGAGAAATGAGGTCTGTGTGAATAATGCCTGGACGCACTTCAAATACCGTAATACCGTCAGCTGCCAGCCTATGTGCAAAGAGGGTCGTCGCCATAGCAAGCCCAGCCTTCGAAATGCAGTATTCACCCCGACTAGGTGAAGAGGTGTAAGCCGACATAGATCCAATAAAGACGATTCGGCCCGCTCCTTGCTCAATCATCCAGCGCGCCACAGCCTGTGTCAAAAAATACGGTCCCTTCAGGTTCGCTGCCAAAACCTCTTCGTAGCTCTCTTCACTAGCCTCGAGTATATCCACCCTTTGCCGCGGTGCCATCCCAGCATTATTGACAAGGAGGTCAAGCCGTCCGAACTTCTCACGGCAAAATTTGAGAAGAGCCTGGCGATCATCGACCGAGGCCATGTCAACTCGGATAATTTCTGCACCAGACTCTCGTTGGAGAGACCGAGCGGTATCCTCACGACTAAGGTAGGTTGCGATTACCTTGTGAGTTTGGGCCAAGTCTTTGGCAATACCCCGGCCAATACCTCGGCCAGCACCAGTAACAATTGCAACAGGCATGTCGTTCATAACAATGTTCCCCAATCTTCTAAGCAGGATACACAACTTTCAAGTGGCCATCTGTCCTCGCAGAGTTTAGATTACTTCACAGCAAATGTTTACCACGCTGATTAGAACCCGAAGGCCCATGACTCAATTATGATGAACTATGCTCTCAGGTGGTTGCCGAAGACTACTTTAAGTCATTACGCCTCCTGTTGTCAGAACCAAGATGAAAACACCCGAATTAGAACCTTCACAACCCTCAAACTGGTCTCCCAATGACGCGACAAAAAACCTTCGTGAATCATCGGCCAAGCTGTATGGAATCGAGAACTGGGGTCTCGGGTATTTTTTTATCAATGATGATGGCAACTTAGCTGTGGCTCCTGACAAGGATCCCTCGCGCTCAATTGATCTCTATCGGGTCGTTCAAAAATTTTCTGGCACTAAACAATCAATTCCAACCCTGCTACGTTTTCCACAAATCCTCGACGATCGCATGTCAGCGTTACACAAAGCATTCAACCTTGCCATCAGAAAGTTTAATTATGAGAGTCACCACATAGCGGTTTATCCATCGAAGGTCAATCAAAAGGCTGGCATTGTGAAACGCTTAGTTAGCAGCGGAGGCCCCCATCACTACGGCCTCGAAGTTGGCAGCAAGGCCGAACTAGCAGCGGCTCTCGCCATGCCACTCGACCAGAACGCTCTAATAGTTTGCAATGGCTACAAAGACGATCTCTTCTTTCGAGCAGCAGTGCTTTCGGAAAAAGTTGGGAAAAAGGCAATTATCGTTGTTGAAGAGACGGAAGATATCTTCACTGCTCTTAGAGTTGGAGCCGCACTCGATGTCACTCCTCACCTTGGAATCCGAGTGAGACTTTCTTCGCGGGGTAGTGGTAAATGGAAAGAATCGGGTGGTGAGTTCGCCAAATTTGGCATGAGTACTCCAGAGTTGGTCAATACACTACGTGTACTTAAACAGCGTGGCCAAACACACACACTGAAGATGCTGCATTTTCATATCGGTTCACAGATAACAGACATTCAAAAGGCTAAACAGGCATTCAAAGAGGCAGCTCGCGTATATGCGAAAGTACAGAAGATGGGTTGCACAATCGAATATCTTAACGTTGGTGGAGGTCTCGGTGTGGATTACGACGGTAGCAGGACGGCATCAGAGTTTTCTACTAACTATTCGTTGCAAGAGTTTGCTAACGATGTCGTTTACACCATCAGCGAGGTATGTGCAAACGAAGACGTTATTGCACCCATTATCGTCACGGAAAGTGGCCGTGCAATGGTGGCTCACCACTCATTGCTAGTCACAGAAGTCAGGAAAATCATAACGCCCGGATCAGAAGACCTTCAAATTGAGAACACAGCCAAGCCCAAAGCAGAACCCGTACTCGAACTAATTGACCTAGCGCGTGACATCAACATTGAAAACTTACATGAGTATTATCACGATGCGATACAGCAGCGCAAAGATCTCGATTCACTCTTCGAACTTGGCTATCTCGGCCTCGAAGATAAAGCACAGGGTGAATGGTTGTTTTGGAATATCTGCCGACGAGCAGCTTGTCTTTCGCGAGAAATGGATCAGCGCTCCGAAGAATTCGAGGAGCTCGATCGGCTACTTTCCTCCAAGTATGTTTGTAATTTCTCTACATTCCAATCATTACCTGACTCTTGGGCTTTCAATCAACTGTTTCCTGTTCTGCCTATTCATCGACTCGACGAAATACCAACTGAGCGTGGAATACTATGCGATATTACCTGTGATTCCGATGGTGTTGTTGATAGGTTTGTTGATATACGCCACACCAAGGAGTCTCTCGAGCTTCATGACGTACGAGAAAATGAGCCTTACTATCTGGGGTTTTTACTAATAGGAGCCTACCAAGAAACCCTAGGAGACCTTCACAATCTTTTTGGGGTCGTCACTGAAGCTTCTGTTACAGTCGACGCGAATGGCGAGGCTGTGACAGAGGAGATCGCATACGGAGATTCAGTCCGTAAAGTCCTCGAATGCAGCGACTATGACACAGAACACTTGCAAAAAGTGATAGCTAAGGAGCTTTCACTCAGAAAGGCTCGTGGGGTGATATCAGAAAACGATGAGCGTGCAATGCTGGACACATTCACCCAAGTCCTAGCCGACTACACCTACCTAGCATAATCCAAGAACTTCAAGGTTTGTCTTGACAATTGACACCTCAAGGTAGATTTTTACGCCTGGGCGTCTTCATGAATTTGCTGCGATAAGTAAACACCAATACCCATCTCCTCTATCATTCCAAGTTGAGCTTCTAACCAATCGACGTGTTGCTCCTCATCCACGAGAATTTTTTCAAAAAGTTCTCGTGAAGCATTGTCATTAGCAGCTACAGCGTGATTGATCGCTGTGTTAAGCCGTGGGATTGCCTGCAATTCCAACGCCATATCGTTTTCAAGCTGTACCTTGACATCTTTACCAATTTTAATCGGGAACATATCGGACATATTCGGGATACCTTCGAGAAATAAGATTCGTTCGATCAGAGCCTCTGCATGCCGCATCTCATCGATGGCTTCCTTTCTGACGTAAGTAGCTAATTTCCCGTAGCCCCAGTTTTCGCACATCTCCGCGTGACAGAAATATTGATTGATCGCAGTCAATTCTGCCTTGAGCACCTCATTAAGATCTTCGATTACCTTCACATCACCTTGCATTCTTCTATCCCCCCTAGAGTCTTATTGTATGCACAATGTAACGCCACGATCACATTGTAACGAACCTCATCAAAGCTTAGATCTATGTTCTGATGAGTTGGTTCTATCTTGTCAAACACCCTGCAAAACTACCAATGGCCGCAAAACCTGTTGGTAATTGTTACGCTTGACATCGCTAGCTGTGAGTCACGCAAAAAGTTGTATTAAAGAAGATGAGTGTCAAATTAAAATTTAAACTCAAAAGCTATTTCCTTTGTACACTAAACGACTGACCTTCTGACTTCGAACTAGCATGGTTAACAGAAACAATAGTGGCCGCCAGCACAAAAATATCAATCTTAGATTGAACTTAATGGTCATCGTTCTACTGAGCCTGTTACCAAAAACCGTCGTGACAGGTAATGACAACGAACTGGGGCGACCATGGGATCGGCATACAATCGACAATTCCTCGCAGGGTGCAGACGGGGTAGATTTGGGCGACGTCAATGGCGATGGACTTCTCGACATTGTGACAGGCTGGGAAGAAGGAGGTCGGATTCGCGTCTATCTTCACCCAGGAAAAGAAAAGGTGAAACAAAAATGGCCGGCCGTAACCGTAGGGAAAGTACAGAAACCAGAAGATGCCACCTTCGTTGATCTAGACGGTGACGGTATTTTCGATGTAGTGAGTGCAACCGAAGGTGAGACAAAAACGATTTTTGTGCACTGGGCGCCACGATCAAGAGAACACTACTTTGATTCAACAGCTTGGACAACTGCCGCAATCGCAACATCGAAATCTCTGACGCAGTGGATGTTCACTTTACCACTTCAGATCGATGGCCAAAATGGACCCGACTTGGTGGCAGGTTCCAAGAATGAAAGTGGTCAAATTAGTTGGTTTGAAACGCCACAGGATCCTCGTAATCTCACTACATGGGAGAGGTATCAGTTGTACAAAGCCGGTTGGATCATGTCACTCAAGAGTTATGACATGGATGGTGACGGCGACCTCGACATTGTTGCAAGTGATCGTCATGGGCCGAAAAGGGGTTGTTTGTGGTTAGAACGGTCCATCAACAACGGGAAAACCTTTTGGAACGAACACCGCATCGGCTCGATAGGCAATTATGAAGCCATGTTTCTGACCATCGCGGATCTAGATCGTGATTGGTTCGATGACCTTCTGGTGGCCGTCCGTGAGGGCCCTATCCGATATTTTCGACGCACAAGGTGGTCACCTCCAAAATGGGAAACTCATGAAATCAAACTTCCCCCTATGACTGGCACGGGTAAAAGTGTAGAAGTCGGAGACATCAACCTCGATGGCAAACCGGACATTGTCTTTTCTTGTGAAAATGCACATGGGCCTAGGGCTGGAGTGATGTGGATGTCCTATGACAAAACACCTACGACGGGTGATTGGACGCATCACGCTATCAGTGGACCTGAAGGCGTTAAATTCGATCTCGTGAGGCTTGTAGATCTCGACGATGATGGTGATCTAGATGTAATTACCTGCGAAGAGGCCAGCAACCTTGGTGTAATTTGGTACGAGAATCCGTTGCATAAGTAAATAGTGGTTATATTTCGAAGCACCGCCCACTATCAAGACAGACCAGTCGATTACTCAAACAGACAGCCTAGAATCAAATAATAATCTTCACTCATCATGATCAATATTGACACCCTCCCTATGCGCGTCGCCTTAGGACAGTTTCAGAAAATGACGACCGCACGACTGAAATTCATCAAACAGTGCGGCTGCGATGACTTTCAACTGAATACGCCGATACTGCCAGGACAAGAAAAATGGGAATACGAAGACCTTGCGAATCTCGTTCACCAAGCAAAAGAAGCACAAATCCGGCTAATGGCAATAGAGAATGTACCGACCAGGTTCTACGACCAGATTATGCTAGGAGCAGATGGTCGGGAACATCAACTCGACAACATGATCTATACAATTCGGAACATTGCACGGGCTGGCATCCCCATTCTGGGATACGCCTTCATGCCTGCCGGTGTGTGGAGAACATCTCAGGCCGAAGTCGTGCGCGGGGGATCTTTAGCGACAGGATTCCATTACAAAACGGCTCTAGCAGCAAGTGCGATTACTGAAACTTCATCGAGCCAGGGTAGAGATCTTTTCGGTGCGTGGGGTGGTGTTGACATAGGGAGAGACTATTCGGAACAAGAGATTTGGGAAAACTATTGCTGGTATCTAGAGCGCATCCTGCCGATTTGTGAAGAAGTAGGCCTACGTCTGGCACTACATCCGGATGACCCCCCTGTCGCTTCACTTGGAGGCGTGGGACGCGTATTTCGCAATTTCGACAACTTCAGCCGTGCGATGGAAACATTTAATAGCCCGATGCATGGCTTGGATTTTTGCCATGGTTGCTGGTCCGAAATGAAAGGCGGCAATGGTGTTACAGACGCCATTCGCCATTTCGGTGAACGCAATAAGATTTTCTATGTTCACTTCCGTGATGTTCAAGGTCCTGTGGACGACTTCACAGAGTGCTACCTGGGTGATGGGAACTGTGACCCAGTCGAAACGATTCGGACACTCAAACAAGTGGGGTTTCAGGGGTTTTTGATACCTGACCACGTGCCTCGAATGATCGGTGATACAGAGTGGTGTCACCGAGGACGAGCCTGGACCGTCGGCTATATCAAGGCACTAATTAGTGCTGTCAAACCGTAATCAAGTTTGTTATCCCAAGTTTACCCAACCGTAATTAATAGCCAGCGCCAACACGATTCCGACAGGTGAAATAACTGCCAATACGATAGCGCATACCCACAGCCATACCGTCGTTACTGAGCTTGGCTTGACCCTCTGGTCAAGTCTACGATGTCGAAGATATAGTGTTCCTAGCCCCAGAATGGGGTACATGAGAGCCGCAATTAGACTACTAGTGATGAGTAGCATCTGAGGCGGATTCTCGAACAGCCAGTATGCAATCGAGTACATCACTAGTGAAACAATCACAAAGAGGCGAATAAATCGTAAGCGAGCTGAATAGTCCGACTCGTCGATGATTCCGATAACACCTAGTGCGTCAGCCAAGAGGCGACTATTTGCAGCTGCTCCAGATAATACAGTTGTAAGAAGGACGATAAAAGCACCCAAAAGAAATACTGCAGCTGCCCAATCACCAAAACTTTCGGTATACATCGAACTAAGCGTTACTATCGTTTCTCGTCCATCTGGATTGAGTCTGTTCACGTAGAGAATCGCAGCTCCCAGGAGATAAAAACAGACAGTGCTCGTGGTGTAGACAACCATGGTGAGACCAACATCTGTGTACATAACCCGGATCCAGCCTTTGGCTCGATTGGTCCATGCGTCTCCTGGTCGCGGAGCACCAGCATTACGGGCATAGCCCTTCTCTAGGCACCAATACGTGTAATTCCACATCTCACCAAACGCAACACCTGTCCCCGCATACATGGCTAGTGCTGTCAGTACCAGCGTTGTAGACATCTCGACAGGCATACTCAGAGATAGGCCACTTGCAAGCTGAGACCAATCTACAGCGAATTCAGTCCATTGCACCATTGCGGTGCAAACTACAGTCAGTAGGGTGAATACGGCAACTAATATGATGAGTAGTTTTTCCAAAGAAGTATAAGTACCAGCGAGCAACAGAACACCGCACAGAATTGCAACAATGATTGACCAATAACGCGCCCCTCCCACACCAAGCGCACCTGGGAACACCATTTCCAACACCTGCCCTGCTCCACCTAAAATCGCACCGGCATTGACAAAAACAAGCAGTGTCGATGCCAACCAAAGCCACATAAACCAGTTCATAGGTGGTAAAGATGTCTTTGCGAGTGAGGGGTTCTCCATGATGTCTTGACGCGATCCAAGCACCAAAGCAGCTACCAGTGAAACAACAGCAACACTGCCACACAGAAACAATGCTACGGGGACAGTTCTCAACTCCTTGCTCAGTTGAACAAAGATTGTGATAGCTGCGACACAGGCAATTGTCAGTATGGCCATCCAAGGCAGAGTTAGCCATTTTGGCCGTGGAGCCGTCGGCCCCGGTAAGGTGTTGAATACTCGTAAGAATGTTTCACCACTAGCAATGGTATATCTAGCCAATTCGGCCTGAATAACAACCTTGACAAAACACGAAAGCAACACAAACCAGAGCAGCACAAACCCAGCGACCGCACCCAATTTAGTCGTCACAATCAATTCGCCCGACCCAACCACCGATCCAACGACAATCATTCCAGGGCCCAGGTGGCGCAAGGTGGCGAAAAAGCCAGATGGTGGCTCTCGACTTTCTTCGGTTGAGCGCGAATACGGGTCTATTGTTTCCATATCTAAATAGCTACGATTGGGGAATTATGTTTCATGAACTGAAAGTGTGCAAGCACACTACTGCATTTTTCAATATGGCAGTTGTCGGTGTTCCACACGGACGTAACAAGATGCAAAAATCTAGCGTCATGTGAACATTTCCCGCTCTGCAGTGGAAGAGTGCGGACAGATTGTCATCACTCAATAATGTATCTGACACGGGTATTCCTAGGCAATTACGAGACTTAAGTCATTAGGACTACTGATCTAGTACTTCAAACTCGAGAACCATCACTTTGCCACGTATGACGAAGCAGAGGTAGTGTTCCCAGAATTTACGGAAAATCAGGCAGTGATTGATAACGAACTCCAATCCGAGGAAACGCCATAGGCGCAATAGTTTGACCTGAATTTTTTTTTCGCGCAGACGGCATCGGCTGTAGTATCCGAAGCCACCATGATTATCGCTAAAGTAGCGAAATGAAAAAGTGTTGAGATGCCACCGGTGAGTTGGATCACAGAAAGAACTGAAATCTGTGTAGTGGGGTGTCTCGATGACGATTGTCCCGCCAGGGCGTGTGAGGCGATGCACTTCCTCAATTGTGTTAATCACATTATCGACATGTTCAATTGTATGAACAAGTAAAACGCGATCAAAGCTATTGTCGAGAAATGGAAGACTGGCGCTATCAATATCCGCAATAACATCAGCATCAGTGTCTGGGTTGTTGTCAACACCGAAGGCTTCAAAACATTTATTGCGACCGCATCCGAGATCAAGAGTCATCAAAGGGCTACCTCTTCTTAAATAAACATTGCCTTCCGGTGGCCTTGTAAGGACCTCTAGATTTTACCTCGACAGACCGAAGTGGGTGGACTTAAAAATAATCCTTTATATGAATTACACGAGCTCGAGAAACGTTGCCACAGAATATTTCAAGTGTATGAACTAGGAGATCTCACCAAAAATTTTCCGGAGTGCCCTAGACGGTAAAAACTGCCGGGTTAAACATATTTCCAGTGAGTACTATCACGAGAATCCTCAAGCACTACGCCTTGTCGTTGCAGCTCGACACGAATCTCGTCGGCACGAGCAAAGTCCCTGTTCTTTCGAGCTCGTGAGCGCTCCTCAATAAAGCGCTCGATCTCTTCGACAGGTATTCTGCAGTCAGCTTCCATGGTGAGAACATCAAATATTGAGTCGAATAGTGTAAGCAGGTCAATTGCCGATTCACGATTGCCTTCGAAAAAATCTTCGCTATCAATTTTTGTATTAGCATCTCGCACAAAATCAAATATTGCTCCCAGAGCTTGGGCGGTGTTGAGATCATCATCCATTGCGACGGTGAATTGGTCTCTTGCTCGAGCAACCGCAGCCAAAAGTTCACTGGCCTCGCCCTCAGGAAAGGTTTCGGTTTCCAATCGACGTTTGAAGTTCCGTAACCGTTCTATGGCTATTGTGGCGGCCTTCAGACCATCAAACGTGAAATTAAGTTGCTTGCGATAGGGAACAGAAATTAGCGAGTAGCGAATAGCTTCGGGAGAGTAATTCTGATCGAGCAGATCGTACAAGGTGTAGAAATTGCCAAGTGACTTCGACATTTTCTGACCCTCGACCAGTAAATGTTCGGCATGCACCCAGAAACGTACAAATTGCTGTCCGGTAGCACCTTCAGATTGAGCAATTTCGTTTTCGTGATGAGGAAAAACTAAATCGACTCCACCAGTGTGGATATCGAAGGTTGCACCCAAGTATTGCATCGACATCGCCGAGCATTCAATGTGCCAGCCAGGACGCCCCGGCCCAAAAGGGCTTTCCCAGTAGGGTTCGCCATCCTTCGGAGCTTTCCACAGAGCAAAGTCCCGAATATCATCTTTCTCATACTCATCTTGATCAACACGACCACCTGTTTTCATTCCACTAGTATCAAGTCTTGTTAATTTGCCGTAGTTTTCAAAATGGGCAATCCGAAAGTAGGTTGAACCTTCCGATTGGTATGTAAGGTTTTTATCCGCAAGACGCTGGATAAGAGTGATCATGGCATCGATATGATCAGTAGCAAGAGTAATATGTTCGGGTGTCTCGAGACGCAACATTTTTGTATCTTTTTTGAAAGCGTCGATGTATCTGGCAGTGTACTCAGATATGGATTGGTTAGCTTTTTGCGCATTCGCTATGATCTTGTCATCAACATCAGTAATATTCATGACATGTAATAGATCGTAGCCACAGCACCGCAAATGTCGTCTTAGAACATCTTGAAAGGCAAATGTCCGTAGGTTTCCAATGTGGACATGATCATAAACCGTTGGGCCGCAGGAATACATGTGAACCTTCTTGCCATCGGAAGGTTCGAATCCTTCGAGATTTCTAGTTAGAGTGTTGTACAGATGAAGTGACATTTTCTATTTCGGGCTGGTCAAAAACTAGTCAATATGACAGCTAATATGTAGAATCTTGACGATCAAAGTTTCCAGGGCGCATGACACCTCGGTCAAGAGTGAGTTTGCGATTCAGCGGCCATCCTTGCAAGTTCATCGCAGCGATTATTGTCGTGGTGACCAGCGTGACCTTTTACCCATTTCCAATCGACGGAATGCTGAACTACTACTTTGTCCAAGCGTTGCCATAAATCTTTATTCTTCACCGGGGTCTTGGATGCAGTCACCCATCCACGTTGTTTCCAATTTTTGATCCAAGTGGTGATACCATTTTTCACATACTGAGAATCAATTTCTATCAGCACCTGGCAAGACTCACTAAGATTTTCGAGGCCAGCTATGACAGCCATCAACTCCATTCGATTATTAGTCGTTTCTCGTTCGGCTCCCCACAGTTCTCTCGCATATCCCCGGAAACGTAGGATAGCAGCCCATCCACCACGACCCGGGTTGCCCAGACAAGAGCCATCCGTGATGAGCACTACCGACTTCACGCAGCCTGCCCCAAGGAGTGCTCAAAAAACCTGTCGACTTGACGGCGAACTTCACTCGGTGTCGTCGCTTGATAAATTTTCTTGCGCAGTTGCGATCCATTGCGTACACCACGAGTAAACTGACTCGCAAATTGTTTCATCTTGCCACATACGTCCCCAGAAATATTTTTGTGTTCAGCATCAAGCATCTGGTAGTAATCTCGAATCATGTCGTAGCGGTCACGTTCAGTTGGTTTGCCATAATGACCGGTCGAAAGATACTGTGCCGTTTGCCGAAAAATCCAGGGGTTTGCTGGAGCAGCACGACCAATCATTACACCATCACAACCTGTTTTTTTGAACATTCGAACAGCATCTTCTGGTGAGAAGACGTCACCATTCCCAATAACCGGAATATTAACTGCTTGTTTGAGAGCTGCGATCAGGTCCCAATCCGCATGGCCCGCGTAACCCTGTGCACGTGTACGCCCATGCAACGCGACTGCCTGCAAACCACAATCTTCAGCAATTTTTCCCATTTCAACAGCAACAATAGTGTCATGATCCCAACCAGTTCGAAACTTGCAAGTAAATGGAATTTTGACCGACGAGCGAACCTTCTGTAAGATTTTTCTGACGAGTGGCATATCCCGTAGTAGGCCAGAGCCGCCATTGCACCTAACTACCTTTTTGACGGGACATCCAAAATTCATGTCTACAGTGTCAAAACCCAGATCTTCAACAACTCGGGCGGCGTCTGCGAGAATATCAGGGTCTGAACCAAAAAGCTGTGCTGAGATTGGATGTTCGTCGGGCTCGTAATAGAGATAGTTAAACTTGTGTTTTCGCTTTTTCTGGGTTGTAGAAGAAATGCGTTTGTTAGCAACAATTCCGTGCGAACTGGTAAATTCGGTCATGATCAGTCCACAACCTCCCAGATTCCTAATAAAGCGACGGAATACTGTGTCCGTAACACCTGCCATTGGTGCAAGCACCATCGCTGGCTCGATGTTAACTTCGCCGATCCGCAGCTCCTTGGGAACTTCCACAGCCTTCATCTTAGCAGTGGTACAGATGTGCTTTCTTCTTTGTAGCAAGCGCTCTACAAGATAAGCAGTGCAGAATAATCCGGTTATACTAGCGGTTGTGTCTGCCATGAGAGTGAGTTAGGAAGACCTCGTTTTATGTTAGCTATTCGCCTAGAAAAGCCAAGACATTTAGAGTGCATTGAGTTGCAGTCGCCAACCGCTCCCGGCCTTGGACAGGCTCTGGTCCGTACGCACCGTGTCGGCATCTGTGGCACTGATTACAGCGGATATCTCGGAAAACACCCTCTCTTCCGCTACCCATTGATTCCTGGCCACGAACTTGGAGTCGAAGTCCTTGAGGTCGGCGAAGACGTTTCAATTATCAAGGTTGGAGACCACTGCAGTGTTGAACCCTACATGAACTGCGGTTCTTGCTATGCCTGTCGTAAAGGCAATAGTAATTGCTGTGAAGTGTTAAAGGTGATAGGAGTGATGGTCGATGGTGGACTTTGTGAAGAATTTGTAGTCCGCGCAGACAAATTGCATCCATCAAACCGGCTTTCGTTTGAGCAGCTCGCCTTGGTGGAAACACTCGGGATCGGCTGTCATGCGACCGAGCGTGGAGCACCGAAAGAGGATGATAGCGTTCTGATTATTGGTGCTGGTCCTATTGGACTGGCTACACTCGCATTTACGCGGTTGAGTGGAGCCTCCATCACTGTAATGGACATGGTTCAATCGCGGTTGGATTTCTGCCAGCAAACCTACGATATTAAAAACACCATTCTGTTTGACGGTAGTGGCAGTGAAAAGAGCCAAATGGATGAAATTACTAACGGCGAGCTATATGAACTTGTTACAGATGTAACAGGTAGTCATCATTCGATGGGAAATGCGCTGAACTATGTAGCTCACACAGGCAGACTGGTCTATGTCGGCATAACGACAGAAAAAATTTGCTTCCCCCATCCATCGTTACACCGGCCCGAGATGACAATCAAGGGTTCCCGTAATGCCCTACCCAAGGACTTTAGGCGCATTATAAACCTGATAGAAGATGGCGTAATCGACACGAATCCTTGGATCACTCACCGTACACCGCTCGAGAACGTGATAGAGAATTTTTCCAAATATACACAAGCTGAGTCGGGAGTAATCAAAGCCATGATCGAAGTCACAAAATAGTTAACAACAAAAAACACTTTGCCTCTATCCGCAATTCACAAATAGCCACAAAATATGAACACTTTGCCGCAACTATGAAATGGGAACCTTCAACAGATTAGAGTCTATAACATCAAATGCAATCGATATGACTAGGGTACTACTCATTCTTCTCACGGGATGCAATGTCGTTGCAGCACAAAAAACGACATTCTCTGAAGATCATATTCATGGCCGTTCGGCTTACATTCTGGAAAACAAATTGGTTCGGATTGGAGCGCTACGCGGCGCCGGACACATCGCAGAGATTCGCTTGAAATCAGACGATCCTCGCAAGTCCGTCAACCCGATGCTGGTCCATCATTACCAAACGATTGACCCGGGAAACTACAACCCGATCAAACATGACATGTTATACGGAAAGGGCAGTGACCGGATACTCACAGCCGGCTATATGGGTCATTTACTTAATTTCCCACTCTTCGGCGCTCCGTCAAATCAGGAATTTAAAAATGGTCTAGGTGTGCATGGCGAAGCCTTGATGGTGCAATGGAACAAAGACAAGGTCGAGACTACTGCGAACAAAGTTCAATTCTCATATTCCACTTATCTACCTAAAACACAGTACAAGGTTGGCCGCACACTAACACTGGCAGCCAATGAAACAGTGCTTTATGTTGAAGAGTGGGTCGAGAGTCAGACCGCGTTTGGGCGACCAGCACACTGGGTACAACACGTAACGTTCGGGCCTCCTTTTGTCACGCCAGGACGCAATGTGCTGGATATGTCGGGGACTCGAGGAGAGGTACGTCCACCCATCGAAGACCACAACTCATTGCGAGCTGGCCCACTCCATTGGCCAATCGGAACTTCGCGCGAGGGTAAAAAAGTCAGTCTTCGAGAAATGCAAGCTCCACCCAACACTGGTACATACTATGGAATACTCATGGATCCTTCTCGAGAAGAATCCTATTTCACTGCTTTTAACAAAGATCTTCGAGTGTTGATTGGGTACATATGGAAAACGGAAGATTTCCCTTGGATTGCCGATTGGCAAGAAAATCAAAGCATTGATGTGTTCCCGTGGAACGGTAAAGTCATCGCCCGTGGTCTTGAGTTTGGAACGACGCCATTTGCAGGTTCCATGAAAAAAGTAGTCGATGAAGGGAAACTCTACGGTGTTCGTCAATACCGTTGGATCGAAGGTCGCAACCGTTTAACTGCACGGTACCTGGCATTCATAACAGAAATTCCAGACGGTTACCAAGGGGTAGAGAGTATAGAATGTCACGGAGAGAAAATAGATATCACAGAACGAGAAACAGGGGAAATAATCTCCCTAAAGAGCGTCCGTCCCTGGTGATTAAGTAGCAATCTAACTCAACGCAACTCGTCGCAAACTTTACGTCGTAGAGCCTTCACTGCATCTATGGCTAAAACTGCTGCATGTTTCGATTCTTGTGGCAATCCACCCACCATCTCTTCAACCTGTCTCTTAGTCACAAAATCGAGTCGGTCAACTTTCTGGCCTGAGAGTATCTCAGTCAGTGCTGAACCCACCGCGATGGATGCAGTACATCCGCGGGCGAGGTATCGAATTGCATCTATGTGATCTTCTCGAATATATGCGGATAGCCTGAGAATATCGCCGCAAATAGGGTTGCATACCTCTACCTCTACATTGGCACCATCCAGGTGACCAACATTGCGCGGATACTGAAAGTGATTTAACAGCTTGGCGTTGTACATGATCTCCTATTGTGACTCCGTCCAATTCTGTGTAATCAAAACTCTGCTGTCAATGAAACTCACCTATCTGTCGCTAGCTTGCCGTACTAAACTTGACGACTCGTGACCACTCGGAAAGACGATCATCGATATCGGAGCTTATGAAATCTGATATCACAGCCACGGAATCAGCCCCTGCCGCAAAAACTTCCCGAGCATTTTCACGAGTAATACCTCCTATAGCGACAACATGTTTGGAAGTCAATGCTCGCAAACGGTGTAGTTCTTCAAGACCAATCGTAGGATCTGGGTTTCTCTTTGAGTTCGTCGTAAAAATCGGACCTATCGCCAAATAGTCTAGGGGAGCGAGATCAGCCTGTCTCAGTTGCTGCTCATTGTGAACAGAAAGGCCAATCGTCATAGTCTTTTGAATTGGCAGGGCTTCGAATACAGTTCGCACCGCAACTGGAGGAAGATCGTCCTGCCCGACATGGACACCATCGGCTCCCACACAAAGTGCAACATCAGGTCGATCGTTAACAATGTACAAAGCGTTAAATTCGTGCAGAATATTACCAACTTTCTCAGCTAAATGGATGATCTCACTATCGTAATTCCCCTTGTGGCGAAACTGCGCAACTCTAACACCAGCTCGCACCAGTGCTTTTGCAACAGACTCTGAGGTAATTCCAGCCGACAAGGCCACCGATGTGTCAATGATGGGATAGAAAGCTGGAAAACAGCTATTGTGTGCGACACCTGAATGGGAACTTTGCATCAATAGTATCTCGGAACCAGGTTTACCTGAATTAGTGTTAAAGGTGTACAATGACGTGTTCTATCTCGCTATGTTCACAGTTCTACTCTACCTGATTAGTGTCCTGTCACCAGTGCAATCGGATCAGGATCAAGTTGGATTGGTACACGCCTGAAAGCAAATAGACCTATGTCAATACAGAAAACATTTCACGTTGGATTCACAGCCGATGTATTCGATAACCCACAAACCACAGAGGCCGCAGAAAAGTCAGCGGCAAAAATCTTTACGGCACTGCCTAACCTAAAGTGGGACGTACTCCCCGATACGGGAGGAATTGCTGATCCGGAGATTATCGACAATTATGACGCCTTAATAGTTCTTGGGTACCATTTTCCGCCAGAAAGCTTTAGAGGTCTCAAACGACTATCCTGTCTGTCTCGTTGGGGAGTTGGTTTCGATCGCATTAACGTTCCTGCTTGTACCGAAGCTGATGTCTTACTGGCGATCACACCTAATGCAGTACGCAGACCGGTAGCAGAGGGAATTATCGCACTAATTCTGGCTGTCGCTAAGGATATAAGAACCTTCGATACC
This sequence comes from Acidobacteriia bacterium UBA6623, assembly GCA_002433055.1. Lineage (GTDB taxonomy): Bacteria > Acidobacteriota > Terriglobia > Bryobacterales > UBA6623 > UBA6623. The sequence goes on along the minus strand of DJHJ01000014.1, from coordinate 220,543 downwards.
CGAACGCGTGCGGGCCAGTGGCGTCCAGATAAATGCAGAAGTATATGCATTGAGGGACGAACACTGGGTTCGATAGGGCTTGGCAATATCGCTGGAGAGCTATTGCGCATGGCTCGTGGAATTGGTTTCGGTGGCTTGATTGGCTATGACCCATTCGTCACCAAAGAACAGGCAGAAAAAATGGGCGTAGAGTTGGTCGACTTACCGACCCTAATGCGAGAAAGCGATTTCTTGACAATCAATGCACCGTTAAATAAACACACCGAAGGCTTGGTGGGAGCCGAGGAGCTTGCATTGATGAAACCTAGTGCTTTCCTAATCAACACTGCACGTGGGCCAATCGTCAATGAAGAAGCACTGATAGAAGTGCTACAGCAAAAGAAAATTGCAGGCGCAGGTCTCGATGTTTTTGAAAAAGAACCTGTCCCGAAAGACAATCCACTACTTCGACTCGACAATGTAGTTGTTGCCCCCCACTCGATAGCATGGTGTGAAGAAAGTATCCGTGATATACCTCTCGACGCTTGCCGAAACGTACGGAATGTCTACGAGGGAAAAGCTCCCGATTGTCTGGCAAATCGTGATGCCGTAGACCGACCAGGTGTTCGAGCTAAGCTTTCATGGAAGTCTCAATGAAATCTAATTTGATTCGTCAGCGGTTAGCTGAAGGGAAAATCCCAGTGGGCCATATGATTATGGAATTTGGGACCAGAGGAATAGCAAAAACTCTCGAGGCGTCAGGAGTCGATTTCGCCCTACTTGATATGGAGCACAGCGGTCTCGGCTTCACCAACATTTGTGACTTATTAGCATGGTTCAAAAGCACTCCAGTAACTCCGATCGTGCGTGTTCCATGCGCGGACTACCATTTCATCGCAAGAGTGATGGACGCAGGTGCGCAAGGTGTGATGGTCCCTAATGTGAAGTCTTCAGAACAGGCTCGCCAAGTTATTGCAGCCCTACGTTTTATGCCTGACGGGAATCGCGGCCTCGGATTAGGTGGAGCACAAAATGACTATGTCCGGCCAGAACCAATGGAATACATGTCTGCGGCCAATGAATCAAACATCTTCCTCTGTCAGATCGAAAGCACAGAAGCTCTCAATGAATTAGACGCCATAGCTTCCCTGCCAGGTGTCGATAACTTGTGGGTGGGCCACTACGATTTAAGCCAATCAATGGGAATCGTGGGACAGCTCGAAAATCCGGTTTTTGTTGACACCCTACAGAGAGTCGCCGATGCAGCAAAGCGTCACGGCAAAAGTGCAGGTATTCAGCCGAGCACACTGGAACAAGCTCGCGATTGGATAGGTGTAGGTTTCAACGTTATTTCCTACAACGTGGACTATGGAGTTTACTCAACAGCTTTGAAAACACACACTGAAGCCATACGAAAGTTGTAGGAGAGGGCTCTCCAAGGAGCCCGCGACATCAGAACTTATCCGTACAGGGACACCACTCTCTTTTCGACCGGGGTACTCGAATCGGAACCCTCAGGTCGAGTTAGCACAGTGATTTCTTTCACTCCATTCTCCAGTAAATAAACACGACCATTTTCTATGCCTGCTGCAACCTGAGACGGCCCATGAGAGTCATCTCCGAAGCAAAATGGGATATCCATAGTGTTCGCTCTTTTAACCAACCATGGTGCAGGATAGGGTGTACCTAACCCCTTGCGATAGCCGGCCGTATTTAGATCAAGAATGGCACCACAACTACGAGTAGCTTCGAGTGCTCTGTCAGCCGCACGGCGAATTCTAGGAGTGTCAAGACTAACGTCAAGATCAGCATTTTTTCGGACTAGGTCAAGATGTCCAACAACTTCAGGACTGAGCACCTCTATCATCTCAGCCACCGTTTCGTAGTAGCGAATCGAGAGTGCTTCCAGACCACCTAAGCCATCGCATATGAGTCGGAACTCCTCAGTTGGTCCATCAATCAAAACTTCCTCTACGTGATGCACTGATCCAACCATGTAGTCGAAATCACCCGATTGACGATAGGCAATCATCCTCTCGCGGTAATCACTAGTGGGCACCACTTCAGTTTCAAACCCTCTCAGTACTATTAGACGGTCAGCAAACTGATTAGCTAATTCTCCAATTACTTTTGTATAATTCCGAAATTCCTTCTCAAGGCGTTGGACAGTGAAGCCTTTTTCTTGCTCCGTCGAATACAAAAACCGTGATTCAGTTCGTGGAACATGTTCGCTAACACCAAAAGTGTGGTAACCATTAACCACAGCAGCCTCAAGGACTTCTTCGAGACTTCCTTCTGCATGTTCGCAGAACGTACCGCTATGACCACCGTGTAAGGAACAACGCCATGACTTGCAAATCATTACTTCAGTGTAATAGTACGGTTATCTACTGGTGTGAGAGTAGAAGCCAAAATTAAAGGTGCTGGTGGCATTACGCCGAAAATACACGTCCATCTCAGCTACCAGGCCACCATCACTCTCAGATCGCGGATATTATTCCCAGTTGGCCCAGTAATTAAAAGATCATCCAGTTTTTCAAAGAAGTGAAAAGAGTCTGAACGACGCTCGAAATCGCTGACAGACATACCAGCAGTACTAGCCCTAGCAAGGGTTTCACCATCAGCCACTGCACCAGCAGCAGGCGAATTGCCATCTATGCCATCAGTGCCGGCACTAAGAATCGCAATATTCTGTCCTGCTATGTGATGAACACAGGACAATACAAATGCTTGATTTCGACCACCCATACCATCACCGATGACCGGGACACTTAACTCACCACCTGTCAGCAACGCCACAGTCTCACCTGGGTTATTTCGACGCATGTTTTCCAAATGCTCCAGAAGATGGCGAACAGCAATCTCATAAGGCCAATCGTCAACGGAAAGATCTTGCTCCACAATCCATCCTCGAGAGGTAACTTGTTCGTGCAACACATCCACACCATCTTTATTGCCAAGTAACATATGCCAACTACTTCGACTGAAGTTTTCGCTCTCCAATGACGGAGTTTCAGGGATTTTCTTTTTGTCAAACATCTGCTGGATCGATGATGGGAGCTGTCCAGCCAACTTGAGATTTTGGCTTAATTGATAACAATCTTCAACAGTCGATTCATCAGGCATAGTCGGACCGGACGCAACCGTCGAAGGTTGGTCGAGTGGCACATCCGAAACATAAAATGTCACCTGAGCAGCGGGATTGGCTCTTTCGGCTAAACGTCCTCCCTTGATGGCAGAAAAATGCTTACGCAAAATATTCATCTCGACGATGTTTGCACCACATGTGACCAGCAGGTGAAAAAACTCCTGGAGATCTTTAAGTGAAATATCCGTCGAAATTGGCTTTTCACAAATTGCTGAACCACCACCAGACAAAAGATAGACAACTAAATCCTCACGGTTAAGATCACTAACAAATTCGAGAATTGTCGATGCAGCCTGCAAACTTTCTGCATTTGGATAAGGGTGTCCACCGTTGTAGTGGAGAAAGTTGGGTATTGTTTTTTCTGGTATATCAGGACTAACGACTATCCCAGCAACTTCACGTGGTTTGACAATGCAGATAAACTGTTCTGCCATCTGCACCGCGGCCTTGCCGATTGAAATGCAAGTAATTTTTTGATATTCGGAAAGGTCGACACGCACCTCACCAACAATAAGTAGATCGGCTTGGCATTTGATGCGTCGCGGCATCACTTTATCAAGCGAAAGGTCTTCCAACGCATGGAGAAAAATCTGTCGCAGGTCATCTTTCACAATTCTCACCTGTTTTACTCATCCAAGATCCGGAAAGAGATCTTGGTTTATGAGATTTGGGGGGCGATTGCCCGCTAGAGCCGATAGAGCATTCTCAGCTGCCATCATGCACATCTTGCTGCGCGTTGTATGCGATGCACTGGCAATATGAGGTGTCAAGACAACATTTTCTAATTCGAGCAACTTTGGTTGGATGTCCGGTTCATTTTCAAAAACGTCCAAACCTGCTGCCGCAATTTCTTCACAGGCAAGAGCTTCCGCTAATGCAACTTCATCAATCACTGGCCCTCGCGATGTATTGACTAAGACAGCCGTTTTTTTCATTAGCGCGAATTGTGGAGTACTCATCAAGTGCCGGGTCGTAGGCACAAGTGGGACGTGAAGGCTAACAAAATCAGCTTCGGAGAGGAGAGTTTCAAAAGGTACAAAAGTGAGTCGTAATTCTTGTTCAATGTCTTCAGGTGCGCGAACAGCATCGTGATACACCACTCTCATATCAAAACCGTTTGCACGACGAGCCAGGGCTTGGCCAATTCGACCCATCCCGAGAATACCCAGAGTGCTGTGATGGATGTCTGACCCACAAAACTGATCGATGCCCCAACCTTGCCAGTGACCAGCACGCAAGAAACGCTCGGATTCACTCACTCGCCGTGCTGCTGCAAAAAGCAAAGCAAAGGCCAAATCTGCAGTAGTCTGCGTCAATACATCCGGCGTATTAGTTACTGCAATACCATGTCTTGTCGCCGCTTCCACATCTATATTGTCAAAGCCGACAGCCACATTGGCGATAACCTTCAAAGAAGGTAAAGCCGCCACCACTTCTTCGGAAAATCGATCCGTCAATTGACTAATGACACCCTCTTTATCAGAAAGATGTCTGAGTAATTCCTCTGCTGGATAGCTCTTGTCCGAATCATGATATTCGACATCAGCCCGTTCGCAAAGATACTCCACAGCTTCGGGATAAATACGTTTTGAAACTAGAATCCTGCTACCCATGATTCGTTCGACATTGTCTCATAGGGTTATAAGATCGTACAATTGAAAAACTTAAGGGAGAAGGAACTTATATGGCTAAACTTGGATTTCTTGGACTCGGTTTGATGGGTTACCCGATGGCACGCAATTTACTAGATGCGGGACATGAGGTAGCCTTGTGGAGTCATACTGCTGCAAAGGCTCGCCGTCTGGCAAAGAGCCACAAGGGTGTTTTTTGTAAAACGCCAAAAGAAGTAGGAAAATTTGCAGACTGCATTTTCCTGTGCGTAGGTAATTCGGAGATGTCCGAAGAGGTGCTCCTTGGTGTAGATGGAGTCTTCAAAGGAGTTCGAAAAGGAAAGGTGATCGCTGATTGTAGTACGATCGCTCCATCAGTAGCACGTCGCATCGCAAAAAAATTTGAAACGAAAGGTGCATTCTTTCTGGATGCTCCCTGTACGGGCTCAACTCCAGGCGCGGAAGGCGGCACCTTAACTTTCATGATCGGAGGTCGCAAGAAAGTATTTCAGAGTGTACGTGAAAATTTTCTACCCATGGGCAAAACCCTGTTCTATTGCGGCAGACAAGGGATGGGACTACATGCAAAACTTTCTCAGAACTTAGTTCTATGTAATATGATGCAAGGTTTTATTGAGGGCATGGTACTTGCTAAGAAAGCTGGAGTTGATCCCAAGCTGATGTTCGAGGTTCTCGATAAAAGTGCCGCGAAAGCAGGATTGATTAGCTTTAAAGCTCCCTACATCTTTAAGAGAGACTTTGAAGCTGCCTTCCCGCTCAAGTGGATGCACAAAGATATTGGACTGATGCTCGATTCGGGTCACGAATTGCATGTTCCTCTACCATCCACATCGCTAGTTCATCAACTTTTCGGTGCCAGTATTGCACGCGGACAGGGGGACGAGGATTTTTGCTCAGCTGTCAAACTACTCGAAGACTGGGCTGGCGTAGAAGTAAAGGGATAGATAGGAATAGTTGATTCCTAACGGATCCCCACCTTGCTCAACTCAGATCGTAGACGTTCTTCCGGGTAGAGTCCGACGAGATAGGAGGAAATCTTCCCTTCCCGGTCGATAACGACTAGAGTAGGAATCGACCGAACTAAATACAGCCGTGACACCGAGGCATCTAGATCCACCAGGCTGGGGAAAGAGTACCCCTGATGCTCAAAAAAGGCCTGCGACCGATCTCTCGGTTCGGTGTTCACTCCCAACACAACTAAACCTTGGCTGGAAAACTCCTGGTAGAGAGCTTCGATGTGAGGTAAATCGATACGACACGGCTTGCACCATGTAGCCCAAAAGTCCAGTAAAACTACCTTGCCAATCAGTTCTTGTAAGCGATAGGTAGTCCCGTCAAAACCCTGTAATTCAAACTGAGGGGCACGTCGGTTTGCGAGTCTAGAAACAGAATTTGATGTAACTCCAAATTGTTCAACCAATTCTGTTCCAGAAGAGGGAGTAAAAACAAATATCTCGGCGGGGATATCATTACCAATTGCTGTTGAAGAGAAAGCAATAACTTGTTCAACTCGAGTAGGATGTTCCGTATTAGGGTTGGCAATAGAAGCAATTGAAAGTTCACGTGTTACGAGCTTGAGCTTAGTATCAATCCAATATTTACGAAAAATCTTACCCTCAGGCATTCCGGCAGGCATGCTATAGCTGGCTTCGACACCAACTTGCCGTTTGGAGTTTTCGCCATTAATAAATCGAGCACTCAGTAGTCTAGTGGCTACTGCAGCGTAGCGTTTTTTATACCGGAGAGCCGCTTTTCGAGCATCGACAACTCGTGCATCACTGTGTCCATCATCAGTGAAAACAGAAGAGGCTGCATTGCGACGGGTATACTGCCTGAGGAGTGGAGCAAGGTTCCAATGTATTGCGCCATCGAAAACTGCTAGACCACTATTAACGGTACTAGATTCAGAAAATCGGGCACGGTCTTCTGCATCAGCTGCAGTAACATAGCGAACCTGACTGCTACGCGTAAACCCCTTCGAAAGTGTCTCTGTCGTCTCAAGCGTTTCAAAATAGAATTGCCTAAGGTCAGCATAGGTGTTTGCAACCTTTACAAGTAACGATCGAGCTTTTTCGTCATCTCGCAATGTTGATTTTCGCTGCGATCCGATAACCGGTTGCAGGATCAACAAACCGACAAAAGTAATCGTAATATTGACGGAAAGACTACTCTGTTTTGATATCTGCACGGCTTTTTACATTTTGACAAGATAAAAAACCATCTCTGATCAGGGCTAGTTAAAATATCTGATCATCGATGTGGTGGTACGATGTGTGACATCAATTACCACTTCTTCCAGTATGCCTAGGCTACACCTCAATACGATAAACGATGCAATCAAGTATCTGGCTAAACACGATAAGAGGCTAAAAACTTATGTTACTAACGGCATAGCTATAAGATATCGGAAAAAAAAGTTCTGCTTTGAAACATTCATAAACGTAGTTGTAAACCAACAACTATCAGACAAAGCATCAAATACTATTCGACGTCGCGTCTATGCTCTGTTGAATAGCCCAATCACACCCACCCAGTTTTTGGAAACTGCGGCCGTAGATTTACAGAAATGTGGGATATCTAACCAGAAGATTAAACACCTGAGATCTATAGCAACCGTTATCCAATCTGATCCAAAGTATTTTTTCAGATTGGAAGAAAGAGAAGTAGAAGAATGTTACAGGGAGCTTCTAACACTTAAAGGTGTTGGACCATGGAGCGCCTCAATTATTGCTCTTTTTTATGTAGGACATCCTGATGTCCTTGTGGAGGGAGACGCAACGATCAACAAAGTTCTTTCCAGGCTGTATGATGTCGAGATCAATGATGTGCCAACACAAATTCACACACTAACTGAAAAATGGAAGCCGTATAGGTCGGTAGGCTGTATGCTCTGTTGGCATATATACGACAACGGACTGATTTAGCCAGACTAACTATTGAATTTCGGAAAAAGATTTGTTGCACTAAAGCAGCAATTTCCATAGATCAGCAACAGTACTAGATATGTCAAAAAGAATTTCTACTGAACTTATTTGCATCGATGCAGAACAAGAAATGTGTTTGAATGGCGTTCTCTGGAAACCCGATGAATGTACTTCCAAAACGGCGATTGCACTTTTTCCAGGAACCGGAGGAGAATTTTTTGATTCATTATTTCTATTTTTGGGGCCAAGATTAGCTGATGCCGGCTACATGACTCTTTCTCTAAACAGACGTGATCACGGTTCCCAATCTGGCTTTCACAGCTTGGCTGCTTCAGCAGGTGATCACGGATTGGGAATCGATTTTCTAGTATCACAGGGTGCAGAGAAAATTATTTTAGGAGGTCATAGCTATGGAACGGTGACCGTCCCCTTCTATGTTGCGGAAACAAATGATTTAAGGGTAGCTGCAATGCTTCTCTACGCACCACTTGGCGATCTTCGTTCAGGCTCAATAAAGATTTGTGGCGGAATAGAAAAATATCAACAAATTGTCAAAGAGGCCAAGGAGAAAGTAGCATCGGGGCAAGGTTCTGATGTGTTTCTAATACCACCCATGGTGGAAGGTGGTATACCTTTGCTTCAAACTTACTCAATTTTTCTAGACAAACGCGGCCCGGAAAGTAAGGCAGTTCCAATTGATATTCTCAAAAACATTTCCCACAGAAAAATTCTTGGGGTTCGCGATCCTGCCGACCCTTATCCTGCTACCTTGCCACCATCTCAAGAAAAATTGGAAGCTGCAAACTCTGATTTGGTATATTTTCTCCTGAATGATACCAGGAATGGAAACCTAGACGCAGATGCTCACTATTTCAAAGGACGAGAGGAAGAAGTATTGGAAATCACCCTAAACTGGATAAGGGCGAATAAAGAATTTTCGTAAATAAAACCCGTACCAGCAGACTAAGCCATAGTGATGAAATCTGTTCCAACGGAGGAAGTTGGGCCCTAAATGACCCTCGGTGGAGAGTGTTTCACCACTACTGATTAAATTAGAAGAATACCTTCATAACGATCACAGTGAGGATTACTCCTTTTAGGAAGGACAACCAGAGCATTCCATAATCACTGATTCGTAGTTTCCTTTGCCACCAATCGACACGCCTCTTATGCCACTCGATTAGGTCCATTTCTGTTACTCCTCTAGTTGAGTCATTCGACAGTGACACTTTTGGCCAAATTGCGAGGTTGGTCAACATCACAACCACGTAACACACCGATGTGATAGGCGAGAAGCTGCAAGGGAACAATTTCGAGAATAGGTGACAGCAACTCAGGAGCGGGTGGAATCTCAATCACATCTTCGACGAAGTCGTTGAGTTTATGATTGTTTTGAGTTGCCAACGCAATTACACGCGCTTGGCGTGCTTGTACTTCTTTAATATTTGCCACTGTTTTTTCATAGCGAATCCGACTACTTTCATCGTTGGGGTCTTGAGTAGCAATTGCCACGACAGGTAGGTGTTCGTCTAGGAGAGCATTGGGGCCGTGCTTCATCTCACCCGCCGGATATCCCTCGGCGTGAATATACGATATCTCTTTGAGCTTTAAAGCACCTTCTAGAGCAATCGGATAATGAACTCCGCGCCCGAGAAACAAAAAGCCTTGAGCACGAAAAAGAGATCGCGCAAGAGCCTCATACTGCTCATGGTTCGCCAGGACCGCTTCGAGCTTACTTGGAATAATGAGCAACTCATCAATAATACGTTGTAATTCCCGTGTTGCACACTGGTCTTTGACACGACTCAGGTGAAGAGCCAACAAGAATAGAGCTGTCAACTGACAGGTAAACGCTTTGGTCGAAGCTACTCCGATTTCAGGTCCAGCATGAGTGTAAATCGTTCCTGCTGCCTCTCGTGTCAACATTGAACCTAGGACATTGCAGATCGCCAACGTCTTGGAACCTTTACCAATCGCTTCGCGTTGTGCTGCTAAAGTATCAGCAGTCTCTCCTGACTGACTAATCAGGACGGTGAGGGTTTCCCCTCCCAGGATTGGGTCACGGTACCGGAATTCACTTCCGTAGTCAACCTCAACAGGAATGCCAGCCAACCTTTCGATGATGAACTTTGCCGCTAAAGCAGCGTGCCAGGAGGTTCCGCACGCTACCATTCTCACATGCTCAATTGCAGCGAATTCCTTTTGGGTGATTTCCATCTCATCGAGAAAAACTTCCCCCGATGACCGAGCAACTCGTCCGAGTAGCGTATCTCTAACTGAACTTGGCTGTTCGAAGATCTCTTTCAGCATGAAGTGTCGATAGCCACCTTTTTCCGTCATCACCGGATCCCACAACACATGCTGTACAGAAGGGTTCAAGGAGCGGCCTTTAAAGTCTGTTACACGCACACCACGAGACGTCAACACTGCGATATCGCCGTCAGAAAGAAAAAACATGTCACGTGTGTGATGAAGAATCGCTGGGACATCGGAAGCAACGAAGTACTCGTCTTGCCCAATACCTACCACCGCGGGAGGACCACTACGAGCAACGACAATCTTATTTGGATCTCGACTCGAGATCAAAGCCAATGCAAATACACCTTGCAACTTTTGTACGGATAACCGTAGAGCTTCCTCGAGTGGTGTCCCATCTGCACTAAGTTCAGCAACAAGCTGAGCAATGACTTCTGTGTCAGTCTCAGTTGCAAACTTGCATCCAGTTTTTTCAAGTTCAGCTTTCAGTGTTAGATAGTTTTCTACGATGCCATTGTGCACAACAACAATATCACCGGTGGAATCACGATGAGGGTGCGCGTTCTCCTCAGTCGGTCGTCCGTGCGTGGCCCAGCGAGTGTGCCCTATCCCATAGTTGCCACCAACTGGGCTAGTTCGCAGCGTTTTCTCCAAATTGCGCAATTTTCCGGCAGCGCGCCTCAGTTGAAACTCGTTGCCGTTGTCACTAACTACAAGCCCCGCAGAGTCATAACCTCTGTATTCGAGGCGACGTAGGCTGTCGACCAATATTGGAGCTGCCTCGTTAGGACCGATGTAGCCAACAATTCCGCACATATCCGTTCAATCTTTCCAATCGATACTATAATCCTCGATTACGGGGTTGGCTAAAACTTCACGAGCAACCTTTTCAATCTGTTCGCGCGCTTGTTCTTGGGAAATATCCGGGTCAATTTCAATTTCGAAAAACTTGCCTTGTCGCACGTCGAGAACATTTTTGTGTCCTAGGTTATTCAAAGTCGAACAAATGGTGCGGCCTTGAGGATCAAGAACCGTTTTTTTAAAAGCTACATGAACTACAGCTTGCATTCTTTCATTATCATCACTTTCCGATACAAAAAGCTGAAAAGATATTCTCTAGTATGTCATCAACACTGGTAGCGCCAGTGATTCGATCAATGGACGAAAGAGCCCCATATAGGTCCAGTAATAGCATTTCTTGAGGTACATCATCTGAAATCGCCCCCTCTGCTTTCCTTAAATACTCAAGTGCATCGCACAGCAATCCTTGATGGCGCAAATTAGTAACAAACGTTCCTTCACCCAATCCTGTTACCTCGGGTAGTGCCTTGAAACGTATAGCTTGCCGAAGTTCGTCAACCCCTTCACCAGTAAGTGCAGAAACAATAGCAAAATCACCTTGCAGTTTTACCTTAGACTGCAAATCCGCCTTGTTGCCGACGAGCAGACAACGTTCATCATCGGTAGATTTCGCTAATAACTCATGATCGGCCGCTTGAAGCTCCTCGGATAAGTCGACGACAATAAGAATAAGATCTGAGTCGGCAAGTGCTTCGTAGCTTTTTTCTACTCCCTTGGCTTCGACAACATCAGATGTCATTCTGATACCCGCCGTGTCTATTAATTTGACTGGCAACCCTTCTATGGATAACATCTCACTAACCTGATCACGTGTGGTACCCGCAGCTTCGCTAATAATGGAGCGATCTTTTTCGAGCAACTTATTGAATAAGCTTGATTTACCAGTATTGGGCCTCCCGAGAATTGAAATTGTCAAACCGGAGCGCACCACCTTGCCAAAACGGAAACTATCTGTCAGAGAAGTCACGCCCAAAATTAAAGGTTCTAACCGGTCGAGCAGTGTAACGGCACTTGGAACAGTGACATCGTCCTCCGCAAAGTCGATACCTGCTTCAAGTAGAGCAATCAAGTCGCAAAGCTTCTTTTTGAGAGGCCCCACTCGGCGAGAGAGTGCTCCTTCCACTTGCTGTATCGCTACTCGCGCTTGGTGCAAAGTAGTAGCTTCAACAAGATCACGCACTGCTTCTGCTTGAGCAAGATCAATTCGCCCATTGCAAAAAGCACGTTGTGTGAATTCACCAGGTTCGGCCAGACGGGCTCCTAAAAAAATTGCTCTCTCAACTGCAAAGGAAAGAATCACTGGTGAGCCGTGGCACGAAATTTCCACGATATCTTCGCCACTGTAAGATTTTGGCTTGGGGAAATATGTGAGGATCACTTGATCGACCACTTCCCCTTTGTCATCAATCAGCGAACCGATTGATGCGCACCTGTGCCCGAGTTCTTTTCGATTCGTGAGAGCCACTAGTTGCTTGCTAATTGCCAGCGCTTCAGGACCGGACAGGCGCACTACGCCAATAGCTCCAACACCAGGTGGTGTGGACAACGCAACGATCGTATCGTCTGTATGGAGCAAATTGTTAGCTAGGGACAAAACGGCATTCGTTGGGGTGACACAAAGGCACGATGTTGTGCCACTTGGATCTAGTCTTCCTTCTTATCTTGAACAGAATAGATGACAGTGTGACGTCTCGGTACGATACCTTCCGACACCGTACGAACCTCGTGCTCGTCACGCAACGCTAAGTGCAGCACGCGCCTTTCTCGCGAGCTCATCGGCTGAAAATGAAATGGGCTACCCGTGCGCTTGACCTTCTCTGCAGCTACCTGGGCGCTCAGTCGTAATTCTTGGATCCGCGTTACGCGATATCCATTTGCATCAAAAATTAACCGGTAACGATCTTGGTGGGAAATTTGTAATGCTTCCAGCGTTAGATGTTCAAGGGCCAACAATAACTCCGCGCGGTAAAGCAATAGCAACTCCACGTCTGGACCTGAGAACTCAATCAAAAGGTCAGGAGAAAAAAGATCCCGGTTTTCAAGTGTTTCAGCCGAATCGATGGTATAGCCCACATCGAGCTGGGCGGCTCTCAATAAGGGACCCAAGAACTCGTCTACTCTGGACCGGACGTCGCTGCTCGCCCAAGCTGACATATATTGAGGGATAGGTGGTGTTGTTAACCAACTACCTTTTCTTCTTCTTGTGCCGTCGTGGCTGTTCTATTTTCGGCAGATCAGCAGGAGCAGGCATGCGGTTTATAAACACCTGCTGTAGAATCCCTGCCAAATTACTAGTCAGCCAGTATAACACGAGACCACTTTGAAAGCTGTAGAACAAGAAGCCGAACATCAGCGGCATAAATTTCATAATCCGAGCCTGTGCGGCATCGGTCGATGGCGTTGGCGTAAGTGATTGAATCCAAAATTGTGAAGCCATCATTGCAATGGGCAAAATCCTAATGCTCAGCTGTTCTGGTTGAGACAGATCAGCTACCCAGAGCCAATCAGCTTGCCTGATTTCTATCGCTACGCTCAAGACACCATAGAAAGCAAAAAAGAATGGCATCTGGATAAGCATCGGAAGGCATCCTCCCAAAGGGTTGACTTGATACTTCTTATACAGAGCCTGCATCTCTTTCTGTTGTTGTTGCTTCTTCGGATCATTGAATTTTAGGCCCTTATACTTATCGTTAATCTGTTTCATCAGTGGGGCAACGGCCTGCATCCTTTTCATCGATCCAGAGGATTTCCATTTGACAGGAAACAGGACTATGTTGATAAACACCGTAAGTAGTACAATCGACCATCCATAATTGGCAACCACATTGTCATGAGTCCAAAGCAACATCCAGTAAAGTGGTTTTGCAATGAACCCAGCCCACCCAAAATCAACAACTTCCTGTAACTCTGGACGGATCGAACCCAACGACGGAAATATCTTAGGGCCAATAAAACACTGGAACCGGTTTGTTTCAGCTCCACCCGCAGCTAAAGTTACAAAGTTCGCGTACTCTTCATCGTATGTTGGCAATGAAGTTTCACCCGTTTCAATGCGGATTTCTTCACCCGATTCCAGTGGCATAAAGACAGCTGTAAAATACAGATCATCCACACCGACGTAACGAAATGGACCAGTACTGACTGTAGATGAATCTTCGCCCAAATCGCCGGCCACATTTCGAATCAATGAGTTCTCAGAACGGTCATAATAGAACGTTGTCGAGTACAAACTAGCGCTTTCTCGTCTTGTGTCACCAAAGCCATTGGCCCAAGTCAGTAAATGCTCCTGAGGAATATCATCCAAAGTGACTGCACTCTCGATTTCCACCACATAGCCTTGAGACTCGAACCGGAAAGTCTTGCTTGCTGAGTACCGGCCATCATCGTAAACGAATACCACAGATGTGGGACCAGCTCTCATGTGAGACCCAGAATTGATTTTAAATAGAGCATCATCGAGGGCTGTAATGGCCTCCCCACCCGAACGAACCAAAGTAAAGGCACGGGATTTATCGGTGCCGTGAGATAACAAATCCATTTCTTGACCGTCCGCAGAATTATAGTTTTTGAGGATCCAGCTTGTAACCGTTGCACCACGATTACTAAACGTCACACGATATGTCTCAGTCTCAACTACGATCTCTTGTTCACGCTTCGCCACTTGTAGATTCAGGTCGTCACTTCTGGCTCTAGTCATTGCAGCAGGTTGATTTTTCGAGTCTTTTTTGACAGGTACAGAAGAGCGGTCCGGAGCTTGGTTTTGTAATTCTGAGGTTGCCACAGTTGTCGAAGATGGAGGTACCGTAGGGCCGACAACGTAGAAATACCCTCCCACTGCCAAAGCGGAGAGGACACACGCCAACAGTAAACGCTGCTGTACGAATTGTTCGTCGTTTGAGTTAGGCATGAGGTACAGGATCATAGCCGCCCGGAGAAAATGGACGACACCTACAAACGCGCTTGGTGGTTAGCCAGAGACCTTTCTTGACTCCATACCGCTCAACCGCTTCCATCGCATAGATTGAGCAAGTAGGGTGAAATTTGCAAAAAGAAGGCAACAAGGGCGATACAGCCCCTTTGTAAAACAACAAGGTCAACACCACCAGCTTCTTCGCAGTCCAGTTAAGAAGATCTAGGGCTCTAGCGAGACTCTGTCGAAGGGGCGCTGGCCGCCAATGAATGGAAAATGAGTTGTATTTCAGCATCGAGTGCGTATGCGGATGCATCAGTGATGCTCTTTCGAGCTTGTAAAACTACATCCCAACCGTCAGGTAATCTATCTAAGCGGTTTCTAACTGCCTCTCGTAAAAGCCTCTTCACGCGATTGCGGACAACCGCACCTCCCACTGAGCGACCCACTGCCAGGCCAACACGTGTGGGGCCCTCCACTTCACAGCAGACCGCCGAAAAAAAAGCATTCGCCGAGCGAGCACCGTCCCTATAGACACGGTCAAACTCGCTTCGCTTCAAGAGACGTCGCGACTTCGAAAAACTCCGATCACGCGTCGAACCCAGGCTGGACCGATTATTTCTCCGAACTAACTGTGAGCACATGCCTACCCTTGGCCCTCCGGGCAGAAAGTATCCGTCGGCCTGCAGGGCTCTTCATACGAGACCTAAACCCGTGCTTCTTGGCCCTACGGCGGCGGTTTGGCTGAAAAGTTCTTTTCGGCATCTGACCTCATCCGTGACCTGCCCGGCTCAATCTCTCAGCCCTCAGTCACGCTAACGAAACAAACCACTAGTGTATCAATCACCTTGAAAAGTGGTCAAACCGTTGCCAAACACTCTTTACGCCACATGCGCGCTAACGCCTGACCGGTGTAACTACGCTTACAGGCAGCAACTTGCTCGGGATTGCCAGCAACGACAACTTGGCCTCCGCCTTCTCCACCCTCTGGACCGAGATCAACAATCCAATCAGCTGACTTCACTATATCCAAATTGTGCTCAACAACAATCACGGTATTACCATAGGACACAAGTCGATGGAGAACCTCCAAAAGTTTCCTAACATCATCGAAATGGAGACCCGTGGTGGGCTCGTCGAGAAGATATAAAGTCCGCCCAGTTTGACGTTTGCTGAGTTCACGTGCCAACTTTATTCGCTGTGCTTCACCTCCCGACAGTGTAGGCGATGGCTGTCCCAAACGTAGATACCCTAATCCAACATCTTGGAGAGTCTGAAGTTTGGGCAGAATTTGAGGAAGATTCTCCATCATTGGCAAAGCTTCTTCCACTGTGCATTCGAGCAAATCAGCAATGGAAACGCCTCGATACTTAACCTGCAGGGTCTCCTGATTGTAACGACGAGCGCTACAAACTTCGCAAGTGACAAATATGTCAGGCAGAAAGTTCATTTCAATGCGGCGTTGCCCATCACCACGGCAGGCTTCACATCTTCCACCCTTCACATTGAAGCTAAACCGGCCGGGCTTGTATCCCCGAACTCGTGACTCTGGCAGCATGGCATACAACGCCCGGATAGGGGCAAATAACCCTGTGTAGGTAGCGGGGTTTGAACGCGGTGTGCGACCAATTGGAGCTTGATCAATACGTACAACCTTGTCTATATGATCAATTCCTTCGATTTCGGCATATCGGCCTGGCTCAAGTCTTGACTGGTATACATGTTTAGCCAAGACCGGATACAAAATTTCATTTACAAGTGTCGATTTGCCACTGCCTGAAACTCCCGTTACTACAATCAGCATTCCCAATGGAAACTCCACAGTGATGTCTCTCAGGTTGTGTTGACGAGCACCTTTGATCACAATGGATTGTCCTTTGGGAGATCTTCTAACCTCTGGTTTGGAAATTTTTTTTCGGCCGCTCAGATAATCTCCCGTCAAAGACTTTTTGGATTGGGCCACATCCTTAGGGGAACCTATTGCAACTACTTCACCCCCCAGTCGACCAGCAGCTGGTCCAAGATCAACTACGTAATCAGCACGCTCAATTGTGTCTTGATCGTGTTCCACAACAACGACCGTGTTCCCAAGATCTCGTAGCTGACCAAGTGTATCTAGCAGCTGTTTATTGTCACGAGCGTGTAAACCTATCGAGGGTTCATCAAGAACGTAAAGAACACCTCGCAAGTGAGACCCAATTTGTGTGGCTAAACGTACACGTTGTGCCTCACCTCCCGAAAGAGTTGCTGACGAGCGATCAAGACTGAGATAGCCCAGACCAACGGTAGTTAAAAAACGTAAGCGTGTTTTTAGTTCGCCAGTAAGTCTATCTGTAACCTGTTTTTCCCTCGGGTTGAGAGAAATATTTTCGATGAATTCAAGAGTGTCGGTAATAGGCAGTGCACAGAGCTCACCGATGGAGCGGCTACCAACTCGAACAGCCAAGCTTTCTTGGCGCAAACGATAACCATTGCAATCTTCACAGGGACTCGGAGAAAGAAATTGTGCGGGCCAATCACGACAAGATTCCAGATATTGCTCCACTCCATTTTGACTGAGAAGGCCCATCAATCCCGGAAACGAACTCTTTCTTTTAGGCTCCAGCTCAACACAATCACCCCAAAGGAGAGCGTTCTGATGTACATCCGAAAGATCCTCAAAGGGTTTCTTCAGTGGAATACGGTACTTCTTGGCAGCACGTTCGATCGCACGTTCGATCCGAACTGAAAGCAGAGCGGGGGCAATTCCTCCCGAAAGCAAAGGTTTGGATGATTCCACAACAACTTTTGATGGATCAAAATTCCACAAGTTGCCCAGTCCGTTACATCTTGGACAGGCACCGTAGGAACTATTGAAGGAAAATGACCGTGGCTCGATCGTAGGGGCACTACGACCACATTTTGTACAGGATAAGATTTCGGAATAAAGCTTCTCATCTCCCTCAACTCCAGCAACAATGACCAGCCCCTTAGCCATTTTCAAGGCGGTGCGAATTGAATTTTCCAAACGCTTCTGAATGTCTTTACGAATTGTTAGGCGGTCAATGATTAATTCAATCGTATGATTGCGCCGGCGATCAAGTTGTAAATCATCATCAAGCTGAACGATCTGCCCATCGACACGAGCCTTCAAAAATCCGAGCTGACTCAAACGATTCAATTCCTGCTTGAATTCACCCTTTCGCCCACGGACGATGGGAGCGAGTACTGTTACGCGTTGTTCTATTCGCCGCTCGACCACCTGTGCAACGATCTGCTCAGCCGTTTGACGACTAATCGAAATATTGCAGTCCGGACAGTGTGGTGCACCAATAGCTGAATAAAGCAGTCGAAGGTAGTCATATACCTCAGTTACTGTACCCATCGTTGAACGTGGACTACGGCTGGTGGTTTTTTGTGCGATCGAGAGAGCGGGACTCAATCCATCGATCGAATCAACATCAGGACGTTCGAGTTGATCAAGAAATTGCCGAGCGTAAGGAGAAAGAGTTTCTACGTATCGTCGCTGTCCTTCAGCGTAAATCGTATCAAACGCAAGAGAGGATTTTCCCGAACCGCTTAATCCTGTTACAACAATGAGCTGGTCGCGAGGAATCTCCACGTTGACATCACGTAAATTGTGCTGCCGTGCACCTCGGACAATAATACGGTCGAGCATATATAACAGCTAGAAAAGCGGTAAAGAACCAGAAGTCGCAGGCTATCATTCTAGTTACAGATTGGAGAGTGGTCAATTCTCGCACTCAATTGGGAAGAGTCGCCTAGAATCGCATCCCCGTAAAACCACCGTCTACATACACCGAAGCTCCTGTGATGAAACTCCCTGCAACTCTCGATGTGAGCAATAATGCCGCGCCAACTAGCTCTTTCGGCTCACCAAAACGTGCCATCGGTGTTTGTTCCATAATGCTGCCAACTCGGTCTGAGTCGAGAATTTTGCGGTTCTGTTCGGCAGGGAAAAACCCAGGGCAAAGTGCATTAACCCGGACACCATGAGAGGCAAATTCTCTCGCAACATTCTGTGTCAAATTAACAACGGCCGCTTTAGAAGCTGAGTAAGCAAAAACTCTTGATAGCGGCAAGTGTGACGTCACGCTGCCTATATTCAATATAGATCCACCTTCTGCCTGTGAACTCATGGAAGAACCGAAAATCTGACAACCCCAGTGAGTCGCTGTAAGGTTAGCCTCAAGAACCCTCTGCCAATCTTCATCTCTAGTGTCTTTGTAGGGTGCGGCAGAGTTAACACCCGCACAGTTCACCAAAATGTCGACTTGTCCATGTTTTGAAATAGTAACGTCATGCAGCTTCTGGATAGATTCACGTGACGTGACATCAACACTCAGAAAACCTGCCGTACCTTCGAACATCTGGATTGTCTCAACACAAGCATCTCCACGCTCTACGGAACGGCCAGCAACAACGACAAACGCCCCAGCGCGTGCAAAACCTTCACACAGAGCACCTCCTAAAACACCCGTTCCCCCAATAACGACGGCCACTTGGCCTCTAAGACTAAAAAGTGAATCTAAATAATCCTTCGACATCATCCAAAACCCACCTAACTTGCGATATCAAACTCCCCCAGAGCACTGAGTCGACAATCCATCAACGGCACAGAGTTTTCTTAGGATAGCTAAATCAGGGCGTAGGTCAGTAGTATTCATCGTGTCAATTCTACAAATCCCAACACAGCAGTGTAGAGCATGTAAAACGCAAACAAAACAGTGGCAAATAAACCTACTTTCATCAGTCGTGAGTTTTTGAAATCCGCAACATCTTTTTTTAACAGCAGTAGAGTTGTGAGAACTACCATGGCAGGCATAACAACTGGGCTAATCGCTTGCGAAGCGATCATAATCGCAATTGGGCTACCACCAAAAACTGGGATCACTAGACCGGTCAGAACACATACAGCCACGAGACCTCTATAAGCCAGGAGACGCGGATTCCTGGGAAGGTTTAGATAATCTGAAATCAACCACATGCCCAGCAAATAGTTGGGGAACAGAGATGAGAGTCCGGCCGAAATGATTCCCACCACAAACAACGTCGCAGCCAGTGGACCAGCGAAAGGCTCCAATGCCCTGATCATATCAACCGCATGACGCACCTCCATGCCTTGTACAAAAAGAGTTCCAGCGGCCGCAGCCATAATAGCTATGTTGATAAAGAGCATAACTGTAACTGCAAAAAACGCATCTCTATGCTCAGTTTTAAAGTCCGCCTGTGTCCAGCCTTTCTCAATCACGAGGGTACTTCGCGTAATAAGACACACTCCAGCCATCGTTGTCCCTACCATGCTCGCGATCAGGAGTTGTGAATTCCCTTCCGCAGGGACTGAGGGAATCAAGCCACTCAGAAATGATGTCAGATCAGGTATCACCACTAGCATGGTTGCTATAAACGAAAACGCCATCATGGTGACCAGAACTGCTAAGACCTTCAAAAATACTTGGTGGCGACCAATCCAAAAAAGCCCATACAGCAGCAGTGAAAAAAACAATGCTGAATAGAAAGGTGGAATACCTATACCGTTCGGCGTGAAGAATATGGTCGCCTCCTGCACCACATCCGAGACAATGCCCATGACTCCTATGATGGAAGCAATCTGGGTGGTCATTAACCCCAACATGATGAAGATTGCGGGGGCAGCTCCGAAATGCACACGGAAATTTTGCAGCAATGTTTTACCGGTAACAATTGTCACCTTGCTAATCGCCACAAACATGACGTAGGTAAAAAGTGAAGCTACTACGCTAGTCCATATCAGTGACAAGCCGTACTTTGCTCCGGCAGCAGCCATTGTCGTGACGCTACCTGTACCGATGACATAGCCAACCAAAAAAATACCTGGAGCAATTGAGGAAAAGAAGGTTTTTAGATTATTGAAAAGGGGCGCTTTTGTCATGAGAAACGGATGTCTATCGTCTTCCCTTATCTATGGAGCGCAAAAACCCAAAGTCACATCCTTCATGGGCTTGCGTTACTTGATCAAGAAAAAGCTTGCCGTAGCCACGTTCATAGTGCACAGGAACTGCTCTTCTGTCAGCCAGTCGCCTCTTGATCTCGTTGTCGTCAACTCGCAACTCCAGTTTTCGATTCGGGACATCAAGCTCGATCTCATCACCTGTCTGCACAGCTCCCAAAGGGCCTCCTACGGCCGATTCAGGAGACACATGTAGAACATCTGTTCCAAAACTCGTACCACTCATACGAGCATCGCTGATTCGGACTATATCTCGCACGCCGCGTTTCAACAATTTGGCAGGGATGGGTAAGTGTCCCCATTCAGGAAACCCTGGACCACCCTTTGGTCCTGCATTTTGAAGCACTAATACAGAATTCTCATCAATGTCCAAATCATCGTCGTCTATGTGAGTCTTGAGTTTTCTGTAGTCATCGAACACCACGGCTTTGCCTCGATGAGTTAGCAGATGTGATGAAGCTGCCGTTTGTTTGATAACTGCACCCGAAGGAGCCAAGTTCCCATAAAGGATGGCCGTGCCACCTTCTGTGCCGAGAGGGTTCTCAAGAGTACTTATTACATCAGGGTTCGAACATTTCGCCCCGCTGAAATTGTCAACGACCGTCTTGCCATTTGCAGTCGGTAGGTCATGCAGTAGCGGAAGAATCTCTTTCATAACGGCGGGCAATCCACCAGCGTAATAAAAATCTTCCATTAGGTACTCCCCAGATGGCTTTACGTTACTAATAAATGGGGTATCACGTGAAAGACGGTCAAAATCATCGAGGGTCAAATTTACGCCTAGCCGTCCCGCAATAGCTATTAAATGAACTACTGCATTGGTTGATCCGCCAATAGCCATATCAGCCCGTATAGCGTTCTCAAAGGCATCTTTCGTTAAAAGTGCTGAAGGACGAAGGTCTTCAAAGACCATCTCAACAATTCGTCGGCCACTGGCTTCGGCAAGTTGATAGCGCCGAGAATCAGGAGCAGGAATCGCAGCGTTGCCAGGCAACGTCATCCCCAAGGCTTCAGCCATGGACGCCATCGTCGAAGCTGTACCCATAACAGTGCAGTGACCGACACTACGCGTAATACAACTTTCAATCTCGCAAATTTGTTCCTCCGTAAGGTTTCCTGCCTTGAGCTCTTCAAACACACGCCGCCCATCAGTTCCCGACCCCAATGCTTTTGAGCCCCAGCGTCCGCTCAACATCGGCCCCCCCGTTACCATAATGGCGGGAAGATCAGCACTAGCAGCCCCCATCAGTTGTGCAGGTGTCGTCTTGTCGCAACCTGAAAGAAGGACTACCCCGTCTATAGGGTTAGCAGAGATTGATTCCTCGACATCCATTGACATGAGATTACGAAATAGCATCGTAGTCGGCTTCATGAAGAGTTCACCCAGGGAAATCGTAGGAAATTCCAGCGGCACGCCACCCGCCGACCAAACACCACGCTTAACAGATTCAGCTACTTGGCGCAGATGAGCGTTGCAGTTGGTCAACTCACTCCACGAATTACATATACCTATGACAGGCTTGCCGGAAAATATCTCTGGGGTGAGCCCTTCTGATCGAAGAGCTGCTCGCCGAGCAAAGTTTTCATATTCCTCGCCAGCAAACCACTGGTAACTGCGTAGTGTCTTTGGGTTTCGCATGCGCACTAAGATAGCATCAGGGTTAGGGAAGTGACCAACTATTGCTGATCTGAATTTGGGATCGACACTTTGCCCAACCCCGAATTACCTGATCGGTCACGTACACGTACTGTCAGTAAATGTTCAGTACTTGGCAGGTCTTCTAATCGGATCAAGAAGCTTTCACGACGGGAATCAAGAATCCCATCCACGGGATAAATTGGGATCCACTCTCCAGCATCAATGGCATACTCGGCAATGACCAAGGCTGAATCCCTATCTATTGCTTCAAAGGCTACTGCATTATGCCTGTTGATCTCTATCCGTCCAATACTGGGTGGCGTATGATCAACCAAAACCGGCTCACTAATCTCCTTGGCTTCATACGAAACTGAGGTGGGATTTTCAGTCCGATCAGAAACCACAACTTGAAATCGGTATACCCCATCTGCCAGCGTTTCACTATCGAGAAAAACGTAGCTACCTTCGATATCCTTTTTTATGACTTTCCATGCTGAGTCCTCAATTTCACGAAAAGAAACTACTGAAGTTAGCTTGTCTCCGTCAGGGTCTCCTGCCTCCCAAGAGATTTTCATGTTTTTTCGAGAATCTCCACCCAAAACAGTTTGTGGGGTTGCTTTTGCAGTAGTAGGAGCAGATGAACCTGATGCGGCTACCGTAATGCTATATGCTGAATCAGTTTTGGAGCCGGAAGACATCGAGGTTGTTGAGCTCACAGAAGGCACAGTACTTCTTTCCTGTGATGCCGTAACCTTCAGATCGGTAATGTGTGGTGGAGAGTTGCGAGGCAAATAAACCAAACGCACCCTGCGCAGCAGAGGAGTAATTTGATTTTTGCTTGCAAGGGTAACCTTCCACTGTATATAACGTGCTGGCGGTGATTTTACATTGCCTGCAAAGGTTCCTGCGCCTTCCAAATCAATTGCACCTCTAATTTCCTCAGACCACTCGCTCCAGCTCGCATCTGGAACTGCGGAATTTCCACTACGAGTTACGATCGCCACACGCTCCAAATCGGCGTCCTTTCCTTCCCATGTCAATCGCCCCCAACGGGCAAAAGCCTTGGCATCGTGAATGGCACTTTTATAGACTCCCACAATCTTTCCATGTTTTTTGAAGCGACTTAGACCAGCCGAATGGGCAGAGGCAACAAGCAAACCTTCTCCATCTCTCGCCAGTTGTGTGATTTGTTGATGCCCACTCTCGGTCACCAAGTGTACTTGTCTTTGAGTACCACGGCGCGATTTGCCCAGTTCATAGATTCTCCCTTTCTGATCAGTAGCAAAAAGAATCCGTGTCCTAGTAGTTAAATCATTCGTATTATCAAAACCTACAACAGTCTCATCGGTCAGAATGCCGACTGCTAGAATATTCTCTTCACTCGAAGACCAAAGCTTCTCAACACCTTGATTCAATCGAATTCGAAGCAAAACCGAACGTTCCATTCCTGGGTAAGCAACCACAGGCTGGACAACGTTGAGCGCCGATTGGACGTCAGGAGAAATTTTCGGAGGTGTTGGACCTGTCGATTCTGTGTTCACTGCAATTGTGGCCGTAGCACCGACTGAAGTAGATGCAAAAGATGAGACTCTTTGGTTGATCTGAGAGACGATGCTTCCCATCGCAGCCGCGTAGATGTCGCCATTGGGAGCAACCTGCAAAGAACGTACTTCTGGTTGATCCGCATCATGCAGTGCAAATATCTTTCCTTTAGGATCGATTCGGTAAACGATCCCATTCGGATCCGTGCCGGCCAGTAACTGACCGCTAGCATCAAGAGCTAGGCTGACAACATGTCGTTGTTTGGTTTCGGCAAAAACCCGCCCCTGTCCAGATGCCTTTACTTTGTATATTTTCCCTTCGCTGCCAGTAGCCATATAGACTGTTGGTCCATTATGTCTTTCAGAGGTCGGGGCAGGAACAACCACGAGTGACCAAATATATGTTTGCTCAGGGTCAAAAATCTCCTTCGCCAATCCCTGGCTAGTAATCCGGTACAGTTTACCGTTCGGAGAAGTTCCGGCATAGACTTCCCCGTCAGGACCCGCAGCCAGAGCAAAGATTTCAATCTCCGGGGCAGTCCAAAACAAATTAACTTTGCCGTCCCTGCCCAATCGATATATCTTGCCTTGATGGCCGGTGCCAATATAGGTAGTTCCATCAACACTTGCCGCTACTGTCCAAATTACTGGCTGGTCAGAATCAAAAAGAGAAGTAAGTTGTGGTACTGGTGATAATGCACCCGACTGAAGAAGTGAAACGTTCTCAAACTCTCCTAATAGAAAGTCTTCATACTCGTTGAGTTCCCAAATCTGTGTAGAAGAACCCACTACCGGCACAGGGAGAAAAACAATCAACCCAAACACCATGCCATATATGGCAAGAGATCTCAGATGAAAAGTGGGGATGAACGCAGTGGTCATGGTTGTATATTTACTTGTGTAGTAACATTCCCGCGGATTACTCCTAGTCCAGGATGTAGCTTCAGTTCTACCGGTACTGAACGCCAATCCTGTGACAAAGATCCACCGGACGCCGCAGACGCCAGTATTGTGGCTACCGAAGCTGGCAAGGACGGCAGCGCTTCGGTGTTTACGCGAAAAGCAGCTTCAGGCCGCCACATGCGAATATACAATCGGTCGTTCTGTCGCGAACGGTTAAGGGCGTTAATCAGCTGCGCAGGCTCCTTGGTGCGCCGAAGCCCGAGAAAGTTTTTTCGTTCCATACGATTGACCACTTCCGCATTAGTAAAAGTCAGATAATACACACCGGGCAGAATGCCTTTTGGAATACGATACTGAAGACTTTCTATGTATTCCTTTCCATCAGCACCCCTCAGCGCAACAAACAATTCAACAGTTTCACCAATTCGCGCACTCACCTTATCCGTCCAGACACGGTCAATCTCAGCCCATTTCTCGTGGTCATCAGCCTCAATAGCAAGATCTATCTCCTCTAGGGTGATGTTTTTGTTGAGTAAGACATGGTACAGCACCGAGGAAGTAGATGTAGCAGCCGAAAGAGCTGTGTTTGTTGGTTCAGAAAAAACATTATCGAGTAACAGAGGGGGGAGACCCTCACCAAAACGAGCTTTTCCACGTATACGTAACGTGGAGGCACCGATCCGCCGATGAGTTGCATCAATAGAAGAAAAGAGAGCCATCTGTAGCAAGTAAGGCGTAAGCAGGCGATCTTGCACCAATTCAAAGGAATAATCTTCTATCCCGCGGTTCCATTTCAGACGCAACCGCACGGATGTAAGACTAGGCATTTGTCCAACGATGCCAGTCAATCCACCTGCGTGATCATTGACAATCGTTCCCAGGAGAGAACCACTTTCTGAGATCTTAAATGAATTGCTCAAATTGGGCACAAGCGTCACTACTTCTGCTGCAGAAAAGGGGAGCTCAACAGAACCACTTGACAGGAAGGGATGACCGAAAGCATACAAACGCCGGCCACTTATATAGGTCACCGTGCCTGCGGCACTCATCTCGAAGTCGCCACGGATCAGAGCGACTGAAATCATCGACCCGGGTCTCAGTTTCTCTTCGTCAGGATGCGATTCTCCTAGTCGACCACCTGCTATTCCTTGTACTGGCTCCAATCCCAACTCTTGCAAACGAGACCCGAAAACGTCGAGAGTCCGGCTAGAAAATCCAGCAAGATTGACTGGTGTTACGATAGGAATCAACTTTGCCTCGCCAGAAAAAACAGGTGGAGGCGACGTAGGTAAATCAGCACCAAGAAGCTCAGAGCCTTCTCCTATTAGGCTGCTCGCAAATACCGCTAGTGTAGTTTCATCGGGTGTTGACTGGTGCAGCCCTTTTTTGTCCTGGTTGATCATTTCCACGATTGGACGGATGCCTGCAATCGGCTCTTTTGAAAATGGAAAAGTGAAGGCTACGGCTCCGGCTAGTTTGCCGTCAAGATAAATGGGGCTTCCGCTCATCCCTGCAATTACACCGGTCTTGTCTAGTGGTTCCCCTTTGAGTCGAGCTAAGATCATGGACTGTTTCGGTCCAACATTCCTAAGCACACCAAGGATCTCCACTTGAAATTCTTCTACCTTACGTCCTTGAAATACGGTTTGGCCCGTACCCATCATTCCAGTCTTCACTGCCTCCAAGGGAAAAAGTTCCTCGGCAAGGAGTACTGCCAATCCAAAATTGGACAAACCAACAAATAGGATCAAACTTCTAAGCCACATAGCTAAGCCTATTGTAGTGCTTACTCACACGTATCTCCCGTCCGAAATAGCTGGGGTCATCACAAAGACTCTTGTTGCGATGACACAGCAGTATCACAAATTAAACCCCTTGCCACTCTATAATCTGAAAGCTACAATTGACGGCAATACCTTAGGTAGTTTCGTACAAACTGCAGTCTTGGGGGAAACATCAAATGACACTCTGCAACTTTTTTGAAGTGAAAAGTCACTTTTGGATCTTAATGGTTGTTGCAATTTTCTCAGTAGTTTTTGTTGGTTGTGGAAACCCACCCACTGAAAAACATTCCTCAGAAAAGCCAGCGTGGCCACAGCTGCAAGGTTATGAAGCTATGCCAGTACCGCTGGACAATCCTATGACTGAGGAAAAAGTTGCACTCGGAAAACAACTTTATTACGATCAGCGACTTAGTGGTGACGGAAGCCGCTCTTGCTACAGCTGCCATCTCAAGGAATATGGACTCACGGACGGCAAACCTGTTGCCATCGGTGCATTTGAAAAAACACTGACGCGATCAAGTCCGTCGTTGTGGAATGTCGGATACCACTCTGAGCTCTACTGGGACGGCCGCAGTGGTGCACTGGAAAAACAAGTCAAAGGTGCATGGAGTGGCGGTAACATGGGTGCCTCTGGTAAGAATGGTGCACCAAACATGGATCAAATCTGTGAAAGCCTCAATGAAATTCCTGGCTATCATGAGCAGTTTCAATCAGTATTTGGGGGACCAGCCACGCCTGACACTGTAGCGCAAGCTGTGGCCTCCTTCATGCGAACCATCGTTGCCACTGATTCAGCGTGGGAACGTTTTAACAATGGAGACCAGTCGGCACTAAGTACAAGGGCTCAAAATGGGTGGAAAATCTTCACTGAGAAGGCAAAATGCACCAACTGTCATGATGGTCTCCTGCTAACCGACCTGCAATATCACAACGTGGGCATTGGTATGGATAAGAAGAATCCCGACATAGGACGTTCCAAAGTTAGTGGTGATGAAAAAGATACAGGAGCCTTCAAAACTCCGACACTGCTCGATGTCGGTAGATCAGCACCGTATTTTCACGATGGCAGTATCGCAACTCTAGAAGAAGCGGTCGATCTGATGGCAAGTGGAGGCAAAGCTAACAAATGGCTTGACGAAAAAAATCTGAAGGATGCTAAAGATGCGAACCTCAGCGACGAAGAAAAAGCGGACATTGTCGTTTTTTTGCAAGAGTTAAATGTCAATTACCCAATTGAAGCACCAACCCTGCCGTAATTAAGACACCTCTAGCACAGCTCGCTCTGCAAAACGCCTATGATGGTGGGCTCCAAATCGGTCTAGGAACACCAAGGAAACACTCAGGAAAATGTAGAGTTGGTGAAAAGAGGGTTAAGTTTTTCGGTCGTTTTCTTCTATCAACGCCTTCAGGTTCTGCAGCTGTTGTTCTAGTTTTTTTGTGCGAATCAACAATGAACCCAGGTATAGGACGTGCAAAACCCAAGCTGTTCCGAAAGCATACCAAAGCCACTTTAAGTTCTCTTCCATGTCAGACTCGCTCTTTCTTTCAGGAATACATTCTGTTGTGAAAATCGACGAACATAATTTCGACCAGCGTTATCTCGCGTATACTTCGCGCCTAAGAGCGTCACTCTCTCTCCGTAGATCTTCCAGTCTACTGCGTGAACGCACCATGACCCACAGCAGAGCACACATCGCCACGAAAGTACAGTAGAGAACAACACGCATGTTGACATCCAGACCTCCCGCAGAATCAAACATCACCGGTTGAGGGTGTTGCGTTCGCCACCATCTGTTGGCCATGTATACGATAGGGATGTCTACCATGCCAAAAATCGACACCACTGCACAACAAATAGCCCGTCGATTATCATCGTCAATGGAGCTGCGCAATATCAGATATCCACCGTAAATCAGGGCTAACAACAACATCGTCGTCAAACGAGCATCCCAAGCCCAGTAGACTCCCCATACTGGTTTGGCCCACAGCATGCCAGTAAGTAGATTGACCACAGCAAAAACCAACCCGACCTCGTTACAAGCAACTGAAAGGCTATCGTATCGATTTTCTCGTCTATGAAGATATTGAATACTTGCAATTCCACCGATAGTAAATGCTAGAAAAGCAGTAAATGCCGAAGGAACATGGAAATAAAAGATGCGCTGCACCACGCCCATTGTTAGTTCATTAGGTGCCCAGACAAATATCAGATACAGTGCAGCTGTCAGCATGGCCGCTGTGCAAACCACCCCCACCAGAGAAACAGTTTCCGCATTTCTTTGAGCTGAATAGGCCACCACGTTTGTTCTACTTCCACCGAATAACTGCAACTAGTTTAGCAATTGAAGAGTGCGTTCCATTCGTAGGAAAACGCAAGCCGAAATAAAAAACAAAGGGGCTGGAGCGGGAGACGGGGATCGAACCCGCGACATTCAGCTTGGGAAGCTGACGTTCTACCGCTGAACTACTCCCGCTCAGGGTGTTCGCAAGAACCATTAAACCTGAGTATTCCAAAAACTTCCACCGGGGACTAATCTTACAACGAAACTAAATATAGAGCAGCTGTGTATGACGCTTGACAGTGTACAATCCTGAGTCAATTTTCATTACTGTTCTCAAGCTACTGGATAGCTTAGATGGTTCTAGCGTTTAGAATATCGCGCATAAAATTGACTGCTACGGCGCAATCTTCGTGGCTTACATCACGATGGGTTACCAGACGCATTCTGGTAGCACTTACCGCATTTGCAAGGACGCCTTTTTCCCTAAGGCGACGGGAAAGCTCAAACGCCTCCATGCCACTTTGAGCACAGTCCAAAAACAAAATATTAGTCTCAACGATAGACGGATCAATCACAATACCGGGCACGTTAGCCAATGACGTAGCTAAGTATTGGGCGTTAGCATGATCAGCGGGAATCTTAGCTGGCGATTCCTTCAGGGCAACTAGTCCAGCAGCAGCTAACACACCAGCCTGTCGCATTCCACCTCCCAAACCTTTCCGAACACGTCGGGCTTGCTCAATGAAACTACGGCTGCCCGCCAGCATGGATCCAACTGGAGCTCCCAAACCTTTTGAAAGGCAAAACATTACTGAATCTACAGGTGCAGCAATCTCAGCGGGGGTTATATTTAAGTGTGCTGCAGCATTAAAAATACGAGCTCCGTCCATGTGCACTGGAACACCTTCAGCATGTGCCTTATCACAAATGTCGGCGACATTCTCCTGAGGATATACACGACCACCAGCAACATTGTGAGAATTCTCAAGCGCGATCAATCCAGTGCCCTGAAAATGATCACTAGGTCCTCGAATCATCGATCCGATAACACCCCAATCGAGCAACCCATCGTCTGTAGCAATAGTCCTGGTAACACAAGCCGCAAAGATTGCAGGTCCGCCCATCTCGTAAAGGACAATGTGAGAGCGACCGTCACAAATGATCTCCTGTCCCGGTCTTGTATGAACGCAAATTGCAGTCTGATTCCCCATCGTGCCGGTTGGCACGAACAGGGATGCCTGTTTGCCAACAATGTCTGCGGCGTACCGTTCGAGACGATTTATTGTTGGATCTTCACCGTAAACATCATCACCGACCTCCGCCTCGAGCATCGCAAAACGCATGGCCGAGGTCGGCTTCGTGACGGTGTCACTACGTAGATCAATGAATTTATCCATGAGTCCTCACCTTCCATTGAGGAAAACAGTTGTTTGAAGAACCACTCGGCTACAAAAACTCCTGAAAAACCTCATTTGAATACATCACACCCTCTGATGTCAGCCGAATACGTCTATTTTCTGCGATTGAGAGCCAGCCACGACTATGCAACCGGTTCAAACTTCCTGCGTAACGTCTCCATTCCGTATCAGTTGGATTAATCCCAGCCATCTGACGTAGTCCAGTGATGAATTTTTCTTCGCTTCTTTGCTCTGCGCTCACTTTCCACTCTTTGCTTCGTAGGTTCTTCCCGTTAGTTGTTCTCTCTATATATTCAGCAGCGGTTTTTACATTTTGCCAACGGTGCTCGCCACTGAAGGAGTGAGCATCGGAACCAAACCCTATGTAAGGTTGTAGATTCCAATACTTGAGATTGTGTTGTGATTCGTCACCATTTGCAGCAAAGTTTGAAATCTCGTATCTCCTAAGACCCATAGTTTCGAGACGCTCTACAGCTCTCTCATAAAATTCGGCGACTTGGTCTTCATTGGGAACCTGATCGGCGTCAAATCGTCTTCCACCTGTACGTAACTCTTCACCTAAATGACTTTCGTCGTCTACTTCAAGCATATAAACGGATACATGGGAGGGTTGCACTCGTTCCACCCAGTCAAGAGACACTTCCCAGCTGGCTTCGTTTTGATAAGCTAGTCCGGCAATCAAGTCAACATTGATATTACTTACGCCAGCTTCTTGTAAAATTTGGATTTCGCGACCAACATCCTCGGGCGTATGCTTCCGTCCAGACGCCAATGCTTCCCGCGGCACAAAAGATTGCACTCCCAAACTGATGCGATTAACACCTAGTCGCACCCATGCGCGAACTTTCTCTGGTGTAAGAGTCAGCGGGGAAGCCTCGAGGGTAATCTCGGCTTCTTCAATAGGATTAAGTGTGGCAACAATAGATGCTATTTGTGAGGTCTCTAGCAAACTTGGTGTGCCTCCACCAAAATAGACTGAGTCAACTGGGCGAATCCACTCGCCATGTCGGATTTCGCTTTCAAGCGCCCGCAGGTAGGAAGCAACTATATGTCTCTGAAAGATACCCGAAGCAAAGTTGCAGTAGGTACACTTCTGAGGACAAAAGGGTACAGAAATGTATATCCCAGTCACTATACATTCACCCCGCTAGCTGAATGCCGTAGACGTTTGAACGAGGTATTGTTTGTCTAACAACCGGAGCCATCTCCGTGACAAGACATCACTTGTGGGGTATTACAGCAGTAACTACCAACGGCCACCGCGCCCACCACCACCATCGCGACTTGGACGAGGGCGTGCCTCGTTCACAATGACGTTGCGTCCTGCGATGTCAGAACCGTTGACAGCTGCAATAGCCTGTTCGGCTGCACCGTCGTCATCCATTTCAATGAAGCCGAAGCCACGGGATTGACCCGTCTCTCGGTCAGTAATAATCTGTACTGACGCCACCGCTCCGTGCATCTCAAAGGCTGTACGGACATCATCTTCCGTAGCCCCAAAAGCTAAGTTACCTACGTAGAGTCTTTTCACCAAATTTTCCTATTCTAAATCTTCTGTCGAGGCTTCCGCCTTGTCAGTTCGATCTCCAACTAGCACGAGTCGCTCAGTCAAAGTGAGCAGAACCCGAAATCGTCGCCTAAAATGACGATCTGGCTCTAAGGGTACCATCTCGAGGGATAGATAGGTCGTTGTTTGGTGAACGTCTTGATTTTGAACAATTTCGATATCTCGGGATCGTAAACTATAATCAACAGCGTGAACGCTGCACCTCTTTCGCGGATTTACCATAATATAACGGGGTGAGTGGGTTTTCTGATGGTCAAATATCTGCTAGGGATCTTCACAGGAGCGGTGCTGGTATTTCTGTTATTTGGAATGCTGATTCTTGTAGCCGTCACGGCTGGAACTACCCCACCATTCATCGAAAATGACTCGGTGTTGGTGGTCAATTTACACGGCTCTATTCCCGAACGTACCGACGTCGCATTCAACTTTGGCGGGTGGAATGCTGCAACAATGCCAACACTGCTTGAAATTCATCAAGCTTTTCAGAAGGCAGCCAAAGATGACCGCATCGTTGCTGTGGCACTCTACTGTGGCGGGATACGAATAGGTTGGGGCAAGGCTCAGGAACTTCGGTGGGTTATCCAAAATTTCAAAAAATCAGGTAAGCCCATTCGAGCTTTTCTCGAAGGTGCGTCAGTTCTTGACTATTACATCGCCGTGGCTGCCGACGAAATTGCAACTAGTCCAGAATCTTTGCTCGACGTCAAAGGTCTGCATGCAGAAATCTCCTTTTACAAGGGTACATTTGACAAAATCGGCGTCAAGGCTGAACTGGAACGAATTGGCAAATATAAGAGTTTCGCTGAGCCCTGGTCACGATCCTCAATGTCCAAACCTTTCCGCAAAGTTGTCAACTCCGTGCTGGATGAAACTTACGGCCAATTTCTTACCGCGGTTGCTTCGGCACGCAATATGAAAATCAATGAGCTACGCAATGTAATTGACGCTGGCCCTTTTGTTCAAAAACAAGCCTTCGATGCGGGCTTGGTAGATACTCTCCAATATGAGGACGAATTCCGAGACAGTTTCGAACACAACTTAGGACTGGACAAGCTGAATGAGGTCAATCTATCGCAATACAAAACAGTTTCCCTCGATTCAATGCACCGCGAGGAAAAACCCCTCATTGCTGTTATCTACGCAGTCGGCAGCATTATGAGCGGAGACACCGAGATAGATTCTGTTTTTGGTTCGGATATTCTTGGGGCGAATGGCTTCATTCGGGTCCTTCGAAAAGTTGCTACCGATGAAAACATTAAGGCTGTCATTGTTCGCATCGACTCGCCAGGCGGTGATGCTTTCGCCTCTGACCGAATATGGCGTGCGATGCATAAGCTGCGCGAAAAAAAACCCATCATTTTTTCACTCTCTGACACAGCAGCTTCAGGTGGCTACTATATTGCTATGGCCAACTCTCCAGTATTGGCTTATCCCGGCACGATTACAGGATCTATCGGAGTCGTCTATGGCAAGTTCAACCTGCGTGGACTGTACGACAAGCTAGGGATAAATAAGGAAATTATCACGCGTGGGCGGCATGCGGCAAGTCTGAGCGATTACAGAGGGTTTTCACCCCAAGAAAGAAAAAAAGCACGCGATGATATGGATGCTTTCTACAGCACATTTGTTCGTAAAGTAGCTGAATCTCGAGGACGCACATGGAAAGAAGTTGATAAGCTCGCTCAAGGTCGCACGTGGGTAGGTAGCCAAGCACACACTAACGGCTTGATTGATGAACTAGGAGGATTCGATCGAGCTATCGAAATGGCAAAGAAAACCGCCGGCCTTGACTCGAAACAAGATGTGACACTAATCCCCTACCCGGCTCCAAAAGATTTTTTTAGCCTATTACTGGAAGGAGATTGGCAAACCTTGAAGTCTGCAATTGTCAAGCATGTTAACTCTTCTTTCAATAGTTTCCACGGTTCATTGCCTTGGCCCGTATTATTCCGTGGTGGACTAATGCAGATAGCTCCATACTCGATTGAGGTTCGCTGATTCTGCACCTTAAACAACCCATTTCACCATTGTGAGATAAGAAGACTCACGCCCTGTCCGAATAGATATTCTTTACCTGTGCTCTGATGAAGAATATTTGTTTAACGTGGTTGTAAGTTTTTCAGTCGATGGCGGAGAGGGAACTTCACCTAGCAAAACCTGTTTGGCGGAAACTTTTCTACCATAGATTTTCATATTCGCTTGTGAGTCTGGTCGCAACGTAGCACCTTCCACTGAAACGCCAGCAAAAACGCCTCGAGAGCGAGAATAGGAAAGAATCTCAGCACGCATTTGAACATCAGTTTGTGCCTGTGCAGTACGACCCACCGGACCACCAGCTACCGATGCATCAGCCCCTAAAGTAAATTTGCTGCTTAGCAGCTTGTGTTTGCCGTGTTCGTTGAGAATCAGCAAAACTACATCTGTTGAGCTACCACCAATCTGAAACCCAAAGCTGCCACCCTCAACCCTTATAGCTGACGGACCGGTCCATCCTTTCCCCTCTTTGCCACGGCAGTTTAGTACACCTCTGCCATATTTGCCGCCGAAACCGAATCCCACTTTTTTCATGCCTGGAATTATCGCAACACAGTGAGACCTGGAAAGAAGCTCTTGAGGAATTGCCTTGTCCTTCGCTTCCATCACCTCGCTCAATACACGAGCTGCATGTTCTGCGCGCTTAACAGCTTTATTTGCTGACCACAGATTGATCGGTCCAATCGCCACCAGTAGTCCTATCATTCCACGAATCAAGTTTTTTAGTGCCATTTTTCCCCCGTAGTTTGTGGTCACTCTCCGCCGTGTACTGTTTTGACGCCTCAAGCAAAAAACCAGTTACACAAGAACCGCACGCATACGACTGAAACATTATGTACCAGTAATGTTTTAACATAACTGCCGCCACTGCATTAGGATCTGATCGCCTGAACGCTGTTTTAGTTTGAATTTACCAGTTGTGTCAACACCTAAAACACCGGAGTGATACTGCAGCTTCGATCGTAATTACAGAGTTTGATCCAATTTTACTGCGACACAATAGGCCCTTAATTTCATAGAAGATTCAAACTGGATCAACAAACGAAAACAGTAGGCATTGCCCACTGGCTCTCTAATAGTGGATGAAACTCCGGCATCTACGAAACCGTGTTAATTGGTTTGCCTGCTAGAAAAGCTTCAACATTCGCAATGCTAGTATCGAGCAGCCGCTCAACAGCATCCTCAGTTCCCCACGCGACGTGCGGGCTCACAAGAACCTTGGGATGGGTCAGCAACGGGTCACTTCGAGGAGGTGGCTCGGCACTAAAAACGTCGACCGCCGCCCCTGCAAGTTGGCCATCATCAAGTGCCCTAATTAGCGCGTTGTCATCGATCAGAGCAGCTCTGCTAACGTTGACAATCATGGCTCCTCGTTTTATGCGGGCAAAAGCCTCCCGGTTGAAAAGATTATGTGTGTCAGCAGTAGCAGGTGCTGCAATAATCACAAAATCGCTTTCGGAAAGAAGATACTCTAGTCCAACAGTTTCAAACTGGCGTGGGTGGGAAGCATTGAGCACTGTTGAAATCACTCGCATTCCAAATCCCTCGTGAGCAATCTCGGCAATCCGACTTCCAATCTTGCCCAATCCAAATATTCCAAGAGTTTTACTTCGGAGACCTAGTGTTTTATAGGCGAGAGCCGAATTCCAACCACCGGTCTCCAACAAATGTCGCCCTTCCTCCAAGCGCTTGGTCAGGCCAAGTAGCATTGCAATGGCATGCTCAGCAACAGCGTCAGTGCAAAACTCTGGAACATTGCAGACTGTAATACCTCTAGCACGCGCAGTATCAAGATTTATAGCATCAGTACCAGCCGCTTGTACCGATATCATTCGACAGTCGTCAAGATAGGGAATGATATCGACACTGAGACGAGGAGTAATGACTAGGATTTCAGCCCCTCGACATAGTTCACCCGTGTTGGAGTCGCCCAGAACGGCTTCGTAATACTGCAAATCACCTAACGTCTTCAGGCGCTGTTTCTGCACATCTGACATTGGAGAAAGAGAAATAGCGTGAATGCGCATTGTGTACTAACTCTCCCAACGGAATTCATGATAACGCGAGACCAGAAGATAAAAGATCGGCTTTCGACAAACAACCTGTCATAGCTCTACTCTTTTGTCACATATCTTGATCATCGCTCCTATCGATAGACTCAGGTAGGTATAATTGACCGGCACTTATCGCTAGACTTAAATCTCAGTTAGGGCTATCTCACCCTTTGTCTATTATGGCTTTTTTTCGAAAAATTAAAGTT
Organism: Acidobacteriia bacterium UBA6623; assembly: GCA_002433055.1. Classification (GTDB taxonomy): domain Bacteria; phylum Acidobacteriota; class Terriglobia; order Bryobacterales; family UBA6623; genus UBA6623. The sequence goes on along the minus strand of DJHJ01000014.1, from coordinate 184,417 downwards.
GTGCTTGAGATGATCAAATTTGAGCACTCCGTTTTTGCACTGCCATTTGCACTGACTGGGGCACTGCTTGCTCTGCAAAATAACTCCCTTGGTTTTTCACAAACATGGGCAAAAATCGGTTGGATCACATTGGCAATGGTCTCGGCACGGTCAGCTGCTATGACACTAAATCGGGTAATAGATGCCGATATCGACTCTCGCAATCCTCGTACTAGAATGCGTGCGATCCCCACAAAGGTTCTCTCTAGATCATTCGCTTGGGGTTTCACAGTGTTCTGCTCTGCAGTATTTGTCATCTCAACGGCAATGCTGAACTCACTTTGCCTGAAACTGGCTCCACTAGCTTTGGTAATCGTATTCGGGTATTCATACACAAAGCGCTTTACTGTACTGTCACATCTGGTGCTCGGGTTGGCCATAGGGATTGCCCCGACTGCCGCATGGATTGCCATACGTGGAACGTTAGACACGGTTATCCTGATCTTAACTGCTGCAGTCATGTTTTGGGTGGCTGGGTTTGATATCATCTACTCCTGCCAAGATCGAGAGTTTGATACCACGGAAAATCTTTACAGTTTGCCTCGCGCACTAGGGGTGTCAAGTGCTCTTTGGGTATCACGTCTACTGCACTTTTTAATGGTAGGGTTGTTAGAAGCTTTGGCGTTGATCTTCCAGCTAGGCGTCCTTAGTCACGTAGGTATCGTAGTCATCGCAGTATTACTGATCTACGAACACAGTTTGGTCAGGCCTAATGATCTTTCCCGCGTCAATGTCGCATTCTTCACAGTTAACGGATTCATCGGCGTGCTTTTCTCCTTGTTTTGGGGAGTCGACATTATCTGGATGTCGCCTTAAACAGATTCTGTCAAAGAGCTGAAGTGGGTTCTGGTGTTATCTGTCCTCGTTCTCTGGAAATTCTAGGTGCTACTGGCCAACACCATCGTCTACAATAGCCCTTTATGGCAAATAGAAAACGGCACAGCTCTCGATTAACTAATCCATTGGTGCGTGAAAATGGCACACTTCGCCCTGCTAGCTGGGAGGAAGCACTTGGCCGAGCAACCGGTGGATTCCGAGCAGCCGTAGATCAACATGGACCACAGGCTTTTGGGATGTTTAGCTGTTCAAAAACTACAAATGAGTTGAACTATATCTCTCAAAAGCTGGCTCGCACAGTCTACGGAAGCAACAACATCGACAGCTGCAACCGTACTTGACATGCCCCAAGCGTCGTCGGTCTGGCGACAGTGTTTGGAGCTGGTGGAGGAACGAGTTCGTATCAAGCAATTGAGGAAACGGACCTGGTGATCTTGTGGGGTTCGAACGCAAGGGAAACTCATCCAATCTTTTTTCACCATGCGTTAAAAGCTATCCATGCTGGGGCAAAGCTCTACGTCATTGACCCACGTAGAACCGGATCTGCACAATGGGCTGACCGATGGCTCGGTTTGGATGTAGGTAGCGATGTAGCTTTAGCGAACGCAGTGGGTCGTGAGATTATAGCTGCGGGGTTAGTAAATAAGGAATTTGTCCAGAATGCGACAAGTGGCTTTGAAAATTACAAAGATCATGTAGAAAGCTTCACTTTAGAACAGGCTGAAATGATTACTGGTGTTCCAGCAAGTGTGATCAAAGAGTTAGCACACGCGTACGCCAAAGCCCCGACAGCAGAACTTTGCTGGACATTAGGCATCACTGAGCATCACAACGCAGTCGACAATGTGCTGGCACTGATTAATCTCTCCCTCTTGACCGGTCACGTCGGGCGCTGGGCCTCAGGGTTGAACCCCTTACGAGGCCAGAACAATGTGCAAGGTGGTGGCGACATGGGTGCCCTCCCTGATCGCTTGACTGGCTTTCAACATGTTGAAAATGAGGAACTCCGAGCAAAGTTCGAAAAAGTATGGGGCTGTCAGATACCCCCAAAGAAGGGCTGGCACTTAAGTGGCATGTTCGATGCCATGGAACGAGGAGAACTAACTGCATTGTTCGTGATTGGCGAGAATCCGATGGGGTCAGAAGCAGACCATCACCGCACGCAGAAACTGCTTGGAAATCTCGATACACTCGTCGTTCAAGACATCTTGATGACAGCAACGGCTGAGATTGCCGATGTCGTATTGCCTGCCTCGGCTGGTTGGTCTGAGAGCAATGGCACAGTCACTAACAGTGAACGCAAAGTGCAACGAGTACGACAGGCATTAAAACCTCCAGAAGGTGCACGCGATGATATCGAAATCCTTTTTGAGATAGCACATCAAGAGGGCCATGACTGGGGTGAGCCAGATCCCGAAACAATTTGGAACGAAGTCCGCCAACTTTCCCCGATGCACGGTGGTATGACGTACGAGCGTTTGGAAAAATCAGGTGGTTTGCATTGGCCCTGTTTTGATGAGACACACCCCGGCGAAAAGTACCTACATGGGCGCCTATGGGAAAGACCAATCATCGGCCCACGTGCACCCTTCAGCACGGTTGAAAACAAAGCACCCTTCGACCAGTTGACCACACAATATCCTCTACGACTAACAACTGGCAGAAGGCTGGACTCCTATAACACAGGTGTACAAACAAGTCTGTATCAATCTCCTCTTCGGCGAGGAGAATCACTCGATCTTTCCCCGGAAGACGGTCAAAGTTACGACCTCAACGAGGGAGAATTTGTGCGTGTGAGTTCACGTCGTGGATCGGTTATCGCACCAGTGCATTTCGATCCGGCCCTGCGGCCAGGACTGGCATTCATGACAATGCACTTTCCAGATGAAGTACAGACAAACGTGCTAACCGTCGACGCCGTCGACCCAAAATCGGGTACAGCGGAATTCAAAGCAACAGCAATTCGTATAGACAAACTGGGAAAATCAGAGTTAGCTAGAGAGAACAAACCTGTTATTGCTGGAAATTAACCGACCATTACAGTAGTAACACTGAACACTTGGACAAGGCTCGCAATCTAAAATTGAAAAAATGGATCTATACTTTAGCCATAGTGACTCAACTGAGGATGAACGGTCTGCAGTAGATGCCATCCTGGGGCCTGCTGATTCTCGTTGGATGGGCGGTCATCACTCAACCGATCTCGACGTGCGCACTGCCGCAACTGGCCATACTCTCCGTGCAAAGAGACATCATCTACTTCCGGTGCTGCACGGAATCCAATCCAGACTAGGATGGATCAGTCCTGGAGCCCTCAGTTACGCCTGCCGCAGATTGAACGTACCCCCAGCTGAAGCCTATGGTGTAGCAAGTTTTTATGCCCTCCTGTCGACTCAGCCTAGACCACCAACTGTGGTCCACGTCTGCGACGACATTGCTTGTCTTACGAGAGATGCTGACGAGATTTGCCATACGCTAGAGGCGACCCTCGGACCCGCCGGAACACCTGGAAGTGACGGACAAACAACCTGGTTGCGCAGCCCTTGTTTAGGACAATGTGAACGCGCCCCTGCGGCACTACTATCCTCTGCTGGATTACACCCTTGGGAGAAAGTGTTAACAGAAACCACAGCCACAACGATAATGAGCAATCTTAGTTCACCCAACGGACAGCCAACCGATGAACCAGACTGCTTCCTGCCATCGGTATCAGCTCCCCAAGCTGGACAATCTGGGTTGCGTCTTCTCAAGCGTATTGGCACAGCCAATCCGACAAGCCTCAATGATTACCGTGCACATGACGGTTACAAAGCTCTGGAGAAAGCATTTGAGATTGGGTCACATCAAGTAATTCAGGAGATTACCCATTCCAAGCTCGTTGGTCGAGGTGGCGCAGCCTTCCCAGCTTCGATCAAATGGAAGGCTGTTTCTGAAGCCGAAGGTCCTTGCTATCTGATTTGCAACGCAGACGAATCTGAACCGGGGACTTTTAAAGATCGAGTAATCATGGAGGGTGACCCGTTTGCACTAATCGAAGCAATGACTATTGCGGGTATCGCAACTAGTTGCGAGCGTGGCTTCATATATATTCGCGGAGAATACCCTCTTGCCATTAGGCGATTGGAGAATGCCATCGAGCAAACACGCCAAGCCAAACTACTAGGCAAAGATGTGATGGGCCAAGGTGTATGTTTTGACATCGAGATTCGCAAGGGGGCTGGCGCGTATATATGTGGTGAGGAAACAGCGTTGTTCAATTCGATAGAAGGTTATCGAGGCGAACCACGAAACAAACCTCCTTTCCCAACCGAAGCAGGACTGTTTCAACGGCCGACTCTTGTGAATAACGTCGAAACCTTGGTTAACGTTCCACACATCATTTTGGAGGGAGGAGCGACTCATGCATCGATTGGCACTGAACGTTCTACAGGGCCGAAACTGTTCTGCGTCGCGGGCCACGTCAAGCAACCTGGTGTCTATGAGGTCGAGTTTGGAGTTACACTCCGCAAGATCATTGAACTCTCTGGTGGTGTCGCCGGCAACGGAAATCTACAAGCAGTTCTATTAGGCGGTGCAGCTGGTGCCTTTGTGACCGCCGACGAATTAGACATACCTCTAACATTTGAAGGGACACGGGCAGCTGATGCAACTCTTGGTTCAGGTGTAGTAATGTTGTTCGACGATACAGTCGACATGAGGCAGATTTTGTTGCGTATTGGACGTTTTTTCCGTGATGAGTCGTGTGGACAGTGCGTGCCGTGCCGGGTGGGCACGGTACGTCAGGAAGAATTACTACATCGTTTAAACACAGGTAAAACACTGGGGTCTCCAAAAGAGGAATTGGTGATACTTGGCGAATTGGGTCAGGTCATGCGTGATGCTTCAATCTGTGGATTAGGTCACACAGCGTCTAGTGCAATCGAGTCTGCACTGAAGAGATGGGATGTCTTTGGATCAGGAAAGCAAAATCCTTAAAATAAAATAACCGAAAGATGATCAACGAAAACTGATGAGTTCACCAACCACACCTTCCGATGCACCGGATCTCAAGAATCCAGTACCTCGAGGACCCATTCCCACAATCCCCGATGAGAAACTGAGGCCGGAGGTCGAGATCACTATCAACGGGAAATCAGTTTCCATACCAGAGGGAACAACATTACTTGAAGCCGGGCGCAAAATCGGTGTTGATACACCAACACTTTGCTATCTGGAGAACCTAACTCCAGTGAATGTCTGTCGAATTTGCGTAGTGGAACTGGAAGGCTCACGAACATTGGTGCCAGCGTGCTCACGCAAAGTGCAACCTGGGATGGTAGTCCAGACCGATTCCGAGCGTGTCCGCCATAGTCGTAGAATGGTACTGGAGTTTTTAGCGTCCTCCGTTGATGTTTCAACTGCTCCAGAACTGCAGTCCTACATGGAGCATTACGAAGCAGACCCCGCACGCTATGGCCCATCTGCAAGTCCAGCGTCACCGAGTGAGAGGGATGACGCTTGCCCCGGTGAACACTCTGCCCCAGACCCAGCGACCGCAGAGACCGTTCATCAGCCTACCAAAATCGACAACGAACTCTACACACGCGATTATTCCAAATGCATTCTCTGCTACAAATGCGTTGAGGCCTGTGGCACAGACGCTCAGAATACCTTTGCGATTGCCGTAGCCGGGCGTGGTTTCGATGCTCGTATTTCGACTGAGTTTAATAATCCTCTTCCAAATTCGGCTTGTGTTTACTGCGGTAATTGTATCGGAGTTTGCCCAACCGGGGCACTAATGTTCAAAAGTGAACATGACCTGCGAAAAGAAGACACATGGAACGAGTCTGAGCAAACCAAGACAGACACGATTTGTCCCTACTGTGGGGTTGGCTGCACCCTGACCCTACACACACAAGAAAACCAGATTGTAAAAGTTACCTCTCCACTCGACCAGCAAGTGACCAATGGTCATTTGTGCATCAAAGGCCGTTTTGGTTGGCAATTCGTGCAGATTCGTGAGGCCTCGGCTCCAAGCAAACCAACGGACGCCCAAGAAGCAGACACTTAGGTGGAGACAGGATACAAGTTCGGCAGTAGCAAGAAACAGCATTACCATTCATTTTGAATCTTCCGAACCATTTCCTCCTTACAAGAAGCCAGCCCATTCTCTAACTGGACTGGGTAAATCTCCGGCTCACTGAAAGATTTCACACCCTCCGACAAACTTGCTAGTTGCTCGATTGCACGTTGCCGGGACTGTTCAAGCGACGGTGTCTCATAAACTTTACTACCCGACCGTAGAATTGGAACGAGAATATCATCAACATGGTCATACAACCCGTCGGACATTTCCAAACGGGGTGGCGCTTTTTCGTCGTGAATGATATCCCCGACAAATTTCCCTCGCCTACTAAATCGGCGGAATTGTAAACACCCCGGATTTGAAATCTTCACAGGGTCATTTGAAATCTTCACTTTCGGACATCTTTGACCTCTTTTGTCTTCCATTGCAGATAATTTATAAACCCCACCGAGTGCTGGGTCATCATAGGCAGTCACCAATCTAGTTCCTACACCGAAAGCGTCAATTGGTACTTCATCTTTGATTAGCTTGGTCACTGAATATTCATCTAAGTCGCCTGAAGCAACAATTTTTATCTCGGGAAATCCAGCATCGTCGAGTTGGCGACGTACTTCCAAGCTAAGTTCACGTAGATCCCCAGAATCTAAGCGGACTCCGATTGGCTCACAGCCTTTAGTCCGCATGCGTTGAGCTGTTTTGATTACTCGTGAAACCCCTTCTCTAGTATCGTATGTGTCAACAAGAAAGATCGTGTTGTTAGGAAACACTTCTGCATAAGTATCAAAAGCCTCCTGTTCCGTTTCAAAAGACATTACCCAACTGTGTGCATGAGTACCAACTGTTGGAATTCCATAGAGTTTTCCTGCCAGAGTATTCGAGGTTCCATCACAACCGCCGACGTAAGCTGCTCTTGAGGCGGCCAAGCTTCCGTTAATCCCCTGCGCACGTCTCAAGCCGAATTCTAATACGTTCCGTTCCTGAGATGCGATCGCTAAACGTGCCCCTTTGGTGGCAATCAAAGTCTGGAAATTAATGATATTGAGAAGGAGACTTTCTAGGATCTGAGCCTCTGCCAGAGGCCCTTTCACCCTTATGAGAGGTTCTTGCGGAAAAACGGCTGTGCCCTCAGGAACTGCATCAATATCGCAGCGAATCCTCATCGCACTGAGATAATCGAGAAATTCACTTGGAAAAAGAGGCTTCTGGTCGTTCCCTTTCAGCGATGCCAAATAGTCCTGGTCGCTAGCACTGAGCCGAAACTCCTTCAGAAGATCCAACACTTGTGTTAAACCACAAGCAATACTAAAACCGCCGCCAAAAGGATTCTCTCGGAAAGTCAAATGAAAAACCGCTTCTCGTTCCGCTCGTCCTGACTTCCAATAACCACAGGCCATCGTCAACTCATATAGGTCGGCGAACAGAAAAGATGATTCTGATCCAGAAGTAGTCATGGCAGAATGCTGTGGAGCAATTAAATCAGATCTAGTCTATCGTGCAGAGATTACGCACAACTGAACTTCTTCCTTGAAAAACTTTTTTCTCATTGCTCTCGAATGCTCTAATCATTCCACAAAACCAGTCAGTGAAGTCTGTTAATTTTCCTTACTGTCACGATCACAACCAAATAAAATAAAAGAGGTATATGATCGCAACTGCGCTATGTTACCAGTCGTGCCATAGACTCCGATTGGTTTTCGTCACTTTGCTCGCTGTTGGTTTGTTGTCCGCAAACTCACCTAAGAATGATCTGCAGTTGGAACGCCATAAGCAAGGGTTCCTGTTTATTGAAACGGGGCAACCTGTACTGTTTTATCAACTCGCCCCAAAATCTTTAAACGGACAATCCAGACGAGCCAACTATATTCACCCTCTATATGGACTCGATGGAGAAATTCTTACAGAAGATTTTCCTGCCGATCACATTCACCATCGTGGGGTCTTCTGGGCATGGCATCAAATTCTTGTCAAAAACCAAAAAATATCCAATTCCTGGCTGGCAAGTAATTTTCTCACTCGCGTCATCGAGGCCAAATCGATCCCAACGGATGATGGTAGCGTGACGGCACAGGTGCGATCCGAATGGGTCTCACCAGAATTACCGAGCTCAATGGGGAAATCACAAGCCTTTCTCGAAGAAGTTACTTTCGTACGCGTACACCCATCAGAAGAAAACCTGCGGAAGATTGATTTTGTGATTAACCTCAGTCCACTAGTCGACGATCTATTTATTGGGGGCGCAGAAAACGATAAAGGCTACGGCGGTTTTTCGGTCCGTACTCGTCTTCCAGAAGACATTCGCTTCCTCAGTTCCCGAGGGCCGCTGACACCTCGACGCACAGCATTTCAAGCAGGACCTTGGATTGACCTCACTGCATCGTTTTCAACTGACGGGACCCAGCTCGCTGGAATCTCCGTTCTCTGTCATCCATCACTGCCTGGCTTTCCACAGCCCTGGATTCTGCGTTCTTCGGGAAGTATGCAGAATCCCGTATGGCCGGGTACACACCCAGTACACCTGCCAAGAGGAAAGCCACTGGTTCTCCGCTACCGGTTGATTGTCCACCGTGGTGATCTTGCTCGAGACACTCTTGAACATCTCCACAGATCATATGGAAACGAGTAACCGTTCGTGGAGGACACAAACGACCTCACGCTTCTACAGTGACGTTGCTACCTTGCACCGCAGACAGTCATCTTGACTCAGTGTGTAAGATCGAAGAATGCATAACTCCAACGATTTACCATCACCTGAGTACTCCTTTAAGTACAATGCTTATCTTGATTGCAGAGAGTGATCACTTATGCGAATTGGCGTTGACACGGGTGGCACCTTTACGGATTTCGTACTTTGGGACGGTAAAAGTATAAGTACTTATAAAGTGCTCTCAACTCCTGATGACCCTTCTCGAGCGATCCTCCAAGGCCTCGATAGTCTTGAGCCCAAGGAGGTTGTGCATGGTTCAACTGTAGCCACTAACGCCCTACTGGAACAAAAAGGTGCCCGGACGGCCTTTGTAACAACCAAAGGCTTTGAAGATCTCTTAGCGATTGGGCGACAGAACCGAGAGCAGCTTTATGATCTCTTGGCGACTCCACGCATCAAGCTGGTTCCAAGCGAATTAACGTTTGGGTTACCAGAAAGAATACTCTTTGATGGATCAGTCGAACAGTCTTTATCGGATTCGGCCATCGATGACTTAGCCATCAAGTTACGCAATCAGGGAGTGGAATCGGTGGCTGTCTGCTTGCTGCACTCCTATGCCAATCCAAGCCACGAAAAGAAGATTGGCCATGGACTCGACGGGTTGTTTGTGTCCCTTTCACACGAAGTCCTACCGGAATATCGAGAATTCGAACGTGCCTCAACAACCGTCGCAAATGCCTATTTGACACCCTTGATGGCTCGCTATCTCAAGGATCTAGAACAAAAGATCGCCGGAGTCAAACTACGTGTGTTTCAGTCAAATGCGGGGTCAATTTCGGCCACCACAGCAGCGAATAGTGCAATTCAGACAGTTCTGTCCGGCCCCGCAGGAGGTGTAGTCGGTGCAGCTGCAGTAGCTGCGGAGGCAGGAATAGAACGTGTTATCAGCTTCGACATGGGAGGCACATCGACCGATGTTGCGCTATACGATGGTAAGTTTACATATACCAACGAATCAAACATAGGTGGATTTCCCATCAGAGTGCCTATGCTGGATATTCATTCAGTGGGATCAGGCGGAGGATCTATTGCTTACATCGACTCGGCTGGCGCTCTTCGAGTAGGACCACACAGCGCTGGAGCTAGACCTGGACCCATTTGCTACGGCGAGGGCGAAGACCTCACTGTTACCGACGCTAACCTCCTACTCGGACGTATAGATCCAGAGCATTTTCTAGAGGGTCGCATGTCACTCGACCTCATTCGAACAGAAGATTTTGCCGCTAGATTTGCAAAAAAGTTGGGAGTATCGGTCGAAAGAACCGCCAAAGCTATCATCGATATCGCCAACTCGAACATGGAACGTGCAATCCGAGCCGTTTCAGTCGAACGAGGCCAAGATCCGCGTGACTTCGCATTGGTGAGTTTTGGAGGTGCAGGGGCTCAACATGCTTGCGAACTTGCAGATCGACTCGAGATAGACACTGTAATCGTACCGCCACATGCTAGCGTGCTTTCTGCCGTTGGTATGTTGATCGCCGATTGCGTGAGGGACTATTCGCGATCGGTTCTATCTGTTGACGCCGAACAGGTTTTTCGCGAACTGGAAAACCATGCCAAACGAGATTTCTCAGATGAAGGCTACGAGGAGGTTTTTCTTGAGTGCTCAATCGATCTGCGGTACCGTGGTCAGTCACATGAAATTACGATACCGTATAGCGAACAAAAGGGTTTTTCTGCGCATCATAGAAAACTCTACGGTTACGATCATCAAGGGCGTGAGGTAGAGCAGGTCACAGCACGAGTAAAAGCCATAGCGAAGTTGGACAAAATTAAGCCGACCGCACTCTACAACTCAGAAGAAGCTTCAAATGTCTACATTCCAAAAGGTAGACGCTCAAATCGGGATAGTGCTGGGAACCTGTTGCTAAAAAAAGCGTAGGTCAAAAGTCATCGCAATCTACCCACCGTACCCTAAATACAACAACGCTACACCAAACTGAAAAACAGGCCTAAACATGTACCCGAACAGGTTCCAAGCAATCAGCAAGCCTATTAATCCAAAGCCCGGCTGCCGGACAAATTCAAGAAATTTTAAGGTGGTCGACTCACTAAGAAATAAACCTACCGCAATGTGTCCATCTAGGGGAGGAACAGGAAGTAAATTGAATGCCATTAGCAACAGGTTCTGCGCAAAAAGAATACTCAGAAAAGTTGCGAGTGCTGAGGAAATTTCACCAGGAGCCCCTACTGCCAATCCTGCAAAACTAAAAGTTCCAGGTGCGAAGTAGCCGAATGCTAAGCCTATGCGAATAGCGATTGCAGCAATAATCGCCAACAACAAGTTTGCCCCCGGACCTGCTAGTGCCATCCATGCCGCTCGCCGAGGATAACGCTGCTGCCAATAGGGATCATACGGCGCACTGGCCCAACCAATCATCCAATTCATCCATATCAAGGAAAAAATCGGTACGAGCACCGTGCCAAAAGGTTCACGCTTGACATGTGGAGCTGGGTTTAGAGTTGCCTGCCCACTTGATGCAGCAGTTGAATCACCACCCAGGTCTGCCACAAGAGCATGAGCAGCTTCGTGACAAGTCAACGACAATAAAAATGCTACGTACCACATCGGTGCGATAGCCATGATTTCCTGAAAAGGCATGGATAAACTGGCGCAGTTGTTTACTTAATACTGAGCGCTTCATCCCTTCGGCGAGTTAATTGCAAGCTATATTACGGAAGCTATTTACTTTCGATAATACGTTGTTTATAGACTGCTCTCGCGTGGTCATAAGCTCTTCTTGCAGCCTCTTTCTCAGATTCTCGCGTGCCTGCAATTTTCTGTGTCCAGCATTGATTTACTGCGGCAAGACACCATTCCGCACTGCGACGTGAAGCTCTTATGGGTTTTCCGTCAACAATGACAAAAATTGGGTTGGTGTGCGAAGAAGGGAGAATACGCAAGGCCACCCAACTGCTTTTGGCAATCGGAACTTCAAAGACAAGATCTTGGATGCGACCGTCTGCGATAAGTCTCTTCGCAGCGATGGCTTCACCGTTCACGATGAGTTCCACAGGAACATCCCGCGTTCCAGTAATACGTGCTCTTTCAACGTCCCAATACGGTTGCACATCGTACGGCAAGCGCCTTAGAGGAGTGCTGCTCAGTTCGCCCCGAAGGCGATCATATTGGGAAATTTTTCCAGACCGTCCTTGTCGTTTTATGAAACTGTAAAATTTTGGGTCTGGAAAACGATCAAGTAGAGCAGCTGCTTTGACCTCAACTCGAACTGTGTCATTAGCGCCGATCCTCACTTCGCTCCCCTGCGTGCCTACTTCAACCCCGTTGAGCTGGAAGTCGATTAAGTGACTCTTGCCATCACCAACATAGGTGCGTCCATCGCGAACTCCTTCAATCCAGTTTCGGTACGTTAAATTTTTCAATTTCACGTAGCTGCGTCCCATTCCGACCCTTTCGTCATAGATACAGGGAAAATCTGTCTCGCCACTGACACGCGTGCGGAAACCGGCATTGAGTGTGTGGTACCAAATGTTGAGCTCCCATATAGAAGGTGTGTCAACAAGCGATATAAAATCTACGGCGTTATGCGTTACGTCGACTATATATTCGTTGGCTCCTATACCATCAAAACTTGGCATTTCATAGTTAGGCAGTTCGTCACTCTGAACCTGCAATCCCCAACCCGAATGGGTGAATCCAACTATGGCATCTTGGGATTGTGCCCATTGCAGTATTGGCAAGTCCCACGAAGGCCATTGCTCGACACGTTTTGTCCCAGGATAATCGTCTTCTTTGAGTCCAAGCAAGACGAGATGGCCGGCGTGGCTCGAAGGAAAACCGGAGACTTCTACGTCATAGTGCAATAGACGTTCAGGTTTTGAAAGGTCGTTGTCTTCTCCGCTAAAAAATTGTTTTTGGTAGTACCACGACGGACCCCAGGTGAGTACCGAACCAATGTTTAGATGTTCACCCAGAACCTGGCGAAGCATGTCAACGGGCTGGACACCTTCCGTGGGATTCTTGTAGTGAGCACACCCTGAAGCGTGGATATGATGATCCCCCGACCACCAGCCATACTTCGATGGGTTGATCCAGCGTTGCAACTGAAAAGCCAGTTCGTTTGGACCTTCAGAGTCAACAGAAAACTCTCTGGTCCGAACATGAAATTCCGGTCCACCTGAAGATGCCATCGTGTAATAACCGGCTGGCAGTAAAACCTTCTCCCCATCGGCCCGATAAACTTGCGCTTGAAATGGGAAGTCAGGTGCAAGACGCTTAGAGGGATTAGGGTAGATACGTCCTGCACGATCTCTGATTTTGAAGCCAGCGATGGTGGGCTGTCCGTTCTCATCCTTGACACGGAGGGTAATAGGGCGTGTCGGTGCGCTATCAAACAGAACCAACATATCATTGCGAAATCCAATGTCTTGTGAACCCTGTCCAACATTGAAGGCGATTTTGGCAGAGCGTTTTCCGCGATCGCGCGAATAAATGGAAAGAACTTGATATTCCACACCAAGTCCCGTCAACCGTTGCCACATAGGAGATCTTTGGTACATGGAAATTTCCGCCCAGCGCTCTCTGACATCTGATTCCGTTAACTCTTGCTCAACTTCGTGCTCTTCCGCACTTCGATAACTTAGTGATGTCGGACCAGTGTTTGGGCTCTCCACGTTGAGCGGTGCACGCACACCAGCCTCATTGATAACTTTCACAAGAAATAACCTGGTGCCCTTTTCGACGAGTGCCGGATCGGCAGCACCAGGAGTAACCTTGACTCGGCTCTCAGGGTTTATATTGACCTCAGCCAAAACGTAAGGGTCAAGTAATTGCTGAAGCCGTGCAACAGCTGCAGCCTCATCTTGCATAGCAAGAACCTTATTGATTTTTCGATGCGTTTCGACAGAAAAAGGCTGACCTAGATAGTTCATGGCGTCTTCCAGTCGTCGCACCTGCTGTGCTAGAGGCTGTAAAGGCGTATCAGGGAGTTGACGATGTTGTGGCACCAACCCCAAGCTTCTCTGTTGCCCAAGGGTGGGCAATTCCAAAATAAATGCCGCACAAAATGCCACTAAAACGGACAAACGTAAACTTCGCAAAACAACGTGCGCAGTCATGATACCCTCCAAACATTCTCGTAAGGAAACTCTATCATACAAGCCACCATCACTAGAACGAGGCTCAACGCTTGCTCTCATACACCAGAAACATGTAACGAGAGACATCGACGGTGCGATTGGTCGCGGTGTTCGAATAGGTAGATACCCTGCCAGGTACCGAGAGTGACTCGTCCACCAATAATGGGAATCGAAATTTGCGGTTGGGTCAACGCAGCTCGAATGTGTGCAGGCATGTCGTCTGGCCCTTCCATGGTGTGGGTATAGAGGGTTGAATCTTCCGGTACGAGCTTACCGAAGAAAGTTTCCAAATCGCGAACAACATCAGGGTCAGCATTTTCTTGAATCAGCAGCGAAGCTGAAGTGTGCTGAATGAATACAGTCAACAGGCCTTCCTCAACGCCAAGACCCGCAACCCAACTAGTAATCTCAGCAGTCACCTCGTAAAACCCCTTTCCTCTGGTGTCGATGGTGATTTCTCTTGTGTGATGTGGCATTTGCTTACTTTAACCCACCTCTGACCAGACAGCCGAACTGCTAGAATTGTCAATCGTTACAAACTAGTGGTTTCACTTAGAAGAAGGCCATCCAAAATGAATATTGACTATTCCGATCACGTCAAAAACCTCCAGGAAACAATCTTGGCTTTCATGGATGAGCATATTTATCCAAGTGAGCCCATCCATGCAGAACAGGTCAAGGAGGGCGATCGCTGGTCTTCACCGGCAATCATGGAAGAATTAAAAGTTCGTGCGCGAGAACAAGGACTATGGAATCTTTTTCTTCCCAAAAGCGAGCATGGTGCAGGATTAACCAATCTCGAATATGCCTCATTGTGCGAAATTATGGGACGTTCAGAGATCGCACCGGAAGCCTTTAATTGCTCGGCGCCAGATACAGGCAACATGGAGGTATTGGTTCGGTACGGCACCGAAGAACAAAAGGAACAGTGGCTTAAACCATTACTTGACGGTAAAATTCGATCCTGTTTTTGTATGACCGAACCAGCTGTAGCATCTTCGGATGCAACCAACATCTGTTCGAGTATTGTCCGCGATAGCGACGAATACGTCATCAACGGCCGGAAGTGGTGGAGTAGTGGGGCTCCACACCACCACTGCAAAATCGCTATATTTATGGGGAAAACTGATCCAACTGCAGTGCGCCACAAGCAGCAATCAATGATACTGGTCCCTCTCGATCACCCCGGTATCACTATCCACCGGCCACTGGATGTTTTCGGGTATGACGACGCCCCGCATGGACATGCCGAAATAAGCTTCGAAAACGTCCGCGTCCCGGCATCAAACATGCTGCTCGACGAAGGGCAAGGCTTCGAAATTGCTCAAGGGAGATTAGGGCCGGGCCGCATTCACCATTGCATGCGACTAATTGGAATGGCCGAACGTGCCCTGGAAATGATGTGTGCGCGCACCAAAGAGCGTATTGCATTTGGAAAACCAATTTCTGAACAAGGAACTATTCGAGCCGATATCGCTAGCTCTCGCATCGAGATCGAACAAGCGAGGTTGTTAACACTCAAAGCCGCTCATCTGATGGATACAGTTGGCAATAAGGGTGCCAGAGCCGAAATCGCCATGATTAAGGTCGTCGCACCAAATATGGCATTACACGTTGTTGATCGTGCTATTCAAGCACATGGTGGTGGTGGTGTTTGCAACGACTTCCCACTGGCCAACTGGTGGGCTAATGCCCGCACACTGCGCCTAGCAGACGGTCCCGATGAGGTTCACCGAGATGCAATAGCAAAACTCGAGTTGCGCAAGTGTCAATGATGAGAGAATGATTTGCAAATGATTAAGATCAAGCAACTGCCTCCGATTTGCGTCGCTCTAGGATGCCACAGGGCCCCGGAGCTGGAAAGAATAGCCGTGCATGCAATTGCCGCAGGAGAACGATTTTTTGAGTTTCGTCTGGACCTGCTCGATAAACCTCAAAGCGGTATAGATGTGATTCGACTAATTCGGAAACGTTCTCCCCGTACTACCATTTTGGCGACTTGTCGCCAAAGTTCTAATGGTGGTGCTTTTGAGGGCGGGACCCTAAAACAAGTCGAGCTTCTACATAAGGCGGTCACCGCTGGCGCACAATTAATAGATCTTGAGATAGAAAGTGCCGAACAGTTACCGGCAGCACTTGAAAACCTGAGACCAAAAGCAGGCTTGGTGCTCTCTTATCACAACTTCCTGAAGACTCCGCCTCTCGACTCTGTAGTGCGCCAACTGAAAAAATTTCCCGCGGATATTTACAAGATTGCTACGACAGCCCAAAAGCCCAGTGATAATTTACGCATTTTGGAACTACCCTCGCGGCACTCAGATATACGCTTGACTGTGATAGCGATGGGGGAAACAGGAATCTCCACGCGAGTTCTAGGACCAGCTCGTGGATCAATCTTCACCTTCGCTTTTCCCGAAACTGCACCTGTTAGCGAAAATCTTACAACTAAGCCGACTGCACCAGGGCAAATGACAACATCACTGTTGCGTAAACGCTACCGCTTAACAAAGCTCAATGCAGATACAAAAGTGCTGGGAGTGGCAGCTTACCCGGCAGGTCATTCCATGTCGCCCGCACTACACAATCGAGTATTTCAGTCACTAGGTATTGATGCTGTTTTTCTGCCTTTTGAGGTTGCATCCAATCACTTGAGCGATTTCTTTCGTTTTGTTGAAACACTCCCGGTAACTGGTTTGAGTGTGACGATTCCACATAAACGCAGAGTGATGCGCTATCTCGACTATTTGGATCCACTTGCAGCTCAAATTGGTGCTGTCAACACAATTTTTCGCCGCAAAGGAAAGCTCTGTGGTACAAACACCGATGCGGCCGGGGTAACAGTGCCCCTGAGCAATCTTTTGACACTCAAACGAGCCTCGGTCCTCGTTATTGGCAATGGCGGTGCGGCACGAGCAGCGGCATTCGCACTCAAACAAAAAGGAGCACAAGTAACGCTTAGCGGTCGCAACTTTCAACGAGTCAGAAGACTGGCCAAAAATTGTGATGTTGCTGCACTCGATCGTGTTGACCTTACTCAAAGGAAGTTTGACGCATTGGTCCACGCTACACCAATTGGCATGTACCCAAACACGGATGATTGCTTTTTTGCCGACAAGATTCCAGCTGAAATAGTTTTTGATATGGTCTACAACCCGTTAGAGACGTTACTGTTGAAGAGGGCACGCTCACAGGGCAAAATGGTAATTCAAGGACTCGAAATGTTTCTCGAACAAGCCGCTGCACAGTCTGAGATCTGGACTGGTAAAACGGCTTCAAGAACCGTAATGAGACGTGCTGTTTTACAAGCGATTCGAGCAAAATAATGTCGCCGGATTTTGAGACTTTCAAAACACTGTCCACACAGGGCAATTTAATCCCGGTCCACAAAGTCTTGTCGGCTGATTTGGAGACCCCTGTCTCGGCTTACCTTAAACTCTCAGCCAAACGTAAGCATTCGTTCTTATTTGAAAGTGTCGAGGGCGGCGAAAAGGTCGGCCGATATACATTTCTGGGCGCTGACCCATTCTTGACAGTAACAGCCAGAGGTAGAGCGGTGGAGATCTTTCGCAATGGAAAGACTCGTAGACAACGCGGCAATGTATTCGAAATTCTTCGCGACCTGGTCGGAGAGTTTCACCCAGTGGGCACCGAGGGTTTACCACCGTTTTCAGCTGGTGCAGTCGGGTATGCCAGCTATGACCTGATCCAGCTTATCGAACCACGGGTACCTAAGTTTCGCAAAGATGACATCAAAATGCCCGATGCGATGTTTCTATTCTTCGCAACCCTGCTCGCATTTGATCACGTGAAACACGAGATTCATGTAATTGCCAATGTGAGGTGCAATGAATGCGAAAAATCACTACAAGAGGGTTATCTTGACGCCCAATACCGTATTACACAGATTGAAAAAACACTCGCTGGACCCCTGCCTACCCCCAAGAAAAACCTCCCTTCAGGCCCGCTCGAAGTTCAGTCGAATGTAGGCAAGGAAGCTCACTGCCGTGCGGTGGAAAAGGCTAAAGAATACATACGAGCGGGTGATATCTTTCAGGTGGTCCTCTCGCAGCGACTAGAAATGGAACCAGGTGTTGACGCGTTTCAAATTTATCGCGCTTTGCGAACGGTCAACCCCTCACCTTACCTCTTCTATCTTCACTTGGACGATACCGTTATTCTAGGCAGCTCACCAGAAATGCTCGTGAAGGTCAGTAACGGCGAAGTTCACTATCGCCCAATTGCTGGCACTCGTCCTCGTGGTACTAATGAGTCCGAAGATCGAACCCTGGCTAAGGATCTGCTACAAGACGAAAAAGAACTTGCAGAACATGTCATGCTCGTCGATTTGGGCCGCAATGACCTCGGAAGAGTATGCGAATTTTCGACTGTGCGTGTTCCAGAATTCAAGATCATCGAATACTATTCACATGTCATGCACATTGTTTCGAGCGTACAGGGGAAACTGAAATCAGGTAAAGATGCATTTGACGCTCTGATGTCGTGCTTTCCTGCAGGAACGGTATCTGGGGCTCCAAAAGTGAGAGCGATGGAGATCATAGCCGAACTCGAGCGTTCAAGTCGCGGCGTCTACTCCGGCAGCGTTATGTACCTTGATTTCTCAGGTAATTTGGACTCTTGTATTGCAATTCGAACAATGGTAGTCCGTGGGCAGAAAGCATACCTTCAAGCAGGTGGTGGCATCGTTGCAGATTCAATACCAGAACGAGAATGGGAAGAAACTATGAACAAGGCGAGGGCACTGCTGAATGCCGTAGATATAGCTCGTGAATCGTAGGGAAATATGATGCAGACACTTGAAATCACATTTCGCCCAGCTGTGTTGCCTGTCTATACCATTCAGCATGATTCAGCATGACTATAGAACTCAATAGCTTTCTGCTTCAAAATCATTGTGATATAATTCCGTTTTTTAGGGGATTTGCCGACTAGGTCGGTTTCTTTAGGCGTTCGGGCACTCTGTTGGATAGGGCCTTACGTCAGCACGCGGTAAAGGAGATAACATTTTTATGACATTGGTTGCATTTGTTGGTTATATGGCTACCGCATCTAGCGGATTTTCACCGGAGTGGTTAGCGCTAGGAGCAGCAATGTTAGTTATTCCAGCTGCATACGTTATAGCGGAACCTTGTATCGGAACAAAGGATACAGCTTGTGTGGATGCCTGTCCAGTGGATTGTATCCACCCAAAAGCTGACGAAGACGATCACGAAACGGAAGAACTGTTGTATATAGACCCAGAAGAATGTATTGACTGCGGTGCTTGTGTGCCAGTTTGCCCTGTTTCGGCGATCTTTGCCTTGGAGGACCTCCCTGAAAAATGGGACGCGTTCACCGAGCGAAACGCCGCCTACTACAACAAGTAAAAATACTTGGATCTACACAGACCGCACCCCCGTGCCTGGATGTATTGGGTCGGTTAGAGTGTGCGAACTTTGTCCATCTTCTGGCTGATGCCTCAGATTTACACAGTTGAACGCTGTAGCACTAGTTAGAGGTTCAGCTCTGAAAACGCTGTTCTCGGAATGGGTCACCATACATGTGATAGCCAAACTGTTCCCAGTAACCTGGTTCGTCTTCAGCTATGAAATTTAGACCCCGAACCCATTTTGCACTCTTCCAGGCATAAAGATGAGGCACAACAAGTCGTAGCGGTGCACCATGAGTAGCATCAAGTGGCTCAGGAGCATGACGGTCTGCAAAGATAACATCACTGGCCATAAGATCTTCTAGTGGTAGGTTGGTGGTGTAGTTGTTTTCGGCTAAAACCATTACAAAACGAGCTTCAGGTTTCGGTTGGGCTTTCTCAGCAATGACAGAAAAAGGCACCCCCTCCCACTCATTGTCAAACTTGCTCCAACTCGTCACACAGTGAAAATCGGCATTGATCCTCTTCCGGGGCAGTTTCTGAAACTCATGCCACTTGAAACAGAGAGGGTTTTCGACAAGGCCACAGACTTTAAAATCCCATTGTTTCGGATCAAAGGATGGCACTGTTCCAACGTGCAGTACTGGCCACTTTAATGTTAATGACTGCCCTGCGGGCAGTCGGCCGCTTTGGCGCAATTCATCCTGTAGTTTCTTGCGTTTGTCGTCAAAAATCATAGCAGGAAAGGAAACTGTCGAAGGCCTATGGGTAGATTAGCAGTTCTTTGATAAAGTATTGACCTGTGCTGATATTCTGCTTTCCTGTCAATCGCTAGACGTACCCAGTTATTTCTATTTCTGTTCGGTGACTGCAGTCAAAACTGACAGTAACTGATGATGCAACATCTTGATCTCAGTTTGATACCTATCACTGCACCACCTTGTGCTGACGAACCCAATTAATCAGAACATCACGTAGCGCGGGGCCATCTTTCTTGAATGGGAGACCTCGTTCGCGCCACTTTTCAGCTATGAAATCGTTTGTTGCCACTACGTACTCACGTTCAGCACTGATTACTCTGCCTGTGCTCACTTCCTTGGGAAGTTCACTTCCTCGCAGTCGTGCTGTCACAACCAAGTTGTCGAATGGCATTATGTTCCAGATGTGGCGTGCCAAGATCTCACCTTCCGGAAGACCATCTCGTATGCCTCCCAAGTTCATGTAAGCAATATCAGCGTCTACCGCATGAATCATGGCTGACTCAATCCACTGTCGGAGCTCATGCCGCTTGAGGGTCCGCACAGATCTTCCAATTGGTACGTCAACAATTTTTGCCACACGAGTTTCCCATTTTTGAACAAGCTTCATGGTGACTGGATCAGGGAGATACTGGTGAGTGTTTATCGGGATTCGTTTCCATCGATAAGAGACAAGTCGTTTATTTCCTACGTCAAATTCGACATCGAGCCGCCCAAGCTCTCGACCGTACGGACGTGTCTTGACGCAGATACGCCCTTGGTACTCTTTCACATCATCCTGTCCACCATGGTGATGGCCTCCGATAATGATCGAAACTCCCTTATTGGAACGCAATATACTATTTTCCTCACTGGGAAATATGTGTGCGAGAACAACGATTAAATCTGCTCGATCACCAATTAAATCTACGTAGTGCCTGACAGTATCGATAATAGGTAGAGTTTTCCAAGGTCCCATCAGAGAAGTGCGAGTAAGGCTATGCAGTTTATCTGTCAGCAGGCCGATAACACCAACTCTTATGCCGTTAACCTCGCGAATGCGGTATGCCTCTCCGGTCAGAAGTTTCCCTTGTTCATTAACAACATTTGCAGAAAGTATGGTGAACGAAGCTTCGTTCATAAACTCGCGAATTTTGTGCCATCCGTAGTCAAATTCATGGTTGCCAAGTGTATGAAAATCGAGGCCCAACTGAGAAGCAACTTCGTAAACAGGAACACCATCAAAAATTGTGGAGACCGGAGTTCCCTGTACGAGGTCTCCACCGTGCATTACTAATACACCATCTGCCTTTTCGCGTTCGTGTCGGATAGCTTGTGCGACGTAAGCGAAACCTCCTCGCTTTCGGTCATCCGGTAAAAGCCG
This sequence comes from Acidobacteriia bacterium UBA6623, assembly GCA_002433055.1. Classification (GTDB taxonomy): domain Bacteria; phylum Acidobacteriota; class Terriglobia; order Bryobacterales; family UBA6623; genus UBA6623. Next base: position 163,165 of record DJHJ01000014.1, on the reverse strand, counting down.
AGCGTGGAGATCATTCAAATGAAGAATTGTAAGAGAACGAACTTCTCCTGCATGAAGAAAATAGCTCGTAACCAATAATAGAAATGCAATTCTAAGTATCGACATATACATGCCTACGATTTATTTTGCCGGAGGGGCGTGGATAAGAGCTGTCATTCCAAGCCGAATTTGAGATCTTTTTGCTCTCTACACAACGGCAACCATGAACTCTTACATGTACAAGCCACCGTTTACGTGTAGAACGTGTCCAGTGATGTATGATGCTTCTTCGGTTGCAAGAAAGCGTACCGCGCTCGATACCTCGTCAACAGAGCCGATCCGTCGTAACGGAATGGACTCGAGAAGTTTCTCTCTTACTTTGTCGCTAAGGCCATCAGTCATAGCTGTCTCAATAAAACCCGGAGCCACTGCATTCACAGTAATACCGCGCGAAGCAACCTCTTGCGCCAATGACTTTGTTAAACCTACTAAACCTGCTTTTGAGGCAACATAGTTTGCCTGGCCTGGATTGCCACTTGTTCCAACCACTGAAGAAATGTTGATAATACGTCCCCAACGAGCTTTCATCATCGAAGGCAACACAGCTTGGATACAAGCAAATGCCCCGTTGAGGTTAGTGTCCATCACCTGGCTCCAGTTTTCAGCCGACATTCTCATTGCTAGTCCATCACGAGTAATGCCAGCATTATTGACCAGAATGTCTATACGTTCGACTGACTCACGTGCCTCTCTAAAAGCTTCTTTAACGGAACTTTCCTGAGCAACATCGAGTGGAACAGCAAAGGCAGATCCACCCAGATCAGAAATTTCACCAACTAAAGAAGCAAGTTTGTCTTGTTGTCGTGCACCGACGACTACGCTAGCACCAGCCCTAGCAAACTCGAGGGCACAAGCTCTACCAATGCCTTGACTAGCTCCTGTGATAAATACAACGCGGTCTTTCATGAAGTTAATTTCTCCAAAGAACTGAGATCTTCCATGTTCGAAGCATTCAGGGAACGATCAATGCTACGCATTAAACCAGTTAAAACACGTCCTGGTCCAACCTCAATAAAATGACCGACACCCAGGGACGTAAGCCTCCGTATGGACTCTTCCCAGCGCACCGGGTTGCAAACCTGTTGCTTGAGTCCTTCGCGTACCGCCACTCCCGTTTCCACCACTTCGGCACCAAAGTTGTTAACTAGCGGAATGTTCGGAGCAAGGAATTCAACTGAATCAAGATCGGGTACGAGCTGCTGTTTTGCAGGGTTCATCAGAGCACAATGGAAAGGAGCACTTACTGGCAATAAAATGGCCTTCTTGGCGCCTAATTTCTTTGCTACATCAATAGCTCGCTCTACAGCCGCGACATGACCAGCAATAACAATCTGCGATGGGGAATTTAAATTCGCTGGTGAAACAACCTCGCCTTCCATAGCCGTCTCACAAACTTGATCGCGTTCACCAGGTGGCAACCCGATCAACGCAGCCATCGCACCAACACTTTGTGGGACAGCAGACTGCATGTACTGGCCTCTCTTGCGTACAATCCTTACAGCATCGGTAAAACTCAGCGACCCAGCAACGGTAAGCGCTGAATATTCGCCAAGGCTGTGTCCAGCAACATAGTGAGGCCGAATTCCTTCTTGCTTTAAAACAGCGTCAAACGCAACAGAACACGTCAAGATTGCCGGCTGGGTATTTTCAGTTAACTTGAGTTGTTCTTCAGGTCCTTCGAAGCACAGCTCGGAGAGCGAGAACCCCAGAGCATCATCAGCCTGCTCGAAGATTGAACGTGCGACTGGAAACTCTGCAACCAGCTCGCGACCCATACCTGCGTATTGCGAGCCTTGACCGGGAAATAGAAAGGCGTTCATCTGCATAAACACTCCACCCTATAAAGGAGTGTAGGCAAAATGCAAGTCAGAAAAATCTTTAAGTCATGTCAGGAGGTATTGTTGCAAGTCTATCATCAGAACTTTCACTACCCCTCTCCGTTGGCAGATATTGTAACTCAGGAATCTGAATTCTGATACGTGTCCCTCCACCCAGCCTCGGCTCCAGCATCAAATGAAATTCACTTCCATAGAGCACTCCAAGGCGCTCATGCACATTACTGAGACCAATGCCACGGCTAAAAATATCGTGCATCTGTTCGGAAGGAATACCAACACCATCGTCCGAGATTTCGATTTGTAGTCTTCCGTTGCGAAGCGTACTTGAAAGCCAGATTGTGCCACCCTCGACTTTTGGTGCCAATCCATGTTTTATCGAATTCTCAACCAGTGGCTGTAACAACATACTCGGCACCAGAATACGCATGGTCTGGTCTTCGAATTCTTTAACAATTTTTAACTTGTCGCCAAACCTGACAGCCTCAATGCTCAAGTAATCGTCGATGAAAGCGGCTTCTTCCTGTAGAGATGAAAAGGTGTCCTGTTTCCGCAGCAGTCTGCGCAAAATCACTGAAAGTTTGAAAACAACCCTGCGAGCCATTTTACCGTCGCTGCGTATCAAAGAAGCAACTGAGTTTAGGGTATTAAACAAAAAATGAGGGTTGATCTGACTAGTCAGCGACGCTAAACGTGCTTCAGTCAAAAGTCTCTGCTGTTCTTCAAGTTTCCACTCGTTGCGTGTACTATTCCAGACCTTTAGCGTCAAGCCTACGCAGAAAACTGTAGTCGAGTAAACCGTAACTACTGTCAAAAGACTTGGGGAAGGGTCTGCTGCGTAAAGTGTGAATAGCCATCCTTGCGCCTGGAAAGTCTGCGCAAGACTCGTACGAATAAATTCCACTAGCAAACACGACGAAAGTACTAACATGTCAAACGCACGTTGTGTTGTCTGCAAGTTACGTAAAAGCCAATTGGAAATTGTGAAAGGGAAAAAAGGAGTAAATCGCCAAATCTCATCTGGCTCTGATGCAAAATCACGTAATAGACCCCCAAGAGCACCAACCCCGATTAAAAGTGGCAAAGCGATCCATTCTCCTGCCAGTAAAGCTGGCAGCGCAATTAGGCTCCCTGCCACTGATCCAGTTACGTAGCCGCCGACTAGACCACACACCAGGGAACTTTCGAGACCAAGTTCTGCCGCCTTATAGCCAAGCAGCAAACGTGACAATGTACCACACGAAAAAACCCCGCCAAAAAGCAGTCCCAGTTGCAATCTTTGGCGGGCGGTGCGTTGCTCACGCAGAAGCATTTTCTTAGCGAATGACAGGCGAAGCATGATGCTCGCCATCGACGCAATTAGCGCGATCTTTACCAGTAAAATTAAAAGTAGCTCGCGTTCCATAGTCCGTAACGAGACCGCAACTGGCAAGAACACTTCAAAGTTTCATCACTTCGCTCTTGCCCAACGAAGAATCACCTGGTGAAGATCCCCTTGGTGTCGTCCCTTATAATGGTAGTACTTTGCGACTTATGCCCCAACAGGATTTAAGTTGTCGACCACTGTAGAAAGTATTGACGAGACTCGGAGAATAGACAATTTGACATGGATAGAACTTACTCCGAACTGCTGGATGAACGTGAGAATTCCCGGACCCAGTATGGAAAATCCAGAGTGCCATTGACCGTGAAACTTGAAAAGGTGGCAGAGGCTGCATTCCCTTGCCGTTTCGGAAATTTCCGTATTTTTGGCTTCCGTCGAAACGCTCCCAATAGCCCAACAGTTGGATTAACCACTGATTTGCAAAGTACGAACTCGGCCGAGACAGTGGCCCTCAAGTTAGGGGATTTTTCATTGACCTCCGATCGTGCACCTCTGGTACGAATACATTCGCAATGTCTGACCGGTGATGTTTTTGGCAGCCTACGTTGCGATTGCGGACGTCAGTTAGAACTTGCACTGGAAAAGATTGCCAATGAAGGTCGTGGATTGCTTGTTTACGACCCTCAAGAGGGGCGCGGTATTGGCCTGGTCAACAAGTTGATGGCATACCAGCTACAAGACAACGGGGCGGATACAGTTGAGGCTAACGAGGAGCTTGGCTTTGAGGCCGATCAGCGACTATATGACGATCCGATTGCCGTCATACACTATTTCGGCCTGAAAAAAATACGTTTTCTCTCCAACAACCCTGAAAAAGTTGCTGCACTCGAAGCTGCCGGCATAGAAATAACAGAACGCGTACCTTGCGAGATAGACTCTCCAGACCAAGCCACTAGCTACCTCCGCACCAAGAAAGAGAAGCTAGGCCACCTAATCAAGGGCCTGTAACTCTATTCGCGTGCAACATTAAACTGACAGCCATCAAGACTGACTCTACACGCGGCCACGTGATACCAACTTTTATTTTCATAAAAGATTTAACTGAACCACTTCCACTGCGTACTTCGACAGATCGCTACAATACTCATACTCCCCAGTGAGAGGTTTAATGCCGAAGTGCACAGTCAATCAACCCGTAACCTAACCATCTCAACTGTTCATGCTGGCTTGTCAAACAAGCCTATTCCTGTGCTACGTTGGTCGAAATACCTGACTCGCCGATCTCTTCTTCAACTCTTCAGTGTTCTGTTTTGTTTGCGGGATGCCAAATCAGCGCTCATCAAGCCAAAACGGATCGTCTCTGTAGCTCCTAGCATCACCGAAATGCTTTATTCACTAGGACTAGGAGATCGTGTTGTAGGCGTAACCACGCATTGTCACTACCCGCCTGAGGTGCGTCAGAAACATAAAATAGGCGACTACATGAATCCGAACTTCGAGACCATCTTGGCAATAAAGACGGATTTAGTTGTGACACTCAAGGAACACCGCGGTTTGATACAAAAACTGCGCAGTTTTGGTCTACCTTTTGTAGCTCTACAACACAACGACTTAGCGGGGATCTATCAATCACTATTGGATCTCGGTGAAGCAACACATACACCTGGACGCGCTCTTGAGCAAGTCACTAGGCTGCGTTCTGAACTAGCTACAATTCGTCAACAGGCCAGCAAGCTTCGCCGTCGAAGTGTAATGTTCGTTATCGGACGCACGCCAGCAACAGTAGAAGATGTGACCGTCGTCGGCAGCAGGTCTTTCCTGAATGAGTTAATCACTATCGCTGGTGGAAAAAACGTCTTCGAAGACACATTGGCTCACTATCCACGCATTCCACGTGAAGAACTCTACGCCCGCAATCCTGAAGTTATTATCGATATGGGTAACATGGGAAATACTGTTTCCGTAACCGAGGATCATCGTGTGATGGCAACGAAACTCTGGAAGCAACTGCCTGAATTGTCAGCCGTTCGGACTGGTCGTGTCTATGTAGTTTCCGAGGATATTTTCGTCGTACCAGGATTGCGCGTAGCTGAGACTGCAAGACGCCTTGTGGCTATGATTCACCCAGAGGTAACACAGTGAATCTTTTTACTCTCAGTGATTTGCGTTTTCGATTCGACTCTGTCGAAGTCTTACGTGGCTTTGATCTGCAACTGCAAGCCGGCGAGATGACCGCCATTATCGGGCCCAATGGTGCAGGCAAATCAACACTAATGTCCATTCTCTCGGGTTATCTAGAAGGGTATGAAGGAGGTTGTTCATTTCTCAATGTCGAACTTCGAGAATGGAAGAAGCAATCACTCGGTCAACATATAGCTTTTATTCCACAGCTAGTTCGACTGGAATTCCCATTCACGGCCGAACAGGTTGTACTGATGGGTCGCACACCCCACTGCCGAGGTCTCTTTGAATCCCCCGAAGATCTCAAAGCCATACGTTGTGCAATGGAAATCAGCAACACAGTTGAATTTGCTCACCGTGAATTCAGCAGCCTAAGTGGTGGTGAAAGACAACGGGTTGTCCTCGCGTCCGCATTGGCTCAAGAAGCTCAAGTGCTCCTACTCGATGAACCAACGACATTCTTGGACCTAAAAAATCAGCTCTACACATACTCACTATTGCGTAATCTGGCACATTCTGGCATGAGTGTCATAGCCGTCACGCATGACTTAAACCTGGCTGCACAACACGCTGACCGTTTAATTGTGCTCGCTGAAGGGGTAATCGCCGCTGACGGTCATCCCAACGACGTTCTGAAGACCGACATATTGGCAGACATTTTCCAGATCAACGCAAAAATTTGCAAAGGCCCCGCAGAGCGATCATGGGTTTTCTACGAACCCGCTAAACCGCACCAGCTAGACAATTATTTACTTGACAAAATTAAGCCCCAGTGATGAAAACTACTCTGAAGCCAATGAATTCAAGATCGGTAGGCCATGCTAAATCGTAAGAAGTTTACCCTGGTCATCCTTGCTGCCGCCGGGTTTTTTCTGTTGACGGCCTTAGTCGCTCCTTTGATTGGCTCAACAAAAATCGACATGTTGCGAGTTTGGCACGGAGAGTCACCAGATCACGAAATATTTTTCTATGCTCGACTGCCTCGCGTAATTCTGGCAGCACTAACAGGTGGCGCTCTAGCACTAGCCGGAGTTATCTTTCAAGCTTTACTCAGAGACGCTTTGGCAACTCCATTCACCCTCGGAGTACAGAGTGGCTCAGCACTCGGTGCCGTCCTTGCAATTTGTTCTGGTTGGCAGACAATCGGCATCTTTCCAGCTACCTGGCCAGCAGCTTTCATCGGCGCTGCAATTACCATTGCGATCGTCATCTCAATCGCCACACAAAGTAGACGCATGTCTTCATTTACGTTGTTGCTGACAGGGGTTGCGATTAATGCGATGGCGATGGCAGCAATCCTGTTTCTACACTACAGCGCAGGTTTCGCACAGTCATTTGCCATTGTCCGATGGTTGATGGGTGGCATAGAATCACGTGATTACATGACTCTCACTGCACTTGCTGTAGGTATTTGCATCAGTTTCTCGATTGCGATGAAAAAATCGAATCAGCTAAACCTCTTATCGGTGGGTGAAGAATGGGCAGCGACTCGGGGTGTTAACCTGGCTTCCCTTATGTTAATGGCCTACCTGCTTGGATCGTTCTTGACGGCCTCGGTGACTGCATTTACCGGGCCAATCGGGTTTATTGGCTTGCTGATTCCTCATGCCTTACGCCTACAGTTGGGTGCGGACCACCGTACACTGATCCCAGCATCTTTTTTGGTCGGGGGTGGATTTTTAATCTTGTGTGATACCGTGGCGAGAACGGCGATGGCTCCTGCGGAAATTCCAGTAGGTGTCATCACGGCACTAATAGGAGGCCCGTTCTTCATCTGGCTGCTTCATTCACGTCGCGGAGGCCTTTGGATGTGAAAGTTTTGATAACGGAAAGTGGGCAGCTGATCGATCGGGTCATGCTACAGGTTATTGGATATAGCCTAAACTACGCAGTCGGTTAATTTCCTCTGAGGTCATTCCTTCAGTTGGCACTTCCTCGGGAAGTTTAGCTGCGGCAACCATTTTACGCCAAGCGGTGAGTTGCGCCGTAAGCGCTTCGACTAAGCCTGGGTGCTGATCGGCAACATTCGTTTTGTCAAGTGGATCTGATCGATGATTGAATAATTCGAATTCCGGCTTATCCTTTGTGGTGACGTTGTGAATGAGCTTCCATCCATCAAACACCACAGCATAAGATTCGTCGGCGTGTCCACAGCATCGATCACGACTGTGCTCCTCGCTCACTGCTGGATGTGACTTCCAACCAAGAGAAGTGGCTCTTATCTTGGCACCCTCTCCCTCTCTGTCTCGGTAAGCAACCACGAGAGGAAGTAAATTCTGCCCTTGAACACTCTGCGGAATTGACAACCCACTCGCTCCCAGCAACGTCGGCATTAGGTCGATACTGCGCGTCGTCTCCGTCACACGTACACCCGACGGAATTGACCCTGGCCTGTAAAGCAGTAATGGTACATTCACGATCTCACCATATAACGCATGGCCATGGCCCATCTTTCCATGCTCATGAAGTTCCTCGCCATGATCAGAAACCACTCCTATCAAAGTTTCTCGTTCCAGCTTCAGTGTGCGTAAACGTTCCAAAAGTCGTCCAACTTCTGTATCCATACCCCGAATTGAGCCATCGTACCAACCCTTCTCGTATCTCATCCATGATTTTGAGTCGAGGTTAGCTCGTCTAAAATCTTCCGGAAATGGAAGTTCGTCAAAGGGACGCTTTTCGCCCTTCTTCTCAGCTTCAGCAAGAGCGAGCTTACGATGATTTTCATGGGTTTCCTTGCCGGAAGCTGTCGACCACATCGTGTTGTATGGAGCTCGTGGCTCAAAGTCACTATGTGGGTCATAGAGATGCATGAACAAAAAGTAAGGCTCATTAGGACGCTGCTCAAGCCATGTGATAGCACGATTGACAATCGCACGCGATGTCTTGCTGCTATTTGTCTCCGTCGTTAGGGAACCAGCTTCATGCACTTCCTCGAACCCCTGGTGAAGATTCGTGAATCGCCCTGTAAATGCATTTGAACAGAAAGCAGCAGTAGCGTACCCAGCGTCACGATACACCTCGGCAATAGTAACAGCAGCCGATGATAGGCGGTCCGGAATGCGTTTTACGCCGTGGGAATGTGGATAAAGCGATGTCATGATTGATGGCACTGCGACTTTCGTCCACGCCGCTTGCGAAATGTTGTCAAGGAACAACGCTCCTTCGCGAGCCATGTATGACAAAGTTGGGGCTGTTTCGCGATCATAGCCATAGGCAGCTAGGTGATCCCGACGAAGTGTATCCGTCATGATCAAGATTACACCTTGAGGAGTAGTCGTATCGCCTAATGTGTTATCTGATGGCTTTTGATGTGTTGTCTGACGATCACGACGACGAATTACCGGTGAGCCCCAGAAACCAATGTGTCTATCCCCTTCGACGCTTAGAGAAAATCGCAGCTTCCGAACACCGGCAAATGCTGATAGGTCTACTGTAGCCCACTCCCATCTTTGAGGCATCGTAATGATACGTTCGAAAATCCTGTCTTCTCGACTATCCGTAACATCATCGATCTGAAATGTCACAGCCGATTCCTCTAGCGTTCCCAGATGCAGATCCAACCAAGCGGCAGTAGGAATTTCAACATCAACAGAAAAACTTTCGGGCGAGCGAGAAACAATCGTTTCTCGAAAAACTTCACCTAGCCCTTGCCATCCTAAACCGGAAGGAATCGAAGTGCGATGCTCACGTTGTGACACCAGACGAATCGATTCGATCTCGAAAGTTACACCAGCGTCACTTGCTGGACGTAAGAGAATAGCCTGCACTTCTGCCAAACTATGAACTCTTCCCTCAGTCAGGACTACTGATTGCATCCAATCACCTTCGAGTCGGCCTTCCATAAGCCAATTAAAACTCGCAGATGCAGTAATAAGTCTCGCAAAATCTGGCTCCGCAGAATTTTCTAAGTGAGCTCTCATTTCCACCGCTTCCGATGTTTGAGCCTTGATTTCAAGAGAGTGAAATAGGTCTGACTGATCCACCGTTTCCGGGCGCATTGCATAGATAATCGGAGTGTCCGTTGTTGTTCGACCGGTCAGCCTGCCATTCACCACTCTAAGCCCAGTCACTCCAGAACCGATCTTCCATCCAAGTAAAGGAACATTGTCCTGCTCTGATTCAGAAAAATTCCAAAGAGCTTGTGGTTCCGGTGCCTTCGATGACGGTGACCCATCGACCAGCTTGGGGTCAAACTGATCAACGATTCTAACTACTGGAGGCTTGCCGCCGTCTGAACAACCAATCAAACCGATTAAGAAAACTGCTAGCCCAGTTAGCCTCATAGGTGCCCCATCTCCATCTTTCTTTTCATGCCTGTGGGAAAAGTATACGTCCGAGACCTACTAACTCGCAATGAATATGGGGAATGTGTGGCTGCCGTTACCAGAGGACAGAACCGGTGGGGATGAAACTCTAACGTGGTTTTAATTCAAGAACTTGTAGGGCAAGTTACAACTCTCATTCCTAATACTACTACTTAGAGACTGTCCCGTCCCTCGGTACTATTTCGAGAGGTCAACCCTCAAAATAAACCCCACGGGTTTGATAGTGCTTATATACTTGAAGGGTTTCCGCAGGATTTTCCGCTCAGAAAATAAATCAACCGGTCGGGCTCTGCGGTCTCGATACTATACAAACCCAACACATGAAAAGGAGTGTTTCCATGAAGAAATTCAACATTTTGAGAGTCATTTCACTAGTAGCCCTGGTTGCCTTATCGACTTCGGTAGCCTTGTATGGTGGGTCCATAACACCCGAAAGCGTAATCCATGTAGTGACAATAAAATGGGCGGATGATGCATCTGAGGAAAAGATTGCTGCCGCGCTGAAAGGCGTAGAAACTTTGGCTGAAAAGTACGAAGGTATAACCCGTGTGTGGACTCGCTCAATAAAAGCACAAGGTCGAGAGTCTGGCGTAACGGCTGCATTCGTCATGGAGTTCAAGAATGAAAAAGCTCTGAAAGACTATGCTGGCAGTGATGCACAGAAGGAATGGTACGAGACTTATATTCCGGTTCGCGACCGAAGTCGTACGTTCGATATAACCAACTAAAAGCAAACGATATCACTAGGGTATGGCGACTGACCTGTGATTGATACTTTGGAAATTGCCCAGTCACCTAACGACTAATTTAGGATCTTGGGTCACACATTCTGAGACTAGGGGAAGGACTGTGGAAAACAGTGGCTTCATTGACCGCGTAGAGCACACTATCGCCAAACATAGCATGCTGCTTTCAGGCGAGCGTGTAGGGGTAGCAGTCTCTGGTGGCCCAGATTCAGTCTGTCTACTTCACATCCTCAGCAAACTGGCTGTTCGATTCAAAATTACACTCGGGGTGATTCATCTCAATCACCAGCTACGTGGTTCTGAATCCGACAGGGATGAGAAATTTGTCGTAGATCTTGCACACAGACTGGGACTAGAGATAAACCTGAAGTCTTTTCCTGTAGCCGCAACAGCCAAAGAAAAGGGTGAGAACCTTGAACAAGCTGCACGCACAATCCGATATGAGTTTTTTACGAACTTGGTAGATGACGACCACTATGACAAGGTCGCAGTCGGCCATACTCGATCTGATCAGGCAGAAACGGTCCTGTTTCGCCTCCTACGAGGCGCAGGCAGTGCTGGATTATCTGGAGTCCGGCCAAAACTGACCAGCCAGGTTGTCCGTCCTTTAATCGAACATACACGAAATGAGGTGATGGCCTATCTCACGAGTAATAACCATGCTTATAGATTGGACTCAACCAATCTTGACACTACTCACGCACGTAACCGTTTACGTCACAACCTCTTGCCACAATTACAACGTGACTGGAATCCCAACATCGTTAACACTCTTGCAAATACCGCGGAGTGGGCTCGTGCCGAAGAAGAAGAATGGGACACCAGACTACAACCCCTCGAGCAGTCTCACCTGGTGCCCACTGAGTATGGACTGAGCTTCCGTGTTGATTCAATCAGGACACTTTCTTTGGCCACAACCAGGCGATTACTGAGACGCGCCATCAAAAATGTGCGTGGAGATCTTCTGGGAATCAGCTTCACTCATATCGAATCACTCCGCCAACTTACAGAGACATCGAAAGGAACAGGGGGCCTAGACTTGCCAGGAATTCACGCTGAGAGGTCTTTCGGTGAAATTCACCTCAGGCCAACCAAGCTTCTCTCAGCTGAAAGAGCATTGTATAGAGTCAATGTTGACGCCCCAGGATGTTTTTCAGGTCCCTGGGGTGGTTTCTCCTTGACACTCAAGCTGCACCACAGAGAAATTTCATCCTCCAAACAAGGCTATAATGGGGATTGGCGTGGACTGCTTGATTGGGAGAAAGTCCCCAAGCCACTATATATACGCAACTGGCAAGCAGGTGACAGCTATCGTCCGGTAGGGCACTCAGGTGTGAAGAAGCTGAAATTCCTGTTTCAAGAAAAGCAGGTGGCTGTCTGGCACCGTGATGCCTGGCCGGTTTTGGTCTGCGCCACACGGATTGATCAGACAGGTGAGGCCCAGGTAGGCGGAGATGTGGAGGAAATAGTTTGGAGTAGAACTTTCGGGCCTTCATCTAGATTTTCAGCAGCAAAGAATAGTCGCATTCTGCTGGAAATTCGAGAGACGGCGTGAAGTAAATTATTTGAATCCATACGGGCACTCTGGACGTCTAAAGAACGTAAGTGCCTACAACGGCTCTCTGGACAGCGGATTGTCTCGAGAGTGTTACGACGAAAGGAACTTTTACTGTGAATCCCACAGTTAAAACGGCTGTTTTCTGGGTGGTGATGTTATGCACTGCCGTGCTGCTATGGCGTGTGGTGCAAACTGGTGGCACCGCAGGCGAAAAGAATCTCACATTCACAGAGTTCTACAAAGAGGTGCAGTCGGGTAACGTCGAATCTGTCACAATCACAAACTCCATCCAGGTAGCTGGAAAATTCCGCAGCGGCAATGAGACTCTCAAGACCGTTTTACCTTCCGATTACCCCGATATTATCAATGTGCTACAGGACAATGGAGTCACCATTGAAGTTAAAGAGTCTAGTACGCCGGCGTGGCTCAGCTTCCTGATCAATGCGTCACCTTTTCTTCTTTTGGTCGGCTTCTGGATCTTCATGATGCGACAGATGCAAGCAGGCGGCAATAAGGCCCTTAGCTTTGGTAAAAGTCGTGCTCGACTGTTAACTAGTCAACAGAAAAAGGTAACTTTTGAGGACGTAGCGGGAGCAGAGGAAGCAAAGGAAGAACTTCAGGAGGTCATAGAATTTCTGCGTGAGCCTCAGAAATTCCAACAACTTGGAGGTCGTATCCCAAAAGGTGTACTGCTGGTGGGTTCTCCTGGAACTGGGAAAACTTTGTTGGCGCGAGCAGTAGCAGGGGAGGCAGATGCCCCGTTTTTCTCGATTTCAGGTTCTGATTTTGTCGAGATGTTCGTTGGCGTTGGTGCCAGTCGCGTGCGCGATTTGTTCGAACAAGGCAAAAAAAGTGCTCCTTGCATCATATTCATAGATGAAATCGATGCTGTAGGGCGTCATCGTGGTGCCGGTCTAGGTGGCGGTCACGATGAACGCGAACAGACCCTCAACCAGCTCCTAGTTGAAATGGACGGTTTCGATTCGAACGAGGGAGTCATCTTGATCGCAGCGACAAATCGCCCCGATGTACTGGATCCAGCATTGCTGAGACCGGGACGTTTTGACCGTCGCGTCGTTGTTAATCGCCCAGATGTCCGCGGGCGTGCTGGCATTCTTGGTGTCCACACAAAAAAAATACCCCTTGCTACAGATGTCGACCTAAATGTGTTGGCACGTGGAACACCAGGTTTCTCTGGTGCTGACCTTGCCAATATGGTCAATGAAGGCGCTTTATTCGCAGCACGCCAGAACAGAAAAGTTGTTACGATGCACGACTTCGAGCTTGCCAAGGACAAGGTGCTGATGGGCGCCGAAAGACGGTCCATGATGCTCACGGATGAGGAGAAAAAGAACACAGCTTACCACGAAGCAGGTCATGCTCTTGTGGCCGCTCTAGTAGGCGATGCCGACCCCCTGCATAAAGTGACAATCATTCCGCGTGGAGCAGCATTGGGGGTGACCATGCAGTTGCCTCTGGTAGATAAACACACCTATGAGCTTGATTTTCTCAAGGGTAGGTTGACGATTCTGATGGGTGGCCGTGTCGCCGAGGAGCTATTTCTTGAACACGTTACGACCGGTGCTGGCAACGACATCAAACAGGCCACCGAAATGGCCCATCAGATGGTTTGTGAATGGGGCATGAGCTCCATAGGTCCATTAACATTTGGCAAGAAAGACGAGCAAATATTTCTCGGCCGTGAGATTGCTCAGCATCGTGACTATAGTGAAGCGACAGCAATTAAAATTGATACTGAGGTTAGCAACCTTGTCACTTCGGCCTACGATCGAGCTAAGAAGATCATCACAGAAAATTCTGATGCACTGGTTCGTATCGCCGAAGCCCTTCTTGAGCGCGAGGTAATAGATGGCGACCAGGTACTTGCACTAGTAGAAGGACGAGAATTGCCGGATATACCCACTCCTCCCGAACCCGAAGAGGAATCCGATACCCCTGATCAAGAGGCAGTAACTCCTGAGACGTCAACAGGCTCAGATGTCCCTGGCTTGTCAGAAGGTAGCGAGCCATCACCTGCCTAAGTTACAGGATAGGACATCATCGTAGTAGTTCATTTGCCTGCTTGTTCTGGTTGAATTTCACCGTCAATGAGAAAAAATCCAGTGGTGTGTAGAGCATCGGCTGAGCAAATTAGTCTGGGGTCACCATAATCACCTCGCAGCTCAGGTTCGCAGGTCCCGAAATCTGAGGTGACTGAATCGACTTGCCAAACAACTTTGCCACGGAACCGAACCTGCACTTCTAGCTGAGCACCGCAAGCTTGACAAACATGCTCTGTTGCGTTGCCTATCACGGCAGATACTTGTCCAGGTCTGGATGTACAAGCGCATCAATAGTTGGGTCGGCAAGATTATCAAGTGTGACAACCGTCGCTGGAGAATCAATGCGTTTTTTGGGGGTTTTCCCTCCGATTTTGGCAACTATTGTTTTGACTGCCTCGTACCCAATGTTGAAAGGGTCTTGAACGACCAACGCATCTATTGCTCCATCTCTGAGATCTTTTTCAATCGTATCGGAGAAATCAAACCCCACTAGTCTTACTCTTCCATCTAACCCTCTACTGCGCAACGCCTTGGCAGCACCAATCGTAGCTGGTTCAGCAGAAGCAAACATACCATCTACATTCGGATGAGCGGTTAGCATGTTTTCTGAAACCGCCAGGGCACGTGCACGATCTGCCATACAGTACTGCTCAGCCAGAATCTGAACCCCAGGGAACTCACGGGTAAGAGTTTCTTCAAACCCTTTTTCGCGCTGCGTCGTCGAAGCACTACCAGGAACCATTTTAACCACAATAACGCGACCCTTGGAGTTAAGTAATTTTGCCAATTGACGGGCCGCCAAAACTCCTGCATCGTAATTGTTTGTCGACACAAAGGAAACATACTTGTCGGTATTGATCGCCGAATCAAAAATGGTTACAGGTATGCCTTGTCTATTGGCACGCTCGACTACTGTACTCAGTGCGGTAGCCTCAGTAGGCGCTAGAACAATCCCATCTACACGAGCATTAATCATTGAATCAACAATTTCAATCTGTCTTGAAAAATCAGTTTCCGTAGGTGGGCCTTTCCATTCGATGTCTACGTCAGCTTCACGGCCAGCAGCAATTGCACCTGCATGCACACTTTTCCAAAAAACATGAGCTACTGCCTTGGGGATAACTCCAATACGAGTCCTATCGGACTGACCACAAGCACAGATAACAAAGGTGGCCAGAACTGCGAGAGCAAGGAGTGGCCAACATCTTCTACGGGTATGCATCATTGAAAACCTCAAGCCCACAAAAGGCAATGAGAGAGGTCGGTTACCTCAAGCAATTCTAGATTTTATAGGATTCTTCACGAGAGTTCCAAAGTTTCATAATCCACTCCGTCAACTTTCACCCTAAAGTGCAGTCCAGCCGCCATCTATTGCAACCACCGCTCCTTGCATATATTCAGCTTCATCCGAGCACATGTAGAGGGCTAAGTGGGCAATTTCCTCGGGCTTGCCCATACGTCCCACAGGTTGGCGAGCGTGAAGTTGTTTACGCACTTCATCCTTCTCTAATTTGTGAAATTTCTCGAGATACCCCTCGACGAACGGAGTGTGCACGGTCCCAGGACATATGCAATTTACTCGTACTTGCTTCGCATAATCACCAGCCAGTTGACGTGTAAAAGCTATCACAGCACCTTTCGACGCAGAGTAGGCTGCTCTACGACCCACCGCGACCAGACCCGCCACTGAAGCAATGTTGACGATCGAACCACGTCCGGAAGCAAGCAACAATGGAAAAGCATATTTGGTGGCCAGAAATAATCCGTTCACATTGAGATCGAAAACCCGCTTCCAATCTTCAAGTTCAGTTTCTTCCACATTTCCGACATGGGCAATACCCGCATTGTTGACAAGAATATCAAGTCTGTCGAGTGACCCAAAAAGATGTGCGACAGAGTCAGGATCAACCAGGTCCACCTGTATGGAAGTAGCATTCTCCCCCAAATCGGCGGCAAGAGCCTCAGCAGCTTCCAGATTAAGATCTGCAATAACAACGGAAGCACCGGCTTGATGTAATACTCGTACGGTTTTTTCACCAATACCGCTGGCTCCACCGGTGACCAGAGCCTTCCGGCCATCAATTCTAAAAGGAGGATTTGCTGACATGAAAATCTCCTACCTAGAAACAATCGAGCGACTCACAGAGTGCCAGCATTCAAGTTCTATGTCGTCCCTGACACTAGCTACACAGTCTCCGACAGTTGCCGTCGAAGCTCTACATCTGGCAAAGACGAAGTAATCTAGCGGTAGCGATATGTGATTCGTCCCCGTGTTAGATCATAAGGGGAAAGTTCCAGCTGAACGCGGTCTCCCGTTAGAATACGGATACGATGCTTCCTTAACTTTCCTGCAATCTGCGCTAGGACCTTGTGTTTGTCGTCCAGCTCTACACTAAAAATGCCACCTGGGTGCTTTTCCACAACGGTGCCGGTAACTTCAATTCCTTCTTCCTTCGACATTCCTCTCCTAAATCATCTATGCTGCAGACCTTCCTAAAATGACGGCCACGCAATCAGACACTTAGTTTGCCAGATCAACATAAAGCTGACAAGCGGGACCTATATAACAATTGAATGAGGAATGGAAATACTACAGTATTCGAAATCAGCGAATGTGTCCAATTGTAGATGGTTCAACCAGAGTTTAATTGCCCGGTGGATAATACCCTTGGCGATGGTTGATCTCAACATCAGCATCGATATTGACCTTCACCTTAATGCGACGAAAGCTACCATCACTGAACGGTTTTGGTGGCGCGTATCCCAGAATGTACTGACTCTCTACCGCTCCAGACACATCCAAAATCGCCTTGTAGAGTGATTGTAGTTGTGCCCTTGCATATTCGCCAGTACCAACTTGACGAGCATAGTTTCCCGCATCCTGTGGTTTTGAGAGAAAACCCTGGACGTCCGCGTGCACATCTTCCATTGGTTGCACCACCCGCCCACCAGTAGCACGAGCAAGCTGCCTGAGGTGCTTCTCTTCAGACTCATGAAACCCCCAGGCAACAGTACTTACAGCATAGATGGTTACTTGTTCCCGCTGTGCCGCTGCAATAACTGATTCAACAGTGCGCTTGGACGCGTTATCATGCCCGTCTCCTACAATCACTAGGGCTTTTCTTGGCTCACCAGCTCCCTGGTAAGTGCCAGAGGCTAACTGTTCGGTACAAGCCCTGTAGGCTGCATCCAGCATCGAGCTACCTCCACCGTGCTTGAGATTTTCCATGCGCTGCGAAATGGGATAGGGATCTTTGGTCATTTTGACCAACAAATCAACTTCCGTGTGGTACCCCATTAGGAAACCTTTATGATTGCCCCCTTCCGGCACGAGCATGTAGGCAAGATCGCCGATCGAGTTTCGGTAGCTCTTGTAGTAAACTCGTGCTGTGTTGCTGAGATCAATCAAAAAACCTACATGCAGAGGAGGAGTATCCGGATCTTTGTCAACAATCTTCGTAAAGTATCGAATTGCGACCGGTTGACCGTCTTCAAGCACTTCGAAATCGTTCTTAAATAGATCAACAATAAATCTGCCCTTGGGATCACTAACCGTCACTGGAACATTGACGACATTAACATCTACCCGGATTGGCTCTTCGGTCGACTGTTCGACTGCCTGAGCTCCAAGGAAACCACACAATCCCAGACCCAACCATGTAACACTCTTGATCATAATTGCGAACTACTCGCTATTCTAACGAAACCTAAACCAGACCGTTGTTGATTCGTCTTGGCACATTGATGCAAGGTGGCACCATTAAGACGTACAGCAAGTTTGCCGGAATCACGACAGACAGCTTTCGTGAGTTGTGACTGTGCAACAATGTACAGGAGATGAGTTTTTCTTATTCCCGCTCTACACCAGAACTTTTGTCTAGACGTGCCCTACTGGAACGTTCTGGAATGGGCTTAGGTATGCTCGGAATGGTAGGTCTTTTGGGTGATGAGAAGCTTCTGACCGCAGCGCCACCTAGAAAACGCTTACTCAATCCACTGGCAGCTCAGGTGCCTCACTTTAGCCCAAAGGTCAAACGTGTAATTTGGCTCTTTATCAATGGCGGACCGAGTCACATTGACACCTGGGACTACAAGCCCGCACTGGCAAACTACCACGGCAAAGAGTACGAAGGTTACGACAAATTTACAGGCTTTTTTGCCGACCAAGTAGGGACATTAATGAAATCGCCATTTAACTTCTCACCTCGTGGCGAAAGTGGAAAAATGGTGTCGGAGATTTTCCCGCACCTCGGCGAACACGTCGACAAAATGGCCTTTATACACTCTGGGTATTCCAGTTCCAACAATCACGCACCGGCTCTGTTCATGATCAACAGTGGACAGGTTCAAATGGGACACCCCTGCCTGGGCTCCTGGGTAACTTATGGGTTAGGGAGCGAGAGTAGTAATCTGCCTGGATTTGTGGTTATGTCTGATCCTAAAGGCCGTGGACTACCGAAAGGGTATGCAAACAACTGGAGTGCTGGATTTCTTCCCGGCGCATACCAAGGCACTTGGTTGCAGCCAAAAGGTGATCCCATTCAAAACCTTAAACGCCTGCCTCAAACAACAGATCTGCAACAAAGGGCGCAATTAGACTTGATGGCACGACTCAACAACCATGACATGAAAAAGCATCCACATGAGGCTGAACTTGCAGCCCGTATCGAGAGTTTTGAGCTGGCCTACCGCATGCAAATGGCAGCACCGGAAGCACTGGATGTGGAACGTGAACCTAAACATATCCAGAATCTTTATGGCCTCAACGAAGAACATTGCGGTCATATTGCACGACAGTGCCTGACGGCGCGACGATTGATCGAACGCGGAGTACGTTTCGTTCAAATCTACTCAGGAGGTATGGAAAACCAACGCTCCTGGGACGGCCACATCGATCTTTACGGCAATCACAAACAATTCGCTCTTGAAACTGATCAGCCGATGGCAGCCTTACTCACTGATCTTGAGCAACAAGGCATGCTGAATGACACACTGATCGTCTGGGGTGGTGAATTTGGACGTGCGCCGGTTTCTCAGATTGGTTCTATGAAGCCTGGCCGCGACCACAATCCACACTGTTTCACAACCTGGATGGCTGGTGGAGGCATTAAGGGAGGCGTATCCTACGGCGAATCGGACGAGCTAGGCCACAAAGCAGAGCATAATCCTGTTTCGGTTAATGACTTGCACGCAACCATACTTCATCTGCTCGGACTTGATCACGAACGTCTAACCTACAAATACAACGGCCGGCAGTTTCGTTTGACTGATGTTTCGGGCCAGGTACTGAATCAAATTCTCGCATAGCCTTGTCCCAAGACCGACCAGAATGTATCTAGACAACGCTACGTTCTGGTAGCCAGGCCATGTTTTCTATTCTTGTAGCTATCTACGAATTGCCTAACCCGGGAGCGGGTGGCCTTATGTACAGAGAAAGAATCCATCCGTCTCACTCCGCAACCTCGTCGGATGGAGGGGATTCTTCTGTTGGTGTGAGGACATCTGATATGGCTGTTTGAATCTGCTTGAGGGTAGCTACTTCCACTTCGTAAATGCTTGACTGTCCTTTTCGTGCAGCGTACGCTTTGTCTTTTCTTGAAAAATTGGCAATCACTTCATCTACAGTCCCTTCCTCGGTTGTAACTTTGACTTCAACGACGGGCTTAGTAAGGTCATACCGAACAAAATCAGCGGCGCGATCAGAAGGGTAAGCTGTTGCCGTTAAATTACGTAACTTGTCAATTAGTGCCTGCACCTTCACCGAGGTCAACTCTCTATTGTTCTGGGAAATCAGTCTCCAAGTGTCTCCCTGTTTTTGTATTTGAAGATTGGTTCCGTCGTCTCGTACATCAAGATTGGCTATATTCTTAAAGCCAAAATCAAATAATTTCTTGTTGCGAAAATCGTCCAGGGTTTTCTCCAAGCTTGACGTCACCGCTGAAGAAACCTCGAAAGTACCAACAGTATCCGAGCTCTTGGCGTAGTACTTTTCATCACCGCCTCGCTCCTGAACAACTGTGAGAGTGTGTGGTCCTTTTTCGTCAATAATTTCAACTGAAGCCATAGGTCGCTTAAAAGAATATCTCCTGTTCGATCCCGTGGCATCCTCAAGCACCGCTGTCATTTCCACATTGCTAACAGTACGCACCAAGTCATTAATAACGTAGTTATCAGCACGCAATATCTGGGGTTTAACGATTTGCCAGTCACCAGCACTCGTCTTTCCAAACTCGATACTTTTTTTGCTGCCGCTCAGCACCACTGAAGAAACCGTATCACCTGCTACCTGCAACAGTTGTTTGTCTCGTAGATCGAAAACCTCTTTCCCAAAACCGTTTTTTACATGACCGGGAACCGTAAACAATCGAGGGTCACCTTCTAAACGCACGAATACACCTGACCCTGTTGGTGTGTCATCGCCGAAAACGACGGCATAACTCCTGCCCTCACCAACTGTCGCATCTAACCGCAAAGTGCCAGACTCTTGAAGTCCAAAAAGGTCCCATTCGTCTACATTCTCTTCGACAATTCGATCGGCACTCAACTCGGTTAAGTTGGTCGCTATCATGTTTGCAGCCGCTGTGTCAGTCCGTATGGCGTTATGAGGATTTCCAAAAACCCATCCCGATTCCTCATTTTGTCGGATTGTGATGGAGTCGTACCCCGGTCTCAAGATGGTGATACTTTGAATCTCATTTGTCTCTATCTGTAGAATTGGCTGACTTTCATCGTCTACATCCGATGGGGTTTTGCTTGTGTAGTATACGAATCCGGCAAGGATGATGAAAAGGCCTAGGGCAATCAACAAGGGGGTCGGTTTCACGCTAACTCCTCCAGAACAAGATTCCTAGCGCCGTCTCCACCACACCCACAGGCCAAGAATGACAATTAAGGTGGGAAGCCCTATTACAGTCAGAAAAAATAGCTTCGTCATATCAGACTGCGTTAAATCAAGAGGTGTGTTTTCTGGATCGCTCGGACGAATCGAAATCAGATCCTCATCAGAGCTGAGCCAGTTCAGAGCGTTGAGCAGCAAGTCAAGATTACTGCCTCTACCCAGAGAGTAGTTGCGAGCAAAACGTGAGCTTCCGATCACCACTACGCGACCTTGCTTCTCTGATTCTTCGCTACCAATAACCTCTTCATTTTCAGAGGAACTTTCAGAATCCTCCGTCTTTTCAGGTATGTCGTGAGTTGCTGCAACAGCTACGGAAATCGGCCCTTCCGTCTCCCGAGCTGAATTACGAACTAATTCTTGGTCAACTATTTCAAGCTTTTCGGTAGCAAAACTCCCGGAAGTCGTACTGAAAAGCTGGTCAACCTTCCAATTTGCCACGGGGTCACCCGGCTCAACTGTTCTGGCATACGGGAAGAAAGTAGCCGCACTGCCCATTACTTCCGTGATGGGGTGGTCTTCGTAATTAGCAACCAAAGGGGTAAGTGGACCTCCACCAAAGAGTTGTCCAATGCCTGTCAGATCAACAATGGTATCGTCCTTGATGCGAATACCCCACTCAGCGACCAAATCAGCTATCTCGGGACTCTTGCTTTGACCAATCATCAACAACAAACGGCCACCACCTACCACGTACTCCTTTAGGATGTCTAACTCAGGAGCTTCTATCCGGGTTTGTGGTCCAGCCACAATCAGTACCGTACATTGCGTAGGGATCTCTGGCCTTTCCAGTAGCGAAACCGCGGTGACAGAGTAATTAGCCGTCTCAATTTCTTCGGAAGCGCCTGCAAGCCCATCGCGATCACGACCATCGCTCGCAGCCTCCCCATGACCAGTTAGAAAACAGGCCGTCTTTGCTTGCCCTTTCTTTGCACGGATAATGGCATTTGTGATGTCTTCCTCGTCAATCGACTGCGCTTCTTCTTGATTACCACCGTACTCGACAAATAGAGTCCCGTAAGAACGAACTTTCATTGCTTGTGCAAGGTCAGGACGACTATCGGGATCGATGTACTCCACTTCAACTCGATTGGAGGCATTCGAGTAACGAACCAGTGAACCACGCGCCGCTTGGAAATCAGTCGAGCGATCAAAGTAGGAAATTTTTACGTCTGCTTCGAGGCCATCTAAAATCTTTACCGTTTGTTCTGACAAGCTATATATCTTGTTTGCAGTTGCGTCAAAGGTCTTGTTGTGCCGGTCAGCCAGGTAGTTTATCGAGGCAAGAATTGCCACTACTACGACTATGTAGACCGTAGTATAGCTGCCATACTTGGCCTGTCGTGTTTTAAATCCTTCAAGGTTCATGATTTTTCGTTGAACAGTACCACTAAGCTTTCCACCGTAGCGATTCCAAAGACCGCTTACTTAAGAACAAACCGAGCCCTATGGCACTGACGTAGTAAACGACGTCTTTGAGTTCAATCACACCTTTCGCAAACTGTTGAAAATGTGGTGCCACAGAAAGATACTGGCAAACTTTACCCAGTGTCGACGTGCTATACGCGTTAACCCAGTCGAGAACATATAGCACCAGAAATACTCCAAAAGTCAACGCGCCAGCAACAATTTGATTCTTCGTCAGTGTCGAAATAAACGCACCTATTGCCAGAAATGTCCCGCCCATCAAAAGTAGACCCAAATAACCCACCAGCAAAGCTTGCCAATCTGGGGTGCTATAAACAAATAGAACTAAAATACTTATGGCGGTAGACCCAAGCATCACGCTGTAAAGCAACATTCCAGCTAACCACTTTCCCACAATGATTTCATAGTCACGAACAGGTGATGTCATCAACAATTCCATAGTTCCGGTGCGCTTTTCTTCCGCGAATAGTCGCATCGTAATCATGGGGGTTAGAAAGAGCAATATGATGGTCAAGTTACCGAATGTTGGCTGCACAATGTACTGGTTGACATTCATGGGCCCCATCCCTCCACCTTGCATTGCAGCACGGGCACTGTAGCTAACAAAAAACGCCACAGCACTAAAGAAAAAGTACCCAAACAGTACTGCAAACATCGCCAGTAGGATGTACGCTATGGGTGAAGTAAAGTACGAGTTGAGCTCTCGCCGCGCTATTGTTAAGGCGTTCCTCATTTTGACGAAGTCCCTTCATCCACTTCCGAATCATCAGTTTCGTCAGAGTCATAATCGAGCAACGGATCAGAATCAGTCAGTTTGAGGAAGATATCCTCAAGACTGAGACCTACGGAGCGGACTTCAAACAGTCCCCAGCCAGCATCTATCACCGCTTTTGCGAGTGCTGTTCGTACAGAGGGGTCTTTGTCGGCCTGAACTTGCCAGGCTGAGCGTCCGGATCGCTCGTCGGCCAACGTAACTTGTTCGACACCTGGTACAACCGCAAGCTTAGACTCGACCTGGTCAGTCGGTCCATCTAACTCTAGCCAAATTGAATCATGGCCTTGCAGGCGCGCTGTCAAATTTTCTGGGGTGTCACTGGCTTCAATTCTGCCTTCGTTGATAATGATTACCCGACCGCACGTGGTCGATACCTCCGGCAGAATATGCGTGCTCAGAATAACGGTGTGGTCTCCACTCAGGTTGCTAATCAATTGACGAACTTCGATGATTTGTTTGGGGTCAAGACCTGCTGTAGGTTCATCTAGAACGAGCACCTCAGGATCATGGATTAACGCTTGAGCTAAACCCACTCTCTGACGATACCCTTTCGAAAGTTGACCGTTTAGCTTTTGTCTAAAATCACCAAGATTACAACGATCTATGACCGTATCAACTCGGCTCGCCACATCAACACTGTTTATTCCTTTAAGTCTAGCTACGAACTCCAGATAGTCGCAGACACTCATCTCGGAATAGAGCGGTGGTGTTTCGGGAAGATAGCCAATGCGTCTTTTGACCTCTAAAGTCTCTGACAGGACATCAAACCCAGCAATAGAAGCAGCACCTTCAGTCGGGGGCAAGAAGCAAGTCAACACACGCATCGTTGTTGTTTTACCCGCACCGTTAGGTCCGAGAAACCCAACAATTTCCCCTTTGTCTACCTCAAAGCTGATATTTTTGACAGCCTCAGTAGAACCGTAACGCTTAGTTAGACCTTCAACTTTTATCATTAGACTTGATGCGTAGGGTCTCGACGGTTAATAACACCGCAAGAAAGGCTCCTAGGTGTCAACCCAGGAATCAATCGCCAGCACAAACATTTTGTTTACCATTCAATAATATGTGATGTCAAATCACCCATCGGAAAGCACCTACCCTTCGCGTCTCCGAGGTGGCAATGGAAAAAAGGCGGAAACTTTAATGGATGGATTTCGATAGGTGAACCTTAAGGTCGACATAAATCGGCCTATCTCATCTCATTGGTTCAGTAATGGCAAACAACCTCACTCGTTTGAAATAATGTCTGTTGATAGTGTATTTTTGCTGACGCTTGGCTATTCACTCACGACTCAACCGTGAATTTTCATGCGGTCCATTTGCGAATCGCCAGCTACGAGGAGAGATGTATGACAACTTGTTTTCAAACTACCTTCATAGCAGCCTCGCTATTACTATTAGCCAGCAGCTGCTCATCGAGATCAGAAGTAGAAACTGAGGAAAACGCACCAGACATTGCTTTTGTAACTGAGGTTGACCAAATCCATGTTTCACTCAAGGGTAAAAGGTTTACCACGTACCACTTCGGAGAAAAGTGGCCTAAGCCATTTCTGCACCCAGTTTTTTCACTGGACGGTCGTGACGTTACTCGCGGCTGGCCCGTCGTACCTCGAGAGGGCGAAAGTGATGATCATATCTGGCATCGCGGTCTGTTTATGGGCCACGATCAGATAAACGGGGTTGATTTTTGGCGGGAAAAAGAACCAGAGCAAACTGCTCGTCTAGTTCCACGAGTAGCTCCACGCACAGATCAAACCACTGGCACTCTCCAAGTCGAACTAGATTTATTGACTCCAAAAAGAGAATCCATCGGCGCCTTTAAGCAAAAGTTCACATTCAGTGCATCCGGTAAAAATGCCGTGATCGACGTGGAGGCCACCATCGTCGCAGACCGCGACCAGAAACTCGAGCTCGGTGACACCGAAGAAGGCTTTGTCGGTTTCCGTTTTCACGACGCCTTTACGGAGAAAAATGGTGCTTGGATAACCAACTCTTCTGGTCTATCTGGATCAGAGAATATTTGGGGAAAGAGAGCACTATGGGTCGATTATTCAACTATTCTCGACAATGCAAAGATTGGGGTGGCAATGTTTGATCATCCCAGCAACCCGCGACATCCGACTTTTTGGCATGCACGTGGTTACGGCCTTTGTGGAATAAACGCCTTTGGAATTCGCAATTTCACTGGCGATGAAACTCGAGACGGCACTATGACAATCCCAAAAGATGGTGAATTAAAATTCCGCTATCACTTCGTAATTCACCCCGGCGATGCGACCGAATCAGAAGTTGTGCAACTTCACAAAGATTATTACGAAAAGAGTAAACTTTAGACTGCTATAGAGTTGTATCTACACGAAAAGTGAAGTATCCGGATTTAAAGCTATGAAAGATGAAAAAAAACAACTGGACTCCAATCTTGCCAACCGTCGTGAATTTTTAGCTGGTGCAAGTGCAGTAAGTGCGGTGGCCTGTGCAACCACCTCAGCACCGTTTCGTATTGACGTACAAAGTCACATGTATCCTCCACCTGTACTGGATTTTATGGCAACACTTGACAGCATTCCGCGTTCATACAAAAAAAATGGTTCCTACTACACCATCACTGGCGAATGGCACCGCCGTGTTCGCAAAGCGCACATGGATGTCGATGTCAAGTTGGCAGCCATGGATGAGGCAGGAATCGCAATGACGGCTCTTTCGATAAATGACCCGGGGCCAGAGCGTTTTGGTGCCAATGGCTCAAAAATCGCAACGCTTGCACACGATTTCATAGGAGATGTCATAAAATCGCACCCAAATCGTTTTTTTGGCCTGGCAACCCTACCGTTACAGGACGAAGAGGCCTCCCGAACAGAGCTAGATCGCTGCGTTGACAATCTTGGCTTCAGGGGCATCTTGCTCTATTCAAATTTAGGGCGACAATTTCCAGACGAACCTCAGTTTCGTTGGCTATTCAAACGTGCCGAGCAGATGAACATTCCGATTCTGTTACATCCTGCCTACCCAATGACCTATGACGCTGTCAAAGGGTATTACATGGTTGCTGGCTTAGGTTTAATGTTCGACACCACAATTGCTCTATCACGTTTAATTTTGGCTGGGATACTCGATGAATTTCCGCGGCTGAAATTACTGTGTCCGCACGTCGGGGGAACGCTCCCATACTTGATTGGCCGCATAGATCATCAGACACAAGTACTTGGAAGAGGTGCCGATAAAATTAGTAAGCCTCCGAGCGAGTATCTACGGCAAATCTATCTGGACGCTGTCTCCCCGATACCGCTTGGCGTGCAATATGGTCTCGATTTTGTTGGAGCTGATCGCCTACTATACGCCAGTGACCATCCGTGGGTTGACCCAAACTTAATAGTCAACAATATCGAAGCTTTACATGACGCCACAGGGCAACCTCTGGACACAGCAACAAAAACCAAAATATACAGTGACAACGCTAGAAAGCTCTTCAACCTATAGGGAGTAAACTTATGCAACTGAACCGCAGAAATTTTGTGGGGCTCGCGGCAGCAACGCTAGCCTTTAGAGAACACTTGCAAAGTAAGGGACATCGTTTCCGCTTGGGGATTTCTAATACCACCTTTGAAAATTGGAGTTTTCGTGATGCCATGAAGGGAACAATTCGTTTCGGTTATACCGGAACCGAAATTTCCCCATTCACACTGACAGAAGACCCTTCTACGCTGACTGCATCTCAACGAAACAACTTGAAAAGCATAATGGTTGACGAAAACGTTGCCTACATAGGGTTGCACAACATACTCAAAGCGCCAAAAGGCTTACATGTTACAACCTCCAACGGCAAAAAACGCCAAGACAGCTGGGAATTCTTTCGCAAACTGGTTGACCTTGCAGCAGATCTAGGTGATAACGCACTCATGATCTTTGGGTCAAGCAAACAACGTTCTGCAAAACTGGGTGAAACAACCGTATCTGATGCAAAAAAACGCCTAGTTGAAGGCTTGGCTGACATAGCTCCGCAGGCCGAAGCTCGTGGGGTAAAAATTTTAATGGAGCCTCTGGCACCTCACCTCTGCGATGTTGTCAACACTATGGCTGAAGCGGTAGAAATCGTGGATCAAGTCAACAGCCCTGCTGTCCGAGCAATGTTTGACACACATAATGCAGTCGCTGAAACACTTGACCATGGTGAGGTCATAAAAAAATATTTGCCTTACATAGAGCACGTCCACATAAATGAGCTGGATGGCAGACATCCTGGTACTGGTAGTTACGATTTCCTGCCTGTACTTCGGGCATTGAAGAGCGTACAATTCAAGCACTGGGTGTCGCTTGAAGTGTTCAAATTCAAACCGAGTCCTGAGGTGATAGCACGGGACTCGGAAAGATTGCTGCGAAAGTGGGAACGGGAAGTAACCTGACGATTCGCGACTGCAACTACTATGACTCCTAGACACATACGCGGGTTTCTATCTTGGGACAGGGTGGCTCTCCTAATATCGGTGTCATTAGGTTCAGTGATGGGCCTGTACGGCGCTGCCAATTCAACCCCTAAGATCAACTTTGAGAAGGAAATACGGCCTATTTTTGTCGATCGGTGTCAGGTTTGTCACGGTGCACAAATGCAAATGAATGGTCTGCGACTTGACCGTCGAGATGACGCTCTTCGAGGTGGCTACGCGGGTACAGTCATTACCCCAGGTAACAGTGTGACGAGCAAATTGATTCATATGGTCACCGGGCAGATAGAAGATAAAATAATGCCACCAGCGGGGAAGCGGTTGACAGAGAAGGAAATAGACTTGCTGCGGACTTGGATTGATCAAGGCGCTGAGTGGACGCAAACTGCTAGCGACAAGGCTACGACACCGCACTCCTTAAAATCCTCACACTGGGCTTTTCAACAACTCACGAAACCTGCAATACCCGAAGTTTCCAATCGCTTTTGGGTGCGCAATGAAGTGGACCAATTTATTCTTTCCAGGCTAGAACAGGAAAAAATTAGGCCCTCTCCAGAGGCCGACAAAGTGACGCTGATCCGTCGTCTTAGTCTAGATTTGACTGGGTTGCCACCCACTCCGAACGAAGTAGCTACTTTCGTAAAAGATAGCTCAGAAACCGCTTACGAAGATCTTGTAAGCCGTCTTCTCAATTCGCCCCATTATGGTGAACAATGGGGACGACATTGGTTAGACCTGGCACGTTACGGTGATAGTCATGGGTTTCGCGGTGACCAATTTCGCCCTCATGCATGGCGATATCGTCACTGGGTCATCAACTCCTTTAACGCCGATACCCCATTTGATCGCTTTACCACGGAACAAATAGCCGGTGATCTAATTGCTGGACGAAAAGTTGAGCAGTGGGTAGCGACGGGCTTTCATCGCAACACACCCACCAATACAGAAGGTGGATCTGACCCAGAGGAATGGCGTTTTGAACAAGTCGTAAACCGCACTAACACGGTAAGTACGGTGTGGTTAGGTATCACTGCTGGCTGTGCACAGTGCCACGACCATAAATACGATCCACTGACTCAAAAGGAGTACTATCAACTTTTTGCGTTTTTCAACGATGCTGAAGAGGTCAACATTGATGCCCCTCTCGCCGGTGAACGTGGGGCCTACCTGCGAGCACTGCCAAAGTACCAAGCTAGGCGACAACGTCTCCTTGATGAGCACCGCATCCCCGAACAGCAAGCTATCTGGGAAGAAAAACTCCGACACCACGCCAAAAACCCTGGCAAAGAGAATAATTGGGATGTGGCCTTCGACGAGTTGCGAACATTTGTGGATCTCGGAGAAAAAATTCTCTTTACTCCCACCGAGTTTCGATCAAGGAAATGGGAAAAACGGATTACTGATCACTTTGTTTCCGACTACCGCCAAGTGGTCGGAAGGGAAAAGTGGGCAGATATGGGTTTAGAAAAATTATCCAAGGAACTTAAGGAGCTTGATACCTCATTGCCACCGTTTAGCGAAGCTCAGGCAATTCACACAGAGCGGGTTCCACGTCAGAGTTATGTGTTCTTGCGAGGCAGTTTCAAGGACCCAGGCATAGAGGTTGAGCCCAACACGCCAGCGTGGTTGCACCCAATGGAAACCCAGCAACGAGCAACTCGACTAGACTTAGCTCACTGGCTCGTATCACCCGAGAACGGCGTCACGCCACGTGTTACAGTCAATCGGATTTGGCAGCAACTCTTCGGGCGTGGCATTGTTGGAACTTCAGAAAATTTTGGCAGCCAGGGAGAAACCCCCTCACATCCTGCTTTACTTAACTGGCTGGCATCAGAATTCCGTGATAATCCGAGTTTTAAAAAGATGATTACGAAGATCGTTATGTCGGCGACCTACAGGCAATCATCCCGGATGCGAAAAGATGTTGCAGAACGTGACCCACAAAATCTCCTTATTGCTCGACAACAGCGTTTTCGTTTGACCGCAGAACTGATCCGAGATTCAACGCTAGTGGCAAGCGGCCTACTGTATCCAAAGATCGGAGGACGGAGTGTCCGCCCGCCACAACCTGCAGGTGCCCTGCGAATGGGGTCTACCACTATGAGTCGCTGGAGAGTAAGCGAGGGGCGTGATAGCTATCGGCGAGGCATGTACATCCAATATCAGCGCATGGCGCCCTATCCTCTACTGACAAATTTTGATATGCCAACCGGCTATATCGCTGCTTGTCGTCGCGAGCGGTCAAACACCGCGCTGCAGGCCTTAAATTTACTGAACGATCCTGTTTTCATCGAAGCAGCTCAAGCTCTGGCATTCCGAGCTATCGCGGCAGAAGAAGACCCAACCGAGCGACTTCGGTACGTGTTCAAACTTTGCCTTGCTCGTAACCCCGACCCAGTTGAAATCGACTGGCTAGAAACTTCACTACAGGAACAACGGATGATTTTGCAGTCTGATTTGAAGAGAGCACAAAAGCTTTTCCCAGTAGAATTAGAGGGCATACCGCCAGAGGATGGTGCCGCTTGGGTAAGTATGAGCAGTGTGCTCCTCAATCTTGATGAGTTCCTTACCCGAGAGTAGAAACTCATATGCAGGGATGATCGGATGACGATAGAACAGTTAGCCGCTATACAATCTCGCAGGCGCTTTTTGAAGAAGTGTGGCGCCGGAATCAGTACAGCTGCCTTCGCCAACCTCCTAAGTGCGGAGGGCTATAGCACCGACTCATCAAAACTCCCTAGAGTCAACCCCATGGCTCCCCGTCGACCACACTTTGCGCCGAAAGCAAAGAACATCATTTTGATGTATCAGTCAGGAGCGCCCAGCCAACTAGATCTATTTGATCCCAAGCCAGGTTTGAGCAAATGGAATGGTGAATCCTTACCGCCATCACTAACCAAAGATCTCAAATTAGCCTTCATTAAACCGAATGCCAAGATCATGGCCAGTCCATACAAATTTAAGAGGTATGGTCAGAGCGGCATGGAATTCTCTGAACTGGTACCCCATCTAGGAACTTGTGCTGACGACATATGTATGATTCGCACAATGAACACGGAGGCGTTCAACCACGACCCGGGAGTGCTGATGCTTACCACGGGACACACCCAGTTTGGTCGACCATCAATAGGTTCATGGGTAGCTTATGGCCTCGGAAGTGAATCGCAAAATTTACCTGGGTTTGTCGTTTTAGGGTCAGGTAAAGGACCGAATGGAGGATCAAATATTTGGGGTAATGGGTTTCTGCCCTCGGCCTATCAAGGAACTCGCTTTAGAACTACCGGTGACCCAATCCTATACCTCGCAAACAACGAGGGAGTTAGCCGTGAACTACAAAGATCCCGTCTCGATGTCATTCGCAAGCTAAATGAAAAACGCTACGAAGAAACTGGCGACTTGGAGATTGCAGCACGTATTAACTCCTATGAATTAGCATTTCGGATGCAAATCGCTGCACCTGGCTTGCTCGACTTTTCTGATGAACCTCAACACATCCTGGATGCCTATGGTGCAGAAAAAGAACCTACCCAAGCTTTTGGGACTAATTGTTTATTGGCTCGCCGTATGGTTGAAAGAGGCGTACGTTTTGTTATGCTCAACCACGGAGACTGGGACGCTCATCAGAAAATTGACGAAAACCATCGTGAAAACTGCAGCATGGTAGATCAACCTGCTGCCGCGTTGATCAAAGACTTGAAACAGCGTGGCTTACTGGATTCGACTCTCGTTATCTGGAGTGCTGAGTTTGGCCGCACACCTATGATTCAACTCGATCGCCCCGATGCCGGAGCGGGCCGTGACCATCACCCTGACTGCTATAGCTTGTGGTTAGCAGGAGGTGGCATCAAGCCTGGCACAATCCTCGGTGAAACCGACGATATTGGATTGAAAACGGTCCAAGACAAGGTACACGTGCACGATCTGCAGGCCACAGTTCTACACTGTTTAGGGTTTGACCACGAAAAACTAACCTTCCATCACGAAGGTCGTGATTTTCGTCTAACAGACGTTGGAGGTACAGTAATCGACTCGATCCTACTATAATGTGCTCGTGTAATGAAGTGATTTGAACTGCCTCGACGCCAATGGTTAAGAGAGAGGTAGTGGGTGGTACATTTATGAAAAATCTTGGAAAGATATTGTTTTTCCTCGCTCTGGTACAGACCAGTTCTTCACTCGGCTGGGCAGAAGGCTCACAAAATGCGTTATCGCTACCACCCGTAGCTCAAAAACCCATCGACTTCTCCCGAGACATTGAACCAATACTGAAAGGCCGTTGTACCATGTGTCACGGAGAGGCACAGCAGCTGAGTGGACTGCGGCTCGACCAGCGTTCCACTGCGATGCAAGGTGGTTATTCCGGACCCGTCATCATTCCACACAAAAGCTCTGAGAGTAAACTGGTCAGGATTGTTTCTGGTGTAATCAAGGATGTCGTTATGCCACCAAGTGGAGAGCGACTGAGCGACGATGAAGTTGGTCTACTGCGAGCTTGGATTGATCAAGGAGCATCCTGGCCTCTCGAAGCAGAGACAGCTCTTGAAGCGACTGCTTCTTCCGGTAGAAAGAAATCGTCTCATTGGGCTTACCAGCCATTGAAAAAACCGGTACCACCAGAGATTGACAATCCAAAATGGGCAAGGAGTCCGGTTGACCATTTTATCCTGGCGCGACTCAGTAAAGAAGGTGTCGACCCGTCACCCGAAGCTGACAAATATACCTTGTTTCGACGACTACACCTTGATCTGATAGGCATGCCACCTACCCCTGCACAAATTACTGCCTACATTAAAGACAGTGATCCGGCCGCATATGAAACCTGGGTGGATCGACTTCTGGAATCGCCACACTACGGAGAAAAGTGGGCAATGCAATGGCTCGATTTGGCACGATATGCGGACAGTGACGGGTACGAAAAAGATCTAGTGCGACCTCATGCCTGGCGTTACCGGCACTGGGTTATCAAGGCGCTGAACGATGATATGCCATTCGACCAGTTCACAGTGGAACAGATCGCCGGCGACCTCCTTCCAAACGCTACTACCGAGCAAAAAGTTGCTACTGGGTTTCACCGCAATACACTCAAAAATCGCGAAGGTGGTGTAAAAATCGAACAGTTTCGCTTTGAAGAAATCATTGACCGTGCGAGTACAGTGGGGACAGTCTGGATGGGTCTCACCGTCGCATGTGCACAGTGTCACGATCACAAATACGATCCCATCACCCAAAAGGACTTTTACAGTCTATTCTCTTTCTTCAATAATGCCGACGAAGTAAATATTGATGCCCCACTGGCCGGTGAAATGGGACCTTTCCTCAGCCAATGGCCACGTTACCGGACCGAACGTGAGGAACTCTTACAAAAGAATCGTGTGTATGAACTCATGCCGGCCTGGGAAGAAAAGATGCGTTTAGCAGCACGAAATCCTGGCAAGTGGACTGATTTGGATCATGCTTACGACGCCCTCGGAAAATATCTCGACAACGGGCACGGAATTGTCGAAAAGAGCCCAAGCGAGAGGACTCGTAAAGAAACTGATAGCCTTATTGATCATTTTGTTGTGAACTATCACCGCATAATCACAAAAGAATTCAACAAGGAACTCAACTACAAAGACCTCTTACGTGGCAATAGCAGCTTTCCTTCGGGAAAACTTCAGGATCTCAAAGATAAATTTCCTGCAGTGAGCGAGGCTCAGACAATTGCTGAGAGTGCACAGGGACGTAAAAGCAATATACACATTCGTGGTGCATGGAACCAGAAAGGCATTGAAGTTTCGTCAGCTGTGCCGGCGTTTCTTGGCTCACTGGAAAACACCACCAATGCCTCACGCATTGATCTTGCAGAGTGGATAATATCTGAGGATAATCCTCTTACTGCTCGAGTGACCGTCAATCGCATCTGGCAGGAATATTTCGGTGCAGGATTGGTGCGCACCTCAGAAAATTTTGGCAGCCAAGGAGAAACTCCCACGCATCCAAACCTGCTGGATTGGCTCGCTGCTGACTTCATCGAACACGATTGGAGCTTGAAGAAGATTCACAAAACCATAGTGATGTCTACAGCCTATCGACAGTCCTCCGCGGCCAGACCTGAACTTGTGACTCAGGATCCAGATAATCGCTGGCTTGCTCGGCAGCAACGTTTGCGTTTGCCCGCTGAATTAGTTAGAGATTCAACACTGGCCGTGAGCGGTCTACTCTATCCCAAGATCGGTGGTAAAAGTGTGCGGCCGCCTCTGCCACCAGGAGTTACAGGTCTATCGTATGGCAATTCTCAGCAGTGGCCGGAGGAAAGCGACGGACGAGATCGGTATCGACGTGGACTATATGTCCTCTTGCAGCGTACAATCCCCTACCCTCAAATGGCCACCTTTGACGCAACTTCACGTGAGATAACCCTATGCAAGCGTGAGCGTTCGAACACTCCTCTCCAGTCACTAAATTTATTGAACGATCCTGTCTTTACCGAAGCTGCACAGGCCTTGGCAGTCCGTATTTTGAGCGAATCTAAACAATCCTTTAGTGAACGCTTGCTGCATGCTTTTCAGATTGCCCTGGCAAGAACACCTAGCGATGAGGAATTAGAATCTCTGCAAAAGTACTATCATCGTCAGACGCAAATCTTCGAACAAGAACCTGGAGCTGCTGAAAAACTAGCACCAGTAGAACTAGCCGGAATCAGCCGTATCGAAACTGCGGCCTGGACTGGACTTAGCAGTGTTCTGTTAAATTTAGACGAATTTATAACTAGGGAATAATGAACTTTCACGACTTTCAGCGCATACAGACTAGGCGACATTTCTTCAAGTTTGCCGCCGGTGGCATAGAAACGATAGCCCTCGCCCATCTACTCGGTCAAGACGGACGGGCGACGCAAAAGAAATTGCCTGAGGTAAACCCTTTGGCACCCCGTGCACCCCACTTTGCGCCCAAGGCAAAAAATGTAATTTTTCTGCTGCAGGCTGGCGGACCAAGTCAGATGGATCTGTATGATCCCAAACCTGAGCTGCAAAAACGCCACGGACAGGCTCTACCGGAATCAATGACGAAAGACCTTCCCTTTGTTTTTATCAAGCCCTCTGCCAAGGTGCTTGGAAGCCCTCGGAAGTTCCGGAAATATGGAGAAAATGGCACGGAATTTTCGGATTACATTCCGCACATAGCTTCCCGGGCAGATGATATTGCTCTAATTCGTTCGATGCATACAGAAGCATTCAATCACCACCCTGGGCAAGCCATGTTGATGAGTGGTAGCACAATGTCAGGGCGACCGACTGTAGGATCATGGGTTAGCTACGGTCTGGGGAGTGAAGCTAACGATCTGCCAGCTTTTGTGGTTCTTAACTCCGGAAGAGGAGCCAGTGCAGGTTCTACAAACTGGAGTAGCGGTTTTATGCCTTCCACCTATCAGGGTGTTAACTTCCGAGGATATGGTGATCCGATTCTATATCTGAAGAACCCACCTGGTATCAGTAAAATCAGTCAGCGAGCCCGAATCGATACGATTCGCGAACTGAATGAAGCTCATTATCAGAATACGGGGGATTTGGAGATAGCTTCACGAATCCATTCCTATGAACTAGCATTTCGAATGCAAACTGCTGG
This sequence comes from Acidobacteriia bacterium UBA6623, assembly GCA_002433055.1. Classification (GTDB taxonomy): domain Bacteria; phylum Acidobacteriota; class Terriglobia; order Bryobacterales; family UBA6623; genus UBA6623. The sequence continues at coordinate 127,949 of DJHJ01000014.1, read as the reverse complement.
ACCAGAACTTCTGGATTTTTCTAATGAATCGCAGACGGTACTGGATTCCTTTGGAATAGGTAAAGAGCCAACCAACGCCTACGGTACAAACTGCCTGTTGGCTCGCCGTATGGTAGAACGTGGTGTTCGATTTGTTCTTCTCGTCCATGCGAGTTGGGATCATCACTCCGCCGTCGACAAAAACCTAGGAGAGTACTGTGATGCCACTGATGCTCCTGTTGGTGCATTACTTGGAGATCTTAAACAACGTGGTTTACTCGACGAAACTATGGTGGTCTGGGGCGGTGAATTTGGACGCACTCCGATGGGGCAATTTGAGAGAGTTGATGAAGCTCCCGGTCGTGACCATCACCCAGGTTGTTTCTCGATGTGGGCTGCTGGCGGTGGCATACAAGGTGGCCAAGTCATTGGACGAACTGACGACATTGGTCTTAATATCACCGAGGACCCTGTTCATATACACGATCTGCAAGCCACGATGCTCCACGCACTAGGCTTAGAACACACCCAGTTGACCTATAGCTTCATGGGTAGAGATTTCCGCCTCACTGATGTCGGCGGTAACATCGTCAAAAAACTACTGGCCTAATGATCTCTTGTGCAAGAGATCATTCGACAGCTAGTTTAGAAGTCTAATGGTGGCCCTGGAAGAATTTTCGCCAGGTCAACTTTTGCTTACTGCAATCTTATCCTTAAGAGTATCTATGGCCCACAGGGCATGTTCAACGATCACTGGATCTGGTGAATCTGTCATCCTGTAAAGTAATTCCAGAAACTGCTCTTTTCCGCTATTGCCCATTGCTACGGCCACATTGCGCAAAAATCCACGGTAACGAGTCCGCTCAACTGGAGTGTCACCGAAACAGCGATCAAACTCTTCGGGGGTCATTGAGGCGACTTCTTCTAAATTTGGTAATGCATTTCGAGGCTGAAATTCGTCTGCTTTCGTAACGGCCGCACGTCGGTTCCACGGGCATACATCTTGACAAATATCGCACCCGAACAGATGTTCTCCCATCATGGCACGAGCAGATTCAGGCAACGAACCTTTCAATTCAATACTCCAATAGGAAATACACTTATTGGAGTCAAGAGCATAGGCTGGACCTTCCAATTCTCCAGTTGGAACTAGCGCATCAGTTGGACAAGCTTCGATGCAGCGAGTACAACTCCCACACCGAAAAGCTGCCGGGTTATCACATTCAAGACTGAGAGAGGTTAGTACTTCACCCAAAAAAAGCCACGAGCCCAATTGTTGGTTTATTAGGCAGGTATTGTGACCAATCCATCCTAGGCCGGACCGGTGAGCGTAAGCACGCTCAAGCAGTGGTGCCGTATCAACGCATATTTTTGTCTCAAACGCACCGAGATCCTTGTGTAAAATATCGACCAAGGCCTGCAAGCGACGTTTAAGTACATGGTGATAGTCTTCACCCCACGCGTAACCTTAAACCCACCCCTGTCCGTTAAAATCGACGTCAGTCGAATATGGATGCTGCGTATTGTAAACGATCCCGACCGAAATAACAGAGTTGGCGGAAGGCAGTAAACTACGCGGGTCGGACCTCATATCGCCGCGTCGACCCTTGAGATAACTCATATTGCCTGCAAAGCCAAGTTCGATCCATTCCGGATAGAAGGCAGCCTCCAATGTTGGGCGTGCCTCAGAGATGCCTACTAGATCAAAGCCAATCTCTAATGCCCTTGCTTTAATCCTTTCTGTCGACATTCTTCGATGATAGATCAACAAGGATCCGTTTGACATAGACTCGCAGTTAGCCTAGCATCAGATGAACGTGCCCCTAATGATATTTTTATCCCAATGCTGTTGTAGCCGGCCGAGCTAGTTTCGGTTGGTTGGGTGAAATCCCTCCTAGCCGACCTGGGTCGGCCTTCCTTACTCAAATTTTCTATTTTTGGCACCGTCCGTGCATATGACAGATTAGGGCGGCCAACACAAGCAAACTGAAATATCGATGAGTTGATTACATATGTGGCAAACGATTAAAGAACAGGTTAACGTTGTATTCCGTGACGATCCGGCCGCCAAGAACGTCTTTGAGGTCTTGTTATGTTACCCGGGCGTACACGCTATTTTGTTACATCGCGTTTCTCATCGTCTCTATCACTGGGGTCTGCATGTAGTTGCAAGACTTCTTTCACACTTCGGACGTTGGGTCACTGGCATTGAAATTCACCCAGGCGCAAAAATTGGAAAGCGTTTTTTTATCGATCATGGTATGGGGGTAGTGATCGGTGAAACTGTCGAAATCGGTGATGATGTTTTGCTCTATCAGGGTGTGACGCTGGGTGGGACTGGACACGAACAGGGTAAGAGGCATCCGACACTTGGTAATCATGTTGTGATCGGATCCGGAGCAAAGGTCCTCGGTAACATCGTTCTGGGAAATTGGGTACGTGTCGGAGCAGGTTCGGTCGTGGTGCGTTCAGTGCCGGATCATTCAACCGTTGTGGGTATTCCTGGCAGAGTGGTCGCAATCAAGGGTGTCGCAATTTCAGAGGAAGAAGAAACTATGCTCGAGCACGGCAAATTGCCCGATCCAGTAGGTCAAGCTCTATCAAGTCTTCACACACGCATTGCTTCACTCGAAGAACAGTTGCGCGGCAAATCCGAAGAGGCTCCACCGCTGGCATCTAATGAAAACAACAACTGAAACGTATTGAGATTCTTTTCCTAGAGAACGATGTTAATCTATGTGTTCATAGGCTACTAACGTTAGGAAATCAGAATAGTCGTTACTGGTCATCATTTCCTCAAAGATTTTTGAAGCTAACCCAAACTGTCCGTTGTCATAACGTTCAGGTCCAACCAAATTGCGGATCTTCTCCAGCTGTTGGGAAATAGTGGTACGTACCAGGTCACTTGTAACAGTACGCCCATCAACCATTTTGGCTTCGTGTTGCACCCAATGCCAAACCTGTGAACGAGAAATTTCGGCGGTGGCCGCATCTTCCATTAAGTTATAGATTGGCACACAGCCAACACCACGCAACCAACTCTCCAAATACTGAATGCCGACGTCGCAGTTTATACGCAACCCTTCCTCAGTAATACTGCCTTCAGGAACCATTAAAAGGTCCTCAGCATTCACAGAAACCTCGCTTCGACTAAGTGAAATCTGATTGGGCGTAGTCATATATTCATCGAAGATTTCCTTAGCGATCGAAACAAGACCTGGGTGGGCAACCCACGTGCCGTCGTGCCCGGCTCTCACCTCTCGGAGTTTATCCTGTCGTACTTTTTCAATCGCCTGCTCGTTCGCCTCAAGATCTGTCTTGATAGGAATCTGTGCTGCCATGCCACCCATAGCATGAATGCCACGTCGGTGACAGGTTTTGATCAATAGCTCAACGTAAGAAGCAAGGAAGTGTCGGTCCATCCCAACTTTGATGCGATCTGGAAGGACAAAGGTAGGGTCATGACGAAACTTTTTGATAAAGCTGAAAACATAATCCCAACGGCCACAATTCAGACCCGCTGAGTGATCTTTTAGTTCATAGAGGATCTCGTCCATCTCAAAAGCTGCCATGATGGTTTCTATCAAGACGGTTCCTCTGCAAACCTTTCCAACGTTCAATTCATCTTCGGCAAATTGGAAAACCTCGTTCCATAAGCGTGCCTCAAGATGACTTTCCATTTTCGGCAAGTAAAAATACGGTGCAGTGTTTCTTTTCAGCCTGGCTTCAACGTTGTGAAAGAAATACAAACCAAAATCGAACAGCGAACCAGAAATCGGTTCTCCATCAATCAATAAATGTTTCTCCACTAGGTGCCATCCACGCGGACGAACCAGCAAAGTTGCAAGCTCCTCACCAAGTTCATAGTGCTTACCCTGGGGGTTGGTAAAACTTATTGTGTTAGCCACAGCATCACGAAGATTTATTTGGCCTTCAAGGTTGTTGTCCCATGTTGGAGTGTGAGCATCTTCAAAGTCAGCCATAAACACACTGGCTCCGGAGTTGAGAGCATTAATGACCATCTTCCGATCAACCGGACCAGTGATCTCGACACGTCGGTCTTGAAGGTCTTCCGGAATTGGTGCAACGGTCCAATCGTCTTCCCGAATACTGGCTGTCTCTGGTAGAAAATCTGGCAATTTGCCGTCCTTGATTTCCTCATAACGTTTGACTCTGTTGGCCAGCAACTGCCGGCGTGTTGATTCGAATCTACGTGACAGCCTGGCAAGAAAACGGAGAGCTTCCGGTGTCAGAATTTCTTCATATTCAGACGTGACACGACCTCGCACAGATATACCGTCTTCACAAAGAAGATCATTTAATTTCTGCTGAAGATTTGAACTCGGTGACGACATTTCTCCTCCAAAATTTTCAACTCTTTCCTTTAGCTAAAAATTTAATCCAAACTAGGTTAACAATACTACCCGTCACACGCACCCATTATGCAAATTGTGTTTCGAGTTGAAGGCATATGGTCTCACAGAAGCCTATGATTCAGAAGAAGTCCGGAAAACGATACGCACCAAACGTCGTGCATGCATTATCGTGGCATAGACAAGCAGGTGCGTTAGCGTAAAAGGAACAATAAGCGCACGAGCGAGAAGACGCACTGTTAGGTCGGGCTGCACGCCAACACGATGGAGACAAAGATTCTTGAGATCGGATAAGTGCCTATAATCGAGTAAAAAACAGTCGGCGTTTTCATTAACGACAACAAATTTTGAGGGAAGCATCAAAAGAACGGAAAGCTTCCAAGGCAACATTATCGGGCTATTGGCACATAGAACAACACAGACCGAGTAATATCTGTAGCCAACACTACAGAGAAAGTCCCAGCGCGAGTTGACATCCTGATAGTCGGCAACACACCAGGATTGAGCATCCTTCGCATTGCCTTTCTTAAACGCTATGGGATCATCTGACTGACAGGTAAGAAGATCTATTGCAATGGTCTTTCCAAAACGTTCACGGAGACGTGGAAGAATCTCTTCGGTAACATTCCGAGGCCCGCTTTCAACCAATAATAGTCGCGAGATGGGCGGTACAGTTCGCGAAAAAAACCAGCGCATTGCTCTTTATTCTACAGTCCGTTAGCCATGGGAAGCGACTTGAACATCCCGTGTGATGACTGATCTGCGGAAAACTATAGTTGCATGTCCGCTACAGCACCTAAGTGACATTGACTTGCCCTTGGCCTTGGGCTATAGTCACGAGTAGAGATGGACGATTCCTCGGCGTCCTCGAGCATAGCTGCTCGGGCAAGCTGCAAGCTCCTTTGCCTCACGATATCGGCCCCTGGGTTCTTAGAGTTTAGCTGTATCTTTCGTGAAAGTCGCTCTGTGTTTGACTCGAAATCAAAAAAAGGAGTTACCTAACTGAGCACAACTACAAAAACGCGTGTACCTATCGGCGAAAGTATTCAGCCCCTGTTTGGAACCCACGACGAAAACATACGCCTACTTGAGGATGTCCTTGATGTCAAAACACAGTTGCTTGAGGACGGTCTAGAAGTAGAGGGAACACCGGAAAGAGTACAACGCGTGGAAGCAATCGTTACCGATTACGAGTCTCTATTGCACCAAGGACATCGATTTAGCAATGGTGATCTGAAAAGTTTCCTACAAGTGGTAATATCGGACCCACAGTTGACCCTGCGAAACTTGGTCGTCAGTAGCCGCCAGCGTAATTTCGGTCGTAAGGCACTGACACCACGAAGCCTAAATCAGGTGTGCTACTTCGAAGCCATGGAGCGTTGTGACATGGTTTTTGGAGTTGGCCCAGCAGGAACTGGGAAAACATACCTGGCGGTTGCAATGGCAGTGTCAGAGTTTCTTAACAAGAAAGTGCGCCGGATTGTGCTCACACGACCAGCAGTAGAAGCCGGTGAACAATTAGGTTTTTTGCCGGGAACTCTGCAACAAAAGATAGATCCTTATCTTCGCCCACTCTACGATGCACTCTACGACATACTTGACACTGACCGAGTCGAAAGGCTCCTAGACAAAGGGTTGATAGAGATTGCACCCCTAGCTTTTATGCGAGGGCGCTCATTGAATGACAGCTTCATCATTTTAGATGAAGGACAGAACACTACAGCAGAGCAGATGAAAATGTTCATTACTCGACTGGGCTTTGGATCAAAAGCAGTCATCACTGGAGATATCACCCAAATTGATCTTCCTTCAGGAAAACGTAGTGGCCTACTCGAAGCAATAGATGTACTTAGCACCGTCGATGGCATCCCATTCGTCTATTTTGATGAAAAGGATGTCGTGCGACATGATTTAGTGCAAAAGATAGTGCGGGCTTATAGCACGCATGAGGGCGAAAAACAAAAAAAAATGCAAGCTCCAAGTGCAACTAGCAGTACCAAAGGTGATTTTCCTGAACTCTAGTGAGCTTAAACATCTAAACAATGGCAGAAACCAAAAATGACGAACCTCCTTGGTATCTCAACCGTCAACGGAAAGTACGTTTCAACGAAAATGAATACACTACCTTCCTAGCTCGGATACACCGAGAGATTGCAGACCAACGAGAATTTACGGTCCTCGTTTCGTCCGATGAAGCGTTGAGACATGCGAATCGAAGATTCCGTGGCAAAGCATCAACCACGGATGTGCTTTCGTTTCCTGACGGTGAGGACAGCCGCCTCGGCGATATCCTAATTTCGGCACGGCGTGCAGAGTTGCAAGCAGCCAATTTTGGTCATTCCGTAGAAGAGGAATTGAAGATACTTGTTTTACACGGACTGCTGCACTTGATGGGATATGATCACGAAACCGATAGTGGAAAAATGAAGAGGGTAGAGACACACTGGCGAAAAAAGATGGGATTGCCCGCCGGACTGGTGGAGCGAGAGACATTATGACGATTCTCTGGATTTTTCTTGCTCTGTTTTTGTGTGGTGTGGCTCTGTTGTCATCTTATATGCACCTATTATTTGTGCATTCCTTACCAATTCGTGCACGAGAGAATCCAGCGACTGTCAAACATTTCGAAGAAGATCTGAAACCGCATCTCGGTGAAAATACTCAGCAATCCCTTTTTCGGTATGCCTTAGCTCAACAATTGTCACTCGTAATGCTAGTGATCGTTCTGATGGCTCTACTCTCTGAGGGGGGACGAAGCATCGTGGTCGTAGCTGGAGAAACAGTAATTCTCTCAGCGACGGCTGTAATACTGTTCGTGCATATTGTGCCAGGGATGCTACTGCGACACACGACCGGTGTTTGGATGGTAACCCTTTTACCTTGTGCTCGTTTAATCAATTGGATTGTTCAACCATTTGCCCTACTAGTAAATTTTATTTCCTCGGTGGCTGATCTGAGTGCTAAAGAGCCAAATGAGAACGCAGCGACGAATCCTGTCGAAGATATCGAAGCCCTGCTCGACGCAGGTGAAGAAGAGGGGTTGATTGGACAGGAAGATCGTAAGCTAATTCAGTCGGTCGTGGAATTTGGAGACAAAACCGTTCGAGAAGTTGTCACGCCGCGTCCACGTGTAGTGGCCATCGAGGCTAAACGAACCGTGGAAGAGTTGTGGAGACTGCTGATTGACAAAGAGCATTCGCGTGTGCCGGTCTTCGAAAATGAACTTGATCACATTGTGGGACTGGTTCACACACGCGATACGCTCGATATCGAAGAAAGTCAAAGTAAACTGACTGCGGTCCGCGAATTGATGCGCCCCGTGTCGCTGGTGCCTGAAACCAAACCGATCAACGAATTGCTACGTGAAATGCAGGATGCAAATGCACAAATGTCGATTGTGATAGACGAGTATGGGCAGACAGCTGGTTTGGTCACAATGGAAGACCTCATGGAAGAGATTGTTGGTGAAATCCATGATGAGTCCGATTCACCTTCAGACGTTGTAGAGCAACCAGATAAGTCTTTTGTCCTCGATGGTGATGTGGATTTGGACCGGCTAAGCGAACTAATAAACTTTAGGCCTAATGAAGAAATCGAATCGACGACAATAGGTGGTTTGGTCTGTGAACATCTTGGGAAGGTACCCTCACCCGGCGCAAAGATAATGCTCGATGGAATTCAAATTGAAGTTTTGTCAGGCGACAAACGCAAAGTCTCAAGCGTCGCCATTAGGCGCATTGCACAGGAGGAACCTCATCAGACCAGAGCTCCTAATGAGGCAAAGGAATGAAAGCGGGCTTGGTTGCAATTTTGGGGCGACCTAACGTTGGTAAATCAACTTTACTCAATCGATTGGTCGGTACGAAAATCTCTATTACCGCGAATAAACCTCAAACGACACGAGATGCTATCCAGGGTATTGTTACAAACCCTGAAGGACAAATAGTGTTCATTGACAGTCCCGGCATCCACGAGCCTCGTCAGGAGCTAGGCAAGCGGATGATGAGAGAAGTGAAACGTGCCACATCGGGTTGTTCGCTTGTATTGGTTCTTGTCGATGGGTCACGCAACCCTGGACAAGGTGATACTGATGCTATTGAAACAGCCCGTAATTTTAAAGTGCCGTTAATGTTGGGATTAAACAAAATCGACCTGCTAAAGTCGAAACATCTACTTCTACCTCGGATTAAGCATTATAGAGATATACAAACTTTCGAAGAACTTGTTCCAATCTCGGCTCAGTCAGGAGAAAATGTTGACCTGCTAGTCAAATTGATCATGGAACGTTTGCCCGAGGCTCCACCCTTTTACCCAGAGGACTATATAACTGACCAGCCAGAAAAGTTTTTGGCGGCAGAGTTTATCCGTGAAAAAGTCATTGAGAGTACACAGCAAGAGGTTCCACACTCAGTGGCTGTAATAGTCGATCAATGGACACAAGAAAAGCCTCGTTCGACAAAAAGGAAACAAAAACTCCAAGGCCTACTAAAGCTTTCCGCTACGGTATATGTGGAGCGTGCCGGGCAAAAGAAAATTCTCGTCGGGTCACAAGGGGCTATGCTTAAGCAAGTTGGTTCATCAGCACGAAAACAGCTGGAAAGTTGGTTTGGTAGTCAAGTTTTTTTAGAACTTTTCGTAAAGGTGCAACCTAAATGGCGAGAACAAAAAAAATTCGTGCAGTCACTTGACTTTCATCAAATGATTGGTGGATCCTGACCGGCATATCTGTGTGCATGCACCAGTCAAAATGTTAGCTTCGATGAAGTCTCAGGGTAGGCAATAGTAGATCAATAATGAAATTGTCTTTACACCTTGGGCAACACAGTTGGTGGCGCTTCTGGGTTTATGCCAGCTTGCTCTCGGTGACTCTCGTGATAACTCCGAATCCCGCTTTGCCTGAAAGCCAGGACAATATCATCTACGACCGCGTAATTAGGAAACTCGTTAATGACTACAGACTCAAAACCAATGCGCTCGAAGTAGTGGTTGCAGAAGGCACAGTATCCATAACAGGTTTGGTTGAAACCGAAAAACTGCGCGTGCGAGTAGAAAAGATAGTTAAGAAAATCAAGGGTGTCAAGACGGTCGACAACCAAGTGCGTGTGCGTCGGTGAGAACTTAAACAGGCTTGAAAAGATTTCATGGCTATACAATGCCCTGCGTCGCACTCTAGTGAAATAGGTAACGACCATATCAGTGCAGTTTTGCGTTTAGTGTACGTCCCCCATCCAACGACGAATCATCGGGCTCGCCACAATTGCTATCACACCAGCAGCACCTATCGTCAATGCGACGTTCCAGAAGAGTGCATCAGGCGACAAGGTTTCGAGGCGTCCCGCCACGAGGCCAGCAAAGAGATTACCTAATGCAGCAGCAATAAACCAAACACCCATCATTTGCCCCACTCGACCCGCAGGAGCAAGTTTAGTAACCGAAGAAAGACCAACCGGGGAAAGGCACAATTCACCAGCGGTGTGAAGAAAGTAAGTCACAACAAGCCAAGCAGGCGAGACCAGCGAACCTTCGACCATATTTGCCGCCCCCCAAGAGAGGACCAAAAAACCACCAGAGAGTCCGAAAAGCCCTAATGCAAATTTCATCGGCGTCGAAGGGTCACTGCGATATTGAGCCAACCACGTCCAAAGCCACCCAAATATAGGAGCAAAAATCACAATGAAAATTGGATTGACATTTTGCAGCCAGCTCGCAGGCATTTCCCAACCCGCAACGTTACGATCTGTTAAATCACGCGCAAACAAGTTCATGGATGAACCGGCTTGCTCAAAACCTGACCAGAAGACCGCGGCCAACAGGTAAAGCCACATTATTACGGCAACGCGCTTTTTTTCAACCAAAGTTAACTGTGCGCCTGTGAATAGATAAAGGAAAAACAACCCACTGAGTATCAAGATTCCATACCCCAACCACGTCGCGGCTTGTTGAATACTTAGTTCGACCACACCACTCAGTGCCAAATACACCAACGATGTTACAACCGCCGCAACAGTCACGCTGGCACTGTAGAACCGACGACCGCGTTGTTTCAACGTTGCCAAATCATCATTTGTTTTCAGTGAGCCAGCGTCTCCTAATCGCCGACTTCCGGTTTTGTATTGGATAAGCCCTAGGACCATGCCAATACCTGCAAGTGAAAACCCCCAGTGAAAATTGTACCCCTCCCCAATTAGACCGCATAGAATGGTTCCCAAAAAGGCACCCAAGTTGATCCCCATATAGAAAATGGAAAATCCGGCGTCACGACGTGCACCACCTTCAGGGTAGAGATCGGCAATCATCGTGCTCACATTCGGTTTGAGTAGACCGGTTCCGAGTGAGATGAGAACAAGCCCGGCGTAGAAAGTTGGCATTATGGGGATTGCCATCGAAAAATGGCCTGCAGCGATAATACACCCTCCGACAAAAACAGCCTTCTTCTGTCCCCACAACTTGTCTGCTATCCAACCTCCCGGAAGAGTCAGCAAGTACACCATGGAAGTGTAGAGTCCGTAAATTGCAGTTGCTTTCGCAATATCGAACTCTAAACCAGGATTTTCACTTGTTGCGGCTGCTGTCATGAACAGCACCAGCAAAGCTCTCATACCGTAGTAGCTGAAACGTTCCCACATCTCGGTAAAGAATAATGTCGTTAGTCCAGCGGGATGGTTTCCAAAACAACGGCCTTTAGGTGTCATATTCATATCGGAGTCTTTTGTGTTGGAAGATTCGCTGCGAAACATGCCTAGTCCTCAGTAGATCTTAAGTGGTATCGTCGCGCACAAATGCTTAGAATACTTCCTAATGCCGCAAGTCAATTTTCTAAAATAACACCTCTACTGAGTGGTTCTGGGACGTTTACAGTAACTCTTCGGTAACCATTTAGCCCTCCATATTACCGTACAGCTCCCAATCAAGACCATTAGAGTTATTTTCCTGGCTGTCCAAAGTTGATATTTCGTAAGCTATACTTTGAGTGGGTTGGTACGGGTGTGTCCAGGTGGACTTCTCGGACCAGTGGACACTGTGCCGTGGAAACAAAGAGATTATAAGGAACTTAAGATCAATGCATAGACCTATCAAATATCTCGAGAAGGGCATCACGAAAGTTGCGGCGTTGGCTTGGAATAGCTTCCAAAAATTCAACCAGAAAGTCGCACCCAATCCAGCGTTTACACCGGATTGGTCAGAGAAGCCCATACTGAAGTCATGGGAAAAGAGTAAGCCTCCATTGGGCTGGCCACGACAAACCGATTCCCTTTGTCCAAAATGTGTTGTGGATGCCCGCTCCAGAATCATCAATGGAGAGGTGGACTACAACATTCTCAAAGAACAGAAAGTTGGAGAAATCAAAGCAACCATAGTAGAGCGTGACGGCGAAATATGGATGATCAAGGACTGCCCAACTCATGGAAAAATCGAAGACATAATGGCCATAGATTCGAAGTTTCTAGAGCATATCGAGTCAAATTTCCCGGGCAGAGATATACGTGCTCACAACGACAAGGATCTTCATAATCATGGTTCAAGCACAGTCAAATACGGCCGAGGTGCTGTCCTCACTGTGGACCTTACTAACCGCTGCAATATGATGTGTGATCCATGCTTCATGGATGCCAATCAGGTTGGTTTTGTACACGAACTAGAATGGGACGAAATCAAAACCATTCTGGATAACGCTCTAAAAATTAAACCACGGCGCCAAATGTCGGTACAGTTTTCAGGTGGTGAGCCCACCATGTCGCCTTTCTTCTTAAAGGCAGTTAGGTACGCCCGCTCAATAGGCTTCAATAGCGTGCAAGCAGCGACGAATGGCATTGAATTTGCCAAGAGCCGTGATTTTTCTGAGAAAGCTGCCGACGCTGGTTTACGCTATGCCTACCTTCAGTTTGATGGTATTGGCAACGAGCCAAACTCACATAGAGCAATAGGAAATCTGTTCGACATCAAACTCAAAGCAATTGAAAACATGCACACAGCTGGTACCGAGATCGTCTTGGTAACAACCCTGGTTAACAACGTTAACAACGAACAGGTTGGCCCTATCATACAATTCGCTCGAGATAACCCTGGAAAAATTGCCTTCGTCTCTTTCCAGCCTGTTTCTTTCACGGGGCGCGACGAAGAAATCACAGACGAACGACGCTTGAGACAACGCTATACACTTTCACATCTGGCCAAAGACGTCAAACAACAGATAGGCATCACCGAGCCAAATCGTGACTGGTTTCCTATTTCGGTAATGAGCTCCTTTGTGGATGCAGCCGACGTAGCACATGGGCCCGAGTCACAGTGGGGCCAAGTAAATTGCGGATGTCATCCAAACTGCGGAGTAGGGACTGCCTTGATGATCAATAAGAAAACCAAGGAAATGGCTCCGGTCGCAGAATTTGTAAACGTCCCCCAGTTTGTACAGGACATTCGTCAGGTCACGGATTCTGGTCGATCTACCAAGTGGAGCAACTTGCAACTCGGATTGGCCTTACTGAAGAACTACAACCCCTATAAGGCACCAGCAAGCTTTGACTTATTTGCTCTGCTCAAGAAGTTTGACAAGTCATTTGGTTTGAGCGGAACCAATTACGGAAAGGGCGCAACACGACGTAATGACCCGTGGAATTTCCTTTTTGTAGCAGGCATGTGGTTTCAGGACCTATTTAACTATGATTTCCGACGTACGGAAATGTGTGTGATACCTTATGGCACACAAGAAGGGGAAATCTCCTTCTGTGCTTACAATACTGGCATCGGGTGGCGCAACATCATAGAGAAGATGCATATGACGGCAACATTGAGTAAATGGTACGGCGAGCACGGTAAACACAGCATCTATGCCGGAGGTCGCGACGTAAATCTGGACGACTACGGGCATCATCTGCGGATCAACGCCGAGCATGCCGCCCGAGGGGCGCAGGTATCGGAAGGTCCGGCCAATTCTCGCGAGGAAAAGAAACTTGAGCGAGATCGCAAAATGGCCGAAGCGGTAGCCAAGGGAGAAACACCACCAGCCGTTAACGGTGGAGTACCGAAAAAGAAGATCCTTACACCAGAAGAAGAAGCAAAGCTAATGAAGATGTACCGCGAACAGGTACTCAAAGAACCTCCTGCACCTTCACTAATCCAAATTGGTGAATCGTCAGGTGATACGGGTACGTCGGCAACCGGTGATTAGCACCCAGTTGCTTGCCCGAAGCTAGCTCCAGTTTGAAATGAAGGCCCATCGGTTCTGGTGGGCCTTTACTATTTCGCTAATCCGTTGACCTAAAAAGTGCATCTTCCACCCCAGCTTGTTCGAAAGCACGGCGACGTAACTCACAACTATCACACGCACCACAGGGTTTGTTCGATGATTGATAGCACGACCATGTCAGCTCCAGTGGGGCATTTAGCAATAGCCCCTGACGAATAATCTCAGCTTTGGATAGCCCTATCAGAGGCGTCTCAATTTTGATATCGGTTTCGGGTCGAGTCCCAGTCTCGATTAGATCACCGAAAGATTCATAATAGGACGGACGGCAGTCGGGATAGCCTACACTGTCCTGTTCCACAGCTCCGATGAAAATCTTGCGTGCACCAATCACCTCAGCCCAAGAAGTTGCTGCTGCAAGAAAATGAGCATTGCGAAACGGAACATATGTGACTGGGATAACGCCGTCTGTGCCCGTTAGTGGACTAGCAAGAGGTACTTCGATGGACTGGTCAGTCAGAGCTGAACCCCCAATAGCGGTCATGTAGTTTTGGTTAATTCGCAACTTTAATTCAGCCTTGAGGCGACTTGCGATTTCTTCAAAAGCACAATACTCACGGGCTTCTGTACGCTGCCCGTAACTAGAATGCAACAAGGCCAGACGGTAATGACGAGCAGCCAAAGTCGCCGTCACGCAACTATCCATCCCACCACTAAGCAACACTACGGCGATAGGTTTTTTGGCTCCAGGCATGGAACTATATGATAACTGCTCCTAGCTGAAGGATATGGCTCCTCACCTTGAAATACGTTTAATTGGCTTCGAAATAGGCTTAAGTGCTACGCTCCAAAAACACTCTCTATAAAATAAGGCTTTAATATTAGATAGCATCTAAGCGGTAGTGTGAGATTGAATATTGTCTCTTCCAAATAAAATCACAGCCAAAGTTAGTTCAGAATCCGCTGGATATGTCAGTATGAGTCCCGTCACAAAACTGATAATGACACCACCGGAACTAATCGAACTCATCCTAGGGCTAACCGGCAAAGATCCGGTTCGCATCCAAGAGATTCTTACCCACGGGACTTTCGTGAGCGGTCAATCGCGATATCGGTGGAGCCCGTTGAATACCACAGAGAAGGAATTAATAGATTTGCTAGACAGATTTCCAGATATACAACCTGGGCGACCATTCGAAGCTTCACTCTGTTATTTGGTCACCTTTCGGGGACGACGTGGAAATGTGCACTTACCGCGTGAAGTGGCTGAAGTACGTCGCTGGTTCAAAAAAATCAGCTATTGGGATGCTCTGCTGGAAATATTAGAGAATACTGAACCACGCTACCAAACTTACTCCTATTCCAAACATTCCGACGTCTATTCAACCGACTTATCATTGGAGATGTCACACGCATTGCTGTCGAAAAGCGCATTACTCAAGTACACCAGTTTGGTCGAGCAGCTCCACCACACAGAACCGATTGCAGCAGATGCATTTGTTAAACGATGAAGCTTCTAACAAGTGACGTTTCCTTTTCTTCTCAGGTGTGTCATTCTGCTTCCTGCTACACCTGGATCACTACACGGAACGTGAGATGACAGTTTCTATAGTCATTCCTAATTTGAATCGTCAGGAGTTGCTGATGCGACTACTTGCGACAATTAAGAAGCAGTATTGCCCACAAAAATTCAAACTAGAGACGATAGTTGTAGACAACGGATCAACCGATAGTTCAGTAGAAGTAGCTCGTGAGTGGGGAGCCCATGTTATACCACTGGGTGCAAACGTTGGCGTAAGTAAGGCCTTCAACCTTGGAATTAAGGCCTCGCATGGTGAATTTATTGCTGTAGTCAACAACGATATAGAACTTGCAGATGATTGGCTAACCACGCTGATGTCTAAATTGGAAGACAACAACATCTGGTTCGCCACTGGGAAAACTCTCGCCTGTGCCGACCGTAATCTCATCGACGGAGTAGGGGATGCAATGTGCTGTGGAGGAACGACCTGGCGCCTTGGGCACGGAAAATCAGACGGTCCATGGTTCGAAATAGAACGAAAAATTTATTTTCCTTCCGCAACAGCAACAATCTTTCGGCGAGCATTTTTTGAGCGAGTAGGCCTGTTCGAAGAGAGGTTTTTTGCTTACTTGGAAGACGTTGATCTTGGCCTTCGAGCATTGATCGAAAAGCTGCCTGGAGTCTACGTTCCGCTCGCCAAGGCGTACCATCACGGTAGCGCAACCACAGGGACATGGAGTCATCAGATGATCGAGTGGATGACCTGCAATCAGATATTGCTACTGGCAAAATTTTACTCATTGTCAATGCTGATGCATTTTGCTCGAGCTATCACAACTGCTCAGGTTTTATGGGCAGTGATGGCAATTTCTCGTGGCCGTGGAATAGCATGGTTTCGTGGTTTGATGCGCGGAATCGGCTTATTCGGTAGTATGCGAGCTTCTTCGACAACTCTGAGATCTGACGGTAACGGTGTTTCCTCTGCTCTTGTTGCGACTGAAAACCAAATTGCCCAGGTGCAACAAGTAACTAATTGGGATACGTATTGGAAATGGTATTTTCGATTCAGGGGCACAACGCCAGAGTGCTTACCATGAATCAAAAAGTTGTCGCAATCGTCGTAACTTATAATTCGGAACGGCAAATTGCATCTTGTCTAACCGCCTTAGAGGGTCTCGCGAGACCTGTGGTAATAGACAACGCCTCGAGCGATGAAACTTGTGCCGTAATCGAGCAAGTTCACCCCGAAACAACACTTTTCCGTAACTCAGAAAATCTAGGTTTTGCTGCAGCAGTAAATCAAGGCATAGCAGCATCAGATGAACCATTCATTCTTTTGCTTAACCCTGATGCGTACTTGGTGAAACCGATTGACGACCTTGTCACGCGATGTCTTATGCCAGGGATAGGGGCAGCAGCAGGTCGACTGCTTGATTCGAAAGGCAGAACGCAATTTGGATTCAACATACGCGCTCTTCCTACAGCAATGACATTTATGTTTGAAACCTTGGGATGGAACCGTCTTTGGCCTTCCAACCCGGTAAACCGCTGTTATCGCTTAAAGGGTTTTGACGACACTAAAGAACAAGATGTCGAGCAACCAGCCGGGGCCTTTCTAATGTTGCGACGTGACGTCCTAGAGGCCGTTGGAGGGCTAGATGAGCAGTTTCGACCCTTGTGGTTCGAGGATGTTGATTTATGTCAACGCTTGCACAATGCCGGGCATCGTATCCGATATGTGCCAGGCTGTATGGCGCGGCATGAAGGGGCTCACTCGCTAAAGTCAGCCACCTTGGAACTACAACACGTCGCTTGGTATGGTAACCTGTTACGTTTCAGTGGTAAACACTTCTCCACCTGGGTACATTTGTGGTTAGTTCTCGTTATTCTAATAGGAGTTTTAGGTCGTTGGTTTTGGTCACTTACAATGGGAAGCCAGAACGAGAGAAATTCCTATGCGAAAGTCTTACGGTCGCTTGTAAGTAGAGATTTACGACAGTAAAGTAGAGTAAGCATGCACGCCGGAGATAGTTAAACGTCGGGAGGAAGTGCGAAGAAGTTTTAGGCGATTTCAACATGCAAGTCATGCCTGAAGACTCTGGCATTGGATGGGCAGCCAATAGATTTTCCATTATTTAGCACTAGTCGAGCGGAGTTAATGTCACAAAAGCAGCTACTATCGGTGACAATAGTCACCTACAACAGCGGACGGTTTATACGCCGCTGCCTGGAGTCAGTGTTAGAGCAAAGACACCCTCATCTCGAAGTGATCGTGGTGGACAATGCCTCTACTGATGGCACAACGGATATTCTGGAACATTTCGAAAACCGATGTGTAGTTGTTTACAACGAAGAGAATATAGGTTTTGCAGGCGCACAAAATCAGGCGATCTCAATGTCGCGAGGGGCCTGGGTCCTAACCCTGAACCCCGACGTTCTTCTTCTACCCGATTTCTGCACCCATCTCATGGAAGTTGCCGATATGCATCCAAGGCTTGGCACCGTTTGTGGCAAGTTGTTGATGATGGATGCTTCTTTCCAGATCCCAGATCAAAGGGTTGTTGATACAACTGGTATTTACTTCAACCCCATGCTTCGGCATCATGACCGAGGCTGCCTGGAGACCGACAATGGTCACTTCCGAAACTACGAATATGTCTTTGGCGCTTCTGCCGCCGCTGCCTGTTACCGTCGAGAAATGATCGACGATATCTCAGTGGACGGAGAATTCTTTGATTCCGATTTTTTTGCCTACCGTGAAGATGCTGATGTGGCTTGGCGTGCTCAGCTTTACGGCTGGACATGCATCTACACACCGATCGCCTTCGGATACCACGTTCGTAAGCTACGTCCCGGCATGCGGCGATTTCTTCCTCCCGACATTAATATGCACTCGGTGAAAAATCGCTTTTTGATGCGCGCTAAGAACATCACGGCTGGTGTATACCTGCGAAATTTTCTTCCCATTTTGATTCGTGATATAGGTATCCTAACCTACTGTTTAATAGCAGAGCGTTCGTCACTGAAGGCTTTCTATTTGTTCGCTAAGGACTGGTCACGCGTGATGGCAAAACGACGAGTAATCCAGGGTCGCAAACGAGTCGATGAAGCTTACATGCAGAAGTGGTTTCGCTTTTCGCCGGTTTCCCAGCCCGCCGATGTGCCGGAGCTAGCTACTGAGCCATCCTCCGACGTCGATAATTTACACGTCAACGAAGAGGACACCTCCGAACGTAAACTCTCTCTATGAGGGTCGCCCTGCTGGGTACACGCGGTATACCCGCTAACTACGGCGGGTTCGAGACCTTCGCCGAGCAACTTTCAACGCGCTTGGTCAAACGTGGCCACCAGGTTACCGTTTACTGTCGTGCTAACAACATCCAGATAGAAAAATCGACCTACAAAGGTGTCCAGTTAAAAATTCTACCGACAATTTCACACAAATATTTCGACACAATAGCCCACACATTTCTTTCGACTTTGCATGTTCTTTCTCATCATCTAAGACACGATGGCTATGATGTGTTGCTCTATTGCAATGGAGCTAATGCAATCTTTAGCTTTTTACCGCGCTTGATCGGTATCCCGACGGTGCTCAATGTTGATGGCATTGAACGAAAACGAAAAAAATGGGGGGCCGTAGCAAGGGTCTGGTATAAGCTTTCCGAAAGGCTGTCTACTTTTTTGCCAACCGAGTTGATTACCGATGCCACGGTGATTCAGCGCTATTACGAAGAACGCTACGCTACAACAAGCCACCTTATCGCCTACGGTGCTGATACAAGTCAAGTCACAAGTCGTAAGGTTTTGGATCGTCTCAATTTGGAACCAGGAAAATATTTCCTCTACGTCAGTCGTATGGAACCGGAAAATAATCCTTTGCTAGTAGTGAAAGCCTTTGAACTTACAGGCATAAATAAAAAGCTTGTAATGGTTGGAGATGCCCCTTATGCCGCTAACTACATCCAAGAGGTGAAACGAACATCAGATAGGCGCATACTATTCACGGGTTCCCTGTATGGAACCAGCTACGATGAGCTCCAATCGCACTGCAAAGTGTACATTCATGCAACTGAAGTCGGGGGCACCCACCCAGCTTTAATTGAGGCTATGGGACGTGGAGTGTCAATGTTGTTCTTGAACACGCCAGAAAACTTCGAAGTCGCCGGCAATATCGGCTGGGCATTTCCAAATAATCTCCAGGCTCTGGCGCAACTCATAGAACAAATTGATGCTCTACCCCAAGTCGAACACAAAAAAATGAGCCGCCTCGCCGTACAGCGTGTACGTGAAAGATACAATTGGGAACGTGTGGTTAATGCTTATGAGAATTTATTTCAACAAACCACAGTTTCTAAACCTTTCTAGCTTCCCACCGAAATTTATCCCAGCGCTGAGCCAACTTTAGAAACTTGTCTGAAATCCGGCTTGGGTTCCATTTCACATGACCACCCCAAATAAGCATATGACTTTTACTCTGCTTGCTTGCGCCACCATCTCATGCTCCCCTATCATTATGTATGCTTAACTCTCCCGTCCCAGAAGCACTAACCTTCGACGACGTTCTGCTGCTCCCCGCATATAGCACAGTACTCCCATCCGATACAAATACCAACACTCACCTGACACGTCAAATTGCTCTCAATATACCTATAGTCAGTGCGGCGATGGACACGGTGACAGAATCGCGATTGGCAATCGCCCTGGCTCGTCAAGGAGGATTAGGCTTCGTTCATCGCAACATGTCGATCGCACGACAAGCGGAGGAAGTCGACCGGGTGAAACGTAGCGAAAGTGGCATGATAGTGGATCCAATCACGATGGAGCCCCAGGCAAAAATTCATGAAGCATTGGCGTTGATGGAAAGGTATAAAATTTCGGGAGTTCCAGTTACGGAAAACGGGAAGTTGGTAGGTATCCTGACGAACCGAGATTTGCGTTTTGAAAGTCGCCATACGCTAACAATATCCGAGGTTATGACAAAAAAAAATCTCGTTACCGCCCCTGTCGGTACAACTCTCGATGCGGCTGAAAAAATTCTTCAGCAGCATCGTATTGAAAAGTTGCTAGTCGTAGATGAAGACTACTTTCTCAAAGGCCTAATCACCGTCAAGGACATTCAGAAAAAGCGTGACTACCCACATGCTGCCAAAGATGAACGTGGCAGATTACTTGTAGGAGCAGCAGTGGGTGCAACAGGTGACTTTCTGGAACGAGCTCAAGAACTCTTTTCCAAAAATATTGATGTTCTAGCAATTGACACAGCACATGCTCACACTAGTCGTGTTCACGATGCTGTTGGAGCTCTACGTAAAGCTTTCCCTGATATTGACTTGATAGCTGGTAACGTTGCCGTGGGTGAAGCCGTTAAGGACCTTATTTCCAGAGGTGTTGATGCCGTCAAGGTTGGCATTGGACCTGGTTCGATATGTACAACGCGTATCATTTCCGGTGCAGGAGTACCACAAATCAGTGCTATCGCTGAGTGTGCAAGAGCGGCACAAGGTTCTGGAGTTCCAATCATTTCTGACGGTGGAATTAAATATTCGGGTGACATTACAAAGGCGCTAGCCGCGGGAGCAGACTGCGTGATGATTGGTAGTCTATTGGCTGGCACGGAGGAGAGTCCTGGCGAAACGGTTCTTTATCAAGGGCGCACTTACAAATCTTACCGCGGTATGGGATCACTGGGTGCAATGGCCGAAGGTGGCCGGGACCGTTACTCACAAGAATCCTCACTCGGAAAACTTGTGCCTGAAGGAGTAGAAGGACGCGTTCCTTATAAAGGCATGCTCGGCGAGCTACTGCACCAACTTAAAGGTGGTATCCAAGCGGGCATGGGTTACTGCGGTAGTAAAACGATTAAGGAACTGAAAGAGAAGACAAGCTTCGTGCGTGTGTCTTCCGCGGGACTGCGAGAGGCGCATGTCCACGACGTCTTGATTACACGGGAAGCGCCTAATTACCAGGTTGAATGACAACTGCTAGCCTCGATTGGTGCAGTCCAGAAATGATTATCACCGAAATAGAACTGATCGACGTATGGGGTTGTGCTGCTCGAAGACATCGCCAAGACCAACTTGTGTCACAACAATGGACCAGACTTGGATTTCCAGCCGAAGATGCATTTTTTCAAAATTGTTAAACATCCCGAATGCAAGTCAATGGCATCATCCCTCTACTTGTTGTTTGTCATTCTCATGACCGCGGTGATGCCCGTAACTACACAAGCCCAATTTGTCGTGGGCGAAAAACTACCGCCACAACCATCCATCAAAACCTTGGCTGAAAAATCTTCTAAAGCTGCTTACCCAGAACTGGTGTATAAAGACAATCCTCTACTTGTTTCACTCGATTGTACTTACAGTTACTTTGCCCATGCGGGAATAGCATGTTCCATCGTCACACCCTGTAAGTTGTTTCTAGAGCTCACGGCTATAGAGGCTATCGATAGGAGTGTCTTCGTAATTGGAAATGTGCGTACAGTTTCAGCTACCATTGCTTCAATTGTACTCATCAGTGAAAACGGTGGAATAAATTGGCGCGAACCAATCGATCGCTATCCTGGAAGCACCTTCGAGTACATCCAATTCGTAAATAAAACCCACGGTTGGATTGCAGGACAACAACAGCAATTCGATTCCTCTTCTCGGCCACTTTTACTGTCCACTTATAACGCTGGTGAGAGTTGGCAACGACATTCGGTATCACAGAACGATGAACACACAGGCACGGTTTTGGATGTTCATTTCGATAGCAAAGAACATGGTTTAATGGTTATCGATCGCGGCTCTTCTGCAATTGACCCTTTCGCACTCTATGAAAGTATGAATGGCGGACGTTCGTGGTTAATTCGCCAGATCACAGACAGAAAACCTGCACTACGGAATCGACCGATCATACCATCGAGTCCGAACTGGCGAATCCGCGAAGACTCGCATGCAGCGAGTTACAAAATCGAATGGCGCAATACAGAAACCTGGGATGTGAAATCCCGTTTTGCAATTAACATTGGTATCTGTAACACCATGGAATAACTATCGACATTCCGATGGGTTCGCAAACGTTACCCTTTGGCAACAGATCACCCAGTCGCTTGCTTCGTTGTAGGGCCGGCTTCTAGAATAGAAGATTGCCTGCACAGAATCGGCAACGAGAAAAGTGGGCTAACGGCTCACTTTTTGATTTTGGGCCAAACCGAAAAATGGCGGTGCCCTACAGCAGTATTAGTCAGCAAGTGCGAAAGATCTCGACGAGAGTGGCCTCGTCAGAGAATATAGAGGTAGTAGATGTTGCGTGCAAGGGGAACCCACGTAGGTGGGCGATTAAGATATTTATCGACAAACCTGGAGGTATTTCTCATACAGATTGCGAACTGATTTCTAATCAAGTTGGAACGATTTTAGATGTAGAAGAAGTAGTCTCGGGAAGCTACACTCTAGAAGTTTCTTCACCCGGTCTTGATCGCAAACTGATCAGAATAGAGGACTACAAGCGATTTAGTGGAAAAAAGGTACGATTGCGGTTACGGCATGCCCGTGATGGTCGCCGTCAATTTACTGGGCGCCTACGTGGTTTCATAGACTACAAAATTGCGTTAGAGTTGAGTGAAAACAAAGAAAATAAAATGATTCACGTGGCATTTGACGATATAGAGAACGCGAGATTGGTCGTCGAGTTGTAAGTGCTTGAATACTTGAGGCTACTATGGAAAATCTCTTCAACAACATTGAGGCATTAAGCCAAGCAAAGGGTATAGACTCCCAGGTAGTGATCGATGCGATCAAGGATGCAATCGTGGTCGCGGCGAGGAAGTACTACCACACAACTGAAGATCTGGTTGCTGAGGTCGACCCGAAAAGTGGACAGTTGCAAGTATATGCACTTAAAACAGTCACTGATTTAGTCTCTAACCCTATGAAAGAAGTTGGTTTAACCGAAGCTCGTCGCAAAGATAGCACTGCTGAGTTGGGCAGCGTGATCCGTTACGCCAAACCGACAGAGGGGTTAGGGAGAATCTCAGCTCAACTGGCAAAGCAGGTGATCTCGCAAAAGATCCGCGAAGCCGAACGCGAAACGATTGTTAGCGAGTATTCTGAGCGATTGGGAGAAATCGTAAATTGCACAATCAAACGAATTGAAGGGCCCGATCTAATAGTTGACATAGGCCGGACTGAAGCACGACTGCCTCGGCGCGAACAATCACGACTGGAGAGTTTTTCGCCGGGTGACCGAGTTCGCGTGGTCATAAAAGGAATTGAAAAGGCAGGCCGTGGACCAGCAATGATAGTCTCACGAGCAGACGAAGCTCTCGTTAAAACTCTTTTTGAACAGGAAGTTCCAGAGATCTACGATGGAACCGTGCAGATACAAGCCTGTGCAAGAGAAGCGGGTGAAAGGACTAAAATCGCTGTTAGGTCTCGCGACCGTGACGTGGATGCCGTTGGAGCATGCGTAGGCATGAAAGGCATGCGCGTACAGTCGATTATTCGCGAGTTACGAGGAGAAAAAATAGACATCATCGAGTTTTCCGATGACCCAGTGGAAATGGTGATGCGCGGCCTAAGCCCAGCACTGGTTGGCCGTGTAGCAATTCTAGATCCAATCGAAAAACATCTTGAGGCGATTGTTGAGGATACTCAACTCTCCCTCGCCATCGGGAAACGTGGGCAAAATGTTCGACTGGCTGCAAGGCTGATGGGCTGGCGCATTGACATCAAGAGCGAAGAAGAGAAGCGGCAGGAAGCAGAGACGGCAATGGAGGCCATTGTTCCTTCAGGTGTGCCGCTCACTACTTTGCTAGAACACGGACTGAGCCAAAAATCAGTCGACCGCGTGGTAGAGTCCGGAACAGAGACCGTCGAAAAATTAGCTGATATGACACCCGAACAGCTGTTAGAAATCAAGGGTATAGGACCGAAAATGGTCGAAAAAATCCAGGTGGCGGTCAACAGCTTCTACTTGCAATTTGAGGAGGCAGTCCAGCTTGCAGAAGTAGCAGAGAACGAGCCGGCAACCACTCTCTTCAACTCAGAGCCCACTATTGATCTAGTGCCCACCGTCTCGGAGTCATCAACGCCAGTCCTGCAACCACCTTTGGCCATCGCCGAAACCTCAGTGATGCCGGGGTTGCCAGTAGAGGGTAGTGACGATAAAGATGACCCTTTTGAGATAGATTCAGATCGCGACTCTGATAACATGGACAAGTTGCTCGCTTTGGAGGTTCCTGAACTGGATGATCTCCAAACCACCTCCGATACTGAAGACTGGTCCGACAAAGGAACAGATGAGAAGTCACCAGCCGAAGATGCGCCTTCGGCTGAGGAGATCAGCGATGAATTAAATAGCGCAGAGGAGTAATCGCAGTTTTGACGCGGACACCCAAAATCCGAATCAACGAATTGGCCCGGGAGCTGGAAGTGAAGGCCAGCGAAATTCTGGCGGTATTGCCAGAAGTGGGGGTCGATGAGGCCAAAACCCATTCTAGTTCGGTAGATTCCGAAGTTGCAGTTAAGATCCGAGCCTGGTTTGGATCTTCACAATCAGACATATCAGATCCTGAGCCCACCCCCGTTGAGTTAGATCTTCCAATACCAGAAGCTCCTCGACCGAAACAGACACGCCCAGCAGTTAGCACGACCGGAAAACGTCTTCCTAGTATTCGCTCCATGACTCCAGCCACGGGCGGTCGATCACCATTGCGGCCTCCAGTACAAGCATTGCGCCCACCGTTGAAAGAAGAAAAGGGATCCAGCTCTAAACCAATTGATTCACCGCCCAAAGATGTTCCTAAGCATTCAGCAGAGCAGAGTTCTAGCCCAACTACACCTTCCACTAAATTGGTAGAGAAAGCTGAAGAACCACTGAGGTCAACACCTCGGACTGATAACCCCACAGCAGGCCAGCCGACAAATCGTCCAGAAGCCTTATCGGAACGCACACCGGTTTCTGTTCGCATTCCCACGTACAGAACTGAAAAAAAACCGCCAGCAGCTCCTCCAAAGCCAAGCAAACAAGCGGCAGGCAAAGCAGCACCAGCACGACCTGCAGGCAAAGCGCCAGCACGACCCATGGTAGTGCCTGGAAAGCCCATTTACCAACGCCCCAAGAAACTCGGCGCTGTCCCTGGAATGCCGACATCGAGGCCTAGCGGTAGCACCCAATCGCGAATGTCGAGACCAACGCATCCAGTCAGCCGACCTGGGTTCACGTCAGGTGTGCCGAGACCTGGATTCATACCAGGTGTGCCGAGACCTGGATTCGACCAGCGCAGAGGACCACGGCCCAGCCCTCGACAAACACAGACACGTGACCGTGAGGCAGAACGAGAAGAAAAACTGCTGAGACGACAAGCTTCCAAAGCTGCTCAGGTACCTCCAGTAGCCGTAAACACGGAAATCACCATCAGCGAGGGAATGACTCTCAAGGAGTTAGCGGAAAAACTTGGTATTAAAGCCAATATAGTGATTAAAACCTTAGTTGACCGAGGATTGTTCGCCACAATTAATCAAACACTGGATAGCGATACCATCAAGGATCTTTCTAAACACTTTGGAGCCACAGCAACAGAAGTCACATTCGAAGAAGAAGCACTGCAAGAAGTTGACTCAGGTCAAGAAGCCAGTAACCTAACACCGCGAGCCCCCGTAGTAACCGTCATGGGACATGTAGACCACGGCAAGACTTCTTTGTTGGATGCAATCAGGGAAACTAACGTTGCAGAACGAGAAGCAGGTGGTATTACGCAAGCGATCGGAGCATATCAGGTTTCGACCGGAGACCGTAAAATTGCATTTGTCGACACTCCAGGTCATGAAGCATTTACCAGCATGCGCGCACGTGGAGCTAGCATTACTGACATTGTCATCTTAGTCGTCGCTGCAGATGATGGAGTCATGCCGCAAACGGTTGAAGCAATCGATCATGCGAAATCCGCTGATGTCCCAATAGTAGTTGCAATCAACAAAATAGATAAGGCTGGAGCAGAGCCAGATCGCGTTAAACAACAACTAGCAGATAGGGGCTTATTACCAGAAGAGTGGGGTGGCGATACGGTAATGGTCTCAGTTTCAGCTCAAACAAAAGAAAACTTAGCCCAACTGCTCGAGATGGTGCTATTGGTATCTGATCTCAAGGAACTCAAGGCAAACCCCTCCCGGCCAGCGGTGGGCACCGTGCTTGAAGCTAAACTTGAACGTGGCCAGGGACCGGTAGCAACTGTACTCGTACAGAATGGCACTCTACGTGTAAGCGACTACTTCGTTGTCGGGTCAGTATTTGGAAAAGTACGAGCATTAGTTGATGACCACGGACTAAAACTTAAGGAAGCTCCTCCTTCCTCAGCAGTAGTCGTATTGGGTCTTGACGGAACCCCTGAACCGGGTGATTCATTCCAAGTGGTTACGGATACAGAAAAGGCTAAGAAAATTGTCGAATTTAGAGAAAACAAAGCCCGTGAACAAGCCATGGCAAAGAGTACACGGCTCTCCCTTGACCAGTTTCAAGAACAACTCCGAACAGGTGAAGCAGAGGAGTTACCGCTCTTGCTCAAAACTGACGTGCAAGGATCTGTGGAAGTACTGAGTGACACCCTGGAGAAAATTTCGACTGACCAGGTGCGAGTGCGAATCATTCGTGCTGGTGTAGGAGCGATTTCCAAATCCGACGTACTATTGGCAACTGCGGCGAATGCGATCATAGTAGGATTCAACGTACGTCCCGAACGTACGGCTTCGACTATTGCGGACCAGGAGAAGGTCGACATTCGACTCTACACGGTCATTTACGAATTAGTCGACGAGATTAAACGCGCCATGGCGGGGCTTCTGGAACCAATCACCAAAGAAACTTCCCATGGGCGAGTAGAAGTGTTGGAAATATTTCACATTTCAAAAGTGGGGACCATCGGTGGTTCCCGAGTCGAAGAGGGCCGCATCACACGCAAAAGCGAAGTGCGGTTACTGCGCGACAACATCGTTGTATACACAGGCCGTGTAGCCTCTCTGAGACGTTTCAAAGATGAATCCGCCGAGGTTCGCTCGGGGCAAGAGTGTGGAGTTGGGCTCGAAAACTACAACGACATCAAGAAGGGCGATATCATCGAAGCTTTCGAAACCGAAAAGGTAGCACAGGAAATTCTGACTTAGGTCTATCGTGTCACCGGACGATATGAGGAAGACCGTGGAGTGAATAGTAGAACAGGACGGACGGAACGAATAGCTGATCAGATACACAGGGAGCTAAGTGAAATTTTCTCCGGGGACTTGGCAGACCCGAGATTTGAAGTAGTTACTGTGACAAGAGTGGATCTGTCACGTGATTTAGGTCAAGCAAAGGTACACTTCGTAGCTTCCAGTGAAGATACCCCTATCGCGGTATTAGAATCGGCATTGAATCGCGCCAGCGGCTTCTTTCGTGCAACACTTTCGGAGCGACTACCGCTACGTCGAATTCCACAGCTGCAGTTTCGATTTGACCGTGGCACGGACAATGTTGAGCGTATCAACACCCTCCTTGGTCGGATTTCTAAACGCCGTAAGACCTTAAGCTGGCTGTTTGGTGCCATTTTCGGCTTGAAAGCTTTATTTTCTGTGGCTGCTGCTGAAAAACTGCCCAGTCTTGAGCGTTATGAAGCTTCGTTCTCTGCAATGGGGACTCAATTTACAATAGCCGCTTACGGAAAAAAACGTGGCTTCGTTGCTTCTGCCGTTGCATCAGCATTTGAAGAAGTTCGCAATGCAGACCTGATGCTAAACCACTATCATCACGGAAGTGAACTAAGTTTAATCAATCAAAATGCTGCTGACGGTCCTTGGAAAATCACAAAACCAATGGGAGACCTACTAGAAAAGTGTCTCAACTACAGTCGTCTCAGCGGAGGGGGTTTCGACATCACGGTAGGGCCACTAATGCACATTTGGGGCTTTTCTCGTGATTCAGGGCGTGTTCCCAGCACCAGTGAAATAACTCGAGCACTCTCAGTGGTTGGCTATCGGTTCGTAGAACTAGATCGACTCCGGGAAACTGTTCGGTTTCTGCGCAAAGGAGTTGAGCTCGACCCCGGGGCTATGGGTAAAGGTTACGCCGTTGATCGCATGGTATCCGTTTTGCGAGAGGCAGGCTTGAAACGGTTCTTCATAAGCGGTGGAAGCAGTAGCCTATATGCAGGCCATGCTCCACCATCCGATGAGCGAGGATGGCAAGTGAATATCCGAAGTCAAAAGGAAGGGGCAAAACCGGTACAACAACTGTATCTGATACAAGAATCACTCTCAACATCGGGGTCGTATGAGAAGTTCTTTGAGGTCGACGATACGAGCTATAGCCACCTCATGAGTCCACACACCGGCAACCCAGTAACGGGAATGCTGTCTGTTTCAGTCACGGCACCAACCACTCTTGCGAGCGAGATCTGGGCTACAGCATTGTTCGTAAACGGTGTGGAATGGACTCGGCAGCACAAACCTGAAGGGTTACGAGTACTAGCGTGTGCCATTGATCAACCTTGTGAATGGATTTACTAAACAGACGAAGGCCACGGATATCTGTTAATTAATACCCTCAACAGATTGAGTCATAATGGTGAGGCGGCTGGGATTTGAACCCAGGACCCACGGCTTAAAAGGCCGTTGCTCTACCAACTGAGCTACCGCCCCACATAAAGATTCTCAGTACTTCGTGCATTACCAGAGTTCTTTTCCTGTCGGTTACCGCCGTCCAGTCATTATTAGGAGACACCTGAAAAGCGCTCCTGTGTGACTCTCCAGTTCAAATTGCTAAGGACCTTGGCAAACTCTAGGGACTCAACGTATTGTATATCGTTCCAAGACTGAGTGTGTCTTGAAGGCCAACACTCGGTGTCAATAATTTACACCAGCTTTCCGTGAACAACCAACGTACATCATGGACGAAGATGGTTCGCGACGAGTAGAACACATGTTAGAACTGCTCTCCAGGTTACTCTTGGATATTCTTGGAATCTCTACCTATTCTCAATATTCGGCTGATTGTCTAGTCCGAGATGGAGAGATAGTCGCTACAACCCAAGAAGAACGCTTCTCCTGCCGAAAACACGGCCCTGAATTTCTAAACCAAACAAAATCCACATCCAAAAGCAGTTTGAGAGACTTTTCTAAAGCGGCCAAGACTGGTTAAAACTACTAGAATTCCCCGCTTATTGTTACGTGAAGTTGTTAGTCAGAAAACGATGGCCATACTGCAAGCATCTTGCAATGGATTGGCTCGTCTGTGTTAGTTTGTAACATCGGTCATACATATGTCACTTTATCTAATTTCCGGTATTGCGGGATTTATCGGCTCCAAAGTAGCAGATCTTCTCCTATGTCAAGGACATACCGTAATTGGCCTCGACAATCTCAACAAATCATATGACGTGCGTCTTAAATATTACAGACTCGAAGAGCTAAAAAAGTACAGTAGTTTTTCTTTTTACGAGTGTGACATCTGTGATCGGACTGCAATGACCCAAACTTTTTCGGCACGTGAACCAATTTCCGCAGTTCTTCACCTTGCCGCCAGAGCGGGCGTTCGTAACAGTGTCAAAGATCCTTGGTCTTACTTCGAGACGAATGCCATCGGAACACTTAACTTGCTGGAGTTCTGCCGGCAAACGAATTGTGGAAAATTTGTTTTTGCGTCTACATCAACTCTATATGGCACTGAAAATTC
The DNA here is from genome assembly GCA_002433055.1 of Acidobacteriia bacterium UBA6623. GTDB lineage: Bacteria > Acidobacteriota > Terriglobia > Bryobacterales > UBA6623 > UBA6623. The sequence continues at coordinate 98,206 of DJHJ01000014.1, read as the reverse complement.
TAAACCGTGTCACGAGGCGACTGACACAAATATGCCGCTTTCCCCGTACGCCGCTTCAAAGAAAGCTGCTGAAGCGTTATGTTACACCTATCATCATCTCCATGGTTTGGACCTTACCATCCTTCGTTATTTCACAGTTTACGGCCCAGCTGGGCGGCCAGATATGAGTATTTTTCGGTTTGTCAAATGGATCAACGAAGGAGAACCAGTAATTGTATATGGGGATGGAACTCAACTGCGGGACTTCACTTTTGTTGACGATATTGCACTCGGAACCGTGGCAGCTCTAAAAAATACAGGTTATGAAATCGTTAATCTTGGTTCCAATCGACCAGTATCAATCAACGAGATAATCACACGGATAGAAGATCTCGTTGGCCGGAAAGCTCAGATTGACTATCGGCCAGCTCATCGCGCCGACGTAAATGTTACCTGGGCAGACATATCCAAGGCTTCTCGTTTGTTGAACTGGGCACCCAAAACTACATACGAACGCGGCCTAGAGCAGTCCACAGAATGGTATCGTACAAACCGAAACTGGGCTTCAGATATCGCAACTTGCTGAAGTAAAAGTCGTCTCAGAAAAATTACGCAAAAAACTTTGGCGGAAGCTAGTGGGAGTCGAACCCACCCTTGCCGTGAAACAGCAAACATCGGATTTGAAGTCCGAGCCCAGCACCGGCTAAGCCTAGCTTCCAGATTAGGATATTCTATCAGTCAATCAGTCTGAACATTTGACTCACGCAACAAAGACAAACCTTGCGTACTACTCGAGTGACAAAATCAGACTCAATATGATTTGGTGTATTGTAACTAAGATGTTTACAAACTCACATGGCTCTTTTGTGATAACTCTACGGCTTACTGCTCTGATTCTAATTCACATTTTGCGCATTCCATTGTTAGCGGAAGCACCACCGAACATCATCCTGTTCTATGTGGATGATCTTGGATGGAGCGACGTGGGTTATCAGGGTAGTACGTTTTACGAAACCCCTCATATTGACCAACTGGCCAGCGAAGGAATTCGTTTCACAAGCGCATATTCACCTTGCCCAGTCTGCTCACCAAGTCGAGCAAGCTTGATGACAGGAAAATCCACGGCGCGAGTGGGGTTTACCGGTCACATAACAGCTATCGGACGTCATCGCTACCCCACGCACGGACGTATTATCCCTCCAGAAGATCACATGCAATTGCCACTTGAAGAGATCTCGCTTGCTCGAGCTCTTAAATCAGCTGGTTATGTATCGGCAAGCATCGGGAAATGGCATCTTGGAGCTGAGGGTTATTGGCCTCTCGATCACGGCTTTGATGTTAATGTTGCGGGTTACACGCAGGGCATGCCGGCGTCATATTTTTTTCCCTACCGAACCACAAGATATCCCTGGAACCCAGTCGTCAAAAACCTAGTGGGGGGCAAAGAAGGCGAATATCTCACAGACAGGTTAACTGATGAAGCAATCCGTTTCATGGATGCTCACCACAATCGGCAATTTTTCCTTTACTTGACACACTATGCCGTCCACACGCCAATTGAAGCTCCAAAAACTTTGATCGACAAGTATAAAGAGAAATTGAAAATCGATGACTCACAATTCAATGCGGGTTACGCCGCGATGATCGAAACTGTGGACAACAGCGTCGGCCGTATCATGGAAGCACTCGAGCGTCTTAAGATTGACAAGAAGACGATCGTTATTTTTAGCTCTGACAACGGTGGTGAGTCGCAAGTCACAAACAACCGACCACTACGAGCGGGGAAAGGGTATCTTTACGAGGGAGGAATCCGCGTTCCGTTGGTCTTATGGTATCCAGGTGTGATCAACAAAGGGAGCGTCACAGACATACCAGTAATAGGAACGGATTTGTACCCAACAATTACGGAACTTGCAGGAGAGAAATCACAACCGGGTAAACAACTTGACGGTCACAGTCTCGTTTCTTTGTTTACAGATCCTTCAGCATGGTCACCGCGAGATCTTTTCTGGTATTACCCACACTACAGCCCCCAAGCGAAACGGCCAGGTTCAGCTATTAGGTCGGGAAAATACAAATTGATAGAGAACTACGATCCACCAAGTGTTGAACTCTATGATCTCGCCATCGATCAGGGAGAGACTATCAACCTCGCCGAGAAAATGCCCGATCGTACCATCAAAATGGGTCGTAAAATTCATACTTGGTTACAAGAGTCCGGGGCCAAGCTACACCGAAAGAACCCTTCTTACCAACCGGAGTCTGCTTTCTCGAAACCTCCTTCAGCCGAACTTAGGCCAGATTAAAAAGACAGTGATTCCTTGCCGGACTACAATATTCTCGATGAAATTCTAAAGAGTTATCGCGAAGAAAAAAATTGAATTGTGAGCGTAGGTGTTCAGTAATGGTTAACGGTATAACCAGAAGAGTATTTCAATTCTACTCTACAGAGAGTCTCCAGTAACCGGGAGACCATGCATCTCACGATAGATGGGGTTATCGAATCGGCGTGTCGATTTGAAATGTTCGTGTCTGCCATCTCCGGCATCAGTTTCAGCAATGGCTAAAATATCTCGCTGCTGATCTAGGCTGAGTGGAGCGAAATCCTGGGCAATGCTAATGTCAGCCTCCAGCTGCTCTATTTTGGTATACCCACGCACAAGAGTCGATATTGGTTGGCTAAGTGCGTAACGAACACATTGCTCAGCCGTTAATGTAGTGTCTAATGGAATTTTTGCCTGGGTTACTCCTCCTCCCAGTGACTTCATACCTAGAACACCAACATCTCCACTCAAGCAAAGAGGAAGAACATCCCGCTGAAAACTACGATAAAAATAGTCCATCACATTTATGGGCATCTGAGCTGTCGCCCACTCAAAACCCTTATTGAGCATCTTTTGATGTATGCGGGGGTCTTTGTGGCCAGTAAAGCCGATAAACCGAATCTTGCCTGCCTTCTGTGCTTCGAGAGCAAATTTGAGGCCACCCTTCTCAAACACCCATTCTGGGTCGTTGTCATAGTTGATCTCGTGAAACTGCCACAAATCTATGTAGTCGGTGCGAAGCCGTCGCAGACTATCGTCGAGGCATTTTTTTGCAAGACCATAATCGCGTCCTGAGTTTTTGGTCATTAAGAAAACTTTCTTGCGCCAACCTCTGTCTAGAGCAAGACCCATACACTCTTCCGCCCAACCATCCAAATACGCCCAAGCATTGTCAAAAAAAGTTACACCATTGTCTATCGCCGTGTGTGCAATGCGTACGGCTTCTTGCTTGTCCCATTCACCGGCACGCCCAAGATGTGCGCCACCTAGGCATAAAATTGAAACTTGTTCATTGGTACGTCCTAGGCGACGGGTGGGTATACCCCCAGGACGATTTTTTTGCGCGATATCGCACTGACTCATGGAAATCATTAACGTAGCTCCCATAAGAGGATTAACTAACCAGAGAATAGGCCATATAGCCAATCCCGGCACCCATCACCGACCCAGCCACTACATCACTAACAAAGTGCATGCCTAGAACAACCCGAGAGGTCGCTACACTGGTCGCACACAGCATTAGCCAGATCATATAAGAGGGGTAAAACAGTCCGAGCGGAACCGTAACAGCAAAAGCAGTTACTGAGTGACCAGAAGGGAAAGAAAAGCGGTCAGGCGGAATTTTCTGGAATGAGGAGAAAGGAAACAGCTCACACGGCCTACTACGAACTGCTATGCGCTTGATCAAACTAAAGATAGCGATAGCTACCACAACAGCCACGGCTGTTGTGAGCAAAACCTGATAACGTCGTTCGCCCCCTGCCCACAGTACACCTGCGCCAAGTAACCCCCACAACCAACCGTCACCTCCGCGCGAAGAACTTACCATCCACAAATGTACCACTCGGGGAGGGGACCAAGCCCTCAATGCCTCCGTTAGCCGTCGGTCACGCCGAGCAACTTTTTCCCACCATTTAGACGAAATGCCCATATATCCATCAAAGTTACTACTACTAACTAAACACGTTTAAAGGAAATTTGCACGGAAAGAAACCAAAAATAATTATGTTTTGATTATATGATTTTTCTACTACTCCTTCCCAAGCACGTGAAAACTCAAGACCCTCTACAGGGTCGTGTTACACTCAAGACGAGAATAAGGTTATGAAAACGGACATTCACCCTGGATACGAGTCAGTAACTGTAAACTGTGCGTGCGGCAGCAGTTTCCAGACGCGTTCCACCCACAAGGGGGACATTCATATAGAAATCTGCTCTTCGTGTCACCCTTTCTTCACTGGCAAGCAGAAGTTGGTCGACACGGCCGGACGCGTTGAACGTTTCCGGAGAAAATATGCTGGCACGGAAGCCGCAAAAAACTAGCCATCAGATGCGGAGGAGGATACCGTCATTTGGAACCCGTGAATTAGTCCTCCTTGATAGCAAGGATCGCTTCAGTTAGAGCAGGAACTACCTCAAACAGATCGCCAATAATACCGTAATCAGCAATTTCGAAAATAGGGGCACCGGCGTCTTGGTTGATCGCGGCAATTTTCTCTGCCCCTTTCATACCAACGACATGCTGGATAGCACCCGAGATTCCAATTGCAAGATATAACTTCGGTGAAACAGTTTGTCCCGAACTGCCAACTTGACGTTCTAGAGGCAACCAACCGTTATCACAGACTGGTCTCGAAGCGGCCAGTTCACCACCTAATGCTTCAGCAAGCCCTTTAGCGATCGGAATATGTTTGGGGTCTTTAATGCCACGGCCCACTGAGACAATGATTTCAGCCGAAGAAAGATCCACCTTACTTTTCGATTCACGAAACCATTCGCCGTATCGAGTTCGAATATCTGTTGGATCAATAGTGACATCAATTTTTTCGACAGGGGCAAAATTACCTGTGGGTTCGAGAGTATCACCACGGTAAGCGCCCGATTGGATTGAAATGAAATGAGGCAAATCATCACTAAAGGTCACATCAGCATTTATTTTCCCCTGGAAAAGCTGCCTAGTGAATCTTATGCAATTTTCTTTGACATTGATATCAATAACATCGTTTAGAAAAGACCGATTTAGACGTGCAGCTAGCTTGGGACCATAATCTCGGACAAAATAGCTATGTGGAAACAAGATGAGATCTGGCGATACTCTCCCAATGACCTGTTGAATAGCTATGGTATAACCGTCAGAAGAATACTCAGATAGTAACTCATGTTCGGCAACAAAAACACGATCCACGCGATGAGTCGCCAACTCTGCGGCAAGTGGCTCAATCTGTGCCCCTAAAATAAGCGCCGATAACTCTGTTTTGAGCAGAGCGGCAACAGTTTGTCCTGCTACGAGTGTATCCCAGGACATTTTGTGCCACTTACCACCGTGGTGCTCAGCGACGACCAGAACACTCATAGTATCCGTGCCTCGAATTTAAGTTTTTCGGCGAGTTTGTCTGCAGCTTCACGACTCGAACCTTCAAAAAATTGAGTCTCCTTTGTCTTGGGTGGCGCATAAAAATTCTCGATGGTTTGACTTCTCAAAGGTTCAACACCAAGATCCCGTATTGAGTAGTATTCTACGGGTTTTGTTTTGGCTTTTTTGATGCCCATCAGGGTCGCATAACGAGGTTTATTAGTGCCAGATTGAATTGTGAGTAAAGCCGGCAGGGGCATGTCTATATTCTGAAACCACCCCGACTCTAATTCTTTCCTAACCCGAATACTTCCATCAGAGATCTCAACAATTTTTACGACAATACTGGCATGTGGCAAATTTAGTAATTCGGCAAGAATTACGCCCGTTTGGCCAAAACCTAGATCGTCAGCTTGTAAACCAGTTAAAACGATATCAGGCGATTCCTCGGAAAGGACAGCAGCAAGTGCCTTGGCTATCGCAAATGCATCCACCTGAAAGGACTCGTCGTTCTCAATCAAAATTCCGCGGTCTGCACCTTTAGCAAGCGCTTCTCGAATCACCGCTATGGCACGCTCCGGACCCACTGAAACAACAACAACTTTACCGCCGTTTTCTTCTTTGAGACGAATACCCTCTTCAAGAGCAAAAGCATCTGGTTCATTCAATTCATAAGTGAGACCAGATTCATCTATCCGTTTTCCGTGGTCGGCAAAACGAATCACAGAGTCACGCGCAGGAGTTTGCTTAAGGCAGACAAAAATATTCATGACTAAACGCTACATCACCGAACTGATGGCTACCAATCTATGTTTCGATGTAGCGCCTGAAGACTAAAGCTCCGTTGGTTCCACCGAAACCAAACGAATTTGTGAGTACATATTCCATGTCAAGTGACCTGGCTTGATTGGGAACATAATCAAGATCACATTCAGGGTCAGGTGTTTCATAGTTGATCGTTGGCGGCACAACTTGATCACGCAATGCCAACACTACAATCCCCGCTTCCAAGCCACCAGCGCCCCCCAATAAATGACCGGTCATAGATTTCGTTGAACTAACAGCTAACTTGTAAGCATGCTCTCCAAATGTCTTCTTTATTCCCTCCGATTCAATACGGTCCCCAACTGGTGTCGAAGTTCCATGGGCATTGATGTAAGCGATGTCTTGTGGAGAAATCCCGGCATCATCTATGGCATTTCGCATGACACGACAGGCTCCATCTCCATCGTCAGGCGGTGAGGTGATGTGGTAGGAATCTCCACTCATGCCGTAACCAACAAGTTCGGCAACAATCGGTGCACCACGGCGGCGGGCAAACTCATATTCTTCAAGAATCAATATGCCTGCCCCTTCTCCCACAACAAACCCATCGCGGTGTTTGTCCCATGGACGACTAGCATGCTCGGGGTTCTCGTTGCGCGTTGACAGAGCCCTCATGGAAGCAAAACCGCCAACTCCCATAGGAGTAATCGCAGCTTCCGCACCTCCACAGATCATCACATCGGCATCACCGCGAGCAATCAGACGAAATGAGTCACCAACCGCGTGTGCTCCCGTCGTACAAGCCGTTGCCGTAGCCGAGTTTGGCCCTTTAGCGCCAGTGCGAATCGAAACATGTCCTGAAGCAAGATTGACAATGCTGGCTGGAATAAAGAATGGGGAAATACGCCGTGGGCCACCGGAGAGCAAATTGCGGTGTTCACGCTCAATTACGTCGAATCCGCCAATGCCGCTGCCAATATAAACTCCCGCTCGCTCCGCAAAGGCCGGCTCTAGTTTAAGCTCCGCAGCTCGCATAGCAAACTCTGCCCCTGCGATGGCAAAGAAGATGAATCGCCCCATCTTCTTCAACTCTTTCTTGTCGACGTACTCCAGAGGATCAAAATTTTTGACCTCACCAGCGAAGCGTGATGCAAACTGCTCGGCATCGAAATGAGTGATCGGAGCTATACCACTGGTGCCAGCGCATAACGCTTGCCAGGTTTCTTCTGTTCCGATACCAACTGGCGATACCAAACCGACTCCGGTAACCACTACTCTGCGTGACACGTTAGATTTTCCCTCGTTAGATTGGTAGGCGTTCTCTACTTGTTTTCTGTTACGTAGGCAATAGCATCTCCTACGCTTCTAATTTTTTCAGCTTGCTCATCAGGAATCTCAATATCGAAAGCTTCCTCAAACGCCATAATCAACTCGACAATATCGAGTGAATCAGCATTCAACGTCTCAACGAAAGAAGCATCATCGGTGACTTCCGATTCTTCTACGCTAAGTTGTTCGCAGATTATTTCTTTTACCTTCTCCGCAATATCCATAAATCCTCCCAATGTCCTATCGTTACCGATACACGAACTCTTGATTCTATCAGGGGCACAGTACAAAATGACAAGTGTGAGTGCAAGAACTAAGCCTCAATTTGACACATTTTTTATTCGTCCAACCTCTCTCGAGAACCTACTGCACTGCACCCGCCTGGGCTGCATTAGGGTCGAGATTGATTTCTCCGAAAGCATTTTCGTATTGTCCGATGTTTTGTTGGAGTACTCCAAGTAGAGCCTTAGCCTGTTGCGGACTCAAGTAAACTCCTTGAAAGTTTCTAATTTCCACACTTTCAGGTTCAGTCTGGTGCATCGTGCCAAACATGAGCATAAAATCCCAAACGTTCACACGGATCTGTACGCTATTGGCATAGGATTCTCGGTAATTCTCATCTTCTGTGAGGTCTACATGGGGCTGATTCGTATTAGGTTTCATTGTTGTCTCATACTGACCGACTCGGTAAGATCACTTCAAATAGAACAAGTGAGGAAGCTGAATTTCACATGCTCTTATGGTTTTGCGGGTATCCATCTCACGACAGAACATCATTAATCACATTGCCGTGGACATCCGTAAGACGAAAATGGCGCCCTTGATATTTAAAGGTTAGCTTAGTGTGATCCACACCTAATAATTTCAACATTGTGGCGTTTAGGTCATGCACATGAACTGGTTTATCAACAATGTTGTAACTGAAATCATCAGTCTCACCATAGGTCATACCGGGTTTAATACCACCACCAGCCATAAAAATTGTGAAAGCGCGTGGGTGATGATCTCGCCCGTAATCGTCCTCTGTTAACTCGCCCTGGCTGTACACCGTGCGACCAAATTCTCCTCCCCAAATCACTAGCGTCTCATCGAGAAGACCTCGTTGCTTGAGATCGCGAATCAAAGCAGCAGTACCTTGATCAACTGACTTAGACTGACCACGAATGTTCTCAGGGAGCCCAACATGATGATCCCATCCACGATGAAACAATTGAATAAACCGCACATCACGCTCAGCCAGCCGTCGAGCCAAAAGGCAATTAGAGGCGTAAGTTCCAGGCTTACGAGCATCTTGTCCATAGAGTTCAAAAGTTTGTTCGGGCTCTTTCGAAAGGTCTGTCAATTCTGGCACAGAACTTTGCATACGATAGGCCATCTCATATTGGGAAATTCGAGTCGAAACCTCTGGATCGCCAAAATCTCGCAGTGTCAAATCGTTCATACTGCTCAAATCATCCAAAAAACGCCTGCGAGCTCCTTTATCAACACCAGGAGGATTGGATAAGTACAGTACAGGATCACCAACCGAACGAAATTTTACTCCCTGATAGCGAGTGGGTAAGAAACCCGCACCCCACAAGCGATCATACAGTGGCTGCCCTTTAAAAGGCCCTGAGGAAATCATTACAACAAATGATGGTAAATCTTGGTTCATCGTCCCTAAGCCGTAGGAAAGCCAAGAACCAACACTAGGACGCCCTGCAATCTGAAATCCCGTCTGAAAAAAAGTGATGGCTGGGTCGTGATTAATGGCTTCCGTATGCATAGTCTTCACAAAGCATAGATCGTCTGCGATCTCTGCAATATGGGGCATTAATTCACTGACCCAAGCACCCGATTGGCCATGCTGTTTGAAGTCGAAAATCGTTGGAGCAACCGGGAAACTAGCTTGTGTCGCTGTCATTCCCGTCAGTCTCTGTCCCTGACGAATCGAGTCCGGTAATTCCATCGCCCGTCTGTCTTTAAGCTGCGGTTTATAGTCAAAAAGATCGAGTTGAGAAGGAGCACCAGATTGGAACAAATAAATAACCCTCTTCGCTCTGGGTGCAAAATGAGGCAAGCCAGGCAAGCCACTCGTTACTCCTTCACTGAAACTTGACTGATCACCAAAAAGATCCTTGTTTAGCAAATGAGCAAGTGCTGCAGTGCCTACTGTGCCACACGTCCGACCAAAAAAATGGCGCCTGTTCATCAAAACTTGGTTCTCAAATAAAGGATCCATAACCCCTCCAGTGCTCTGTCTCGTTAGGTTACTCCTTAGTAATCGCCTCATCTAAATTTAAGATCAAACTTGCAACCATCGTATAAGATGCCAACTCAGACAGATCAAGCACCATATTTTTCTCCGAGTCACCTTGAGTGACAAGACTCAATGCTGCTTCGCGATTTGTCTTGTAATTATCAAGATTGTACTGGTACGCGTTCACAAGAATTTTTTTGCGTGAAAAATCCGGTGCGCGCGACGTGGCAAGTCGATAACCATAAGCCACCCGCTCAGCTGGAGTCATGCCACCCTCAAGCATCATTCTCTCTGCCATCTTTCGAGAGGCTTCAACAAACGTCACATCGTTCATAAGATTCAATGCCTGTAGAGGTGTGTTGGTGCGATTCTCTCGCACAGCACAAGCCTCCCGACCTGTCGAATCAAAATTCATCATAGTAGGTGGAGGAACCGCTCGCTTCCAAAAAGTGTAGAGGCTGCGTCGATAGAGATCGTCACCTTCATCCTGGACATAATCTTGTGCTCCTCCATCTAATTCTGCCCACAACCCCTCTGGCTGGTAGGGCTTAACCGAGGGGCCCCCAATCCTTTCTACCAAAAGGCCTGAAATTGCCAAGGCCTGATCGCGAACAACTTCAGCCGGAAGACGAAATCTTGACCCACGCGCGAGTAAACGATTCTCAGGGTCTAGCTCAAAAAGACCATCTCCAATCTTTGAGCTTTGTTGATAGGCTGCACTCATCACGATGGTTTTCATTGCGCCTTTAACATCCCATCCACTCTCAACGAAATCCACTGCTAGCCAGTCAAGCAAACTCATGTGTCGAGGCCAGTCACCCTGTGAACCAAAATCTTCCGCTGACTTGACTAGCCCAACTCCAAATAACATCTGCCAAAAGCGATTCACTGTGACACGCGCAGTGAGAGGGTTTGATGGATCTACCAACCACTTAGCAAACTCTAGTCGGTTCCTAGGTCTAGAATGCTCCGTCGTCGTGGAGATCGCACGCGGTACATCTGCTTGTACCTTTTCGCCAGGTTTGTCATAGGCACCACGCACTAATAAATGTGTTGTGCGGGGTTGTTGCATCTCTTGCATAACCATCAAAGTTGGAAACCCGTCCGTCAGAACTGTCCTTTCTTTCTTCAAGGTGACAAGCTCATGCCAGATTTTTCCAATCTCCGGAGGTGCATAACGATCGAGAAACGCTAGCCGCAACTTATCCTTCTCAGCTTGAGTTCTTTCCGAAATCGGCCGGGCAGCGATTTCCTTCAGAGAAACAGACGTCGTCGCCAGAATAGCCACTTCTGCTGGCTCTAGAGCACGGTTGTAGATACGGACATCATCTATCCAGCCTTGGAAACGGGGACCTGAACCGTCCGATGCCCCTATACGCAAGGGGTCATCGACGTTAAAGTGTTGGTTCATTTCATCCAAATTTATCTTTAACTCTTGACGTCGGCCATCGACATAGATAGCCATACCTTTGGCAAGCCGTGAACCGTCGTAAGTTGCCGTAATGTGATATCTCTCGTTGAGTTCAAGACTGTCAGTAGTTTCTACCGAGACACCGTCGTCAAGGATACGAACGAGCAGATTGAACTGCAGTTTTCCATTTCTGAGATAGATACCATGACCCGTTAGCTCTCGACCATCGTGAGTGCGAGTCACGATCGCTCCATCTGTTGCGGTGGGGTAGATCCATGCAGACAGTGTAAATTTGTCGTACAAACCATAGTTGGCAACATCACCAGCCTCGATAAAAGTCTTGCCATCAAAGCTAGCAGCAGCACCAATTTCTCCATTAACAAATTTTGGTGAACCATCCACGAATGCAGAATCCACACGGCCGGAATCGGGCGCTTGCCCCGATGGACTACCGTCGAGTGGATACTGCACTTCTAGTCCGTCGTGCAGTGACCAATTGGCAACGGGCCAACTAAGAATCTCCATTTCCCATTCCCTCTGCGCCTTGTGACTTCTATCCAAGAGTCCTGAAAATTTGGCTTCCGTTGTTTCAATTTTGTCGTCTAATTCTTTTAAACTTGCCTGCTGCTTTTTTGTCGGAGCCTTGATGATAGGCGGAGAATTGCCGTACTTAAAGGCTTTTCCACGTTCCGGAACGTTGTTAAAGAATGCAAAGAAACTGTAGAATTCCTTCTGTGTAAGTGGGTCATATTTGTGATCGTGACAACGCGCGCAGCCCATCGTGAGACCCATCCAAACGGTTGAGGTCGTCTCTACACGATCAACAACATACTCGACTGCATACTCGGCATCTATGATGCCACCTTCGCCATTGCCACGGTGGTTTCGATTAAAGGCGCTGGCAATCTTCTGATCGAGAGTAGCTCCAGGCAACATATCACCAGCAATTTGCTCGATCGTGAACTGATCAAACGGCATATTGTCGTTAAATGCTGTGATCACCCAATCTCTCCAGCGCCACATGTAACGCTCTGCGTCGGTCTGATACCCATTTGTATCCGCGTACCGAGCCGCATCGAGCCAACGAATAGCCATGCGCTCCCCGTAGCGTGGCGACGCCAGCAGTCGATCGACTGCTTTCTCATAAGCATTGGAGGATTTATCGGCGAGAAAAACATCTAGTTCATCAGGAGTTGGCGGCAACCCTGTCAAATCTAGTGTGACTCTACGAAGCAAAGTTTCAAGATCAGCCCGAGGAGAAGGTCTAATCCCTTCCTTGTTGAGCTCTTCCAAAACAAAGTGATCTATCGCATTCTTTGCCCATCTTGTCGGCACTGTCACTTTGGGGATGCGAGGACGTTGCGGTGTAAGGAATGACCAATGTTGCTGCCATTTTGCCCCGTCGCTAACCCAGCGTTGAAGTAATTCAATATCGGATTTGGAAAGTTTTTTACCGCTGTAAGCAGGCGGCATGCGGCGTGCGTCATCCTGAGAGGTTACACGTCCGATCAACTCACTCTCGTCGGGCTTGTTCGGAACAACGGCAAAGCGCCCGCCAAGATCAGCCAAAATTCCCTTTTCCGTATCTAGCCGTAACGTACTAAGTCGCTTTGATTCGTCCGGTCCGTGGCAGGTAAAACACTTGTCAGAAAGAATCGGACGAATGTCTCGGTTGAAAGCAACAGCGTCACCTTCATGGAGCTCTGCACTGAGAACCCGTGGGACTCGTGCGACCATCATCATAGCTAGACAGGTAGCCACAATAAAAAGACCCCTGCTCTTTGATTCGATCACAACCTCAGCCTCCCAGGTAATTATACCTCCTGAAAACCGGTTGGGACAGCACCCGGACAGTATGACTTTTTACTGTGAGATCAAACTAAAGATCGACTTCAGGTGTCGTGCTGGACTAAAGGTCCGATCCCCTTTACCCTACCTTGACAAGTCCGTAACGACGCTGCCATTTATCTTGGATATAGCGTGCAACAACCTGTAGCCCGCGCGCATTTTCAGGACTTTCGATATAAGCACTAGCTTCACTTCGAGCACTTTCGAGTAGAGCCCTGTCACGAACCAAGTTGGCAACCCGTAACGAAGGTAGTCCAGACTGCCTAGTGCCAAAAAACTCTCCAGGGCCTCTTAAACGTAAGTCTGTTTCGGCAATACGAAAACCGTCTTGTGTTTCAACCATAGTACGGATACGCTCAGCAGCATTCTCACTCATAGGACCGGTGAGAAGAATACAGTAACTCTGGGTCGATCCGCGTCCGACACGGCCACGCAGTTGATGAAGCTGCGACAACCCAAAAGTCTCAGCATGTTCGATCACCATGACTGTCGCATTTGCAACGTCGACGCCGACCTCTATGACCGTTGTGGAAACGAGAATTTGGAGGAGACCTTCTTTGAAGTTCTCCATGATTTTTTCTTTTTCAACACTCTTAAGACGACCGTGCAACAAAGCAACTCTAAAGTCGGGGAAAACAACTTCCGCCAAATGTTGATAAAGCTTCCTTGCAGCCTTGACAGCCTTGGTTTCCGATTCATCAATGAGAGGACAAACCACGTAGACCTGGCGACCCTTTTGGACTTGCTCGCGAACAAAGGATTGGACACTCTCAGCGAGCTCTTCGGTTACATGTCTAGTGACAATAGGGCGGCGTCCTGGAGGCAGTTCATCGATAATCGAAACATCAAGATCACCATAGACCGTGAGAGCAAGGGTTCGAGGAATCGGCGTGGCCGTCATAACTAACACATCAGGACGTTCCCCCTTCGCTAATAGTTCGAAGCGTTGCATAACACCAAAGCGATGCTGTTCATCAACAACAACCAGGCCGAGTTTGTGGAATTTGACGTCCTCCGATATCAAAGCATGCGTACCAATCACAACTTGAGATTTTCCGTCAGCAATCAAGGTTTTCCGTTTCTGTTTTTCGCTTGCTCGCCCCGAACCAGTGAGGGTAACAACCTCGTAACCAGCAGGCTCGAGCAAACTTTTGAAGTAGAAAGCGTGCTGAGTAGCCAAAATTTCAGTGGGAGCCATAACAGCAACCTGATAGCCATTTTCCAGTGCGATAACGGCCGCTTCGACAGCTACAATCGTTTTCCCGCTACCGACATCCCCTTGTAGTAAACGGTTCATTGGGGCAGAACGCGCCATATCTCCGGCAATTTCTGCAAGGACTCTTTTTTGAGCCGTGGTTGGCTTAAACGGCAATATCTGTTTGATTTTTTCACGAGAGTTTTCATTCAGGCTAAAGGTAATGCCCGTCTCACGACGAGCTTTGCGGCGCTTCAGGGCCAGGCCGCATTCGAGAAAAAAGAACTCCTCAAAAATAAGACGTACATGTGAGGGGGTGCGAAAAGTCTCAAACAGTTCCAGATTGGTGTTGTCAGATGGAAAATGGACTTCACGCAAAGCTTCATCGCGACAAAGCAACCCCGTGCGACGACGGATACTCTCAGGCAAAGGATCACCCTGCCACTCGATAGCATCAAGTGCACGCCGTGTAAGGGTACGAATCACACGTGTGTTGAGTCTTCCGATAGCTTGGTAGATGGGCACTACTCGTCCAGTATGAAGACGGTCCTCGGCAGAATCACCGACGTTACCCACTCCAGGCAAAGCTTCCTGAATCTCATATTGAGGGTGAACCATCGACATTTCTTGAGAAAAAGTATCCCATTCGATTTTGCCGTAAAAAGCAACAGTCATCCCATTTTCGAATACTGTTCTGACATAGTCGCTACGAAACCATTTACACACTAGTTGTTGACTCGAACCATCACTAACACGAATTTCGAAAACTCCGGTTCGGGCACGCCGAGCAGGAAACATCCGAGTTGCGATCACTTCTCCAACAACAGTAGCGGTTTCCTTAGTCTCCAGAGCAGAAATGCATTTCGTATTGCCGCGGTCTTCATAGCGAAAAGGAAGGTAGTAAAGCAGATCTTCGACAGTAAAAATGGATTTTGATTGGAAGATCTTGGCACGTTGTGGCCCAACGCCCTTGAGATAAGTAATGGGTGTTTCGAGTTTCATTCACTAGTCGACAGAGAGACTTGAAGACCGTCGATTCTAATTCTGTCCCAACCCATCAGGACATCTGACACATACATGGAGACTTCAAGTTAGCTTTGAGTCTCAATTTTCAATTGTCACTTGCGAGAAAACTCAGATCGCCTCCATGATAATCAATTGCGGAGTGGTTTTCCGGTCTTGAGAATCGTCTCCATACGCTGTTGTGTCTTCTCTTCTCCACAAAGACTAACAAAAGCCTCTCTTTCAAGGCCGAGCATATAATCCTCAGACACAAAACTCGGTTGGGATAAGTTGCCTCCCGCAATGACGTGTGCTAACTTCTTGCCGATTTGATAGTCGTAATCGCTAATTCGCTCGGCTTCACGCATCAAGTAGGGACCCATTTCTAATGCCGCTCTGACTCCTCGGCCACCTACAAGAATCTCAGGAGGCGATTGCGGACGATAACTGGTCGTAACTAAATCAAGTGCTGCTTGTTTGGCATCGGCTAGCAAACGATCCTGGTTCATCGTTATCGAATCACTTGCGCGTAGCAATTTGTGATGCTTAGCTTCAATAGCTGATCCCGTGACCCTGGCAACACCAATAGTCTCAAACACACTCTTTACGGGATGAACGATGGGGTCTTCAATGCTAAAAATCTCGGTTGAGCGACGCACCAGTTCTTTGCAGCCTCCACCAGCCGGGATCAAACCAGCACCAACTTCAACCAACCCCATGTAAGTTTCTGCCGCAGCTTGGACACGGTCACAATGCATAGCAAGCTCACAACCTCCGGCAAGAGTCCTACTAAAAACTGCCGCAACGGTTGGCTTTGAACATGCACGGAGAGATAAGAAAAGTTGCTGTACCTTCTCAACGGTTTGTTCAATTTTTGCCCAGTTCTTTTCCCGACTTAGGGCAAGCAACATTGCCAAATTCGCACCAGCAGAAAAATAGTCGCCTTCATTGCCTATGACTAGTGCTTCGTAGCCTTTCTCGACCTCCTCTACACTCTTTGCAATCATTTCAAATACTGCTTCGTCAAGCGAGTTCGCCTTGGAATGAAACTCTAGACAAATTACACCGTCGCCTAAATCGAGCAAGCTCGCACTTGCATTCGAATACCGAACGTTTCCTTGGCGACGGACGGAAGCAACACGAATGGTGGCGGGTTTGTCTTCGACAACTTGATGGGTGCCAGAAAGAAAGTCAAAGGACATCTTAGTGGTGCTTTTTTGAATGTGAAAGGATTTGTTTGAAGACTCCAACACTGCACGGACCAACGGTGGTAGCTCCATACCTCCATCGGCAGCCCATTTTGCAACATTCTTAACACCCAGAGCATCCCAGAGCTCAAAGGGGCCTAGATCCCAGTTGAAACCACTCGTCATCGTTGCATCAACGTCACTGATACTGTCACTAATTTCTGGAATGCGCGCGGCTGTATAAATCAGCAACGACGTTAGAGTCTCACGTAAAAACATTCCCGCTGGATCATCAGATTGAACCAAAAATTTGACGCGCTCACCAGTGTCAGAAATTGCTTTGGCATTTTCTAGAACAGGCCAGTCAGGCCTGCGCACCTCTCGGTACTCTAAAGAATTCAGGTCGAGAACAAGACGTCCACCAGGAGCCCTCTGATCCTTTCTATAAAAGCCCGCTCCCGCTTTATCCCCAATGAGGTTTTTGCTCACCATATTCGAGAGGAACTCTGGGGCAATGTAGACATCTCTCTGCTCATCGTCAGGCACCAGAGGATGTAGATTTGAGGCTATCAGCAGACAAACATCAACCCCAGCAAGGTCAGCAAGACGGAAAGTTGCCATGCGCGAGCGCCCGATGAGTGGACCCGTTAACATGTCAACCTCATCAACCGTAAGACCCTGTGCAAGCATCGTCTTGATAGTTTGCATAACCGAAAAAAGGAAAAGACGGTTGGCAATGAAATTCGGTTGGTCTTTCGCAGGGATTACAATTTTACCCAGTCGCTCGTCGCAAAAATGATTAACAAAATCTACAATCTCCGGTTCGGTGTCATCCGTCTCGATGATTTCTAGTAGTCTCATTTGACGTGGAGGGTTGAAAAAGTGAGTCCCGAGCCAGTGTTTGCGAAAATCCTTGGAAAGCCCTTCTGCCAATTTACCGACGGGAAGGCCGGACGTATTGGTTGTAACAAGTGATCCCTTGCATCGATTTTTATCTACCTTAGTCAGTAGAGATCTTTTGATTTCAAAATCTTCGGTGACAGCTTCTAAAATCCAATCAACCCCTCCTAGGCGATCAAGGTCATCAGCAAAATTGCCTACCTCGATTTTGTTAGCATTTTCAAGGCTAAAAAAGGGTGGGATGCGCTCTTTTTGGAGTTTTTTTAAAGCTTGTTCAGCTATACCGTTCCGTGCTAAACCCGACGCATTCGTTACCGGAACATCGAGCAACAGACAATCGACGCCCGCATTGGCAAAATGGGCTGCGATACGCGACCCCATAGTGCCAGCACCCAGAACAGCCACCTTGCGAATCTCTCTCATCATGAATGTGAGCCTCTAAAGGAAGGTTACTACAGCAAGAAGCCGCCAGGACTAATTCCAAAAATCGACTCTAGAAAAAGAGACCTGATATGACTTCACTAGACCGAAACCCATCCCGATACGGACGACGATAGCACATCAAGAATGGTTAGGAGCTCTTACATTTCAGCTTCACCAACTTGAGACTTCGGTCATCTTGTGTGCAAATTGTCTGACCACAGTACATTGCTAGACATGTACCTACTCAAGGAGAATATCTCCATGCATGGTGATTTCCTCCAACCGTTGATCTCCGCTGAACGGATTGAGTCTCGCATAGAAGAGCTGGGACGCAACATCTCAGCTGATTATCCAGCTGGCAAAAATATGCCCGAGCTTCGTTTGATTGGGATCCTTAAGGGATCTTTCATTTTTTTGGCTGACTTGATTCGCCAAATTTCGCGCGATGTCTCGGTAGATTTTCTCGGTGTCAGCAGCTATGGCCTCTCAACCAAAAGTTCTGGCAAAATAAAAATTCAACAAGACCTCACTCACAAAATTGAAGGAGTAGATGTTGTCCTAGTAGAGGACATCATTGATACGGGGACTACTCTCAGTTACGTTTGCAATATTCTGAAGCAACGCAATCCTCACTCACTCCGTATTGCCACACTGCTCGATAAACCTAGTCGCCGTGTAGTGAAAATATCTCCCTCGTATGTTGGCTTTGAGATCCCTGACAAGTTTGTAGTTGGTTATGGGCTAGATCACTCTCAATACTTTCGTAATCGGTCAGACATCTGCGTCTTGACTGAAAAATAGCTGTGAATGAAGATTCTAGAAAAAACACCACGTCATCTTTTGGCCATCAGGGGTTTTAAAAACTCTGCACTCTTTCTAACCGACTCCTCAATTGACATTACGCCAGCAAAGGACTGATGAACAGTCACAAAACCATCGTATCCAACGGCGTGAAGCCCTTCAAACATGGCTTCAGAATCGACCCCGCCCTGTTCCCAAATACCGATGTGGTCGAGGCCAACTCGACCCTGGGTCCACGTGTCAAGATACACATCGCTCTCAGAATTAAAGCGGTGATTCTGAGTGTAGGCATTGAAAATGTGCGTCCCGAGCCTTTTGATTATTTCTGGGCCATAATCCTGGCCCACACACCACCAATTCGCAGGTTCGTAGATGATGCCAAAGTTCGACCGATCAACTGCTTCGATTACACGTAGTGCTCCAGCGGTGGTCTCGAAAAGACTCCCGAAATGAGATTGATGGGCAAGACGAATACCACGTTCAGCGGCTTCATCAGACGCCCGTTTGGCACGTGCTACATCGTCCTCAGATTTCATGCAAATACGAATCAAGTTCGCACCGAAGGCAGTCGCAATATCCAGACTAGGCGAAATATTGCTCAAGCTTCCAGGACCATGATGGTCGTTCATCGGAACAGCGAAATCTGCCGTGACCATCGAAACGGTTAATCCTGACGCTCGAATTTTTTCACTTTTTTCGCGAATGGTTTCGGTCGAAGAATGAGTTCCGGCTTGTGATGCACGCATACACAACGCCTCATAACCATTGTTTTTTGCAAGTGTAATGAGTTCATCGATTGTAAGAGTGGCTTTTTTCTTGTTGCGAAATGATTCGGCAACTCGTACCGACAAAGACAACTTCATGGGATTCCTCCGTAGCTCTAATGAGCTGATTCAATTGTAACGAGGAGTTCAATCAATCTCTAGCCGCCATAGTGACTGAAGAGACGACGCGGCAAGAGATCTCCAGTGAACAGCTCCAGTGGCATAGTTCGTACCGTCTCTGCCACGATGGGTTTAAAGCCTAACTGAGGAACAATATCAGTATCAAAATCAACCCCTGGAGCAATCTCCTCTAACCGCACACCATCATCAGTCATACGAAAGACTGCTGCTTCAGTCACATAAAGCACCTCTTGTCCGGACTGTCGGGCGAAACGTGCACTAAACGTGATCTGGTCAACTTTTTCCACAAATTTTGGGCGGCCATGGTTTACAAAACGTACACCGCCGGAACTCAGTTCGGTCTCCGCACGCACTGCCAAGCTACCACAGAAAATGAGCTTCCTAGCACGTTGCGCGATGTCTATAAAGCCACCTGTGCCAATGATGGATGATGCCAGCTTGCTCACATTAACATTGCCTTCGCGATCTACCTGCAGAAAACCAAGATAAGCCTGATCCACGCCACAACCATGATAGAAACTGAACATGTGAGGCGACCCCAGAATAGCTCTCGCGTTGTACATTCCACCAAAAAGCAATCCTTCCGCCGGGATACCGCCGAACTGGCCATGCTCTATAGTTGGTGTCAATGTATCAGCAAGGCCCTGTTCACGAGCAATTTTTACGACTCCATCAGCGACACCAAAACCGACATTGAGAATTGCTCCCGGTGTTAACTCCAATGCAGCTCGTCGAGCAATTACTTTTCGAACACCAAAAGGAAAATCTCTGAATTCACTTTCTGCTTTGACCGCATCACCTGTCAGTGTGGGATCGAAGTCCAACTCGTAGTGTTGTTTTTGGTCGGGATCGACTACGACAGCATCAACAAAGCAGCCAGGAACACGGACGTCACGAGGGTGAATCACACCTGAGTCTACGAGTTTACAGGTCACAGCAAGCGTACTGCCGCCTGTCGCCTTCGCGGCCTGTGCTAAATCTGTGTTGTGCCAAAATCCAGCGTTCTGACTCATGCCAAGATTGCCCGCTGTGTCTGACTCACTAGCGTGAATCAGAGCGATATCGATCGGGATCACCTTATAAAATAGATACTCCTCACCGTCACAAACAGTCACTTCAACTAAGTCCTCTGTGGCTCGACTGTTTAGCTTGCCACCTTCAAGACGTGGGTCGACAAAGGTGTGCAAGCCCACTGGCGTTGTTATGCCAGGCCTACCAGCTGCAGCAGCACCATAGAGATGTTCCATGACACCAGCAGGCAGGTTGTAGGCTTCAAATACATCTTCAGCAGCCAAACGAGCCATACTCGGAGCCATGGACCAGTGCCCTCCAACCACGCGCCGAAAAAGGCCTGGCTGGGCGAGGTGTTCTAGACCTTTGTCACATTGATTGCCAACACCGAACACGTGAACCAACGTCAGGTCACGTGGATGACCAGTCTCACGAAACCGTTTTCCCAAAGCCTCGAGAAGTTTTTCCGGTACCGCGTAGCCTGACGCACCTCCAACAGCGATAGTGTGACAATCTTGTATACAGTTGACAGCTTCTTCAGAAGTCGTGATACGTTTCATCGGCATATGAATACTTGTTCGTCCCTCTTGTGAGTACTACTCCAACACTTCTACTAAAACGTGTCTAGGGCAAGGCAGGTACAATAGTTCTGGGGCTTCAGGCCACCCACAAACTTTAAGACACCACAACTGCAGCAACACTGGACACTCTTATGAATTCCTCACAGATTCGCACATTGATCTTCGTCGTTATTGTACTAGCACTTCTCTTAGGGTCGCGCACAGGCGCTGAATTCGCGATCGAATACCAATGGTGGAAAGAAGTTAATCAGGTCCAAACCTGGATCACAATGGTGCTCTACCGGTTATTCCCGACTATCTTAGCCTCTCTTCTCTGTTGGCCAGCACTTCTTTGGGCTCATAGGCGCGGAACCGCTTTCGCCGGTGTTAATACCGCAAACTATTCCATTTATTCAAAATTGGTGCCAATCGCCTTACTTTTTGCAGCCATCTCCTTCGTTGGTTCGTCGGTGGATCACCACAAGGTAATGACTTACATGGGCTCAAGAGGGGTCGAGATGTCGGCTGACACCTGGCACGATCCAGTGTTTCAACAAGGCCTGCCGTTCTACCTTTTCCATCTACCTTTTTATTCCCTAGTTTTGCGTTTCCTCTTTGCGGCAACCGTGTTGTCAGGATTGGTTTTTTGGATTTCAGGGCGAGGTTGGCAAATCTTTGAAAAAGTCCGGACTTTCAAAGCTTCCGGCCGTTCGGTTGAAGAATTTGACCCTGGTCCCAGTCCATTGATGCTTCAAGGGGCTACCCAGACAAGCTTTGCGCGCATTCTTGCCTCGGTGGGTTTGATTACTCTGGCAGGATGGTTCTTCCTACAGCGCTACACCCTACTGATGAACCAGCACGCATTCATGAGTGGTATGGATTTCCTTGACGAAAATGTAACGCTACCTCTGCGATGGCTTGTCATCATCGCCGCACTCATATCAATTCCGCTGGTCCTGACCGCACGTTGGAAATTAGCAGTAGTAGCTTTGATTTCCTCTTTTGCAGCAAACGCCATAACACCCTCGATTGTGCGAGCAGTCTACGTGCGCCCTAACGAATTAATGCTTGAAAAATCTTACATCGAACGACACATCGAGGCTACTAGTGAAGCATTCGGCCTAAGTCAACGGTCAAGCGAACAATCCTTTGGCGAAAATTCCCAGCAGGAAAGTCTTGACGTTAACGAACACGCCACATTGGTAGACAACATTCGGTTATGGGATTCACGCGCTTTTGCTGACACTATCACTCAGATTCAAGCACTGCGCCCTTACTACCGTTTTGCAGATATTGATATTGACCGGTACACAATAGACGGCAAAATCAAACAGGTCATGCTTTCGCCTAGAGAGATTGATGTCAACGAGCTACCGGCCGAAGCGCGCTCAAGTTGGATCAACCCCCACTTTGTATATACACACGGTTACGGAGTGGTCATGTCCGAGGTCAATCGCACGACCGATGACGGATTGCCAGTGCTGTTAATCCAAGACGCCCCACCAGAAATAAAAATCCCAGACATAGAGATTCAACGTCCTGAGATCTATTACGGTGAAGCAACTCATGATCCTGTCTTCGTTAACACCGATCAAAGTGAATTCGATTACCCCGCAGGGGATCAGAACATTACATCAAAATACAAAGGTGCTGGCGGATTCCCTATAAACTCCTTACCGCTGCGACTGTTAGCCTCGATCGTACAGGCAGATTACAACATATTACTTACTGGGTACATGAATAAAGACAGCCGTATGATGCTCTACCGGAATGTCTCAAAGCGTCTCGATCATTTAGCAGGGTTTATCGAATGGGATTCTGACCCCTATTTATTTATTACTGACGAAGGTCGTCTAATGTGGATGGTGGATGGCTATACAACGTCAGACTCTCACCCTTATTCACTACGCGTTCGACAGCCGGAGTTCTCACAACCCTTCAGCTACATTCGCAACTCCGTCAAGGCAACGGTTGATGCCTATGATGGAACCACTACTCTCTACGTATTCGAACCAAATGATCCCATCATCAAGGTCTATCAAAACCTATTCCCTAGCCTCTTTAAAGATCACTCTGAGATGCCCCAGTCACCACGCAACCACGCACGCTATCCAGCACAGATGTTCCAGGTCCAAGCCGACATCTATCGCACTTACCACATGCGTGACCCTGAAGTCTTCTACAACAAGGAAGATGTTTGGGAGGTGGGCAAGAGTTTGTTCGGTGACACAGGTACGGCAGCTCCCATGGTGCCGACGTATATAGTGGCTACCGTCCCAGGAGAAACTGAACCTGAATTCTTGTTGATGTTGCCATTTACACCGCGTGCCAAGGACAATCTAATCGGTTGGATGGCAGCACGCTGTGACGGCGAAAAACTCGGTGAGCTGTTTTTCTTTCAGATGTCTAAACAAAAACTTGTTTTTGGGCCTAATCAGATCGAGTCACGTATCAACCAGGACCAAGACATCTCCAAGGATCTTTCTTTGTGGAACCAACAGGGATCGCGTGTACTACGAGGAGATATCATTGCGCTACCAGTCGGCGAAAGTTTTCTCTACGTCGAATCGATTTACATCCAAGCCGAAACAGCTCGAATGCCACAACTTAAAAAAGTTGTACTGGCAATGGGAAATCGCCTGATATACGAGGATAGCTTCGAAGAGGCACTCCGTGAATTGAGCAGTGGTGATGATGTTTACCTAGCAGCATCGCAAACAGACAGTAGGCAAACACCTGTCGAAATGGGTCAAACTAAGACAGAGAGAGGCTCCTCTGCAGTTAGCCAGCAATATCTCCGCGGCATCACCGTTCGTGTCCGAAAATTGCGGCAGCAGGCGCGACAACTTGCCCGTGAACTCGAAGAAATGGAAACCGATCTCGCACGATAGCAGCTCAATCGACCTGGTACTGACCACCGAGTTGCGAAGGACGCTCGATCAAGCACCAAAAAAGGCCGGGTGAAACTTAGTTCACACCCGGCCTTTGGCTATCTTGTGCAAAGAGCAAGCCTTACGCCGCTACCACTCCATGTGGATCAATGACGTACTTTTTAGCTGCACCCTTATCAAAATCTTGATAACCCTGCGGAGCATCATCAAGTGAGATGACCGTTGCACCGACGGCATCAGCAATCTGTACCTTGTCGTGCAGAATGGCCATCATTAGACCATGATGATATTTCATTACTGGGCATTGGCCAGTGGTGAATTCATGTGACTTCGCCCAACCAAGACCAATACGAATCACTAGCCTTCCAAACTTGGCCGAGTCATCAACACCACCTGGGTCTTCCGTAACATAGAGGCCAGGAATGCCTAAGGCACCCCCTGCTCTGGTGACTGTCATCAGAGAGTTCAGTACAGTTGCCGGATGTTCAGTACCCGCATCTGAACCATGACCTCGAGCCTCAAAGCCAACGCAATCGACACCGCAGTCAACCAGTGGTTCGCCGACAATATTAGCGATCTGGTCTTCCAGTGTTGCGTCCTGGCTAAGATCCACAGTTTCACAACCGAAACTGCGCGCCTGAGCCAGGCGGTCTGCCTGCATATCCCCAACGATGACAACTGCCGCTCCCAGTAAGTGAGCAGAGGCTGCGGAAGCTAATCCAACCGGGCCTGCACCCGCAATGTAGACAGTCGAACCAGTGGTTACACCTGCCGAAACTGCCCCATGGTACCCAGTGGGAAAGATGTCCGACAACATAGTAAGGTCACGGATCTTGGCCATAGCCTGATCTTTGTCAGGGAACTTCAACAGATTGAAGTCCGCGTAGGGAACCATGACGTATTCGGCTTGCCCGCCGACCCATCCTCCCATGTCAACATACCCATAAGCAGCCCCTGGTCGTGCCGGGTTGACGCTCAAGCAGATACCAGTTTTCCGTTCCTTGCAGCAGCGACAGCGACCACACGCAATGTTGAATGGGACAGATACAATATCGCCCACGTTGATGAATTCAACGTCACTACCCGCCTCGATCACTTCTCCAGTGATTTCATGCCCAAGAACGAGACCTGCTGGTGCCGTGGTTCGTCCTCGAACCATGTGTTGATCACTACCGCAAATATTAGTCGAAACAATCTTAAGGATTACTCCGTGTTCACACTTCCGGTCGCCCAGAGCTAATTCTGGAAAGTCAATCGACTGTATCTCAACTTTGCCGGGCTCAATGTATGCAACTCCCCGATTTGAAGCCATGTTCCCTTTTCCTCCTTGAAGAACCCGCAAAAGCAAATGCGGATACCAGCTACCTAGAATACATAGGGTGCTGAGCCTAGGCAACCTGTCGAGTGATATTTCTTAGTCCTGTAGTGTGCCCGGTTGTCGAATCAAGTTGAACGACATCTCAAACTCGTAATTGTTTCACCACGAGAACAACCTGTCATGGTATGAATGTAGATCATAGCAACAAGCACAATAACCTTCTCTCAGAAAGGTATTCACAATAATTTCAATACGATATGAAAAAGAAAATTTTAGTCGCTCCAATTTTCGAAAACAAAGAGCTTGAGTCACTGGACCGCACGCAAGGCCTCGAAGCACTGGCTGAATTCGCTGAAGTCAGAAGCTACGACAATAAAAATTTCACGGGACGAGATGCCCCAGGAGTTGTAGCCATCATTGCCAATTCTTCCCTATTCGAACGCAGCTTCTACGAAGCGGCCAAAGATCTGCGCATTATTGCTCGCTGGGGTGTCGGTTATGACAAAGTTAACGTAGATATTGCAACTGAGTTGGGTGTCATCATAACAGTCGCACCAGTACACATGGACGCAGTCGCTGAGTATGCCATTGCACAGTGGATGGCAACCCTTAAGAGACTTTACACTCTTAACAATCTCTCCCATAAGGGAGATTTTTCAATCATTCGAACTCATGAGGCACAAAACTCCACATTGGGACTCTATGGCTTTGGTCGCATAGGACAAGAAATGGCAGCGAGAGCCAAACCACTACTGGGCCCTAATGGGCGCTTGCTGGTCTATGACTTTCGACCTGATATAGATGACTTAGCTCACAAATTTGGAGCCGAAGTAGTTTCAAGTCCGATCGAACTGTTCCAAAATTGCGATACGGTTTCACTGCATGTCTCAGGAGACGAGACAATCGTTGGCTACAAAGAACTGTGCGCCATGCGACCACACGCTTCGCTGATCAACCCCTCACGGGGGAATCTAGTTGATGACAGAGCTGTTCATCGAGCCATCGAGGAGGACAGACTCTACTACTATGTGGTGGATGACCCGACGGATGGTCCACGTGCAATCCACACAGGACACCCGCGCATTATCTGCACTAATCACAATGCTGGAATCAGCATAGAATCGGCCATCCGTCTCGATCAGCAAACCTTCGAACAGGTGACAGATGCTGTTCACGGCAAAAAACCTCAACACATCCTAAACCCTGATGTGCTCAAACACCCCAAGGTGCAAGCCTTCCTGAATCAACATAAAGTGATTGAAGGCTAGCGTGATTTAAAAATATTATTGAAAGGTCTATAGCAATGAAAAATCCAATTCATGACACGCTGAAAGCCGGCAGGCCGAGTATAGGCTCTTGGCTCAACTTAGGGTCACCTCTTGCAGCCGAAGTCATGGCCAGTAGCGGCTTTGATTGGCTAGCGGTCGATGCAGAACACACGGCCTACGACATGGAGCTGATTGCTCACACAATTCGTGCTATTGAAGCACGCGGAGCTATCCCTCTGGTGCGCTCATGGGATCATGACCCTGTAACAATTGCCCGACTATTGGACGTCGGGGCGTGGGGGTTGGTATTCCCCCACATCAGCACCCCAGAACAGGCTGCAAAAGTTGCCCACGCCATGCGCTATCCACCACTTGGGAGTCGATCGATCGGCAGTGCACGCTGCCTTACAATCACCCCAGACTACCGGAAAATAGCCAATGATCTCGTCTTGTGCATACCACAAATTGAGGACATGGATGGTATTGAAAATGCCGAAGCAATTGTCAAAACAGAAGGTGTGGACATCGGCTTTTTGGGGCCGGGCGATCTGGCAATGTCGATGGGTGTCGAACCTGGACATCCTGACCATGAAGCCGCTCTTCAAAGCTTCCGAGAAAGTTGTATCCGCGGTGGCAAACCATCTGGCATTCCCGTGGTCGATGGCGCTGCTGCTCATCGACGCATTCAGGAAGGCTTTCAGTTCATCGATCTCATTAACGACATGCACTTACTCAAGACTGCAGCTAGTCATGAATTGTCAGAAGCACGAGGTCAATAGAAATGGCTAGAAATCAATACTGAAACCTTTTCGGATCCTTGTCCTGCGTTTACAAAACAGTTTCTTTGGCTTACTGAGCCGTGCAATCCAAGAGATATGACACCGCAGATACGCAGCGTCACTCCTCTGGTGAGAAGTTCCAAGGTTGGAAACTTTCGAAAGTGTTACGGTTTAAGCAACAATTTTCCTGTTGTAAGTCGTGCGGCTAGTTTGCGCTGGGCTTCACTCGCTTCTGAAAGAGAAAATGTCTCACCAATCTCTACATCAAGCGCTCCTGATTTGACCCAATTGAATAAGTCTGAGGAGCGTTGCTCAAGTTCTTCGCGCAAAGCAGCATAGTGCCCCAAAATCGGTCTGGTCACAAACAAAGAGCCCTTTTGTGCCAGTGTTAGGGGCTCTATTGCTGGAACTGGCCCACTAGAATTTCCAAAAAATACGGCCATGCCACGTGGTCTAAGACTGTTAAGACTACCCTCCCAGGTGGTTTTCCCTACTGAATCGTAAACAACATCGACTCCAGCTCCATCAGTTAATCGCTTGACCTCGGGCTCGAAGTCTTGCTGGCTATAGATGATTACTTCGTCTGCACCAGCACGGAGAACCTTTGCTGCTTTCTCTTCAGTTGAACAGGTCGCAATCACTCGAGCGCCGAGCATCTTGGCCACCTGTACTAGCAATAGCCCTACACCACCCGCTGCGGCATGTACGAGTGCCGTATGACTCGGCCCTAAGGTGAACGTCGAGTGAGTCAAGTAATGCACCGTCATTCCCTGCACCAACACTGCTGCGGCCAAACTCGTATCAAGTCCATCTGGGACACTGACCAGTTTCGACGCCGGCACTGCTGACTGCTCTGCATAGGAACCGATCACGCCAGCGTATGCAACGCGGTCACCTACATCAAATTCTGAAACACCGGAGCCCAGGGCTGTAACTACACCCGCCCCCTCTTGTCCATTAGTGAAAGGCAACTCGTTCTTATAAAGGCCGTTGCGCAAATAGATGTCTATGAAGTTAACCCCAGAGGCATCTATTTTGACGATGACCTCATTAGAAGCCGGTTTGAGATCCGGCACATCTTCATACTTCAAAACTTCCGGACCTCCATGCTCGTGAACTCGTATAGCTTTCATCGTTTAATTCCTCTCTGACAGAATGCGATTGTAACAAAGCGTATTGGTATCAAGCTTAATAAGCGTCACTGTATAACCACTTTGGTCTAGTTAAAACGATGTAATGTTGGCCACAATCACTAACAGCAAATTGAAACTGACGAACTTTGGCTCCCCGTTACCGTGTCACCAGTTTGACCCCTTCCACCTCCACCCCTATACTGGACAGCGATGGCAAATGCTCCGTTCATCCATCTCCACTGTCACACTGACTACTCGCTGCTGGACGGAGCCTGCTCGATCTCAAAATTGATGACCTTGGCAGAGCAGCAGGAGATGCCTGCCATCGCCATGACTGATCACGGCAATCTGTTCGGTGCAGTTGAATTCTACGAGGCTGCTAAGGCTAAGGGCATCAAACCAATAATTGGCTGCGAGGTTTACGTTTCTCAAAAGGGGCGCCACGTCCGTAACGAGTCTGACCGCTACAATCACCTGTTATTGCTATGCAAGGATCTCGAGGGCTACCGCAACCTCATCGATCTCGTTTCGACCGGATACCTTGATGGCTTTTATTACAAACCACGTATTGATAAAGATCTATTAGCGTCGAAATCCAAGGGGCTAATTTGTACTTCAGCGTGTCTACGTGGTGATTTAAACGAAGCCCTCCTCAACAAAGGTTATGAAGAAGGGCGACGCCTTGCCTACACATACCTCGACATTTTTGGAAAAGATAATTTTTATCTCGAAGTGCAAGACCATGGACTCGATCTCGATAAACAATTATTGCCGCATGTGTTTCGCCTAAGTAGAGAGACCGGAATTCCGATGGTGGCGACAAATGATGCCCATTACTTGACCAAAGAGGATGCCCGAGCTCATGAAGCTCTGCTGTGTATTCAGACTGGAAAAACTCTCAGTGATCCAAATCGTATGCGTTTTTCGACTGATGAATTCTACATCAAGTCGCGTGAAGAAATGTTGGCATTATTCGACGGCGACTCAGCCCCTCTCGATCGAACTTGGGAAATCTCGGAACAATGCAACCTAACTCTAGATAAAGTCGATGACCCCTTTCCGGCATTTGAAGTTCCAGAAGGACACTCCGCTGATACTTATTTTGAATGGGTTGCTCGACAAGGACTAGAAGAGCGTAAATCTGAACTAGAAGCTCTTCAAACTGCTGGTCGACTCAAGCACGAACTCGTCGAATACAACGAACGGTTGGATCACGAGATCCGCATCATTCAGCAGATGAAATACGCCGGTTATTTCCTCATCGTCTGGGATTTTATACGTTTTGCACGTGGTCAAAAAATTCCTGTCGGGCCAGGACGTGGCTCAGCAGCCGGCTCACTCGTGGCTTACGCGATGCGAATTACCGACATGGATCCACTTCAATATGGCCTCCTATTCGAGCGATTTTTGAACCCGGAACGTGTCAGCATGCCTGACATCGACATAGATTTCTGCATGCACCGACGCGGTGAAGTAATCCAATACGTTACTGAGAGGTACGGTCGCGAACAGGTTGCACAGATCATCACCTTTAATACACTCCAAGCCAAGGCTGCCATAAAAGATGTGGGCCGTGTAATGGATATGACCTTCACTGACGTCGATCGGCTAACGAAGATGGTTCCGAATGTTCTTAACATAAAATTAGCCGACGCCCTTAAGCAAGAACCCAAACTAGCTACGCGAGCCAAAAATGAACCTGAAATTGGGCGCTTAATGGAAACAGCTCAGCGCCTAGAAGGAGTATCCCGTAATCCTTCCGTACATGCAGCTGGAGTCGTAATCGCCCCGCGACCCCTTCGCGAGTTGGTGCCCCTCTATAAAACAGCAAAGGACGAGATCGTTACCCAGTACGACATGAAAAGTCTCGACAAATTGTCTTTGCTCAAGATGGATTTTCTAGGGTTAACTACTCTCACTGTTATCGAAGAAGCACAGAGACTACTCAAAGAAGGTAAGGGCATCGAACTCAACCCCGATCAACTACCACTAGACGACAAAGATACGTACTCGCTTCTTGGTAAAGGTTTGACAAGTGGAGTATTTCAGTTCGAGTCCGAGGGTATGCGAGACATCCTACGCCGATACCAACCAGAACGCCTGGAGGATTTAATTGCGCTTAACGCTCTATATCGCCCCGGACCGATACAAGGAGGTATGGTCAGCGATTTCATAGATCGGCGTCACGGCCGCAAGCCCGTCACCTACGATCTTCCAGTTTTGAAGGATATCCTCGAGGAGACTTATGGCGTCATCGTATACCAAGAGCAGGTTATGCAGATCGCCAACCGCGTAGCTGGATACTCCCTTGGGGAAGCTGACTTGCTCCGTCGGGCCATGGGAAAGAAAAAAGCCGAGGAAATGGCAGCCCAACGGGAGCGCTTTTTGAACGGCGCACTAGAGCGTGAATACCCGAAAAATAAAGTCATCAAGTTGTTCGATCTAATGGAACAATTTGCTGGATACGGTTTCAATAAATCTCACTCTGCTGCATATGGCTTTGTAGCATTCTTGACCGCTTATCTCAAGGCACATCACCCAATATATTTCATGGCAGCACTACTCTCATCTGAAACTAATAACACTGACAAAGTAGTGAAGTACATCAATGAATGTGGTGACATGGGTATCGAGATTTTGCCGCCGGATTGCAACTCGAGTGACTGGAACTTCACCCCAGCAGGCGAAAACACCATTCGCTTTGGCATGGGAGCTATTAAAAATGTTGGGAAAAATGCGGTCAAGGCCATCATGCAAGCTCGCAACGAAGAAGGGAGCTTCCGTTCGCTCTATCACTTTGCCGAATCTGTCGATTGGACACATGTCAACAAACGCATGATGGAGTCCGCCATGAAAGCCGGTGCCTTCGATTCCCTAGGTGGACACCGCGCACAGCTGATCGCAGCACTAGAGCGTGCCGTCGAACTTGGACAGAAAGCGACACGAGACCGTTTGACAGGCCAAGGCGGTCTTTTTGCCACCTTGAAACAAGAATCATCGTCTTCTGACGATGCACTGCCCGAGGTCCCAGAATGGTCCGAAAAAGAGAATCTCGCCGGTGAAAAGGAGATGCTCGGCTTCTACGTTACAGGGCACCCACTTAACGCTTACCATGAGAAAATTGCTGAATTAACCTCTCAGGACAGCACCTGTCTGGCTGAACTTGACCAAGGAAGTCCAGTTGTTCTATGTGGTGTACTAACAGGAGTTACTCGCAAACGAAATCGTGAGGGACGTCCATGGATATCAGCAACCCTTGAAGACCTCAAGGGTAGTATTGAACTGCTGGTCTTCGCCAACTCATACGAAGATCTTTCCCCTCAGCTCGAAGAAGACAAAGCCGTCCTGCTACGTGGCAGTCTCCGCATGGAAGAGAATGCTGCACCTAAGGTGGCCGTAACTGAGGTTGTCTCGCTAGACAACGCCCGTGTTTCACTCCCGAAGCAGATCATGATAACGGTCCACCTCGGTGGAAAAAACGCATCTAATGGGCTGTCTCGAGCGGAGCTCTTACATAAACTGTTTCAGCGCCGACCCGGTGATACAGACGTCCGACTCCGCCTCATGAAATCAGATGACTTTCTTATCTCCTACGATCTATCCGATCGTGTTCAAGCTGATCGTACCCTCTGCAAACAGATCGAAGAAATTTGCGGCTCTGGTTCCGTAGAAGTGATACCAGGATAGTATTTCTGCTGGACCGAACTCTGGTGTATAATGCGCTTGATTTACCTATCCAAAGACTTGTATTCAATAAGGCCGCCCGCTATGAAACTTCTTAGTAATTTAGTTTTCAAAATATTGTACGTTTTAACTATATCCATGCCATTGGCAGCTGTTGATGTTAGCTACACCAACGACATCAAACCAATAATCCAACGTTCGTGCTCAGGTTGCCACCAACCCGCCACGAAGATGGGTGGCCTTAATTTGACCGAGTATGACGGCATTATGGCAGGAGGTCAAAACGGTCCAATCTTGATGGCTGGAGCCCCAGAAAAAAGCCGTCTGATCGGAATGCTAACCGGCAACGTGAAACCCATGATGCCGATGGGAGCGGATCCATTGCCTGAAGCTGAAATAGCGATCTTAAAACGCTGGGTCACCCAGGGAGCTAAGGTGGATACTCTTGAATCTGAAAAAGGTCCACAAGTCCCTGTAGAACCTCCAACATACATACACCCCCCAGCTGTAGACGGACTGACTTACTCACCCGACGGCACCTTCCTAGTTATTGGAGGCTACAAGGAGATTTTGGTCCACAAATCCGATGGGTTGAAAATTGTTGCACGCTTGCTTGGCAAGTCAGAACGTATCACTGGACTGTCTTTTACGCCTGACGGAAAAACAATAGTTGCGGTCGGTGGCACGCCAGCACAGTTTGGGGAAATACAAATCTGGGATATTCAGACAAGAACGCAGACTCGCTCCATAATATCTACGGCCGATACGCTGTTCGGTGGTGCTGTCTCCCCAGATGGGAAATTTATTTGTGCTGGTGGAGCTGATAAGAGTGTACGTGTCTTCGAAATTGCAACCGGAAAGGAAATCTTCAAGGTTGGTCACCATGAAGACTGGGTCCTGGACACTGTATATGGTATTGATGGTAAACGCGTAGTAACAATCGGACGTGACCGTGCTGCCAAACTGACAAATTCTGAAACTGGAGCATTCCTTGAAAATATCAACCTTTTAAGAGACCAACTATACGCAATAGAGCGACACCCTCGACGCGACTATGTTTTAGTGGGAGGACTGGACCGAGTGCCCTACCTATACATGATGGATCGCCCTCGTGCTCTTAAGATCGCCGACGATTCAACACTTGTCCGCGAATTCGAAGAACAAAAGGCTAAGATCTTTTCCCTTGCATTCAGTCCAGATGGTAGCCATATTGCCGTGGGAGGTATGAGTGATGAAGTACCAATATACGAAACAGAAACAGGGAAACGTATTACGACGCTAAATGAAGTAAACGAAGGAGTCTTCGCTATAGAATTTCACCCCAAGGGTGACCAGATTACTGTTGCAGGCTACGATGGACGTATCCGAATTTTCAATCCAAAGACAGGCAAATTGTTGAGTGACTTCAGCCCTGTCCCGCTCAGAAACAAAGTGGCCTCAAACTAGTTTTTCAGCGTGGCTTCAGGATTGCATTGACACAGTGGCATAGATTACAGGTCAGCGAGCGTCCTAGAGGCTGGGCCCAGGACGTCGTGGAATTCACAGAAAGTTTCATAGAGATCCTGATACCTGGACTGATTGTCCTGGTTAGGTTCAACCACTGGGCCCATCCTGATCATCTCTTGAGCCGCTTCTTGGAAGTCGGAGTAAAGACCAAGTCCAACCGCGGCCAGCAATGCAGAACCCAGATTAGTCGCTTCTAATGTCTGTGGCAATCGAATGGGTTTTCCAAAAATATCGGCGCGTATTTGGGTCCACAAACGGCTCTTTGCTCCCCCTCCCGCTAGTATGACTTGATCTGCAGAACCACTCTGCTCATCTAATCGCTCACAAAGTGCTCTGACACTAAAAGCGCTGCCTTCCATAATTGCTCGGTACATGTGAGCTTTGGTGTGCTGTGGCCCTAATCCAAGAAAGCTCCCTCGGCGTTCTGGTTCCCAAAACGGTGTACGTTCTCCTACGAGAGTAGGAAAAGCAATTAATTTTTCTGAACCTGCTGAAACCTGACTTGCCTGCCGGTCTAGTATTTCGTACACCGACACACCCTGCTCAGAGGCCTGTTTCTTTTCGGCATCTGCAAAACACTGCACAAACCACTGCAGACAACCACCAGTAGTCGACATCGGACCTCCGGAAACCCAGCTACCCGGAATTAAGTAACAATTGACAATCGTACCGTGGAAAGGGTCAAAAACGGGCTCGCTAGAACATTTGAAAACAACGTCCGTCGTGCCAGCAACATTAACTGTGGTTTGTTCAGAAACCAGGCCAGCACCGAGTGAACCGGTACTACCATCTGGGCCGCCAACGATGACTGGAGTACCCTCAGGAAGCCCTAGTTCTTCCGAAAACTCTCCCCATGTGTGTCCCGCAATGCTGTGCGCCGAAAACACGTCAGGAAGTTGATCACCCATAATCTTAAAAGCTTGGATGAACTCCTGTTCCCATTGCTGGGTTGCAACATTGTAAAGCAACGAGTAGGATGCATGCGCCGGGTCGGTAACAAACTTACCTGTTAGTCGATATACAAGAAAATCTTTTAGAGATAGATACTTTGCGGTTGCAGCATGTCGCTCCGATTCATGCTGTTGATAGTAGAGGATTTTAGCCAAAGGCCATTCCGGACTAACTCGACGACCACACACGTCATAGATCTTTTTCAGTCCAAAAGTTGCTTCTATTAGTTTTGCTTGATCGCTGGCACGACGATCAGCCCAAGTCAAAATATTCCCAAGTAATTTGCCATCGCTACCGATAGCGGCAAGCCCAAGTTGAGCACTGACGGCCATGCCAGCCAGTTCAGAGGTGTTGATACTTTCAATCGATCTACCAACAGCGATCCTCACAGCCGAATTGAGCACAGAGAAGTCAAGTTCCGCATAACCGGGGCTGGGAGAATAGATCTGATAGGGAACCGAATGGGAAGCAATTGACTTGCCAGTATGTGTAAAAACCTCGGCTTTGCAAGCGCTTGTCCCAGCGTCTAAGGTCAGCAAGAGATTCTTCATGGCAACCTAGATCATTTTCTATCCGAAAATCCGGAGTTTACTGCACTCTGGCTTCAAGCAACAACCCTTCGGGATCTATGCGCTGTCGAATTAGTTCTATTTGGGTTGATGTTGGCTCAGGGGTTACTTCAATATCGTCGGAAATTATCAATTCGAAGCCTGTATTCTCTACTACAGTCTCAAGGGCAACTCCGGGGTGTAACGATTTAATCTTCATACGCGCAGTTTTCTCATCAAAATCCAGCACACAATAGTCGGTAAAAACTAACCCAGGGCCACCTTGTCTCAATCCAACTCTGTCGCGTTCACCCGGGCCGCCTAAATAGCCTGCACCAGAAATAAAATCTACCTTTTCGACAAACTGACGTTTGGTGTGCTCCATCGTAATAAAAGTGCGCTTGGCAAAGGCACAGTGATCAGTCTGGGCAAGCGGCCCAACAAGTCTTACCTTGGGTTTGTCGTAGTCACCGATCGCAACTATGTTGAGGTTTCCATAGGGGTCAATCTGTGCTCCTGAAACGAACCCAACACCCATCTTGCCACGCTTGAAGACATCCAAAGCTTCCTGTTCTGGGATTTGCGCTTTCGAGTGCCAATGGACCAACTCATAATCATCACGTAGAGATGAGGGCAAAGTATCCAAGTCCGGATCGATTAATGGACCGAGCATCGGAACCAGGTTCGGAGCATGACTGAGTTGCGCTAGTCGACAGGCAGTAAGTGGAATTCCAACGGCTCTAATGAATGCTGGACCTCCAGTGCCAATACCAATAAATACAACCTCCTCATCAATCAAGTGGCGGGAGACTTCGACGGCAAGCAGTTCCTGAATTCGATAGTCAGTAGACATTTAGGAGATCTCCTTGGGTCGCTGGATGGAGAAGAGATGTTGAAGGCCGATGAGATCTAAATATTGATAATGATCGTCCACATCGAACACATAGCGTTTCAGAAACTCCTTAAATGTCTCAGGCGACTTAGCATATTCCTGGTATTTCGATAAAAACTCTAGGTCATAGTCATATCTACAATCGCAGGCCGTAGGGTGTGCTCCCAACGGTATCTCAACAACACAATCAACGAAAAACTTAGGGAGAATTGTGAGCTCTGGGTTCTGATAAATTGCATCTTCACTAACCACTTGTTCAACTGAAACAATGACTTTGTTAGCTGACTTTGCGATTAATGTATCCACTTCATTATCAAGTTCACGCTTAGAATCAAGCTGTACATTCCCGCAAGCATCGGCGGTATGTGCATGAATGATCGCAACATCGGGAGCAAAAGCGGGTAGCACACAATACGGATCACCTGTATAAGGGCAATCCATAAACTTTATTTCCTCATTGTGATCTGCTAAACCCGACCCCAAGGGTGTTTTTGTGGGGACGAAACTCCACCCCATGCTTCCTGCGCGAAACGCATCAATAGCCGTACTTTCGGAATGTTCGAAAACCTTTACTTCTCCCGATTCAACAGCTCTACGGAAGTTGTGTCCTAGTCCCAACATGGCCATGCCAACATAAGCCGTCTTAACCGCCTTGACACAACCGGCGCCTATCAACAGATCCATGTCGACTGCGTTATTCCAACCGAGCAAGGTCAGATCACGTTTGTTTTGGCGAATCATCTCGTAGATCACAGCCATCGGGTGACGCCTAATCAACGAGCCTCCGATCCCCACGGTGCTGCCGTCTTCTATGAGACGAACTGCATCTGCAAGCGAAGCTCTCTTATCTTTCTTGACTAAATTCGAGCTTCCTGTCATGGAGGCGTTCGATGTAGCCACTAGATTCCCCCTTGCTGTGGCTGCGTGGTAAAAATATTCAACATAACCTTAGAAGGGCTCCGTCCAAACATTGTCAGATGGATCGATAACAACATCAAGCAAGTAAGTAACATTGGCGCCAACAGCTTCTTCCAAAGCAGCTGGTAGTTCGGTGGGATTTTCTACGCGGCGCCCTTGAGCCCCAAACCCACGAGCTATTTTGGGGAAGTCAATATCACTGAAATCTACTCCCAAATAGCGGCCTCCAAAATAAGTGAGTTGCTCCTGCTTGATATTACCGTACCCAAAGTTGTCCATGAGTATGATCACAACTGGTGCTTGTTCTCGAACTGCCGTCTCAATCTCGCTTATACACATTCCCAAGGAGCCGTCACCGATCACACACGCCACCGTTCGATCGGGTCGTGCCAGCTTCGCACCAATAGCGGCTGGAAGAGCAAAACCCATATTGCCAAAGCCAACCGGTTTCATATACGTTCGTGGTTCATAGATTTCGAGAAGGTTAGTCCAAATGCCCGGATTGCCAGCTCCACCAACGATGATGGCATCACGTGGAAGACTCTGACGCAGAGCCTGCATCAAATACTGCGGCTTAATGGGCTCAGCAGTACCCAGCTCAGGTGGAAAAATCTTACTTTGCCAATCGGTTTGGTTTTTTCGTAGCTGTGTAATACGAGAGCGCCGTGTCTGTTCAAGAGCAGCATCTTTTGGGGAAACGGCTGCAGTCAATTGCCTCGCAACAGCCCCAGCATCACCATTGATGCCAACAGTGAACGGATAGTGTCGTCCTATCATCGCTGGATTCAGGTCAATTTGAATTACCTTCTTGGGTAACTCAACCGTCCACCGAGAAGTCGTGGGAGCATTAAGACTATTACCTATAACTACGAGAACATCGCTCTCGGCAAGCACCTGTTTAGTCACTCTCGTTCCATGCCGACTCAACGAACCAAATGCCAAGGGATGATCAGCGGGCACGGCACCGATGCCATTGTAGGTAGTCAACAATGCTGCATCAATTTTCTCAGCCAATTCAACCACAGCATCGGTCGCTTCTGAGACCAACACACCACGTCCAGCCCAAATTGTTGGTGACTTTGCAGCAGAGAGCACTACGGCTGCTTGCTCAACTTGCTCAAGGTCTCCTTGAACACGTCCTTCCGTGCGATATTGCAATGGGTCAAGTGGCGCAAACTCTACTTCTTCACTTTCAAGAATCTCTCGAGTAAAATCCAAGTGCACCGGACCCGGTGAACCACCTAGGGAACGCCGAAAAGCCTCTCGTACGGCATGAGGTATACGATCGATATCTGTGATTAACAACGACCACTTCGTTAAGCTACGCAACAATGCGACGTGATCAGCCTCTTGAGCATCATCCCGTGCCAGATCACGACCACGGTTGTTTGCCGTAATCGCAATAACAGGACTCGAATCGTGTAGAGCACCTCCTATGCCAGTCAGGAGATTAGTCGCGCCTGGGCCGGTTGTTGTCAAGCAGACACCTGGTTGCCCAGTAGCTCGGGCATAACCGTCAGCCATATGAGCAGCTGCACGCTCATCGTGGACAGTAATGAACCGTATTTCCGGTGTGCTGTAAAGAGCATCCATGATGCCCAGTGTCTGTCCACCCGGCACGCCAAATACGAATGGAACTCCCTCTCGTTTCAGGCAGTCGACAATGGCCCCACCCCCCGTTTGCTTGATTTTGTCCACCAAAAATGGTCCTTCCTATTTTTTTGAGATATATATTCCGTCGGGGTCAATTTCTTCCCGTAACAATTTCAATTGCTCCGGAGTAGGTGCCGGTGTTTCCTCAATCGGCTCAGTGACAAGTAACTCAAACCCTGTATTCTCACGTACCTGATCAAGCGAAACACCTGGATGGAGCGATCGCAATTTCATACGCTTAGTTTCATCGTCAAAACCCATGACGGCAAGGTTGGTGACGACCCGCACTGGCCCGGCACCGCGGAGTCCGGCACGTTCTCTAGCCCCAACACCGTCTAGATGACCAGGCGTGGTGATATATTGAACACGCTCGGGGAATTTACGTAACTGATGCGGCACTATAATGACAACTCGCTTGGCTAAAGAAGCTATATCGTTTGCTCCTCCACTGCCAGGTAGGCGCACCTGAGGTTTGATGTAGTTCCCGATTACAGTTGAGTTGATGTTGCCGTACTGATCAACCTCAGCTGCACCAAGAAACCCCAAGTCTACTCGGCCGCCTTGCAGCAAACTTAGTGCATAGTAAAGGCCGGACGCCTTGACACAATTGGACATCAGGCGGAAATCACCCACGCCAGTCGCCAAGTCGCGTGGAAATGCGTCAATAATACCTGATTCAAAAAAAAGTGAGGCGCTCGGCGCATGTGTCCTCTTCGCTAAGTAGGAAGCAATCATGGGCAGGCCAGTGCCTATGATCGCTACTTCACTGTCTCTAATCTCCGCGGCAGCGGCTACGGCCATTAGTTCTTCTCGCGTAAATTCTACGGTTGCCATATCACAAACTTGTCATACTCACACACGAACTCCCGTCAGTAACCCAACTTCGGATCAGCACGAAGTGTCATTAACTGACGGATACCAATTTTTTTGAGGTACCCCCAAAGATCCTGTACCCCATAAACAAATTCGTTTAAATACTCCTGGAAAGTTTCAGGAGTGCGCGAAGCCTCCCAGTACCGCCCAATGTGTTTATCGTCTTGATTGTAGTAACGGAACATCCCACCTGGATGAGCGCCGAACGGGACTTCCACTACTGCGTCTACCATAAAACTCGGCAAGATCGTCGATTCAGGTTTTTTCATAATCTCAGCACTGGAAACAATCTCTTCCACCGACACAATCACACGTTTTGCCGCGCGAGCTTGTTCTTCAATAATCGAACTGGCTCCAAAAACCTGTGTATTGCCGGATAAATCGGCCCGCGAAGCATGAATGATGGCAACATCGGGCTGAATAGAACGAACCGCAACGTACTCCTCATCGGTGAAAGGACATTGGACAGTTTTGTATTTATCCTCATCAAAGGTCTTCACGTTTAGAATATCCGTCCCCGCCATAACTTTGATCGGTAAATAAGAAACACCAAGCGCTGCGGCCTGCAATCGCGAGGTAATTCCAAAGTGGCTGTAATCTTCTACTTGTATGCGACCTTCTTGCACACCACGAGAAAAATTCAAACAACGGCCATAACCCTCGAACATGTAATTTGAAAGCCGCGCACGGCGCAGAGCACCTGCACCTGCCAAAAAATCAGCTGCCCAGCACTCCCCCATAGAGGTCAAATCAATGTCCTTCTTGCCTTGTCGGATCATCTCATGCACCATAGCTATCGGTGTGAGTGAATGAGCAAAACCTCCCAGGGTCAAATTGCTCCCATCAACAATCGTCGCCACAGCCTCTGCGGCAGAGATAATCTTACTGGTTGTCTTTGAACGTTTCACGCCAGTGGACCCACATCTCCCGATCTCAATCGTTGCCACAAATTAAACCTCTGGGCTGAATCGCCGCACTAACCTAGGGTTAGAATGACCTAGTGAGAATCCAGGCGGCGTTTCGTACTCAACGGCAGATCAAGACCATTTCTTTCGATACCTTTATCCTACTAGAGATTGGCAAATCGAAAAATCCCTAGTTAAAAAGCATTCGGAACGAGCACATAGGCGAAAAGCAACCCCAACAGGCCAGCAAAAACAACATAGTAGGTCATCGGCAGTATAGTGCGCCGAATTAACAGTCCCTCCTTGCCGACCAAGCCAACCGTGGCACTAGCTGCGACAACGTTGTGCACTGTAATCATATTTCCAGCAGCACCGCCAAGGGCCTGCAATCCCAAGATTACTAGGTGGGACACACCGATGCGATCAGCCACACCATACTGGAACAAGCTGAACATCAAATCACTAACTGTGTTGCTGCCCGCCACAAATGCGCCTAAAGCACCAATGATCGGAGCAAAGAAGGGCCATGTTCCCTGCGCTATACGAGCAACAAACTCAGCTAAAACTATAGGCATACTGGCCAAACCTGATTCATTCGTATCGGAGTCGATAAAAATGCGTACCAGTGCCACTGCAAAAATCAACGCCAAAGCCGGACCAGCCAGCATTCGTACGGCATCACCCCAGGCCTTTTTGAGTTCTGCAGCTTTCATGCGGTGCAGTAATGCTGTAATTAGTGAAACGATCATAAAAATTGTGCCTGGAACATATAAAGGCTGAAACCCCTGTGACAATGGTGTCCCTAAAATATTCGTCCAACCGAATTGAACTGAAGTCAGCAGCTCTTTGAGCGGAAGACTCGGAAGTCTTGTAAGCACAAGCAAAACTGCTACCAAGACATAAGGAAACCAAGCACGAACAAGAGTCATATGCGAACGTTCTTCGCCGACATCAGAGCGAATAACACCCTTCCAGTCTGCTTCCCAATCTTTTTCGGGTGGAAACTCCCATGGTTCACCTTCAGGTAGAAATAATCCCTTTCTGACTGCAGTAATCATCAAGAACAATCCAATCAGTCCACCGAGAAGCGAGGGGAAC
Organism: Acidobacteriia bacterium UBA6623; assembly: GCA_002433055.1. Taxonomy (GTDB): domain Bacteria; phylum Acidobacteriota; class Terriglobia; order Bryobacterales; family UBA6623; genus UBA6623. The sequence goes on along the minus strand of DJHJ01000014.1, from coordinate 56,837 downwards.
TCCGGCCCCAAAAATACACCAAACAATACATAAGGAATGGTAAAACACAGCCCACCAAAGATAGCCAGTTTCCAAATCGCAAGACCCTCACGAAAGGTTCGATTAGTACCAAAGAAGCGCGTCATCATGCAGCATATGATCAGAGGAATAAAGGTTCCTACGATGGCATGTGGAATTGCAGTAAAGACACCTATACGGTTTATAAAATCCGGATAAGTCATACCCGCAGCTGCAATCGCTTCTTCAACTTGAGCAACATTTAACGATTCAGCCATTCCAACTAAAATCGGTGTTCCTACTGCCCCAAAACTAACTGGCGTACTCTGGATGATCAAAGTTGTCATCACCGCCGCTAGAGCTGGAAACCCCAAAGCCAGTAGCAGTGGTCCGGCAACAGCAGCTGGAGTGCCGAACCCTGCGGCACCTTCAATAAAGGAGCCGAACAACCAAGCCACGATTATGACCTGCACACGGCGATCCCGTGAAACATCCATGAAGCCGCGGCGTATAGTTGCCACTGCTCCACTTTCTCTAAGTGTGAACAGCAGAACAATTGCTCCAAAAACAATCCATAACAACGTTCCAGCTATAATCCATCCTCGGAATGTCGCAGCCATCGCATGAACCCAGGGGACTTTCCAGAACCACAATGCCGATGCCAAAGTCATAACATAGGCAACTGGCATGGCACGAGTAGCAGGCCATCGGAGGACAACCAGAAAAAACATCACTGCCAGAATCGGCAGAACCGCAATGCATGCACTTAAACCGAATAGCGTATCCACAACTTTCTCCCACACGCCAATATGAATTTGGTTTCGTTCTCCAACACAGAGAACACCACCGCTCCGAGAGGTTAACTGGACAAGAGGACAAAGTCAACCACAAGATAGACTGATCCAGACTTCTATGGTGATTAACTTGCTAGCGGTGAAAATTCGCGGAGATAGTACCTATACCTCAAATGCTTTCGAAACCCCCAGATGGGCACCATAAAATAACAACTCAAACAAAACATTAGAGCAGTGAATTAGGGTCGAACCATATCAAGGATACAGACTGCTATAGTAGGGATCCATCAGCAAGCGTGATGAGATTAGAGAATTACCGGAAGAATTTTTCAGCTTATGACAACGGATCGATTACAGACTCTCTTAAAGTTTGTGGAACAAAATCCAGATGACGCATTTGTCCGTTACGGGCTTGCTCAGGAGTACGTCAGTCAAGGACAGCTGCAGAGTGCTGTAGAGGAGTTCGGTAGGCTGATTGAGTCCAACCCAAACTACCAAGCCGCTTACTATCACGGTGGACAAACCTACTTGAAGATGGGCCGTAAACAAGAAGCTCACGATTGGTTTCGTAAAGGGATAGAACTAGCTGGACGTACAGGTGATATCCACGCCCGCGACGAATTAATGGCGGCCCTGGAGGAAAGCTCCTAAATTCCCCGAGCAACGCATCGAACTCGTTGACACACTCTGTACCTTTGTCGAATTTAGGGTCTGTCACATCTAAATCAGGCATGAGAATGAATACATCCTGGGGAACAATAGCCATTTCGGATGCCCATGTGCACTTTTTCTCACGCAGGTTTTTCGAAGAACTCGCAAAGCAAAAGAGCGCCCTAGGGAAACCAGTTACTGCCGATTCAATTGTCGAGACGCTAGGTTGGGAGTTGCCTTCTAGCAACAACGCCGACCTAGCGAAGCGCTGGGTTGCCGAACTTGACCGACGACAGGTCTCTCACGCCGCGTTGATTGCAAGCGTTCCTGGCGACGAAGACTCTGTGGGTGATGCTGTGCAATCATTTCCTGACCGCATAGATGGCTATTTCATGCTTAATCCGTTGGCTCCCGACGCTGTTGAACGCTGCCGACGAGCTGTTGGCATCCTTGGTCTACGCGGCATTTGCCTCTTCCCAGCAATGCACCAGTTTTCAGTCCGCGACAAATGCCTAGAGCCTATCTACCAGATTGCGGCAGCTACTCCAGGCACAGTTGTCTTTGTCCATATGGGTGTTCTGAGCGTAGGCGTTCGACACAAGCTGCAACTGCCTTCAAAATTCGACATGAGTTTTTCGAATCCAATTGAGCTTCACACAGTCGCTCTCAGTCATCCGCAGGTTCGGTTTGTAATACCTCATTTCGGTGCAGGGTACTTCCGTGAAGTATTAATGCTCGGCGATCTAGTGCCAAATGTCTATCTCGATACATCAAGTAGCAATTCATGGATTAAATACCACACTCCTCCGATAGGCTTAAGTACCATCTTCCGGCAAGCACTCAACGTTTACGGAACAGAAAGGCTCTTGTTTGGTTCAGATTCATCGTTCTTTCCACGTGGCTGGAATGCCGAGATCTTTCATGCACAATCAGCAGCACTTAAAGAACTCAACATTGGCACCGAGGACGCCCGTGCAGTTTTCGGTGAAAACCTTCGAGGACTACTCAGTGGAAAGTAAAAGAAAACGACAATGAAGCATTTCTTTTCTATTTGCACGACTTTGGTCTTACTTATGGGTTGCTCGTGGAATTCACCACTAGAAATCTTCTCTCACCCCTACACGGTTGATACTTTCGATAACGGGTTAAAACTAGTCACTGTCGAGACAGGTTATCCAAACATAGTTGCACTCTATGTTGTCGTGCAGGTAGGTTCACGCAACGAGGTTGAGTCGGGGCGATCCGGGTTTGCTCATCTGTTCGAGCACATGATGTTTCGAGGGACTAAAAAATTTCCTTCTGAAAAATGGGATGAAATAATGCAAGCCGCCGGTGCTGCTACCAATGCATACACCACTGACGACCGTACTGTGTACCATGCAGTATTTTCCAAAGAGGACCTAGAATCAATCCTCGAACTCGAAGCGGATAGGTTCCAGAACCTCACTTATACAGAGGAGGTTTTTCGTACTGAAACTCGTGCGGTCCTGGGTGAATACAACAAGAATTTTGCCAACCCACTACGTAAGCTCACTGAAGCTGTACGGAACGAAGCTTTTACTACGCACACCTATAAGCACACCACCATGGGCTTCCTCACTGACATCGAGAAAATGCCCGGAATGTACGACTATGGTTTGCAGTTTTTCGATCGCTACTACCGTCCCGAGTACACGATAGTAGCCGTGGTAGGAGATATTGACCACATCGAAACAAAGGCTCTCGTCAAGAAATACTGGGGAACTTGGAAACGTGGTTCCTATCAGGCTGAGATTCCAGTCGAGCCTCCACAAACCAAAGCGAAGAGACTTAATGTCACGTTCCATGCACCGACCCTCCCGATGTTGGAGGTTGCGTTCCACGCCGCTGCCTACGATGACGAACAGATCGATTCTGCTGTGCTCGATCTGATCTCTTACTATGCATTTTCGGAGAACTCGGAACTATACAAGCGTTTAGTTGTCAAAGAACAAAAGGTTGACACTCTTCATGCAGCCTACTATGACCACCGTGACCCATATCTGTTTTCAGTAATATCACGTGTCAAAAACAGCGAGTTTCTACCCTATGTGGAGAAGCAAATTTTGGCCACCTGCCGTAAGCTCCAACAAGAATTAGTGCCATCAACGGAATTAGAAATTGTTAAGTCTCATTTGCGCTACCAGTTTGCCTTAGGAATGAATTCCTCCGCAGCGATTGCAGGTACACTGGCACACTTTCTTGGGCTTCGAGGTACACCTGATACCATCAACAAGCGCTACGCCCTTTATCAGGATGTTACCCCCAGAGAAATTCAACGCGTCGCCCGTGAAACATTCACTTCCGAGCGACAAACTATCGCAACCCTGACGCATGAGTCTAGTATGACCAACACTGATTCGAAGGAAGCATATCCACAATGAATGGTCTTCCGAAATCTATCTTCTTCACCACTGCACTAGCACTTTTGCTACTCAAAGCGGTTAATAGTCTCTCAGCCGAACCAAACTTGTTAAAGCAACCAAGTCAATCCCCACTTATAAACTTCCGCATCGTCATACATTCAGGAGCCGCAGCAGACCCTGAAGACAAGACGGGCCTTGCCGCACTTACTTCAGCTCTAATCAGCAAAGGAGGCACTGAAAAGTCATCCTACGACGAGATCATAGAAGCACTTTTCCCAATGGCCGCATCAGTAGATATACAAATTGACAAGGAAATGACAGTATTTCATGGAACCACCCATCGTGAAAATCTCGATGCCTATTACGACATTCTACGGTCAATGCTACTCGAGCCAGGACTAAGAGAAGATGACTTCCAAAGACTCAAGGATGAGGCTATAAACTTTTTGCGCACTACCTTACGCAGTGACAATGAGGAGGAGTTAGCCAAGGAGCTGCTGTATCAAAAAATTTACGTTGGGCATCCTTACGGCAATCATAATGTCGGCTCTGTTTCAGCACTCAAAAGGATCACCTTGGAGGACATCACAAAATTCTATGAGAAACACTACACAAATGAAAACATCACAATTGGGATCGCAGGAGGTTACCCGAAGAATTTTCCCGAAAAAATTAAGGAGGATTTTTCTAGATTGCCCGAAGGGCGACCAGAAGCTGTTATTTTAACTCGGCCGAAAACTGCTTCCAAGTTGCGTATCAGCATCGTCAAAAAAGATACGCGTGGTACACACATTGTTCTTGGATTTCCAATTAACGTAACTCGAGGCTCCCCTGATTGGTCGGCTCTAAAGTTGGTGCAATCTTACTTCGGTCAACACCGATCCAGCAAGAGTCATCTATTCCAACGCATACGAGGAGTCCGCGGGATGAACTACGGTGATTACGCTTACATCGAATACTTTCCGCGTGGAATGTTTCGCACCCAACCAGAACCAAATCTCGCGCGCCGTCAACAAATCTTTCACATCTGGGTTCGTCCTGTCGAACAACGAAATGGCATGTTCGGACTCCGTATCGCACTCTACGAACTAGACAAGCTAGTGAGAGAAGGCTTAAGTGAAAAAGACTTCACAAGCACTCGTCAGTTCTTGTCAAAATACGTCAATTTACTGACTCAAACTGAGAGCACCTATCTCGGCTATGCGCTCGATAGTCAGTTTTACGAAATTGGAGAATTCAACAGTTTCCTCAAGAATGAGCTCTCCAGGCTGACCGTAGGCAAGGTAAATGATGTGATTCGTAGACACTTGCGCGCCAATAATCTCAATGTCGTGGTGATTACAAAAGATGCCAAAGGGTTCCTCCGGTCGTTACGTTCAGGAAAGCCCTCATCAATTGAATACGTCTCACCAAAACCGCAATCCATACTGGCGGAGGATAAAGTAATCGGAAGCTATCCACTCGATCTAGGAAGCATTGAGATCATCCCAGTGAACAGTATTTTCGAGTGATGATTTTAATTTCTTCGGCGAAGAACGGCAGCTGCTATGATTCTGAGTTAAACTTTTTAAGTTAACGTTCAAGACGGCCCTTCAAACCGATTGCGCCAGAGCCTAGATAGTGGCAGACTGAAAGAGATCGCATCAGAGTGTTAGTTAAACACCCCCATAACTCAGTGGAATCAAGATGAATTTACTTTCTAGTCGCATGGATGGAGTGCGTGGTGAAGGTGCCTTCGCAGTTCTTGTCGAGGCCAGAAAACTCGAAGCACAAGGCCGCTCAATTATCCACATGGAAATTGGAGAGCCTGACTTTCCTACCGCCTCTCACATAGTCGAAGCGGGAAAAGAAGCACTCGACTCCGGTTGGACTAAATATGGCCCAACACAAGGTGACCCGGAGCTGCGGGAAGCGATAGCAGAAGTAGTTTGCAAACAGCGAGACATTAAGATTGACGAGAGCCAAGTCGTCGTTACCCCAGGTGGTAAACCCATCCTGTTTTTTCCAATTCTTTCTCTGCTCGAACCCGGCGATGAGGCACTCTACCCCAACCCCGGTTTCCCTATTTATGAATCGATGATCAACTATAGCGGTGCAAAAGCGATACCAATTCCACTGGTCGAAAGCCGTGGGTTCTCGCTGGACGTGAATGTTATTCGTGATAAGCTCTCCGACAAAACGAAACTTTTGATACTTAATTCACCGCAAAACCCTACTGGTGGTGTTGTCCCCGAAGAAGATATTCGAGCGATTGCAGAAATGGTCCTAGAGCGCAATATGATGGTGCTTGCTGACGAAGTCTACAGTCGTATCTATTTCGAAGAAAAGCCTTTCTCGATCACATCCATTGATGGCATGTTGGAAAAAACCATTCTGCTAGATGGGTTCTCGAAAACTTTTTCAATGACGGGTTGGCGAATGGGGTACGGCGTAATGCCAAAGTGGTTGCTGGATGCCGTGTGTCTAATGATGGTGAATTGTAATTCACACACATCAAGCTTCAGTCAACGAGCAGGAATTGCCGCACTGCGTGGGCCACAGAATTGCGTTCAGGACATGGTCGCAGAGTTTGCACAGCGCCGAGATTTAATTGTTGACGGCTTGAATAATATACCTGGCTTTTCCTGCACGAAACCAGGCGGAGCATTTTATGCCTTCCCGAACACAACCCAAACTGGCATCCCTTCTGACGAGCTGGCCCATCGCCTTCTACATGAGGCAGGTGTTGCTTGTCTAACTGGAACCAGCTTCGGTGACTATGGTGAGGGTTACCTGCGATTCAGCTACGCGACATCACGTACTGAAATCCAAGAAGCCCTAACGCGCATAGATAAGATAATGAGTGGACTATAGAATCATCGATCAAGGTGTGTGCACTCAATCTGCCGCAGGCCGAGCAGTGACTGGGGATACTTCGTCGTCCTGTGCGAGACCGTCCAACAATTCCTCAAGGTGCCCTGCTTTTGAAGAGACCTCCTGCTGAAGTGCTTTATGTTTCTTCTGCAGAACATCGTACTCGTCTGCCAAATGAAGTGCCGTCAGAACCGCAACTCTAAAGTTGTCAGGTACGGCCACCTGACGGGCGATAAAGCTCATCTTCTCGTCCACTGAAGCGGCCAATTCCCGAGTGTGGTTAGGGTCTTCCCCACCCTTTATGTAGTAATTGTGTCCAAAAATAGTGATTTTAATGGACCCGTCTGGGGATATATCTGCCATCTCTACCTGTGGATCCACCTTTCCAGCTGGTCACGCGTCCCGACTTCAAGCACTGAGATTGTCAATGCTCCCTACAAGGGCCTCGATGCGTTTGCGTACTTCGTCTCTCTCCATCCGTAACTCTTCTATCTCACTTCTCAGCCGTTCAATTTCACTTTCCTTTTCCGTAAACAGTGCCTGTACTCTCTGTGCCTCACCTTCCGCTGCAATCCTTCTTTGGTCTGCCTCCCCTAAACGAGACACCGCATCCTTGATACGTGTCTCAAGTTTGTCTAGTGACTGCAGAGCACCTCCGCCGTCACTGTCGGACTCTGAAAAGGAAGTTTGTGATGCCATCTTGGCCGTGCTGCCCGCCTCGTGTATCTATCCTACCCCAGATTCTTTCATGGCAACAAAAATTTCGCGTCAAGGAGTACAGTTTTTTTGTTTTAGCAACATCGACTCTACAAACTAAGATCTTAACGGTGCTCCTGTTTGTTTGTTGCGATGCAGAATAACACATCTATTTTCAACGAATTAAATTACTCTTCGCGCGCTTCCGTTCATCGCAGCACCTCTTTGCGAACCGTTAGTGTCTCAATGTAATCCTGGTCTATCTCGTAACCCAGCCCTATCGCCTCGGGGGCCTGGATTGTCCCAATCTCACTTACTTCAACGGGCGGATTAATCACGTCGCGTTTCCAGTAACGGCTCGACGCCGAAACATCACCCGGCAGGGAAAATCCCTCGAGGGTCGACAGTGCCACATTGTGGGCACGTCCGATGCCTGCTTCAAGCATCCCCCCACACCATACCGGGACCCCTTGGTCTCGGCAAACCGCATGCACCTTTAATGCTTCACTGAAACCGCCCACGCGACCGAGTTTAATATTAATAATCTGTGCTGCCCCCATCTCAATTGCCTGACGCGCATGGTGCGCGCTTCGTATGCATTCGTCCAAACAAATGGGAGTGCTCATTTTTGCTTGTAATTTCGCATGGTCAATAATCTCATCGTGAGCAAGCGGTTGCTCAATCATCATTAACTGAAAAGCATCCAACTGCTTGAGGTGTTCACTGTCGTCAAGAGTATATGCTGAGTTAGCGTCAGCCATGAGCTGCACATCCGGGAATCGGTCACGAACCTGGTGCACAACGTCAACATCCCAACCTGGCTTGATCTTAATCTTAATGCGCTGGTATCCGGCAGCAGTCTCTTGTTCAATCAAGTCGAGTAATTTTTCCACCGAGTCTTGAATTCCAATCGAAACACCGCAAGCGATTTCCTTACGAATGCCACCGATATGCTTCCAAAGTGGCACTCCGATCAAGCATGACTCGAGATGCCACAATGCAGCCTCCAGGCCGCCACAAGCCATCTGATGGCCTCGAATCCCACTACTCAATTGAGTAGCTTGAGAAGCAGATTTCAAAGTTTTCCCAATCACACGTGGTGCAACAAAATCCCGCAAAACCGACCATGCAGCATCGGTCCATTCCTCGTTGTAGAAGGGGCGCTCACCAGCAGTTACTTCGCCCCATCCAACTGCACCACCAGATTCCACTTCGACGAGCACAATACGTCGATTCGTCGTTCTACCAAAGCTAGTCTCAAAAAAATGGACTAGAGGAATTCGTATTTCACGTAAAATAATGCGACCGATTTTCATGAACGACTCCAGTTGACTTGCCCTAACTAACTGCGGACGTCAACTCGATCTCTATTTGAGCTTATGATTTTACGCGAACTTCGCGGTTTGGATTGAATTACTAATCAAAATAACTACTGAAGGCCACTTCAAACAGCGATTATTAATGCCAAGATCAATCAGCGCAGTATTAAGTATCCAGAGAGGTTTTCCTCATAAATCGAATTGCCACTGCTGCGTAGAGGAGTGCAAACCAGAACGTCACCATTGCACCAATAACAACGTACCAAGTCCACGCAATCGAAGTGCCAAAACGGACAAACAAAATAACCGCAAACCCCGCAATCATGCCAGCTATTGCAGCATTTTCAGATACTCGCTTGGTTAGAACTCCCAGAGCGAAAACACCGAGCAATGCCCCCAAAGGAATAGAAGCAATCGCCAGCCCAGCTTCGAGCACCGAACCCCATTGGCGGGCCAAAATTGCAATCCCCAACAATACCAACCCCCAGATTAAGGTAACCCAGCGAGAAATTTTCAAATGCCGCTTTCCCGAAGACTCAACCGTTTCACCCTTCCAAGGCAGATAAAAATCAACCACAGTGGCCGAAGCTAGTGAATTTAAAGCCGCACTGAGATTCGACATCGCTGCCGCTAGTACCGCAGCAACAGCAATGCCAGATACTACTGGTGGTAGATAGTGCCAAATAAAGAAAGGGTACAAACGATCGCGAGGTTCCGGAGCGATCAATCCTGCATCTTGATAAAAAACCCACAACATCACACCAATCACAAGAAAAATCGAGAACTGCACGAAGATCACACCCCAGCTCGCTAACAAGGCTAGCTTGCTTTCTCGCTCATCCCGAGCACTCAGCAGTCGCTGTACGATCAGTTGATCAGTACCGTGGGTCGCGGTGGCCAGAAAACAGCCACCTAGCAAACCAGCCCAAAATGTATAGGTCCGTGAAAAAAAGTCCGCAGTCGGAGCAAAATGGAAGTCAAAAATCTGAAATTTTCCTGCCACCTCGGCAACTTGGACAACCTGAGACCATCCGCCTGGAATTTGCTCCAGGATGAATACCGCACTCAGTAATGCTCCAGCTACATAAAGCACCATTTGGACCACATCTGTCCAAATTACAGCTGTCATGCCACCGTGGAAGGTATAGAAGAGTGTCAATGCTGTAATAAGAACTATCGATTCAAGATCTCCAGTGTCCAGAACCACGGACACAACCAGTGAGATGGCAAAGACTCGTACTCCCTCTGCCAATGAGCGCGTTACAAGAAATGTGGATGAGGTAAACCGTCGAAGACGTGGGCCAAAACGCCGTTCCATTAATTCATAAGCGGTATACATCTGCCCTCGACGGTACTGGGGAATGAATAGAATACAAACTAAAATTCGCGCTACCAAGTATCCAAAAACAACTTGCAAAAACCCAAGATCAGAACCAAAAGCTAAAGCAGGTGTTCCTATGATGGTCAGCGTGCTAGTTTCAGCGGCAACTATGGAAAGTGAAATTGCCCACCAAGGCGACGATTTACCACCCAGAAAATAATCCTTTAAAGAGGCTTGGCGCTTGCGGAATTGCACCCCAAAGATTGTGACCCCTATGAGGTAGAGGATTATGATTCCGAAATCAAGGCTGCGTTCTGGCAAAGACCGAACTCCAAACTTCAGGCCTAAAAACTCTAGTAAGACTTAAGTCGTCAAGCCTTAGCGGTAGAGAATTGTAGCAGAACGCCAGCATCTTAATGAGATTTACTTGATCTGGAAATATGAGCGTATTACCACTCGAAGGTGTTAAACTTCTAGGGTCCTCTCGCCCAGAGTGACTGACTGGCTTATACTGCCGAGCGAACAGCCGTCAGAAAACTAGCCGAGTAAGCTACCCAAGGGAGAGGATTTCGTCTATTTTGTATGAGAGACGAGAGGGTCGGACAACCCTCAGTACTGGAGATTGTAATGATGCTTACGAAGAAGATGATGTATGCCGTGTTGGCTTTTTCACTGATAATTTTTCTGACAACAGCAGCCACGCCGTTACTCCAAGCTCAAAAACAGGCAAAAGACCAGCAGGAATATGAGCTGATCACCAAGGCCTTTGGCACGCAACCCTCTGCCGCTCTGATAGAGCTATTGGATCAATGGAAAGAAAAATACCCAGAAACAGCATTTGACCTCGAACGCTTACAACTCTATATGCAGTCCTATGGGGCAACAGGCCAAACGCAAATGGCTGTTGACACGGCAAGGTTAATTGTAGACACCAAAGCCCCAAAGAATTTTTTGGCGCACAATACAATTGTTTCATCCGCTAGGGCTCTAGGAAAGACTGACTCATCCACATTGAACACTGCAAAAAGTTCTGCTGTGTTAATGCTGGATTCCTTAATTAACACACAGTTCGCGAACAAGCCTGCGCAAGTTCCTCAGGAGCAATGGGACACAGTCAAGAACACTGTGACAGTGACGGCCCACCAGGCTCTCGCCTGGATTGCAACGCAAAATAAAGACCACTCAAAGGCTGCAGGACATTTGAATGATGCCCTAGATGTAGATGAAAACAATGGGCTTGCCTCCTACGAACTCGCCCAAGCTGTACAAAATGGAGCAAAGACAGCAGAGGAACTCACATATGTGATGTTTTCGTACGCGCGAGCTGTCGTTGTCGATGGACCAGGAGCGCTCAATGATCAAGCGCGGACAGGACTCAAAAAGTATCTCACTGAGTTCTATGCCAAGTTTGCCGGTACCCAGGAAGGACTTGAGGATCTTTTCGCCGCAGCTAAAGAGAGTGCCCGACCTCCGGAAGGCTTTGCTGCGATTAAATCTGCCGCCACACGCGAGTACGAAGCTCAAGTAGCTTTCAAAAAGAACGACCCTCTCCGATACGAATTTGTACAGCTGAAGAAGTTGCTATCACAGCCGACAGATCCGACCTGGGGTAAACTCAGGGGTAAACTCACTCCAAAATTTCGCCTTTTCGTCGTATCCGCAACCCCTGCAAGGGCACCCAATAAACTGATGTTAACAAGTACCCGTGGTGGTAATGCTGAAGTAACCGTTAACCTCACAAACCGTATGAGGTCAGCCCCAACTAGAGGTAGCCGTGTCACCTTCCAGGGTGTTGCTACAACGTTGACAAGAAGCCCGTTTATGCTCGTTCTTAACGACAGCAAAACCGAGTAATGGGCAATTGCAGCTTAGCGGCAACAGGAAGAAAAGCGGATGCTCGACTGGTTAGTCGGCTTAATTATTAGTCAACCGAGTTCACCCTTTTTATACCGATCGACAATATAATCGCACGCTCTCGCTGTGATGGCCATCATGGTTAAAGTGGGATTCTGACAAGCACTCGAAACCCAAGCAGCTCCATCGGTAACAAAAAGGTTTTTGACGTCGTGAGCCTGGTTGAAACGGTTCAGTACAGACGTTTTCGGGTCGTTCCCCATCCTTGCTGTTCCTATCTCATGGACACAAAATCCTGGCACTGATGGCTCACCGGTCACTTTAACGTCTTTGTGGCCCGAGGCTTCCAGCATTGCAGCCCCTTCTTCGCGACCGTCCCGCCAAAGTGCTAGGTCGTTGTCACTCCAACTCATGTTGACCTTAACCGAAGGGATACCCCACGCGTCCACACGATCTTTGTCTATGCTCACATGGTTTTCATAACGTGCCAAGCATTCCGCCCAGACGCCGATACCTGTACGCCAAAGCGTCTCATCATGAACCCTTTGCTTATAGTCAGCACCAAAACCAGAGGCCTCGAAGTTAAACGCTGGAGAACTGCGTCCCTGATACCCATATCCACGGATCATTCCATTTGTCACTGCTTGGTCAATGTTACGAAATCGAGGGATGTAGATACCATTTGGTCTGCGTGGAGCACCTATCCAAGCCTTGGCCGTTAGTTCGGGAAGTGTGCCCGTAGCACCTCCTTCGTAGATGTGATCCATTAGGTAGTGGCCCAGCACACCGCTAGAATTTGCCAGCCCGCCTGGAGCCGAATTTAGTAATAGACGTGTTGACTCTATCGTAGAAGCGCACAGGATGACCATCTTTGCCCGAAGCTCACGTGGAGCCCGTGTAATACGGTCAATATAAGCAATACCCGAAGCCCTGCCAGTTGAACGATCTACTGTCACATGACTTGCTACAGCGTCGGTCACAAGCGTCAAATTGCCGGTCTGCGTCGCCGCTAAAAGAGTTGTAAAGGGACTAGCGTAGTAGGAATTAGTAATACATCCCTGTTCACATGGTCCACAATAATGGCACGCAGCACGACCATTGTGGTCTTTCGTCAACATTGCGGTTCTGCCGATTGTGACTACTCGCCCCATCTTCTTGCGAACTTGTTCAGACCAGAACTTCTCTCCCTGGTTCATTTCCATGGGTGGTAAAAAAATGCTGTCAGGTAATTGATCAAGTCCTTCTTTGCTGCCACTAAAACCTATAAACTTTTCTACTTTTTCGTAATAAGGAACCAGGTCTTGGTAAGAAATCGGCCAATCGTCTCCATAACCATCACGCGAAGCAGCCTTAAAATCTATGTCACCCATGCGGTAGCTTTGACGCCCCCAAGACAACGAACGACCACCGAGAACTCGCATTCTGATCCAGTGGAATGGTTTTTTTTTCGGAGTTCTGTATGGGTTCTCAATATCGTTAACAAACCACTTGTAGTTCGACTCACGACAAGCATAGATGAGACCTTGAATTGGGCGTTCACGGAGTACTTCAGTCGACTTAAGGTTATGCCGGACAAAATCTGAGTTGCCCCTATATTTTGGTTCGTAGGGTGGAATATGTTCGGTGTAGTCAGCCGGTGTGACTTTTCCGCCAGCCTCCAGTACAGCAACCCGCATGCCTGCTTCCGTAAGCTCCTTAGCAGCTAGGCCACCCGTTGCTCCGGAACCCACTACAATAGCGTCAAAAACGTCTCGGTTATGAATAATGGTCTGTAGCACACGTACAGTCTACCAAGTGCAATAAGCCACACTGCCGTTCTGTTCTGTTGAGATCAACGCACGCGATCATTATCAGAACAACAATCACGTTTCCTACTAAACAAACCTCTAATAGTTGACAAAATCTACGATCACACAATTTCCAACGACAGATTCTTGGTAACCTGAATCCGGTATGGACGTTGAAAAAACTCACTCGAACATCGACACGCTCGGTCTCGGAAAGCAGCACCTCATCCAGAGTTATGCACCCAACTTGGTGATTGAACGAGGAGAAGGTTGCCACCTCTATGCTGAGAACGGCAAGCATTACTTGGACTTTATGTCGGGGATTGGCGTAAATGCGTTAGGCCACGCACATCCACGAGTAGTCAGGATTCTGAAGGAGCAAATCAATACCTTAATACATTGCTCAAACCTTTACGCCAGTCGCTACCAGGCACCTCTAGCAGAACACCTGGCAAGAATCTCAGGTTTGCAGCGTGTGTTTTTTACCAACAGCGGAACTGAGAGCGTCGAGGGAGCTGTTAAAATCACCAAAATCTATGGGCACAACATAGACCCAAAAAAATATGAAATTGTAGCTTTGAACGGCTCATTCGGTGGAAGAACTTTGGGGGCTGTATCTGTAACCGGTCAACCGAAGCATCGTGCTCCTGTTGAACCAATCATCCCCGGAGTAAAGTTTGTTGACCCCAATGATATATCGGGACTAGAAGCGGCCGTCTGCGAACAAACAGCTGGAATTTTATTTGAACCGATTCTGGGCGAAGGGGGCATCGTAAGCATCAATCGTGAATTCGCTGCAAGAGCTGCAGCGCTCTCGAAACAGTACGACACCCTACTAGTCTTCGATGAAATTCAGTCTGGGCTCGGCCGAACAGGAAAACATTTTTCTTTTCAGTGGTGGAATGAAGGTTCTGAAGAGCAGATCCAACCGGATATCGTCGTCACTGCGAAACCACTAGCCTCAGGGCTACCACTAGGGGCAATCATCGCAAACGAGCGAGCTTCTGCCACAATCACACCTGGCAGTCATGGGAGTACGTTTGGGGGTAACGTCCTAGCTTGTCGTGTGGCATTAGAATTTTTGGTCCTGCTCGAAGATTTACTGCCAGAAATATTGGAAAAAGGAGCCTATTTCTCCGAACAACTCACAAAATTGATCGACAAATACGATTTTGTCGAAGGGTTTCGAGGCCGAGGGCTGATGTGTGGTCTCAATCTCACCGTACCCGGCAGTTCAGTCGTTACACAATGCCAAAACCGTGGATTTCTTATCAACTGCACCGCTGGAACTGTCTTGCGTTTTTTGCCACCCTATATAATCGAACGCGCGCACATCGACGCCCTAGTAGCAACTCTCGATGAAATTTTTCGCCAAGGTCCACCAGACTAGCTGGCGATCACTTTGAAAATTCGTCAACAGTCCCAGGGATGAATGTAAACTTATATATCTTTCGTGTCGGGATGCCGCCGCAGTAGTTTTCACCGACTCAACATCATGTTACTCGAACTCGATAGCATCCAAAAACACTTCGGCGGAGTCACCGCTCTGGAGTATGGCACCATGCGGGTAGACGCAGGTGAAGTGCATGCACTGGTTGGTGAAAACGGTGCAGGTAAGTCTACCTTGATGAAAATTGTTTCTGGAATGATTGAACATGACAGAGGTGTCATGAGATGGCGTAACAAGGAAGTCAAATTTCATCGACCTGCTGACGCCCACGCCATCGGTGTTGCAATGGTTCATCAAGAATCCCTGTTGGTGCCACACCTTACGGTTGCAGAAAATATCTTCCTCGGCCGAGAACCCATGCAAGGGCCGTTCGTTGACCAGCGTCGTATCGTGCTTGAGGCATCGGCTTTGATTGAAGAACATCATTTCCCTCTCGACCCTGAGAGTCGTGTCGACAAATTGAGTCCAGCAAAAAAACAACTAATTGAGATATGTAGGGCACTGCACAGCGCTTCAAGTCTCATAATCTTCGATGAACCTACTTCATCATTATCTGAATCCGAAACCAACGAAGTCTTTAACATCGTCAAAGCCTTGAGCGCTCGAGGAATCGGCATCATCTACATCACACACCGACTCGACGAACTACAGGGACTAGCTGACCGTATCACGATCTTACGAGACGGTAGAACAGTACACACTGACGTTCTGGCTAACGTTGATACCGAACAGATCGTCCATCACATGGTTGGACGAGAAATCTCACATATCTATACACGTCAATCTCTAAACCCTGGACGCGAGCTTCTAAAGGTCGACTTACCTAACGTACATTTTTCCGTCCGTGCCGGTGAAATAGTGGGAGTGGCAGGATTGATGGGTGCAGGTCGTACGGAGTTGTGCCAGACCATATTCGGCATCACGCCCGTCGAAAAGGGATCAATTGAAATTGCGGGAGAAATAGTCCAAATAAAGTCACCACGAGATGCGGTGAATGCAGGTATTGCCTTAATTACGGAAGACCGCCAAAAAACCGGGTTGGCATTGGAGTTACCCTTGAAGGTTAACGTCACGCTAGCCAACACAGACGCCGTTTGCAAACTCGGATTTTTGCAGAACGATATGGAAAATGAAGTTGCAGAATACTCGCGCAAGAGATTACAAATTCGAACAGCAACAATTGAACAAACAGCCGGCAGGCTCAGTGGAGGCAATCAACAGAAGATTGTCATCGCCAAGTGGCTTTTTAGAAATGCTCAGTTGTTGCTGTTTGACGAACCGACACGTGGTATAGATGTAGGAGCGAAAGCAGAAGTTTTTTCTCTAATGGACGAACTGGCAAAGGAAGGTAAAGGAATAGTTATGGTTAGCTCAGAGTTGCCTGAACTTCTACAAGTGGCCGATCGGATCCTGGTTATGCGTGACGGAAAAATCGCAGCTGAGTTGCCACGAAAAACCACACAGCAGGAAGTTATGCATCATGCGGTGGTAGAAAGATGAAATTCCGTTTTGACATGGTTCAAAAATTGCTGCCGTTTTTGAGTCTTATTTCATTGTTCTTATTTCTGTCCATCGCTTCGCCACACTTTCTGACTGCTGTCAACCTCTCCAGCGTAGTACGGCAAACCGCCGTCATTAACATCATGGCGCTTGGAATGACATTGGTCATAGTTTCTGGCGGTATAGATCTATCCGTAGGTGCAATTTTGGCCTTTTCTGGGACCATTGGCACAATGTGCATAGTGTCAGGATGGGGTATTGGCGGCGGCATTCTCGCAGGACTTATGTGTGGGCTCGCTTGGGGATTAGCAAATGGAGTTTTGACGACATCCATCAAAATTCCACCGTTCATAGTAACCCTAGGCACATTAGGAATAGCCCGTGGTCTCACTCTGATTATTTCGGATGGGCTACCGGTAGTGGGATTACCGCGCGAGTTTTCTTTCCTGGGTGAAGGTACATTTCTTGGAGTGCCATTTGTTTTACTAGTGCTGCTTTTCTGTGCTGTGCTGACCTATCTAACACTTCACGCAACAAAACTGGGGAGGTACACGTATGCCATTGGGAGCAATAAGGAAGCTGCCATTTACGCCGGCATTCCTGTCGCCAAGTACACTGTTGCCGTCTACGCTATTTCTGGGATGCTGACCGGCATAGCTTCCATGATTGAAGCTTCTCGCTTGATGACCGGGCAACCCACTGCCGGCCAAGGATACGAATTACTAGTGATAGCCGCTGTCGTTATTGGTGGTGGTAGTTTGACAGGTGGTGAAGGCAGCGTAGTTGGAACTCTGATCGGTGCCTTTATCATGGGTCTCCTGGCAAATGGTAGCGACCTGTTAGGTATCAACCCGTATCTACAGCAAGCCATAATAGGTACAGTGATCATTGCTGCAGTAGCGCTGGATGGAGCAAGAAAACGTCGCTTCTCTGCTTGATCTCAAGTAGTTTAGATAAGCCATATTCTATTTAGGCAACGAATCAGTTCCTAGTAGGTGGCAGGTCTGAGCAGATCTTCACTTGAAGATATATGCCTACTTTTTTACAAGACGAAATGGCTTAAAAGCCTCGTATGATCTACCCATTCCATCAATCCCAATCAGCCGAACTCCCAAGGTTGCTGGGTAGTGATTCGCCAAGTTCTCTGGGATCGTAAATTCACCAAATTGAGCTGTGCCAAGCACACGTGAACCAATGCCCGATCCTGCAACTTCAGCTAACCAAAGCCACTGCATTTTACGTGCAATACGTCCAGTTTTCTTGAGCGTAGCGTTGAATTGGAACGAACTACCTACAACAAGTTCATTTTTGTCGGGGAGTTGAATATTGAATGGCAAATTGCTAACTCTTGACTCAATCTTCTTGGGTTGGATCTTTCGCCAAGCTAACAAAAAAGACTTGTTCATGGATTGCTTTCGACCTTCCCGTCGGATGTAAAGAACCCAGTCGTGCGACGAGTCAGGAGGACCAGCCGCAGTAAAGAGTTCCCCTTTAAATTTCTTTTTTTGATCAATCCATGTTCCATCGACTGGATTAAACCAGCTAACACTGTATTCGTGTTTGGGTAACTGCAGTTCTATGGGCCCAGGGTCTTCAACATAGACAATAAATTCAACTCCTCGTGGGGTCTCATCGTGTTTGCGAAAGAAGGTCAATGCCATCGCTGACCCGCCGTTGACTTGATAGTACGGCTGGAGATCAAAGTAGCGAGTTTGAGAAAAAAAATCGTACAAATGAGTCATCTGATGGGCTACTACTGAATCAGCAAAACGCACATCAACTTGTGAAGATTCAGCCCCCCAGGTTCGTGAATTGGCAAAGGTAATCGATTGTCCTCGAATCGCAGCATTCCACAACCGCCTACGGAGCGTGTCACTGTCAACACCGTTGGGAATTAAGTCGCCATTGCTCTCAACGCCAACTTCAATATTGACGAAAGGCGCAGGGGTTATTTCATATTCCACTGTGGCTAGGGTCTGATCACTAGAGCGCTGCACTACATAGTCCATCCAACTGTCGTCAGTTAGTGAACCTGAGGTGGTGACAGCCGCAGTCGAACGAGGGTGACTGTAGGGATCCCACTTTCGTAAATGACGAGAAATTTCTTCGAGAAGCTTACGTCCCTGCTTGTATTCCTCAAACCGTTCAACACCTTGCCAAGTAACATTGAAAGCCGCATATCGTGCTACCACATAGCGGATGAAACGTTCACGATGGTAGCGACTGGGTAGCAGCTCTGCTAATTGATTATCACCATCTCCAAAGATTAGATCGGCAATTATGCCTTTTTGATTTAAATATGCTATCCGTCTATCTAGCTCTTGGAAGTGTTCAACTGTGGGGGTTTTGGGGTTGGCTAGAACTCGAGCAGCGTTATTTCGGTTACCTAAGATAAAGCCGCGGATGTGATTAAATTTTTGCTCGGCACGAATATCGACCAGACGAGTAAACAAGGACCAAGGAATAGAGGCAAACGGGTAACAGGTGTCTCCCATCCAATAATGAGGTGTTTCTGCTTCAGTAAATTTCCAGAACCGCAAATTATGAACCTGTAAAAACCCTGAGGTCCGAGCTGGCCTAGCAATGAAACTCCCTAATTTGCCAGAAAGTTCTGAAACGTTTGAAATAATCCGAAAATCCCACTGCCCCGTATCAAGAGGTGCAAAACGAATAACAAATTGCTTTCCGCCATCCCAAAATGCAGGCATCACCAGAGTGCGTCCGCCCTTGGGCGAACGAAACTCCCCTCGTAATTGGATATCCATATATGGATTGGGATGTTGTTTGATCGCAGCCTCATCGATCGTAATTTTAATTTCACAAGTTTCATAGAGGGGTGTTGGCTCGCAAGAGTTGATAGCCTGTGCAGCATCTAACACTGATGAGCCAAGCAGCGTAAAAACGAGGAAAGTTAGGCCGTGCCACATACTAGTCGAGCATAGAACGGTACAGGGTCGGACGCAAGAATTCGATGGTGCTCAAAATTGTAATTGATCACAAGGATGCCGTTTTTCGCCGAATTTTAGCGTGTATCGTGACAATAATCACACTGGAGCGAGCCGCCCTTGACACGATGGCAATCCATGCAAGCAGTCATGGAAATATCACGTTCTTTGGCAAGTATGTCTCGTTTCCCAACAGGTCCATGACAATCTACACATTGAGCACCAACCTCCTTGACATGAACTGCATGACTAAAGAAAACATAGTCGGGAATAAGATAAATTGGCTCCCAAGGAATTTGCCTGCCGTTGTTGTGAAACCACGTCAGTTTTTGGATGCTTGGACTCTCTGTCTTGATCGTTAGATGGCAGTGCATACACTTTGTAGAGCCAACGATCTCAGCGTAATCTCCTGGTGCCGGCATGGTATGACATTCAACACAAGTCAGCCCTTGACTCACATGCGTTTTATGACTGAAAGGAAGAGGTTGCTTAGGGGCAACTGGTTTGTGTTTTAGTTCGGGCAATTGTTGTGATGTGAGCAGCACAGTAAATAGTGTGCAAAAAACCCACCCACCATAAATCTTCAGAATGTTGAATCTTCGTCTGTTGAAAACTTGTTTCAACCTTTGGAAATTGAGGATTAAGCAACACATCCTTTTGCTAACTCCTAGCAATTAAAAACACCCAAAAATTATGGTGGCGAGAATATTAATTGGGCTGTTTCCGATTGTCAAACTCCGACATAACGAGCATATAAGCTACGCGCAAGAGCAATATCATCAGTCCCCTTAACAATGGCTCGGCCATCATTAAAAATAGTCATCTCGTGAGGTGCACAGCGAAAACAGACAGCATAGTCATTAGAACGAACCTCACCTAACGGTTCCAAAGATCTACGAAGTTCGGAAAGATCGAGCGGTCTTCCACGGTAGTTGATTTGGACGGCATTGCGTCCACAAAGCGTGGCCGCAGGACGATTTTTGCGTCCAAGATATTTGAAGTTTTTTGAAAAACAGACCGGGCACACATCATCACGTTGAGCAACTGATACGGTTCGTATCGAGTTGCTCCAAACGTCTAACGTAAGCAATCTCGGTTCAACGCTTTCAAAACAACCTACTAGAATCTTTAGAGCATCTGCAACCTGCAAAGAAGCAATGGCACTACTTGCTGCATTGACGATACCTGACGTGTCACAAGTCGGCTGTGTTCCGCTCGGGGGTTGAGGAAATATGCAGGCCAGACAGGCAGAAGTTCCAGGCAGAATGGGCATTGTCAATCCGTAGCTTCCCACAGCAGCCCCATAAACCCAAGGGATGTTATTTTTGATTGCAACATCGTTGATCAGGTACCTCGTCTCAAAGTTGTCACAGCCATCCAAAATTACATCAGAAGGCAACAAAAGCCCCTCAGCGTTTTCGGGAGACAGATCGGCAATCACAGCCTTAACGCTGATACTAGAATTTATATTTGCTAGTCGATTACGGGCGGCAACAGCTTTTGGCAGTAATTGTTTTGCATCAGATTCTTCGAAAAGCCACTGTCGCTGCAGGTTGCTGGACTCGACGTAGTCACGGTCAACGATGACAATTTCCCCCACGCCCGCTTGTGCCAATGCCACTGCATGAAAGCTTCCAAGAGCCCCAGCCCCCACAATAACAGCACGAGAATCTAGCAACTTTTGCTGTCCTTTTTCGCCAATTCCAGCAAATAGAATTTGCCGTGAATAACGGTTGAGATGCTTATCAGTCATATGACAGATCAACTGTGACTAGCTATAGGAAAGTATTAGCAGTGATGATCCCACAAAAGTACTGCTAGCGTAAAAGGCAAGCAAAAGTAAATAGGACGGATTTCTCGTATACCAGTCACCTGGGTCTCACGTCCTATAATTTGAGTTACTCTGTGCGTCTTATATTAATCATCCTCTTGATGGCTGGGAGTTGCTTCGACTCAATAGCCAAGGTTTCGGATTGGGAAGGGCAACTCGTCGTTCGCGTAGACTTCGTTCCATCTGATCAACCGATGATGCAAGAGCAACTGACGCAGGCTGTACGCGTGAAAGTGAACCAGCCGTTGCGGCTTTTGGAGGTTCGTGAAACAATCCACAACCTGTTTTCTTCGGGTCGCTATTCGACACAGATTCGATCAGAAGTCGACAAAGTTGAAGGTGGTATTGCTGTAACTTTTTATACTGAACCGAGTTGGTTTGTCGGACAGGTTCGCGTAATTGGTGTACCTTCACCACCTACCGAAAGTCAATTGATCAATGCAGTCGGCCTCGAACTCGGCGAACTCTACACTGAAGAGAAGCGGGCTCTTGCGGAGCAAGCTATCCGACGGCTGCTAGAGGACAATGGCTTTTTCTTGCCCAAAATCGAGTTTACAGCGACCAGCAATAGAAAAACTCAGCAACGGGACATAGATATTCGTATTAAATCGGGAACCCGAGCAGTGTTTGGTGACCTCATTATCTCCGGTCCAGCAACTAGCAATGGAAGTGCATCAATCAATGTCTCTGAATTACGCAAAATAGCGCAGTGGAGCCAGGGTAAAAAATTTCACCAACAAAACATTCAAAAAGGAGTGGATCGGCTAGAAAATTATTTTCAGGATTCGAGTCGTTGGCAACCAAAAATTCGCGTTACTGGAAAACAGTTTGATCCCGACACCGGAGAAGTTTCTCTGGTTTTATTTCTAGATCCGGGGCCCCTCATCCAAGTGCAAATTGAAGGGGCAGAATTTTCTCAAACCGAACTTCACCGACACATTCCAATTTTCGAGGAAGGAGTGGTAGACGTCGATTTACTAGAAGAAGGTCGCCGTAACTTGAGAGATGCACTGCAATCGCGTGGTTATTTTAATGCACAAGTCGAAGTTAGTAGGGCAGTGAATCATGGCGAGAGAATTAATATCTTGTACTTCATTAGCCGTGGATCACGTCACCGCATGGTGAAACTTGACATCCGTGGAAACAGCTTCTTCGATCTACATACAATTCGCGAACGTATGCTTATTCGGGAAAGTACCTTTTCAGAACGTCATGGACGGTTCAACGAGACTCTGCTAGCACAAGACCGTGAATCTATAAAAAAACTTTATATCGGAAACGGTTTTCGCGATGTTGAAATCAAGGCTAGAGTTGAAAACAATTACCGAGACAACAAGGGCGACCTAGCCGTTTTTATTCAGATTGTAGAAGGGCTGCCCACCTTCGTTGAAAAAGTTCGGATTACCGGCACAGAGAACATTCCGGCGAAACAATTCTACCCCAATCTTTCATCTAGTTCTGGACAAGTCTTTAGTGAACTCAACGTTGCAACAGATCGCGATATAATTCTCAGAACTTATTTTGATAACGGGTTTCAAGCCGCACGTTTTTCTTGGCGAATCGAGTCTGGAACAGCACCGCAAAAAGTGATTGTCGATTACATCATTCAGGAGGGAGAACGCCTCTTAGTTCGCCACCCGATCGTATCAGGACTAAGACACACGCGGCGTTCCTTGGTCGACAATGAAATCCGTATCACGCCAGGAGAACCCTTCTCTCAAGCTCTCATGCTCGAGACGCAGCGCCGCCTGTACGATCTCGGTATTTTTTCCCGAGTAGATGTCAGCCTACAGAATCCAGGAAGTAGCGAACCTTATAAAAATATTTTGTTGCAGTTACAGGAGGCGAGGCGCTGGACTATCGGTGTCGGTGGCGGAGCGGAGTTCGCTCGCATCGGTGGCAATACCAAGGATGTGACATCACCTGTCGGAGATCCTATGTTTAGCCCGCGCATCACACTGGAGTTGACACGTCTCAACGTTCGAGGCATGGGTCACACTGCAAGTATACGGACACGATTTTCAAACCTCCAGCAACGTGCGTTATTCACTTACGAAGCACCACGCGTGTTCAATTCTGATAGATGGCGCATGATTTTTAGTGGTTTGGTAGATACTTCTCGCAATGTTCGAACATTTACGGGACGACGATCAGAAGGCGCACTGCAGTTACAACAACGGATCAGTAAACCTTCGGCCCTTCTATATCGATATACATTCCGC
Organism: Acidobacteriia bacterium UBA6623; assembly: GCA_002433055.1. Classification (GTDB taxonomy): domain Bacteria; phylum Acidobacteriota; class Terriglobia; order Bryobacterales; family UBA6623; genus UBA6623. The sequence continues at coordinate 33,233 of DJHJ01000014.1, read as the reverse complement.
AGGACTTCAATTGATGAAAATACTCTGCAAATAACGCCAAGTCTAATTCCACTACAAGCCCAACCAGTACGCGTTGCTTTGTTTTCGGGTACGTATATTCAAGATCGACGTGACAACCCGACAGACGCGACAAAGGGAATGTTCAATACGTTCGACTTGGGGGTAGCGTCCAACGTATGGGGTTCCCAAGCTAATTTCACGAGATTCCTTGGACAAAATAGTACTTATCATCGTTTAAGCAAGAACTTCATACTTGCCAGGACACTACAGATCGGACTGATCGCACCACGAATGGGGAATAATTCTCTCTCCTTTTCAGACAAATCTCTCAGTTCTGGGTCCACTTTAGGTCCAGATCAAAGAATTCCCCTCTCAGAAAGATTTTTTGGGGGAGGCGTTAACTCACATAGGGGATTTCCTGTTAACCAAGCCGGGCCAAGAGACCCGATAACTGGTTTCCCTATCGGCGGTGGAGCCTTACTGGTAAATACTCTTGAATTGAGGTTTCCATTATTTGGTGACACTATTGGCGGTGTTCTGTTTCACGACGCCGGCAATGTTTATTCTCGTTTTCGACGGATCAGCTTCCGCCATCAACAAAACACCCTCTACGTTGACGGAACTGCCACAGGACACGAGTTCGATTACATGGTACATGCTGTTGGTTTCGGATTGCGTTACCGTACCCCGGTTGGACCGGTTCGTTTGGATTTCAGTTATGGCTTCAACCCACCCCGATTCACTGGCTTCGAAGGTAGTCGTCAAGAACTTCTAACCGGTGGAGGTAGGGTTTCTAATCAGCGTATCTCGAGATTTCAATTTCATTTCTCTCTAGGACAAAAGTTTTGACTGTACCAAATACCATTGAACGCTTTAAGGTCTACTTTCTTGTCTGGCTGGGGCTCAACTTGTCGTCGTCGACCCTTTGTGCTGGTGAGCCCATTGACTGGATAGTGGCAATTGTTGGCAACAACGCTGTAACCTCGAGTGAGGTTGCGCTGCAGTTACGACTGGAGGCTTTCTTTAACAAGCGTCCTCTCGACGATTCATCACAGACATCAGAACAACAAGTTGTCGAACGCTTGATTGAATTGAACCTAGTTGAGAAGGAAATGCGTATGACAAACTTCTTGCCGACCGAGGATGAGGAAATTGAGAAAGAACTACGAGCGTTGCAGAGACAAGATTATCCCAGCAAATATTCCTTCAGGGAAATGCTCGCAAGTTACGCATTAACCAAGCATGATCTACACACTTTTCTGCGCCGGCAGATGAATGTTCTACGTTTCATCGATTTTCGCTTTCGCACAGGTCTCGACGTGGACAAAAGGACTGTGGAGACGTACTACACAGACATCTACAAAACAAGTGTGCAACAGTTAGAGGGTCGCGAGCCAGAACCTTTGGAAGAAGTGTATGAATCGTTGAAAGAAATCATACTGCAAAAGAAAGTTGACGAATTACTGAATGACTGGTTGAAACTGTTACGGACAGCAACTCGTGTGGAGTACGTCCGTTCCAAGTCTGCAATGATGGCCAATTAAATCTTTACGAATAATGCTCTTGTCGTTGATCAGAATACTGCGGAATCACTGGGGTATCGCTACAGCGGTACTGGCAGGGTCGCTGTCCATCGCGACAGTAGGGGTATGGTCGTTAAGCACTACTGATTGGTTTCACCAAGTGATACGTGAACGTATTGTAAGTTCACTGGAGGAAATCACGCGAGGAAAAGTTGAGCTGGGTGATTTTTCTTTTTCCATTACTGACCAAAGTGCCACTATAGAGAACCTACTAGTTCGTCAGGAAGTAACAGAAAACCAGCTCCTTGCTATTGAATCCCTGCGGCTCGAGTTCGGACTCAGTTCACTACTAAGACGACGACTCTCATTAAATTCATTGGAGCTCGTAAACCCACAGTTGTCCATTCAAACTACTGAGGACGGCTCACTAAACTTGTTTGATTCACCTTTAACGGATGGTGAAAACTTGTTGGATCTTGTCGTCGAGCACCTCAAAATCAACCGTGGAAGTATTTTTTGGAACGGACTACGTTACGATTTGTCGGTGTCAGCTAACAACCTAGACATTCAGACACGTTACGAAGTTGAAGCTGGACGTTATTGGACAAACATACTGACCGAAATCTCAGCCCGTAACATCGATGGAAGCTCCTTAAGTTCGTCACAAGTACAGGCACAGTTGTACATATATCGAGACCGAGTAGAGCTAATTGACTCCACGATGACATTCAAAAACTCATTTCTGCAAGCTGATGGAGAAATTATAGTTGGCGAAAAACCATCAGCCGAGTTGCACTACAATGCAGAGCTCTCTCTTACCTCACCATTTGCCCTAGCTTACATGCCTGGTTTCGTAACCGGCTCAGTAAATTTACAAGGAACTTTAGACTGGCGAGGCACTCGTGAAAGTTTGGCCTACAGGGGTAAGATTGAAGCACGTGATGTAAGCCGCTTACTGGGCCCAACTCCGGTGGAATTTAGATCGGTATCGAGTAAATATTGGGGCGGAAGCAAGACATTCAATGCGGCTCCCATCCAGATTACCGCGCTGGGGAGTTCTTTTCTCGGGTCACTTGCCGTTAGCAATCTGGACACAGAACAACGTTTCCATCTCTCAGGTCAAGTCGCCGAATTTACCTTTGACCCGATTGAAAAAGAAGAAAAAGACTTAAATTTTCTCAAGCGTTTAGTATTGCCATGGACAGTATCACTCAGTGCCCATGTAGAGGCGTCAGGAACAATCGAAGACTTCGAAGCAAATATGTCCATTATCCTGAACGAGAAAAAAGATACCTTGTCAAATCAGACTCCATTGAAAGGTTTAGCCGACCTCCATTATGGTAGCCACACGGGAACAATTTCCCTTGAGCGGCTCCATCTAACAACACCGTCTTCACAAGCAACAATGAGTGGCACCTTACGCCCGAGAGGCTTTTCCGAGATACTCGCACAAGCTGAATTTAAAACGGAAGATGATTTACAACGATTGGCCGAACTTCTAAACATTCCAATGCATGGCATTTCGCTTACTCCTTCAGGTACCTCCACTTTCGATGGCGTACTGCGCGGTGTGTGGAGCCCTTCTGGCTTTGAAGATTGGACTTTTACTAGTCACGTTGAAGCCACCAAAGGACAATTCGCTGAGGTGACCTTTGATCAGTTGACAACTGAGTTGACACTTTCAGCTTCAATGGCACGTCTACGAGGAACAGTTACACAAACTAGTGGTGGAAACGCATCTCTCGTGTTTGACTTGCCTCTTCAGGATGGGAAAATCTCCTCCGAGCTTCCACTTTCGGGAAATCTGACCGTGGAAGACCTACCAGCTGAACAAGTCTTAAAAGTGACGGGGCAATCGATACCTATTAGAGGGACAACTCGGGGTAAGTTGACCTTGAGTGGCACAGTGGACGAACCGCACGCGTTGGCAGAATTCACGATTCAAGAAGGCCGCGCCTGGAATCTCATTTTTGATCGGTTCTCTGGACTAATAGAACACAGAAATGGCCACTTGACCTTGAAAGATATAATTTTGACAAACACTGATGGGCAAATTAGTGCCTATGCCAGTTTCAATTCGACCACTACCGAATTTCGAGGAGGCTTGCGAGCGGTGTCCTGGCCTGCAGCAGCACTTCCCGTTTTAGAGGCCATCTCAGGCGATTTAAAAGGTGTTTCCCGTTTTGATATTACGGGCTCAGGGCAACTGAGGGAAGAGAACAACAAAACCGACGAACTGCAATTAGAAGGTTCTTGGGAAATTTCTGATCTATCTTTAAAAGAACGTAACTTGGGCAAACTCTCGGGAAAAATCGAGACCATCGACAAAAAAATTGCCCTCAGCTGGCAGGGTAATGTCTTGGACGGACATTTCAAAGGCAAAGCCACTCTAGCCAATGGAGGGCCGCTTGTGGGTGAGGCTCGCTTTGAAGAAATCAGCGCCTTGTCGTTGACAAAATTCATCGGGGTACCTCTAGATAGCCTGTCCGGACAAGTTGCCGGGGAGTGTACATTTTCCAATCCATCTTTACTGCCCGAAGATTTTCAGGCAGAAGGCATCATTACGCGGCTGGAAGCCGGATTGTCGGAAATCCCAGGAACAGAAAGAGGGTACGAAATTTGGAACCCGTTTCCAATGCGTTGGAATTATTCTGAAAAAAACTTGCAGATTGACCGTATGCGTTTACTGGGGGATGGAACAGATATTGAAATTGATGGATCAATAAATTTCAATACTCCCGAAGTTGACATAGACGTAACAGGCATATTCAACCTTGCAGTGATAGAGAGTTTTCGTTCTGAGGTTGCGGCCTCCGGAAGTTCAACTGTTGAAGTCCACGCTGGTGGTGTACCTAACAACCCAACTGTGAAGGGGACAATACTACTCCGAAACGGGACTCTTCGGTCAGAAGACTTTCCAAATGGGTTAAGTCAAATAAATGGTCAGGTGGTTTTTGGCAATGGCAGGGCCCATCTTGAGGAAGTAACAATGAAAACCGGAGGTGGCACTCTGCGAGTTGTCGGCGACGCGGACTTTCTGGATGGTCCAACACGCTATCGCTTTAACGCAGAAGCAAATGAAGTCCGGGTGCGTAATGACTCTATCTCTACTGTTTTCAATGGAAAATTGACCCTTTCAGGTGTGGATGAACGGGGTCTCCTAAGTGGTGAAGTCATTATTCACCGAGCCGCAATTGGTTCCGAAGTCGAATTGGGTCACATCATAGCAGGACTTGGCGACCCTCCGGCACCTCCACCTAGCAAACCCATATTGTCAGGCTTACAACTGAACATCCTAGTTCGATCGTTGCTGGACCTTAATGTCGACACTTCATTGGTGCGTGATATGGAGTCCAAAATAGATCTACAAGTCACTGGAACTGCATTACAGCCATCTTTGTTGGGACGAGTTAGCATCACCGAAGGGCAAGTAGATTTGAGAGGTACCAACTACCAAATAAACCGTGGAGATATAGATTTTACAAACCCATTCCGGATAGAACCAACTGTCAATTTCGAGTTGGAAACACGCGTTCGTGACGTGGATGTTGCAGTATTTCTTTCCGGGCCAGCACGAAATATGAATCTTAGTTTTCGTTCCGATCCGCCAATGCAATTCAACGAATTAATCAGCTTAATTGCTATGCGACGCACTCCTAGCCTCGATCCGGTTTTTTCAGCTCGACAAACCATCGAGCAACAATACCTGTTGCAAACTGGCGCTAGTACAGTACTTGCAAATGCTCTGTCACGACCAACATCAAAACGTTTGCAACGGTTCTTCGGTGTGAGTCGCTTACGAGTGGACCCAAAGGTTGGAGGGGCTGAATCAGACACTAGTGCCCGTATTGCTACCGAACAGCAGCTCACAAATGACCTGTTATTGATCTACAGCTACGACCTTTCATCGGCACAACAACAAGCCGTTCGGGTTGAATGGTCCCCCAATCGAAAATGGTCGGTTGTTTTTACGCGCGACGAAAACGGGTTGGTGGGTGGCGATTTTATCTATAAAAAACGAGTACGCTGAGTACAGGGTTGGTAACCAATACAACCTGGACAGCCAGCTTGTTGCCTAAATGATTACTTTTCCAAGAGAAAGTGGTTAACAAATAGAGAGTCGATCCCTGAACCGTAAAAACTGCGTAAGGCGGCACGAGGATCACTGACTAAAGGCTCATCAAATAAGTTAAAAGAGGTGTTAAAGAGTACGGGCATGCCGCTGGACTGTCCAGCAGCATGCAGCAATGACCAGTAAAGGGGGTTATCGTCACGGCACACTGCATGAACGCGAATACGGTCTCCATCAAGCAGTGCGGCCTTAAATGTTTCAAGATGTGGCTCCCTAACCCGACTAACCGTGGCGAGATGACGTGCATTTGTGCCACAGTCAAAATATTCTGACGCCAACTCCTCGGGAACAGAGGCAGCAAATTTCCGAAATGGTTCACGGTGTTTTATGTAGACGTTGAGGTTCTCAGTTGAATATGGGTTCAGTGGAGAAGCTAAGATGCTACGGTTCCCTAAAGCTCGTGGGCCAAACTCCATCCGTCCTTGAAACCACGCAACAATTTGATGATCGTCTAACTTGCCAACAGCAGTTTTAATCAACTCATCAGTGGTCATGAGATACTGGAAGCGAAGTTTACAATTCTCGAGAATCCTCTTTACCTGTTCGCGATCATAGGACGGACCCAGGCACAGCGTTCCTAGTGGTTTTCGCTCGGATTGTCGAAAAACGTGATGCCATGCGTGGAAAGCGCACCCAATTGCCGTCCCAGCATTGCCAGCAACCGGCTGTACCCATACATTTTTGAATTTGCCAGAGCGTTCGACTGCTTCGATCAAGAGTGAGTTCATCGCTAACCCACCCCCCAAACAAAGATTTTCTCCTTCACCAACCATTCTGAGAAAGACGGCCTCAACCGCGCTCTGCAAACCAGAAGCAAGATCCGCTCGCACTTCGTCTGAAAATCGGTCACTGGAACTGATCCCTAACTGTTTAAAAAATCGGTCACTGAAACCACCTCGCGTGTTCCGTGCAGGATCGAAATAGGAGTGGTCTACTTGGGGTCGTGTTGATGAGGCTCCACCCATCATTTCAATCATTGGTTCCACAAAACGTGTCCCTCCGGCTCGAGAAAGCCATTGCACTTTGTGTTCTTCTCGATCAGCACGAAACCCGAGAAGCTCCGTCACTCGACTGTAGAAAGCGGCTGGTGAATCAGAAGCATAGAGTTCATCCACCAGACTAAGGCGAGGACCCTCAGCGTTCCACCATGCCCCGGAACGCATGTCACCACGTCGGTCTAGAGTCAGAACTTTGGACTGCTCAAAAGGAGAAGGGTAGAATGCCGCAGCTGCATGAGCAACGTGGTGATCGGCAATGACAATGCGACTTTTGGGAAATAGAGACTTCACATGAAGATGGAACGGTGAACCCTCTGGAGCGCCCAGTGGTCGAGCCAAGACTACGCAATCTAGTTGCTCAAAATCAACACCCGCAATGTCAAGACAGGCGTCTATTGCGTATTGAGGTAAACCACCACCATGTGGTCGTCGCGAAAGTTTTTCTTCTTCAATAGCAGCAACGACTTCACCATGATGAAGCAATGCTGCCGCGCCATCATGCAATAACCCACCTATACCCAAAGCCCACATTAAGCCTGCTCCAATCTCTTAATCACATGTTCAAGCCCAAGTGCAATAAAGATCCAAAAGGCACTTGGACCCACTGATTGTCCAGTTAGTGCTGCACGTGATGCATTGATAATCAGCCCAGGCTTGACACCCCGTTCAGCTGCTAGACCTCTTACTTCTTTCTCAACATTATCCTCATTAAAAGTATCTTCATCATAAGACTTGAATCGTTTGGCCAATTCGTGCAGTAATGTACGCGCATCCCCCTTATCAAGATTTTTGCGAGCTTTCTCCTCAATCGCAAACTCATCCGAAAAATATGCTGCCCCTTTTTCAATAAAATCACGGAGGGTAACGTAGCGCGTACGAAGCATGTCTACTGTTGCGATCATTCGGTCGCGCCCCTCACCAACAAAATCAGGGTTCCACATATCTTCGGCAAGGAGGTGTTTTTCAATATAATGAGCCAGGTCTTCAACGTCGATTGTGCGTAAGTGCTGGCCATTAACCCACAATGCCTTCGGGTCCGCCCAGTTCTGATCGTCGGACTCGTCAAACGTAACCACAGCATTACCACGTTGAATGCCGCTAATGGAAAACGTTTCAAGTAGCTCATCAAGAGTAAAGATCTCTCGATCATCTTTGGCTGACCAACCAAGCAAACTAAGATAGTTCACCAACCCATGTCCAAGAAAACCTCTGTCGCGATAAGTCGTCAGGCTTACAACCGGACCATGTTTGCGTTTTGAAAGTTTCGACCCGTCAGGGCCCAACAGTAGAGGTAAATGTCCGAAAGTTGGTGGGTTGAAATCGAGTGCCTCGAATAGCAGTATGTGCTTGAATGTATTGGTCAGGTGATCCTGTCCTCGAATGACGTGACTGATCTCCAACTCTACATCATCAACACAAGAAGCTAAATGGTATGTTGGTGACCCGTCGCTACGGCATAGCGCAAAGTCTTCGATGTCCTCTATAGCACGAGACTGACTCCCAAAGATCATATCTTGGAACTCGAGTATGCGGCCCGATTCACGAGGTACTCGGAAGCGTAAGACAAAAGGCTCTCCAGCTTCTGCCCGTCGACGACTTTCTTCACCGCTGAGTTCACGCATTCCAGGGTTTGCCAACCAGGGTGAGACCTGTTTTTCCGTGGAGCTGGGATCGACACGGGGGGGCGTGAAATCACGGTAGGCAGCACCGGTGACAAGAAGCCGTTCCGCGCCTTTGTCGTGAAACTCACGTGCACCGGACTGATAGTAGGTCTCGTCCCAAGGTAACTCAAGAAACAAAAGCCCGCTGATGATCGACTTGATGGCTTCTTTGGTGCTACGTTCTACGTCGGTATCATCAATCCGCAGTACTACTTTGCCGCCTTGTTGCCGAGCAAATAGCCAGTTAAAAATATAGGTTCTTGCGCCGCCGATGTGTAGAAATCCGGTTGGTGCAGGGGCAAAGCGAACTCGTGTCATAAGGACGACCGGAAGAAAAAATCACCTAACCCGCCAGTATAGCAACCGACTGGACGTCCTAAAAATCGCAAACAAATCCTTCACTGAAATGGAATCAGATTTTTGGCAAAATCACTCGTCACTCGACTCAGATCTTGCGATCATAGCAACTGCATACGCCTCAGTCGATCTTCCTTCGCCGACCGCACCGAGTCCTTCAGCGGTTTTGGCTTTGATGCTAACACGACGGACAGCAATTTCAAGCACAGTGGCAACACTATTGCGAATGCGGTCGCGGAATGGTGTCAGTCTTGGTTCCTCGAGCACAACAGTAACATCGACATTTACAATCCGGTAGCCACGGACACGCACTTCCTCAACGGCATGTTTGAGAAATATCGCGCTCTTCGCGTCCTTCCAGCGTTCGTCCGAATCTGCGAAGAACTGCCCAATATCACCGAGCGCTGCAGCTCCAAGTAGAGCATCCGTCAAAGCGTGAAAAATAATATCGCCATCTGAATGACCCTCTGGGCCCTTCTCAAAAGGGATTGAAACGCCTCCCAGTACTAACGTGCGACCTTCAACCAAGCGATGAGAATCATATCCAATTCCGCTGTAAAATTCCTGATTCATAGTAGAACCTTAATTACCACCACTGGAATTCGCGAGATCTCTGAAAACATAGCCTGTCCAAACACTGTGATTACCTATGGATTCGTTTGTTCTTGGTGAAACAGAGAAGCTAAAGACAAATCAGTTGGTTTTGTAATTTTGATGTTGCGGTCGCTACCGAGTAACACATGAACGTCCTCCCCTAGATGCTCAACCAGGCTTGCTTCGTCTGTTCCAATAAAGTGATCAACCTCAGCTTGTTTAAAGGCTGTACGTAACAGTGCAAGACGAAAAGCCTGTGGAGTCTGTGCTAGCACTATCTGTTCACGAAACAGGGTGGATTGTACTAATGTTCGCTCCACTCTCTTTACCGTATCAACAGGTGGTACACCGAAAATTACCGCTCCTTTGTCTCCAGCCTCATCTATAATCTGCTCTATTTGAGCAACAGTGACAAATGGACGAACGGCATCATGTACAACGACTACTTCAGTATCTTCCTGGACCAGTGCTAGACAGTTTCCAACTGACTCTTGGCGGTTTCGGCCTCCGACAACCAGTCTTACCGGTGTTGCATATTCTTGTTGCTCTAATTGTTCGCGAAACACTTCGAGATCCTCTGGAAGTAAGGCAATTAAAATCTCTCCGGTGGACGGAGCAGCCACAAATTTGCGGACCGTGTGAAGCAAAACCGGCTCGCCGTTGAGTAATAGGAACTGCTTTCGACTGGCGCCGGCAGTTTCATCTGAGACCTTCCCCATACGGGTTCCAAGGCCGGCAGCTGGAATAATAGCAGAGACTCTCATTTTACTGGATGACCGATTGTGAATTTAAACTGCGGCTAACCCTGTCAAGTATCCCCGTCACCGAAGCCAGTTCCTCGGTCTAAGTTCATAGATGGCCCACTTTGTATCAGATGTTACTCTGTCCGTCACACTTCACAGAACTTCCGGTGGGTTAGTCCGCACTCTCAGCGGCAGGTAGACTGTGATCAAACTGCTGATAGTGTAGTGCTAAAAGATCAGCCCCAAAGTCATTTTCGAAATCACGCCACACTGAATGGCTATGATTACTTTGGTTCTGTGCGTTGGAGTATTCTATTAAAAACGTCGGAGACTGTACACGATAGTAGTTACCATTCTTTTCTCGGTTTCCAGTGGTGCGACCTCCAATTTCAACCGGTTGAGCGGCAACTCGATCCGGACGCCCCATCCATCCAAAATACAGCTGATCTCTCGGAGTAGCACGCGCAACTTCCATGCGTTTGGCAGCAACGTCTTGTGGCATGTTGTTGGCATAGACGGCTATCACCTGCAACAGCTTCTCATACTGTTCGTCTGTCAACTTTGATGCCGCTATGCCTTGTGGTTTGCCATCAAGTTCGGCGCGTCTCTGGGCTACAGTAGCGTTGTGAGTGTCGGTGGTGAACTGACCAGCCGGACCACTACGCTGCTCCTTACCACTCAACACAATGCGCTTGTCCGCCAGTGTAATGATGTCATAGGGTGCTATACCCCCAAAGATTGCCATCTTGGTCTGTTTCGCATCTAGTGACTGCAGTAAATCAGCTGCTGCATCCTCTTCATTGCTCAGAACTCTGAACCCTTTGTGGGGGCCTTGAGCAATCTCGTGAGGGTTTGCCCCAAAAAAAGTCGGTGTAGATGAAACTACTTGCCCATTTTTGATTGTGTAGTTCAGAGAAAGATGATGGCCTTCAACACGCCACCCCCATGTGCTACCTTGTGTTTTCGGGTCTCCAAAGATCGTGAAATGGTACAGATTGGCATCACGCCAGCCTGTCGTGTCATCCTCAATTACTCGGACAATTTCCTCAAGCGCCATGACCTTCTTGGCTTTCACAAAACCACTGCTGCTGAGCCCTGCTCCCAAGAGAGCATTCGCAAAGTGTGCTTGTTTGGAGTCCATTTGATTGAATGTGATGCCGTTTCGACCGTGGCCATACAGAGAGTAAAAGCCACTTTCCGGAAAGTAATGCCACTCACTGCGATGAGATGCCGTGAACGGAAAAACTGTATAACCCCTCTGAAACCTGTTGAGCGAATCGACCAGTAGTGTTGCTGATTCGGCCATCAATGTTTCTGTCTTCGTCACATGGTAGGCAGCTCCCATTGCTCCAGCGCATACAAGAACAAGTGCAGCTCGCACCAACCCGTTTTTTCTCATAGAAACTCCTCTCCACCATAAAAGGCCGTATCGGGGTGATTATAGCGCAAGAATCAATCACAGAAAACACACCTTAGCTCTTCGGCACTAGAGTCACCACAAAAACGTAAGTTTTGCCTCTACCTATTGGTTTTTATTAAACTTAGGCTAAACAGGAAGTTGATCTTGCGTTGGACAACTTGACTAATGTCAAAATTATTTACCTTGGAAGAAGCCGAGCTTGCAATTCCACTCATTGAGCAGCAATTGAATCAAGCGATGGCCGCGAAGCATAAAGCCTCGCAAATAGACAAGCAACTGGAAGAGATCTCCACGAAAATACACTTCTCAGGAGGTGCCGACATTAACCCCGGTACCGTACTCGAGCAACGTTGCCAGAAGGAGGCAGCGATCCAACAACTGCGCGAAGCTGTTGATTCTGTCCAACAAACAGGTTGTCTTATCAAAGACCTTGACACTGGTCTGGTTGATTTCCCTGCCGCACTCGAAGATCGAGAAGTCTACTTGTGTTGGAAATTAGGCGAACCGCGAATCGATTTTTGGCACAGTATCGATGACGGTTTTGCCGGACGGCAGCCAATCTTAGACCGCTTTGGGCCGCATGCAAAAGAGTGCAAACCAAATTAACCCTTTCATCAGCAGTACTAGCTAAAGAAATTTGGCTTTAATTTGCTTGAGTTCTTGGGCTTCGGGACGTCGGCGGTAATAAGGATCCAATGGATAGCAACCGGAAACAAGTCCACTGCGTGGACCGGTTGTACAATCGCTGAAGGTTCTACATAGCAGCTTGCTCTCGAAGCAGCCTTTATGAAGCGTATCACTCGGTAGCGTCGGATATGCTAGCACCATACGTCCAAGGCCTACAGCATCCGTACGACCAGTCCGGACTGCCCACTGCGCCACATGCGGTAAATAATCCTGTAGATAGGAGTAAGCAGTACCAACAATTACGAGATCTGGAAAACGTTTCTTTATTTCAGCTGTGAAGTTAATCTGTCGAGCGCAACCAACTAGAGGATCTTCTGGAGGCTGATAACCATCAGATGGTGGAAAAAGTGCCGGACGTTGTATGTGTGGATTGCAGTAGGGACTACCCGCTGAGATGTTGACCATGCGTATGCCGAGCCCACGAAGAACTTTGAGAAATTCTTCGGCTTCACCAAGTTTGTAATGGACTGGATCTTCTCGATTAGCCCCAAAAGCGTACTCGTATGAATCTGATTCGTAGTGTTCTGGAATGCCGGGGCCTAGTTTTGTTCCTTCTTGTTGATCAGGATCTGGACAAAAAGGGACAAAATCGAACGCGCTTAAACGGACCGCAATCTTTAGCGATGTAGTAGCACGAATACCAGCTACTACTTCACGCAAAAAACGGGTGCGGTTTTCGAGTGACCCTCCATAAGGGCCGGGGCGTGAATAGGCACTCAAAAACTCGTGACCCAAATAACCATGGCAGTGCTTAACGTCAACGAACTTAACACCACACTGCTCGGCCACACGTGCCGCACTGATAAAATGATCAACAATCCGAGCAATTTCGTCGTCGCTTAATATTGGGTGATCTTCGGGTAAATTGAACTTGCTGTCTAAAATTGGATGCCGATAGAGAATTTTTGGGGCGTGACCAGTAGTCGTAGGGCGCGAAAATCTCCCTGAGTGTGTAAGCTGAAACCCAACCAATAAATCTCCAACAGTGCCAAACTCTGCGCAATGTGTGGCGAGCAATTCATCGTGTAAGCGAGCTAGTCCATCCCTGGTCTTGTCGTTTATAACAAGCTGTCGAGGATTGGCACGTGCTTCGGGAAGCACTGCCATAGCTTCACCTCCCCAAATCCATTTCGCTCCACTACGCCCAAAATTGCGCCAGCGACGGCGAACTAACTCACTCACATTGCCGTTTTCCTCCGCATCCCAACCTTCCATGGGATGTATCACCCACCGGTTAGAGATCTGGAATCCATCGACATCAAGACCACTGGCAAGAGGAGAGTCAGGAGCTGACAAGATAGTGTCGTCACATTCAATCGAAAGTTTAAGGGCTCGCAAATGTTCACGGAAAGCTGTGACACTTTTGAAAGAAGCAACTCTGGGGTACTGAGACATGTGATTGTTAGCAATTCCGTCCTGATCTAGAGTCTTGATTCTAACCTCTGATCTGGATGTGTGCGACTCTTAGGGCTTAAGTTTTACTGTGCGAGCAATTATGAATGAGTTGGAGTCACAAGTTGACACGGTGCTGAAGGAGACAGAAGGTTTTCTTAAGCTTAAGCCTAACTTCGTAACACGCTACTACATGGACCATGCTCGGCTCGGCTTAGGTAAGCACCCGGGAGACACTTATCAACCCACGGTTGGACGCTGGATACCAGAACGATGGATTGCCTCAACAGTGGAAGCATCACACGTCAACCCGGCTCCTGGAGAAGGCCTTAGCCTGCTTGAATTTCGGGGACTACCGCTGACACTGCGAGATGCACTTAGAGTGCGCGCGCCTGAAATTTTGGGTGAGGGTTTGACAAAAAAGTACGGGGGGGGCTTTCCGGTGCTAAGCAAAATTCTCGACCCACATTTTCCTCTCGTATTTCACTTTCACGTTCGCGATGAAGATGTTCGTAACCATCCGAAGCATTTTTCACAGCATAAATGGGGAAAAGAGGAAGCTTACTATTTTCCACACCAACCAAAAGGGCCAACCCCTTACACTCACCTGGGGCTGCACCCAGGCGTAACACTTGATGATTTAGCCAGAGCGATATCCCGCGGCGGTGAATGTGCACTGGAGCTATCGCCGGTGGCTACCCAGGTCTTTGGACAGGGGATGTACGTACCGGCTGGAGTACCTCACCGACCAGGTACAGCATTAACACTTGAAATCCAGCAGCCATCCGATGTTTCACTCCACTTGGAGTGGGAGTTCATGGACAGACGTAAAACACCCGAACAAACCCATCCGGGGTTTACGAGCATAGAAGAATCATTGCAATTTGTTGCCATGAAAAACGCTACTTCATCGAAAATAATAGAAACAAATTCCTTAATCCCTGAAAGAATTGAGGGTGAAAATTCGGGCGGTTGGCAGAATTGGATTTTTCCCCCACATGTCACCTCAAAATTCAGCGGCAAACTAGTGTGCGTAGAGCAAGAGATTTCCCTACAAGAGTCTTCACCCTATGCTTTTTTGATTTGGAGTGGACAAGGTCAATTGGAGAACATGCCAATCAAAGCCGGCGATGAGTTTCTGGTGACACAGCCACGTGCTGCCGTACCACATCGTTTTCGTCGAATAGGCTCGAAACGTCTGGAGTTTTTTGCACTATTTCCCCCTTGCATCTAAACTGCTGTTCAAAAAATACCCACGTAATGGAAACAGTAGATTGCCACATCAATCCCACGCGTAGCATAATTGGGAGGAACCGTTGCCCGATTACACTCAGATTTCAATGGTCGGGTGAGTCTCTGAGAGGAGTTGCCACGTGAAAAGAGCCGGAGAAGAGGACGGGACCTTGAGGTGTTCATTCTGTCATAAGACCCAAGAGATTGTCGGGAAGCTGATTTCGACACCAGGAGACTACCCAAAATCTTATATCTGCGACGAGTGCGTTGCAGTCTGCAACTCAATCCTGGAAGACGACAAACCCGAACAGGGTGACACCCACACTTTTAAACTAGCCAAGCCTCAAGAGTTGAAAGAACAACTTGACCAGTATGTGGTCGGACAACATGCTGCAAAGAAAAAATTAGCTGTTGCAGTTTATAACCACTACAAACGCATCTCCATGAACAAACAACGTGGGTCGAGCGATGTTGAACTGCAAAAATCTAATATCATGCTGATCGGACCCACGGGTACTGGCAAAACTCTACTGGCTCAGACCTTAGCCCGTATTCTCGATGTGCCATTTGCCATCGCTGACGCTACTACACTTACTGAAGCAGGCTACGTAGGCGAGGATGTCGAAAATATTGTTCTCAAGCTGCTACAGGCCGCAGATGGTAACGTAGAACGGGCACAACAAGGAATCATCTACATAGATGAAATAGACAAGCTGAGCAGAAAGGACGAAAACCCTTCGATCACACGAGATGTCTCTGGTGAAGGTGTACAGCAAGCGCTCTTGAAAATTCTGGAGGGAACAGTTGCCAACGTACCGCCACAGGGTGGACGCAAACATCCACATCAAGAATTTACTCCAGTGGATACAACAAACATCCTATTCATATGTGGTGGTGCGTTTGTAGGACTAGAAAAAATCGTTGCTCAACGATTAGACCATCGCGTGGTTGGCTTTCGCTCGAGTGCTGAAGATCAGCAAGCTCAACCAGAAACTGTCGATGAAAAAACCGCCTCGAGTGACCTTGGCATGCTAGGGCAAGTACAACCGCACGATCTGATCCGTCATGGCTTCATCCCTGAATTCATAGGGCGCCTACCCGTGGTCGCCGTACTAGGAAGTTTGGATAGGGCAGCTCTCATCGAAATTCTTTCCCGTCCAAAAAACTCTTTGGTGCGACAGTACCAGAAACTCTTTGAGTATGAAAACGTACAGCTAACCCTTGAACCTCCTGCTCTAGAGGCAATTGCTGACCTCGCGTTTGAACGTAAGGTCGGTGCGCGTGGCTTGCGTATGATAATGGAGGAGATGATGTTGGATTTGATGTACTATCTTCCTTCCTATAGCAAGGTCCGTGAATTCGTCGTGACCAAGCAAATGGTAGAGGACCACAAGGTGAATCTGACGCTACTCGAAAAAGCTGGCTAGACCTAATTTTTTCTAATCCACTACAATCAAATTGCTAGCCAGTATCTACTGCAAGAGCGGCAAATTAGAGGTTAATCCATGTCTACGTCTAAGGAAAGACCATTTCAACAGCAGTTTCCGATGATGCCTATTAGGGATGTCGTGATCTTCCCGCAAATGATGACACCGTTTGTGGTTGGGCGAGAAGCCAGCGTCCGTGCACTAGAGCAAGCCTTGGCCGCCGACAGAAAGATTTTCCTTGCCACACAACACGACGCTTCAATAGACGACCCAGAACCTGACCAAATTTACCAAGTAGGAACAATAGTCAACATTGTCCAAAGCCTCAAGTTGCCTGACGGCAACATAAAGGTGTTGGTAGAAGGTCTAGAAAGAGCCCGTCTTTTATCGATCAGTACGACTGACGACTTTCAAAGTGCCTTGGTCGAAACCAGTTCATCAGTGGTCGAAACAACCCAGACAATCGAAACACTAACGAGACGAGTGACATCACTATTCGAGCAGTACGTCAAACAAAGTCAAAATCTCAACTACGAGACAATGATCGCAGCAATTAGAGTAGATGACCCAGGTAAGCTGGCGGATACAGTTGGGGCAAATCTACAACTAACGATTCCCGAAAAACAGACACTGCTTGAACTGTTTGACCCCGTAGAACGACTGACTCGCATCGCTGAAATTCTAGATATCGAAATAGAGAAACTCGGGGTGGACCGTACAATCCAAGGTCGTGTGAAGCGCCAGATGGAAAAAGCTCAGAAGGAATATTACCTCAACGAGAAAATCAAAGCAATTCAGAAGGAGCTTGGACGTGGTGAGAAGAGTGAAGTTGACGAACTGCGCAAGAAGATAGAAGAAGCAGGCATGACGCAAGACGCTTTAGAAAAAGCAACGGCAGAGTTGCGACGTGTCGAAAACATGCCACCTATGTCTGCTGAGTCAACAGTTTCACGCAACTACATTGATTGGCTCCTTGCCGTACCCTGGAAGAAAAAATCACGCGAAATTCGCAACCTCAAGCATGCGGCAAAAGTTTTAAGTACCGATCACCATGGACTTGAAAAAATTAAGGATCGCATCCTGGAGTTTCTTGCTGTTCGACGACTTGTAAAAGATCCACGTGGGTCGATTTTGTGTTTTGTGGGCCCGCCAGGTGTAGGCAAGACTTCTCTTGGGAAATCAATTGCGAAGGCGACGGGGCGTAAGTTCGTCCGTCTATCACTGGGCGGAGTTCGCGACGAAGCAGAGATCCGTGGCCATAGACGCACCTACATAGGAGCACTACCAGGACAGATTCTGCAAATGATGAAAAAGGCAGGCACACAAAATCCAGTCTTCATGCTCGACGAAATAGACAAGATGTCGACTGATTTTCGTGGCGATCCATCAGCAGCACTTATGGAAGTGCTGGATCCGGAACAAAATCACATGTTCATGGACCATTACCTTGATGTCGAATATGACCTTAGCAAAGTCTTCTTCATTGCTACGGCCAATGTGCTGCACACACTTCCGGCTGCGTTGCAAGACCGCCTTGAGATCGTTCGCTTAAGTGGTTATACCGAAAGCGAAAAAATAGAAATTGCTAAAAAACACCTAATTGAGAAGCAGCTCCAGTCAACCGGTCTCAAAAATTCTGACCTTGAATTCAGCGATCCTGGGTTAACAGCTCTGATCCAAGAGTACACTCGTGAAGCAGGAGTTCGAAACCTAGAGCGTGAGATAGGTAATACCTGCCGCAAAGTGGCACGAAAGGTCGTTTCTCGCAAAACGGGCGAAAAAAGAGGAAAGACCACCATCACCGTAAAAAACATTGCGAATTATCTCGGAGTTCCAAAATATCGTGATCTGGACACTGAGAAGAAAAATGAAATCGGTGCAGCAGTGGGTCTGGCTTGGACTGAGTTGGGCGGACAGATCCTTTCGATAGAAGCGACACTCATGGACGGTAAGGGGAATTTGACAACAACCGGTAAATTGGGTGACGTAATGCAGGAATCGGCTCAAGCAGCCATGAGTTATGTACGCTCTCGTTCGCAAACCCTAGGCCTCCCTAAGGACTTTTATCGTCATCTAGACATTCACGTTCACATTCCAGAAGGGGCAATTCCCAAGGATGGCCCTTCTGCCGGTATTACACTGACAACAACTCTAGTGAGCGCATTGACCCGTATACCGGTCCGCGGCGACATAAGTATGACAGGTGAAATCACCCTGCGCGGCAAGGTACTCCCTATTGGTGGTTTGAAAGAAAAGTTACTTGCAGCACACCGGCATGGCATTCTAGAGGCGATTGTTCCAGGAGATAACGAAAAGGACTTGCCGGACATCCCGAAAAATATCCGGAAGGATATGAAGATACACTTTGTAAAACATATGGACGAAGTATTGATGATCGCCCTGGAAAAGCCTATAGAGGGTCTGACATCAGTCTCGGCGCCAGTCAAGTCCGATCAGACGACCACAGAAGAAGGTCGCAACATCATGCATTGATGACGGCTTAGCTAACTCACAGAATGCCGCTATCCGCAGGGTTACGACGCAACGTCAACTGTACGTCTAGGGGAAAGGCTTAGTTGTGGCCTCTCATGTCAGTCGAGTTTGTTTGCAGCGCAGCAGAACTTTGGCAGTTTCCGTGTGACGGTCTGCCGGAGATTGCGTTCGTAGGGCGCAGCAATGTAGGAAAATCAAGCCTACTAAACTCATTGCTGCTAAGTAACAAGTTAAAAACAGGGGCGGTGAGAGCAACTCGTAAACAGCTCGCCCAAGTCAGCCGTACCCCAGGCCGAACACAACAGCTCAACTTCTACCGCATAGACAAGGCATTTTACTTTGTGGACTTGCCGGGATATGGTTATGCAAAAGTTCCAAAACAACAAATAGCCCGTTGGCAGCAGCTAGCAGAGAATTACTTAACCGATCGGAAGACGTTGAAGCTGGTGATCTTGATTGTGGATTCAAGACACGGGGCAAAAGCTTCGGATCAGCAGATGTTCGAATGGCTTGAAGCACATGGTCAACCTTTAACTCTAGTTGCTTCAAAAACTGACAAACTCCGGACATCAGAGAGAGAGAAAGCCCTGTACGAATTTGAACAAAATTTCCAGCAGGTATTACCTTTCTCTGCAAAGACAGGAGAAGGTCTGTCCTCTCTGTGGAGCATCGTCCGCGACGCCCTCACTCGCTAAGCAAAACGCCACAAGAACTTCCTCCTGACGATTTTCCTCCAGGTTGAATTTTTGTGATAAGTTGCCACCTGCCGTTCTAGAGTGATCCGCATGCGCTCTCTAAATCTAAATTCTTCAGTGCTACAATTCCTTTGAGATGTTCACAACAGAGTGTCCTCGCTGCGGTCGCGAACTTGATGTCAGTCAAACGGAATGCCCTAATTGTACTTCTAATAAGGGCCAACTTGGATCTGCAACCACCGCACCATCGACCCAAGTGCGCTTAGAAGCAAATAGGCCCAAAAAAGAATTGTCGAGGAATTCGCCAACTAAACTAGGCTCAACGCAGGATGATCTTAAACCCCCATGGAGACGAGCCTCAACGTTCCGCTGGATCCTGAGTGCATCTGTCCTGGTCATCATAGGTGCTTGGTTTTATCACAGCAACGGCGAGTGGCGTGCGTCATCAGACCCATGTGCGGAAAATACTTGCGAGATTTTTAACGACCCGATGACAGCTCTCGAAGGAAATTTAGAAGTCACTGGACTGCGAACCTGGTGGGACTTAGAAACGGAGACAATACGTGTGAGAGCAGTTGTGATCAATCATGGCGAAACCTCTTATCTAGGCAAGCATGAAGTCAGCTTACGGTCAGTGACCGACCACCCATCAACTGAAGCTATTGCAAAGTTTTCCTTGCTTATAACCAAAGCATTAGAACCCCGAGAGGCACGAGATATGGAAGTGCAACTGATGTCACTGGTCCACCCTTCTGTGTTACCTAAGAGAACTGAACAGCACATTGTCTTGGAAAAATTGATACCTTAGCCATGACGTTAACCCCTCTTCACTATTTCCATAGTTGCCGTCAGAACCCCTCAACATGTTTGCGAGTCGTCACGTTAAACTAGCCATCAGCTCAGACCACAGCCAAAAGAGCTCATTATGAAAAAGTTTCTTATTTTCTCAATAGTTATTTTCACTTTTCCCGCATTTGCCAATCCATACAAGCATTGGTCGAAGAAAAAGATGCACGAATACAGCCACTCCCTCGCCGGCAAGGTGGAAAACCACCTCGCTATTGAACAACTGGGGGAATTTGGCAGTCACTTTGCCTTGGTGGTTTATCGCACCGGAACCGGAACTTCGGAATGGCACGACGATTACACCGACTTCTATGTGGTACAAGCCGGAGAGGCAACACTTCATACCGGTGGCAAGATCGTCGACCCCAAAGAGGTAGGCCCCGGTGAAATCAGGGGGGAGGCAATCAAAGGGGGCAAAACAACCCTGCTCAAAAGCGGTGACACTGTTAACATCCCTCCTAAAACACCCCATCACATTGTCATCGAGCCAGGGAAGTCGATCACGTACATGATTTTGAAAATTCGTAGGAAGTGACTTGTTCACTGCAAATGGTTACATTTCCACTCGTTCGATAGACCCGATTAAGATGTGACATTGAATATGTCAGTCGTGTTTTCTAGTTAATGCCAAAGCAGTACACTGTGCCATCAAAAGTCGGAATATAGACGCGGCCGTTGGCTAAGGAGAGGCCGCTCCAGTGGACCCATGAGGTAATTTGATCACCACTCGACCACAATTCTTCACCTGTGCGAGCATCCAACACAAACAAGATCGCGTTGGTAGAACCGGCAATCCTATCTTTACTTAGATTCGTTAACCCAACATCTGGTAATGCTTGATGAGTATCTTCACCGTTGCCATAAGAAAAAATGAGGCCATTGGCAACAATAGGTGGTTCGGCACGATTCATATCACGTGAAATCCAAGCTGGAGACAACCAAGTTTTTTCACCCTGTCCTTCAACTTTAAATGCCGCGATAGCACCGTGATTAACATCACCATGCTCGATTGGTGCACTAAAAGCAGAATGCTTTGGGCCCCAAAAGGGAGACAACACCCAGCGCGTTCCATCGTCATCCAGCCAAGTCGCCATTGAACCCCAAATACCAGCGGAGGCAAAATTGACTTCTTCATTGCAAATGAGAGGACTCCGATATAAGGGGGTGCGGTGATCATCACCACCAATTGAAATAGTATCCATAAGGTAGATCCGACATTCTTTTCCGGCATCAATCATTAACTCTCTACCTTGGTAATCGAAAATGGCAGGTGTAACCTGCATGTCAAGATCACGCTTAAAAAGCCACTCTGCATTTGAAGGACCATAGTAGTCAACTAGCAACATTTCTTTACTTTCAGGATCCTGCTGAACACCGATAATGCCATTGCCATAGATGTCGTTCTCCGGGTCCCAACGACCATCACCAGTACCTGTGTAAATAGTTCCATTGGAGCTGATGGCGGGACCGGTCCGGCCCCACATGCCTCCGCCTGCCGGACCCCAGCTGCCAACCTTATCGGTAGCGAGATCGTATGAGTAAACCATGTTCGGATTTCCACCACAATTCTGAGCAGTGTGGGTGTAAATTACATTTTTGAATAGGTTTAGTGCGTAGGGCTTACCATTCGGCGGCATGAATTTCGCTGGCGGTACAACATTTTTCCCATCGGCAAGGTTAATACGATGGAGTCGACCGTCCCAAGAGGCGGCATAAACTATGTATTCTCCAGGAACATCTGAGGGACTGATCACTGGCGTTGCAGTTAGGCCGCCTGGACAAAGCACCTCCCAACCCTGGTAGTTGTCAGGTGGACGCCAGTCGCCTTGGAGATTTCTTTTCCACAGCAGGCTTCCAGTTTCGACATCAATAGCATAGAGATTGTCGGATACTCCGGCGACAAGTGCAATTTCCTTGAGTCCGGTTGCTGTTTTGACTCCCTCGGCGATGAGGGGTGGAAACAGCGAGTGCATTTCACGTGGTTTATTGTCGAGCTCAATCTTCCAGAGCAGTCTCGTATCATCAATCGTCGCCTTGCTAAAGGTCGTTTCGTCCTGTTGCCATGCGGTTCGTTTGGTGTTTCCACCATCAGTCAGCCAATCGGCACTCCAAACCGGAGCCGCACCGAGCAAAACAACTACTAGCCCCTTTAATATTTCCATCCTGAGAACTCCCTAGTGACTTGTACCTGTTATCGTACAGCAGGATCACTTCATTAGTGAAAGAGTAGTGTAGATTCGAGGCCTTACATTACACTACAATCTGCGGTAGTTTATACTCTACCCTGAAACCAGAGCAGGGTTGGTGTGGGTTGTGACGGACACACTCCACCGTCAACAGTAGTGTTCTCTGGTCGAATACCAGCAAGAGCTTGGAGTCGTTGCTTTGTAATCTGTTTTTAAAAAGGAATTCGTTTAATGAAACAATTTCCGACTTGGGCTGCACTACTTGTTTTCATCTACGTTTTGGGCGTCCATCCCATGTACTCTCAATTCGGTACCGATTGGACAACCAATGGTTTTGATGCACAACGTTCCTCTTGGGTCCGTGGAGATCCGAAGATATCAGCTGTAAGTTTGCAGACACAATCTTTTCAAAGAGTTTGGAAATATCAATTTGGCAGTAAACTGAAGCCACCCGTTCTCTTCGACTTTTACATCGGATACCGCGGCTTTCGTTCACTTGGATTCATGGGCAGCGGTTCAGGTCGCGTTTTCGTAATAGATACTGATTTGGCACGAATGGAATGGACAAAGAATTTTGGTCTCGGTTCACCACCACTTGAAACTTCTTTCGGTTGTCCAGACGGAATGACTACAAATGTCACCCGGGGCACTCCCATAGGATTACCTCCTGTCTTTACCTCTCGCGGCTTTGGACGGCGCAGTCCTGCAATGAGTGGAGTTGGGGAGCCCAAAGAAGGCGCAGTAACGTTAAAACATTGGATTAAGCGTCCTACGGCCCAACCAGCTGCAAACACCAAAAATACCCGTGAACGAATAGTGAAGATGCCGTGGGATCGTGGAAACCCGCAATACGTATACACATTAGCCCCTGACGGCTTCCTTCATGCCAACTATGTATCCAATGGTGAAACCGACCAAAAACCTGTTAGGTTTCTGGCTCCGAATGCCAATGCGCATGGCTTGATTGTCATAGAAGACTTCGCCTATGTCACCACAACAAACGGTTGTGGTGGAGTGCAAGATGGCATATGGGCAGTAAATTTGAACAGTGGAAAAATTATCCATTGGAAAGCAGACGGCGAGTTAGTTGGGCTAGTCGGTCCGGTATTTGGGCCCGAAGGTATGCTATATGTCGCAACCAGGCGAGGCAAATCCTCTTCGTTGACTTCTCTCAACCATAAGACTCTCAAGCAAACTGGACACTATACAACTAGTAGGGATATCGGATTTACTTCTTCTCCTCTAGTCATCGATCACAAACAAAGCGACCTGCTTGCTATTGCTGGAACCGATGGCCGTATACACTTGCTCAGGGGTGGAGCCCTAGATGAAAATTCCTTCATCGGTAGCTCGCTGATCTACTCAGACGGTAGGCGTGAGCCGAACACCCTATCAACCTGGCGTGATAGAGAGGGAGTAGTGTGGGTTGCAGCTCTTTCGAGTGGGTCAAAAACGTCGGGAACAAGCTCTCCAGTTACCAACGGAAGTGTAACTAGTGGTGCCTTGACTGCATGGAAAATATTGGAAAAAAGTGGGAGGCTTCACATAGAACCTGGGTGGGTTTCCCAAGAACTATCGTCCGCTCTACCCCCAATCATAGTCAACGGTGTTGTTTTCGTAGTTACCAGCAGAGAGTCTCATGATACAAGCGCATCCACGGGTGCCGGCAACAACCAACCACAGCAAATCTCTGGCACTGTAATGCACGCACTAGATGGCACAACAGGGAAAACACTTTGGAGAAGTAAAGATAAAATTGCTTCCTCAGCTAGCGGCATGGCAATGTCAGCCGGCGGAGGCAACGTGTATCTAGTGACTCATGACGGCACACTCCACTCCTTTGGTTTCCCGATGGAGCATTAAGTTCATCGTAAAAGATCCAGTCGTCGTGATGAAAACGGGACAAGTTAATCTACCCACCCAAAATCGTAAAAGTTGTCATTTTATGTCGTTTTTCAGCAACGTGTATTGGCTCAAACCAAGATGGCTATCGCTGCCTTTGGCAACGATTTTTATAGCTGGTCATACCTATGGATCACTTCCTAACGGCCTCGGCAAGGAGGAAACTCAGAGACTCTGCGTTGGGTGCCATGAAATAGGAAAGTCAGTTTCTTTGAGACAGGACAAGGATGGCTGGAATACAACCATAGCCAAGATGATTGGCTTTGGCATGAAGGCCACTGAAGACGAGCTTCAAACTGTACTGAACTATCTCACAAAATGGTTTCCCGCCGAAAAACTACCACCACTGAATGTCAACAAAGCCAGGGCTATTCAATTTGAAAGCCGGCTATCGCTAAAAAGATCCGAAGCCGCAAGGATCATCCGTTATCGCACCGAAAATGGAGATTTCAAATCGATAGAAGACCTCAAGAAGGTTCCTGGCGTCAATGCCGCTCAAATTGAAGCCAAAAAGGACACCTTGGTGTTCTGATTTAGCAACGCCTGTTGCATTTAGCGTAACCACTCATCCAGATTGGCTTTCACGAGTGAGGTGTCGTTTAGGTCAGGATAGGCCGTACAAACACGGTCTATTTCAGCTTTCTGTCCCGGCGAAAGAGTCTCCTTGCGGTTCAAACACCAAATTCCTTTCAGTAGCCCTTGCCTACGGAGTATTTCGAGTACACCAGGAACGGCACCAACAAAATTGTTGGCTGCATCGAAAGCCGCAGCATTCAAATCTGTAACCTGCGTGTTGAGTGTCATCATACGAGGAGGGACCGGAAGTTTTTGTTGTACTGAGATACGTCGACATTCCATCCAGTAATCAACTGCACGGCGTGTCCAGAAAGCCCAGTGCCCCAAAAGCCCACCTACAATGTGGACTGTCGTTGCTCTCTTGTCCTGTTCAAAACGGAATCCCGTAAGTAAATCACCAACTATGTTGTCGTCGTTGCCAGTGTAAAGTGCAATTTTGCCAGCACGACCTGACTCGGCTACAGCCCTCACAACATCGAGAGTTTGGTAACGATTGAAAGCCGCAATTTTAATGGCAACAACATTTTCAATCTCGACAAATTCACGCCAAAACGAATATGGCAGGGCAATTCCACCCATGGCTGGCTGTAGATAAAACCCAAAGATTGGAATGGCTTCAGCAACCAAACGTACATGCTTAATCAACTTACTCGGGGATAGCTTGTGCAAACCACCAAGGTTCAGCAGTCCAGCGTGATAACCGAGTTCAGCGGCTGTCGCAGCTTCCCTAACTGCCTGACGCGTTGGTCCAACAACTCCAGCCACTCGAATCATCTTTGCACCCTTTTTCGGAGCGTAAGAGTCGAGGGTTTCAGCAGCTAACTCAAGAACTGGCTGCAACAACCCAATTTTTGGGTCGTGAATACCGAATTGGGTCGTATGAACACCCACCGCTACACCACCAGCACCTGCAGCGATGTAGTAGCGTGTTAACGCGCGTTGACGTTTTTCATCGAGTTTCCTTCGACTATTCAGAGCAAGCGGATGAGCTGGTATGACAGCACCTTGACGAAGATGCTTGAGAATCGGTTTAGGTGGCATATTCATTTTTGTAGTCCTCAATTTAACTTTGTTGCTTCCTTCAGTATCGTCTCCTTCAATGTCGCCTGTCTAACTCTTCCGGAAATAGTGCAAAACCAGGAGGAGGTGGAAAAATTTGGCGAAGTAGGTTAAGTCTGCGACGGATATCCCGACTGTTGAGCTGCCGGGGGGCCGTTTCGAGATCAATGTCACAACATAATCCGTGCATGTACAGCGTGAGAGTGTCTTGCATGGACTGACGCAAATATCCGCGTAATAGTTTTGTATTCCGTGTAGGGTTGCTCTGACGTCTTAGGAGATCTTCTTTGAGGTTCCAACTGCATTCGTCAATTTCCCCATGGACACGATCCGTTAGCTCCTTACGGAGAAGCTCAGTAAACTCTGCCACCCTATCCTCATCGAGACTCTCACAAATTAAGTGAGCCACACTACCGTAAAACCCATAATGTAAATCGGCAGAATCCTCGTCAGTAACAGCGAGAAAGATGAAAGCCTCATTCTCACATCTTAGTGTGTCGGAGATAATACGCTGACTTTCGGGTGGAGAAGTGAACGAGACAATTCTTTGTGGAGTTATTTTTGAGGCAATTCCTGCACGAGAACTAGTTAAACGATTCAATTTTTTTTCTAGAGGTAAATTACCTAGATAAGGCACGAGAATAACGCGAATGCACTTATAGAGCTTGCCAAGTTCAGGAGGTATGGCCGCCACGGGTTCATGCAACAAGCGATTCAGTACATCACCTTCGATTCGAGACACGCAAAAATAGCTAAATAGACTACTCAGGGGAATTGCTTGATCACGACACTGTTCGGCAAACTCTTTTAAGGGAATTTTCTGAGAGGTTGACATTAACTTTAAAAAACCAGATTCTAGCAGTTCAGTCAAAATCAGAATGCTGAATCATTAGATTTAACCCAATTCGATCTTCCACAGTCTAGAATCAGGAGAAGAGGAAAATATTGACAATAGACGCCACAATATCTAAACAAGCTCTGGATGAAGCCCTAGAACAATTCCCCGAGTTTGTTAAATTTCAACCCCGAATTGAGTGGCGTCCCTTAATGAAAGGCGGTGCATTTGTTGTTGCCTACCAAAAACATCCTCCAAGGGACTTACCAAACACTTGGGACTTTCAGAACTTTTACGTTAAAGGCTACAAGCGACTCGCTCAAGTAAGCTGAAGTATTATAACTCGCTGTGATACTTCAACCTCATAGCATTGTTATTTTTCTAGTGGTATTTTTTTGGAAGATCCTGTCGCCAACCAAATACCAACAAAAACGGCACACACACCGAGAGCCAATCTTGCCGTAACTGTTTCCTCCATCACAAACACACTTAGCAACACTCCAAAAACCGGGACTGTGAAATTGAAGAATGTCAATAACCCTGGAGTATGACGTCGCAGTAAGTACGCCCAGACTGTGAAAGCCAGTCCTCCAACGATCGCTCCTTGGTAAAAAACGCCTGACAAAGCCATCCAGTCTATGTAATAAGGTACTTCCGAAGCACTCCATAACCCCGCGATAAGAAACAGAGGCAATGAAAAGATCATTTGCCAAAACGCTGCTTTTTCAGGTTCGATTTTCTGAACGAGATGGTGCGTATAAACCACACGGACGGCAACCAGAATACTGGACAACAATAGCAACAGATTGCCGAACAGAGGATCAGACGCCAAACGCTCCTCTGGTTTCCCAAAAAAGACCGTACACACTCCAGTAAAAGCGATCACTAGACCAAATAATCGTCTTTGTGAAAGACGGTCTCCGGAAATTACAAAGTGAGCCAAAAGGTTCGAAAATATTGGATTGCTGTTCATTAAAACACTGGCATATGACGGCGAAGTAAAATCAGCGCCATAGTGCATAAGACCAATCTGGGCGGTAAAGAGGAGGCCAAGAATCAGCAACCCCCGGCGTTCATCGGTTCGTGGAACAATTGGAACGGCACGAAAAAGCGACCAGAAACCGACCACAGTTGCACCGATTGCCATCCTTCCAAAAGCAGTCCAAAAGGGTGCATACGCTCCGAGCGCCAAC
The DNA here is from genome assembly GCA_002433055.1 of Acidobacteriia bacterium UBA6623. GTDB lineage: Bacteria > Acidobacteriota > Terriglobia > Bryobacterales > UBA6623 > UBA6623. The sequence continues at coordinate 5,281 of DJHJ01000014.1, read as the reverse complement.
TTCAAAGCAACCTGATTGCCTCCTCTAATAAAATTGACCAAGAGGGCAAGTGCGATTGATTGACGTCCGATTGGAACAATAGAAAAGGAATTACTCATACCGTTCAGTGGATTCTTTAGACTCCAGGTCTACTCAATTTATTTGATTTTCTAATACGATCTTCCGGTTGTGATTCTAAGGTCACTACGACAATACCCACTACAACCCCAATCACGCCGACCACCAACGCCGAAGGTATCGCCTCTGAAAAAAACCAAGCGCTGAATAGGACACCAAAAATCGGCGTTGGAAAGGAAAAAACCGACAGAGCACCGGCTGGCACACGCCGCAACAGTTTAGCCCAGACTATGAAAGCCAGTCCTCCAGCGATCGTCCCTTGGTAGAGAAGTGCCATCAATGTCGTCCATCTAATAGGTAGTATTGGATACGGTTCAAACAATAAAGCTGCCAACCCAAATACTGGTATGGCAGCTATGGTCTGCCAAAAGATTGTGCGGGACGGATCAGTGGATCGTACAAGATACTGCGTGTAGATCATTCTTACAGCAAACAAAAGTGCTGTGCCAACACAAATCACATTGCCAAAAACAGGCTGTGAAGCCATTCGTCCATCGGGTTCCCCCAGAAGGGCTATGCAGATCCCTGCAAACGCTGCTGTCAAACCTAAAACTCTTAACGGTGTGATGCGGTCATCGGAGACAAAAAAATGTGCCACAACATTGGTAAAAATTGGATAACTGTTCATCAGCACCGAAGCATAAGCTGCCGATGTAAAATGTGTTCCAAAGTTCAGCAAGGTAATCTGCACTACGAACACACCACTCAGAATGCAAAACTGTCTTAGTTCTCCAGATGCAGGCATTAAAGACACACCTCGTGCACGTGTCCATCCATAGAGAATTGGTGAAGCAACTAGTAAGCGCCAAAAAGCATTCCAAAGGGGAGAAAAGGCAGTGAGGGTAAATTTAATTGCAATAACGTTACCACCCCAGAATGCTGAGAGGAAAAAGGCGACCAGCGCAACTTTCCAATCAATAGTTTTAGAGGAAGAGGATCCAACAGTAGTAGGTCCTTGCTTCACTGCGCATCCTCCTTTACTAACCCCGTGGCGGGATTAGAGGGTGAAGATCCTTGCCTAGTTACCAGAAAAATACCCAGTGTCACGGCAATTAGCCCAATCCAGAGACGAGAAGTTATGGGTTCCCCAAAAAAAAGACCACTGAATAGGACACCAAAAATGGGTGAAACAAACCCAAACATCGAGAGTTTGCTAGGGCTGTGGTGTTTGAGAAGTATTGTCCATCCGACAAAGCAAAAACCTGCAACAATCACACCTTGATACGCAACCGCTAACAATGAGGCGAGAGGAACAAAAGAGCTAAGTAATGGTGGTTCAAATAGCCAACCACACAACAAAAAAACTGGCAAAGAGCCCATCGCTTGCCAAAACACGGCCCGGACCGGCTCGATCGATTGCACTAAACGATTTGTGTAAACTACACGAATACCAAGCAAAAAGGATGTCAAGATGACAAGTAAATTTCCCATCATCGGACGCTCAGCAAGAGTCTCCACAGGGTTACCTAAAAATACAATGCAAATTCCTCCAAAGGCCATTAGCAGGGCAATCACCCTACGTACAGATAGACGGTCTCCAGGAACAACAAAGTGAGCTAGTAAGTTGGCAAAGATCGGGTTGGCATTGAGTAGAACCACACCATAAGCAGGAGAGGTCCAGTTAACTCCGAGATTTAAGGAAGCGATTTGTACTGTAAATAAACATCCCAGGATGCCGAGTTGTCTGATTTCACTCCGTTGGGGCAGGAGTGACAGACCTCGCCAGTGTGACCACAAAAACACAACAATGCAACAAATCAAAAATCGCCAAAAGGCACTCCAAAAAGGTGGAAAAGCGATAAGACCAAATTTAATTGCGACGACATTGCCGCCCCAGAGAATACAAATACCTAGTGTGAACAACGCAGTGGATAGTCCAATCGGCCGGATATCCATCAGTAAATTTGCCCCGCCAAAATTAGTTCAAGGGGAACCGCAGTATAGAAATACCGTCGCAGTGTGACCGTGCAACTATTTTCCATCTGTTGCATAAGATTCAATTAGCTAAATCATCCGAGAGGTGCCTATCATATCTGGGCATCCGTATCAAAACCCAGAAAATTAAAGCTTCTCTGGCAATGTTTCTATTTTTGTAACGCGGCACGCAAGACTTCGATCACATGCCTAGGGTTACGTCCAGTGAAGTGCTCTATTTGTTGACGACAAGAAATCCCGCTGACAGCAATTTCTGTTTCTAAACCAGCCGCTTCAACAGCAGGAAACAACCGCTGCTCACCTATTTTCTCAGAAAGTTCGTAATGTTCTTTCTCAAAACCAAACGAGCCTGCCATGCCACAACACCCCGAATTGACTTCGGAAACCTTCAAATGTGGCACTAAATCCATAGCCTTAAGGCTGGGCACACTACCGATATGTGCCTTTTGATGACAGTGACCATGAAATAACACACTCCTCGGTTGATCAGCCCTCTCAGTAAAAGGCAAGTGTAGTTCCCCGAGTTCATTTCTTTCGATTAGAAACTCATCAATCATGTAGCAGTTACCAGCAACTTTTTCCACATCGGGTCCAGAAACCAGTTCCTTGTATTCATCCCGAAAAGTCAGTAAGCAACTCGGCTCACACCCCACCACTGGAATCCCCTCTTCAGCATACGCTATAAGTGAACGCACATTGTCTTCGGCAAGTTGACGCGCATCCTGAAGTAGACCTTTCGAAATCATAGGCCGGCCGCAACATTTTTTTTCTGCCAAAATCACTTCAAATCCTGCGGCCTCGAGTACTTCTGCCGCCGCACGACCAACTTGAGGGTAATTGTAATTCGTAAAACAGTCATCAAACAGTACAACCTGTGGACAATTAGTACTGTCGGTCTGTGTTCTTTTTTTGAACCAACTTCTAAAAGTTTCAGGCGCAAAAGGGGGCATTTGTCGACGTCGATCTATGCCAACAACCCGTTCGATTAACCATTTCACTGAGCGCAGTCCCATCGTCAGATTTGCTAGGGAAGCAAATCTGTTTCCCCACCGATTGAGTGTCTCGACATGTGCAAAGATTTTCGCTCTTAGTGGTACGCCATATTTCTCATTATATTGCGCCAAAAATTCATACTTTATTTTTGCTAAATCTACGTTCGAAGGACACTCATGTTTGCATCCTTTACACTCTAGACATAGGTCTAGAACATCATACATGCGCTTCGATATGAGCTCGTCTGGCGGTAAAGCCCCCGACAGTGCCGCACGTAATGCGTTCGCTCGACCACGCGTTGAATGCTCTTCCTCGAGCGTGGCGTGATAGGAAGGACACATTGTTCCCACATCGCGCTTTCGGCAAACACCCATACCGTTGCACATCTCGACGGCTCTAGAAAAACCACCCTCTTTCGAAAAGTCGAGATGCGTTTTGATATTTATGGTTTGATAATCAGCACCCAAACGAAGATTTTCAGTAACTTCTGGGGCATCGACAACTTTGCCGGGATTCATCAGATTTTTGGGGTCAAAAATGTTTTTGGCTTCAACAAATGCCTGATAAACCTCTGGCCCAAATAGAACCTGGTTGAATTTTCCGCGCGCAATACCGTCACCGTGTTCTCCGCTCATCGAACCACCGAAATTCATCACTAGCTGGCAGACTTCGTCTCCAATTTGTCGCATCTTATGAACTTCAGAAGCTTGTTTGAGATCGATGGCAGGACGAACGTGGAGACATCCCACTGAGGCGTGACCATAATAGCCACCACGAGCATCATGGCTCTCAAGAATACCTCGAAACTCCTTTAAGAAAGCTGGCAAATGCTCGATTGGGACAGCCGGATCTTCGACAAAGGCAATTGGTTTTTTATCGCCCTTAACACTCATCAGCAAACCGAGTGCTTGCTTTCGTACTTGCCAGATGTGCTGCTGTTCAAATGGATCAGTCAATGTGATGTAGCCAAAGCCAATCTGTCTGCGTTCCAAATGGGTCTTCAACCGTTCGATTTTAGACCGCACTTCTGTCTCACTGTCGCCATAAAACTCAACTACCATTACGGCAGCAGCATCACTGTCAACAAAGTCTAAGTGGTCGGAAAAATTGGGGGAGTTACGTGCTTGATTGAGAATAAAATCATCCATCAATTCGACTGCGGCAGGCTGATGAGTAACAATTTCCTGTGAAGGCTCAACCGATTCAAGCAGAGAGCGAAATTGCACAACTAAAATACCTTTGCTTTTTGGTAGAGGCACAATACGAACTTTGGCTTCACTCACCACTGCTAAGGTTCCTTCGCTTCCAACAATCATCCGAGCCAAGTTGAGTGGTCCGGGGGAGCTTGAATACCCGGCTCCAAATTTCTTCGAAGAATTGCTTACCAGTTCGTCCAAGTTGTAGCCACTAACACGACGCATGAGTTTCGGAAACCGTTCCAAAATCTCATCTCTCCATCGGTCACCAAGAGTCAATAAATCTCGATAAATGTGGCCTTCGAGGCTGTCTACACTAACGAGCCGCTCTAATGTAGCATCGTCAACTGGCCCAAGGACTACTTCAGAACCATCAGAAAGTACTACTTTTAGTTCCAGGACATGGTCAATAGTCTTTCCGTGAATGATTGAATGAGATCCTGCGGAGTTGTTACCAATCATGCCACCAATCGTCGCCCGACTACTCGACGATGTATCCGGACCAAAACTGAAACCAAGTGGTTTTAAGTAATTGTTCAGTTGATCCTGCACAACACCTGGTTGTACTCGCACCCAACATTCCTCCGTATTGCATTCAAGGATGTTGTTCATGTATTTCGCAAAATCGACTTGCACAGCATGTCCCACGGTCTGTCCAGAAAGACTCGTGCCGCCACCGCGTGCCAAAATCGGCACTTGATTCCTCGCTGCAGTACCAGTCAGGGCCACAATATCGTCTGCATGGCGTGGTATGACCACTCCGATCGGTTCCATCTGCCAAACACTTGCGTCCGTACTGTAAAGAACCTTTGAGTAAGAATCAAAGCGAACTTCCCCCTCAACTTCCTTTCGGAATTGTTCGGCCAAATCAGAAGGATAGTCTTTCATTACAAATAAAGAGCCGTCTCGTGCATCACATCAGTGAGCTGTAGTGCCAATTTCAGTGTAAGAAAGAAATTCACGGTATGTCATATCTGAACGAGATTTCAGCCAATAGGTGTAGCAAGTTGAATTTTTAGGGTATTCTAGTGCTCATCGGA
>DJHJ01000015.1 GCA_002433055.1 Acidobacteriia bacterium UBA6623 | reverse complement strand
GTTGTTTGTTGGCGGTTGCGCAAACTCTAGTATCAAACCCCAAGAAGTAATTTGCCCACTTATTGGCGGTGTTGCTGGTGTAGGAATCGCAGCTGGTACTTCCGATGGTGGTGAAGCTGAAGCCGCAATGGCAATTGCCGGTGTTGCCGGTGCTGCTGTGGGTTACTTCGCTTGCAAAGATGAACCGCCGCCGCCGAAGCCAGCATCGAGGCCGAGGCCGAGGCCGAAGCCGAAGCCGAAGCCGAAACCAAAACCGCCGGCAGATAGCGATAGAGATGGTGTCGCTAACACAAGGGACGAGTGCCCTGGAACCCCTGACGGAGTAAAGGTTGACGATGATGGATGTCCTAAGAATGGTGAGAAACTCTTAAGCCTTGAGGGCATTAACTTTGATACTGATAAATCGTCGATAAAGCCTGACTCTGAAGGAGTTTTGAACAACGCAATAAGCGTATTGGGTGACAATGCTAGCGTGCATGTGCGAGTAGAGGGTCACACTGACAGTCGGGGAAGCGATGCTTATAACCAGCAGTTGTCGCAAAAACGGGCAGAGGCTGTAACCACATACCTCATTAACGGTGGCGTTGCGGCTGACCGTTTGTCAGCCGTCGGTTATGGAGAGAGCGCGCCGGTGGCGCCGAACGACACGGCAGAGAATATGTATAGGAATCGAAGGGTCGATCTCATAGTCGTAGACAACAAGAAGTAGGAGTCGGCTAACAACAAGTTCCGAGCCCTCCCTAGGAGGGCTTTTTTATTGCTCCGTTTCAAGTGCCGTCGAATTTGATCAGAACGATATCGTGAGTACTGCAACCGGTAGAGCTAAGACCACACTGATTGCAATTGGTCTGAATGAAGTTGGCAGTGTTGGAGTACTGTTTTAAAGGGGGCGGGATCTTTGATGTGTGTGAGATGGCCATGTCGTGGAAATAGTTGGTCTTTTAAACGAGATAACCAGAAACGCAAGCCCGCTGCTCGTAGAGATGGGAGCCATGCCTCGATTTCCATTGTATCGACGACACGGGTTTCAGAATAAGCCTGAACTAGCGCTTTGGCGCACGGCTGGTTGAAGACAGTTTCGTCGCTCCCAAAACACCAATCGCTCACAGTTACCGCGAGGTCATAGATGAGAGAACCTGAGTGAGCATAGTAAAAGTCAATTAGACCTGAAAGCTTTGGTCCTTCGAATAGGACGTTATCGCGAAATAGATCTGCATGTACTACCCCTCGTTTACAATAGCTAAAATCAAAGCTTTTGCTAAACACCATTTCTCTGTCCAACAATGATTTATCCGCTGTATTCAAATGACCTCGGATTTGTTCGGCCGTAACAGCGCGCCAAGCCCGCCCACGTTCATTTTCGCGTGTCGCTGGATAGGATTGCGCCGCGTTATGCATTGCACCGAGGGTTTTTCCGACCAAACGGCAGTGTTCAATCCCCGGTTTGTCGATGCTGGCGCCACCTAAGCGTTCAACGAGCGCAGCGGGCTTATTTTTCACAGTGTTTAGATATTCTCCTCTTGTATTCGCAACGGGCCGAGGACTTGGAAGAGCACAGTCTGATAGGAAGGCCATCAACTCCAGGCAATACTTAAGTCCTTCGACTGATGCTTGTTCAAATATTGTTAGGACGAATCGACCTTGGTCCGTAGTAACGAAGTAATTTGAGTTTTCGATGCCTGCCTCTATACCCTCAAAATGTAGCACTTGGCCAACGAGATAAGTGCTAAGAAAGGTGTCAAGTTCGGGCTCACTGAGCTTCGTATAGACTGACATGAGACTAGTTTGGCTCGCTAGCAGCGGTGAGACTCACCTTCCAATTCGGATGGGTGTGCTACCAGCTAAAGATTACCCACTGTGGGACTTGAAAGGGGTTATATAAGTCACTCATCCGGGACTCCATTAGTCCGTCCCCATCACGATCGATAAAATAATAGGGTTTGCCGATAAAAGGCGTAATCTTAACCATGTACAATCGCCCGTTAACCCGGTACTCCTCAACGGTCGCATCCTCGCGTTGGATGATGGTAACTTCAGGTTCCATTTGTTCGTCGTGTTCGACGAAATCAGGTGGGGCGATGGGCTCCGGGAGTGGTTTTGAATCTGCCGCGGCTCCGGGAACGAGGGTATATGATAGTAGACCTACCAAAGCAAGGACCAATATGACGGAGTTTTTACGATACATCTATCTTTTACTCGACTAGAGAGTTCGTTCTAAATGGTAATGTGAAATAGCATAGCATCTATGTTTAACCAAATCTTCTGCGGTTTAGGCCGTTAACTTGGAGCACGTGGCATAGTGCAACCTCGTGATCGGAATTTCCTGGAGCGTAGCCTCGGTCTAGCATTCCCGACTAATAGGCCTAATCCCAGGGATGGGCGGGTACGGTTTCTGGCTAACTACTGGATAGGTTGATTATGTCAATTAAAAAACTTGTTCTAATCGATGGTTCATCTTACCTCTATCGCGCCTTTCACGCTTTGCCTTCACTGAAAAACTCGAAAGGATCCCCAACAGGAGCGATTCATGGTGTCATCGCGATGCTGAGAAATCTTTATGAAGAGTACCAGCCTGACTACTTCGCGGTCGTATTTGATCCGAAAGGCAAAACACTACGTGATGAATACTATCCGGCGTACAAGGCCAACCGACCCGCTATGCCAGAGGAGCTGCGCACTCAAATATCACCGATTCACGAACTTGTGCGAGCATTTGGGTACCCCTTGGTTATGGTTGAAAAGGTTGAGGCCGATGATGTTATTGGCACACTTGCACGAGCAGCTGCGGAGAAAAATATTGAGGTCGTTATATCCACGGGTGACAAGGATATGGCACAACTTGTGTGTGACCACATTCGCTTGGTGAATACCATGGATAATTCGGTGCTTGATGTTGCTGGAGTGGTGAAAAAGTTTGGTGTTCGACCCGATCAAATCGTCGATTATTTGACTTTGATTGGTGACAAAGTTGATAACATTCCAGGGGTCGATAAAGTTGGACCGAAGACAGCTGTAAAGTGGTTAGAAAAGTATGACACGCTCGACAGCCTACTCATGAATGCTGGGGAAATATCTGGCAAGGTTGGTGAAAACCTTCGGAAAAGCATAGATAAACTCCCGTTATCCAAGCGTTTGGTCACCATTGTCGACGACGTTCCTTTGGGTGTCCGATTTGATGAGCTGCGTCCGGGAGAATGGGATCGGGGCCGCCTGACTGACCTATTTCGCAACTTGGAATTTAAATCATGGCTGAAACAACTCGGGGACGAAAAAGTACCTGATCGCGACAAGTCCAACACTAGGACCGGAAAAGATATTGTGTACGAGACAATTTTGGACCAAAGTCGCCTTAATCATTGGCTTGATTTGTTACAAGAAGCTGATTACTTTGCGTTCGATACTGAAACGACGAGCCTAAATTACATAGAGGCAGAACTCGTAGGACTATCGTTTTCTGTTGTGCCTGGGAAAGCCGCATATGTACCGGTTGGACACGATTACGACGGTGCGCCAAAGCAATTAGACTGTGCATTTGTACTAAGCCGTATGCGCGCACTGCTCGAAGATCCGAGTAAGTCTAAACTGGGCCACAATCTAAAATATGACCGCAATGTGCTATTGAATCATGGTATCGAACTTAATGGAATTGCATACGATACTATGCTGGAATCCTATGTTTTGAATAG
>DJHJ01000039.1:497-110097 GCA_002433055.1 Acidobacteriia bacterium UBA6623 | reverse complement strand
CAGTGAGGTTGTAGAGTAACGCGATGGCGAAAGAGAGAATTCGCATTAGGCTCAAGGCTTATGACCACCGGACCCTCGACAGGTCAACGGGGGAAATTGTTGAGACTGCCAAACGAACAGGAGCGCAGGTGGCTGGCCCAATACCATTACCGACTGACAAGAGCAAGTACACCGTTAACCGCTCGGTTCATTCTGACAAGAGGGCGCGAGAACAGTTTGAAATTCGTACCCATAAGCGGCTGCTTGATATTTTAGAGCCGACTCAGCAAACCGTAGATGCGTTGATGCGATTAGATCTGCCGGCAGGGGTCGACGTCGAGATTAAAGCCTTTGGCGGATAGGTTAGTAAAAGGTGAAAGAGTTAATTTTAAGATGGCACCCGGAATTTTAGGAAAAAAAGTCGGAATGACGCAGGTGTTTGCTCAGAATGGCAGGGTGATTCCCGTTACCGTTCTGAAGGCTGGTCCATGTGTGGTTGTCCAGCGTAAGACGGCTGATAAAGATGGTTATGAGGCTGTTCAGTTGGGCCTGGTGGAATTTGTTAAAGAGAAGAATATAGCCAAGCCGATGAAGGGTCATTTTAAGAAAGCTGGCGTGGAGCCGCTGCGTTTTCTGAGTGAGTTTCCGGTTTCCGGTGATGCTGAAGAAATGAAAACAGGCGACCGTGTGCTAGCTGAACATTTTGATGCTTCTGAGTTGATTGATGTTGTGGGTGTTAGCAAGGGGCGCGGCTTTCAGGGCAACATCAAGCGCCATGGTCAGCGCCGCGGTCCCGAGTCGCATGGTTCGATGTCGCATCGCCAGCCAGGTTCGATCGGGCAGAGTGCCTCCCCTTCGCGAGTATTGAAAGGCGTTAAGCTACCTGGGCAGATGGGCTCGGAACGTGTAACGGTAAAAAATATAGAGATTGTAGAAGTGGATGGGGATAACAACGTAATTCTTGTGAAGGGTGCGGTGCCAGGACCCAATGGCGGATATGTTGTCATCCGACGCACTTAAGGTTTGCGGTTAAGGAAGCGTAGAAGCAATGCCGAAAGTAGATGTAATAGATCTTGAGAACAATGTGGTAGGTGAGATTGAACTTGCTGATGCAGTGTTCAGTTCAGAGGTCAACCGGGCATTGCTCTATCAGGCGGTTCATCACTACCGCAATGAACTTCGCTCTGGAACGCATAAGACTAAGGGTCGCGGTGAGATCAGAGGCGGTGGCAGGAAGCCTTGGAGACAAAAAGGTACGGGTAGGGCGCGTGCTGGATCAAACCGCTCTCCTCTGTGGCGTGGAGGTGGCACGGTTCATGGGCCTCAGCCTCGTAGCTATGGTTATCATCTGCCTCGCAAGATGCTTGTCGGGGCTTTACGTTCAGCACTTTCGGTAAAGTTGGCGGACGGGGCTCTGAAAGTGGTCAAGAATTTTGACTTGGCTGCTCCGAAGACCAAGGAATTTTCTGGAGTACTGGATCGGTTAGGAGTAGAAGCAACGGTTCTTCTGGTGAACAACGGCGAGAATGATAAGTTGATGTTATCGAGTCGTAATATCCCAGGAGTCACCCTGCTGGAAAGTCGTGATGTGCATCCTTACCACCTGTTGAGATGTAAGACGGTAATATTTTCCGAAGCGGCAGTACAGCATTGTTCAGAGGTGTTGAAATGAACCCTTACGACGTCATTCGAGGTGCATCCATTACCGAGAAAAGTGAGACAATCCGGGCGCTTGAGCAGACCATGTGTTTTCGTGTGCATCCTGGTGCGACGAAGACTGACATCAAGAATGCAGTACAGAAGATTTTCAAGGTCAAGGTTGCGGGTGTACGAACTGCCAACTATGACGGTAAGATGCGCCGGAGGGGTCGATATACTGGTCACAGGCCGAATTGGAAGAAGGCTTACGTAAAGCTCCAAGAGGGCGAAACAATGGTTGAGTACGCTCAGGTATAGAGGGATATCTTTAAGACAAGCTAGACATGCCGATTAAGACATACAGGCCGACAACCCCAACCAGGCGTTTCCAGACGACGGTCTCACGAGAGGAGATTACTCGTAGAAACCCCGAAAAGTCTCTGGTCAAAGGAAAGAAGCGTTCGGGGGGGCGCAATAGTAAGGGGCGTATATGTATTTGGTTTAGAGGAGGCGGACACAAAAAGCGTTATCGGCTGGTCGATTTCAAGCGTGACAAAGTGGGCATCCCTGCTGTTGTGGCAGAAGTTGATTACGATCCAAATCGTTCAGCAAACCTTGCTTTGTTGCACTATGTTGATGGCGAGAAACGTTATATTTTACAGCCGGTAGGTCTTGAAAAAGGCATGAAGGTAATGTCTGGCCCGACCGCTGATATTCTGGTTGGAAATGCACTGCCGTTAAGAAATATTCCTCCGGGAACAATTGTTCACAACGTGGAACTGCGACCTGGAAAGGGAGGACAGATGGCACGTGCGGCAGGTTCGGAAGTGCGTCTGATTTCTAGAGAGGGCGACTATGCTTTACTTAAGCTACCCTCGGGCGAAACACGTCGAGTTTTGATAGATTGCATGGCAACAGTCGGACAGGTTGGAAATGTTGACCAGGGTAATATTTCTTGGGGCAAGGCAGGCCGTAGTCGTTGGCTAGGAAAACGTCCTCATAACCGCGGTGTGACTATGAACCCAGTGGATCATCCGCATGGTGGTGGGGAGGGTCGTTCTTCGGGAGGCCGACACCCAGTTACGCCGTGGGGTGTTCCGACAAGAGGTTATAAAACACGTAAGAATCGTCGCACGGACAAGTACATTGTCATACGGCGTGGAAAGAAAAAATAGCGATAATGCTTGGAGCTTGAGAGCGAAACGATGAGCCGTTCTGTAAAAAAAGGACCCTTTTATGATCAACATCTTGCGCGCAAGATCGGCGAGCACGATGCTCGTAGCGAAAAGAAAGTCATAAAGACGTGGTCGAGACGTTCAACGATCTTACCCGAATGGGTTGGGCATACGATTGCCGTGCATAACGGACGCAAGTTTATCCCGGTTTTCATAACTGAAAACATGGTTGGTCACAAGCTGGGAGAATTTGCACCAACAAGGACCTATAGGGGACACTCGGATCGTGGTGGGAAGGCTGCAAGAGTGAGCTAAAGGTGAAGAGATAGCAATGCAGACAACGGCAAAATTAAACTACGTCCGCGTGTCACCTCAGAAGGCGAGATTGGTGATTGATTTAATCCGAGGTCGAGCGGCTTCGGAGGCCTTGACTATCTTGAGCCAGACGAATAAACGGATTGCTCCACAAGTGGAGAAGCTTTTACGCTCAGCAATCGCCAATGCAGAGGATACTGCTGATGTGGATGTAGACGAGCTTGTAGTTAGTGATGCCTATGTCAACGAAGGGCCCGTTTTATATCGACTGCGGGCTGCAGCTCAAGGCCGTGCATTTCGCTACAAGCACAAGTTGTCACATATAATCGTGACCGTTTCTGACGGTCGCTTTGATGAGGATGAAGGGGAAGACGCCGAATAGGCGGGAAATCATTAACGTAATATGGGCCAGAAAGTACATCCCTACGGATTTAGGTTAGGCTACACCAAGCCTTGGCGCTCGAGATGGTTTGCCAAGCAGGGCTATGCCACACTGCTCCACGAGGATTTAAAACTAAAGAAAGATCTGAGAAATCGGTTGCGTGCTGCCGGTATTAGTTCGATCGAGATAGACCGGCCAGGTAACAAGCTGCGGATTACAATTCGCACTGCTCGCCCTGGTATTATCATTGGTCGCCGAGGCTCGGAGATAGAGAAGTTAAAGCAGGATTTACAGGAGAAAACACAGCGCGAAATTTACATAGACATTCAGGAGGTGCATCGTCCTGAGCTTGATGCGCAGCTGGTTGCGGAATCGGTCGCTCTTCAGATAGAGAAGCGAGTTGCATTTCGCCGAGCGATGAGAAAGGCTGTAGATTCCGCACAACGTTTCGGTTGCAAGGGTATCAAAATCTGGGTAGCGGGTAGGTTAAATGGGCGAGAAATTGCTCGAAGCGAATGGAATTTACAAGGGCGACTGCCGTTACAAACACTACGTGCTGATATCGATTATGGCTTTTGCGGGGCGTTCACAACCTACGGCGTCATTGGTGTGAAGTGCTGGATATACAAGGGTGACATTCTTGACTCTCGTGGCCCGGCGCATTCAAAGGGTGAAATCGATGCGCTCGAACCAGCGAGACGTCACGAAGCTCGCACGGCTGGCGAGAAGGAGCGTGAGCGTATTAGAGCCTCAAGCGTGGTTGATCGTGAAGTACAGGCAGGCACGGTGCCGAGTGAAGAATTAGTAGCGTCTCCTGCCGTTGCGGAGACGCCTGAAGTCACTCCTGTGTCGGACGGTTCATCTCCGGTGAAGCCACCGATAGGTAAGACGGAAGAGGAGGCTACGAATAAGGCCGCTGTTTCAGGCGGAATTGGTACTTCCACAGACGAAGCCGTTGAGCAACCCCCGGAGACGGAGGAGTTGACGACTGGAGATGCTGCTGATCCCGTGGTGGAGCCTGGTGAGCCAAAGAAGGGTGATTAGTTGGCAATCGGTACAGGGGTAAATAAGAGATTTAAGTTATGTTGATGCCGAAAAGAGTTAAGCATAGGAAGGTGCAGCGCGGCAAGCGCCGTGGTAAGGCCTGGAAAGGTTCGGCGTTGGCGTTCGGCGACTTTGGTCTCAAGGCAATGGATGTTGGTTGGGTGACTGATCGCCAGATCGAGGCAGCCCGGGTAGCAATTAATCGCCACATTAAACGTGGAGGTAAGTTGTGGATCCGTATTTTCCCGGACAAGCCAATCACAAAAAAGCCTGCCGAGACGCGTATGGGTAAAGGAAAAGGTGCTCCAGAACAATGGGTGGCGGTTGTCAAGCCTGGTCGTATGATGTTCGAGGTGGAGGGTGTGTCCGAGCCGTTAGCGGCGCGAGCTATGGAGTTGGCAGCACGAAAGCTATCGATTCCGACGCGTTTTGTAAGTCGTGAGTCCGGGGGTTTGATATGAACACTGAGGAGATCCGTGAATTAAGCAGCGATGAGCTTCTTTCTAAGCAGGCGGAGATCAAAGAACAGATTTTTCGTCTGCGCTTCCAGATCGATCTTGGTCAAACTGACGGAGTCAAGAAATACCGCGCCCTCAAAAAAGATCTAGCGCGAGTGCTGACGATTTCCAGAGAGCAAGAGACCGCGGAAAACGAAGGAAGTAATTGATGGGTGAACAGGTGCAATCCTCCGACCGTAGTGGAGGTCAACAGAAAGTGGGCACGGTGGTTTCCACTAGTATGGCGAAGACGATCGTGGTGGAGGTCAAGCGACGAGTGGCGCACCCTCTGTATAGGAGAATTGTGACACGTAAGTCAAAGTTCTATGCACACGATGAGAAGAGTCTAGCTGAGATTGGTGACAGTGTTCGAATTGTCGAATGTAGACCACTTAGTAAGCTTAAGCGCTGGCGTTTAGTCGATGTGGTTTGGAAACCAACTAGAGCTGACGTAATCTCTGACGGGAGTGAAAAGGGATGATTGGATCACGCACAAGACTGGAAGTCGCTGATAATTCCGGTGCACGTAGGTTGCGTACGATTCAGCCGAGAGGTGGCAACACAGGCCTGCATGCGGGTCTGGGTGACATTGTAATGGCCTCGGTGCAAGAGGCGGTTCCGGATTCGAGCGTCAAAAAGGGGCAAGTTGTGCGTGCCGTTATTGTCAGGACACGTAAAGAAGCTCGTAGAGCTGACGGGACCTATATTCGCTTCGACAACAATGCTGCTGTTTTAGTGAATGAAGTGGACGAACCAGTTGGAACAAGAGTTTTTGGCCCAGTTGCTCGCGAACTACGAGATAGACGGTTCATGAAGATTGTTTCATTGGCTCCGGAGGTACTTTAGTTTGAACTACGTGATTTGCAATCACGCGACGGACAAACGAAGGGATAGGGTTTGACGGATGACGAAAACGGACATTCGCAAGGAAGACACAGTGGCTGTGATTGCTGGTCGTGATCGCGGCAAACAGGGTCGTGTGCTTTCGGTTGACCGCAAACATGGACGAGTGCTCGTTGAGCACGTGATGATGATGAAGAAACATGTGCGACCGAACCCTCAGAAGCAAATCAAGGGTGGCGTTGCAGAAAGCGAGTCGCCGGTATCGCTGTCGAATGTGATGTTGATTTGTGCTACCTGTGGCCCGACACGTACTGCGAGGCAGATAGATGCTGATGGACGGCGATCGCGGTCTTGTCGTAAATGCGGTAGTCCAATAGAGAGGAAATCCTAGTTGGCGTCCAATAGGGTGGATGCCGACTGGTACGAAAGTTTGTAGTTTGAGGTTTTATAGCGACGATAGGTAATTTGATGATGTCTCGACTGAAGGACCAGTACCAAGACGAAGTAGTGCCAGCTCTTCAAAAGGAGTTTGACTACTCAAGTTCGATGGCGATCCCAAAGATAGCCATGATCAAGGTTAACGTGGGCTTAGGGGAGGCGATTCAGAATTCCCGAATGCTTGAATCTAGTGCCAAGGAGCTGGGTCAGATTACCGGGCAGAAGCCTGTTATTACTAAGGCGCGTAAGTCGATTGCAGCATTCAAATTGCGTCAAGGCATGTCGATCGGAATGACGGTGACTTTGAGAGGCATGCGAATGTACGAATTCCTGGATCGTCTGATTAGTATTGCGCTACCAAGGGTACGTGATTTTCGGGGAATCACTCCGAAGGCTTTTGATGGCCGGGGTAACTACACGTTGGGACTGAAAGAACAGTTAGTTTTTCCTGAGATTGAATATTCCAAAGTGGACAAAATCACAGGGATGAATATTACCCTTGTCACGACTGCGAAAACTGACCAAGAAGGTTTATTGCTTCTAAAGAAGATGGGGATGCCGTTTCATGACTAACATGATGAGCTGCATTAAGACACGGTAGAAATTATGGCAAGAATCGCTAAGATTGTTCGCGAAGATAAGAAGCCGAAGTTTAAAATTCGGCAGCGTAACCGCTGTAAAAGATGTGGTCGCCCGCGAGGATTCCTTCGAAAATTTAAACTATGCCGTATTTGCTTTAGGGAGTTGGCATTACTCGGAGAATTGCCAGGAGTAGTTAAAAGTAGTTGGTAGTTTGAAGTTACGACTGAATGTCAAGAGTCGTGAGATAAGGAAGCGAATAACAAATGTACACCGATCCGATTGCCGATATGTTGACACGCATTCGCAATGGGCAAGGGGCCCGCAAGAAGAAGGTGGAGATTCCATCTTCGAAACTGAAGACAGAGCTGGCACGTATTTTAAAGGAGCAGGGGTATATCACAAACTACCGTCTAGCGACAGATGACAACAAAACTGTCATCAAGGTGTATTTGAAGTACGACTCTGAGGACACGCCCGTGATTCGCGAGATTCAAAGGGTCTCCAAGCCCGGCCGTAGAGTATACGTGGACTCCAAAAGTATTCCACGGGTGATTGGTGGCATGGGGATCAATATTTTAACTACATCGCGAGGCTTGATGACGGGTCGGGAAGCGCGCCGTGCAGGTGTTGGTGGTGAGATTCTTTGTAATGTTTTGTAGGAGCTTATGTCGAGAGTAGGAAATCAGCCGATCACTGTCCCCGCTGAGGCCAAAGTGACCATTGGGGATGTTCGTCTTCAGGTAGAAGGGCCGAAGGGTACGTTGGAATGTATGGTTCCTTCGGGAATTAAATTCCATCTTGAGGAAGGTGTGTTGACAGCTTTGCGCAGTAGTGATGAGGTTGCTGCTGCTCACGGGCTCGCACGTAGTCTTGCTGCAAATGCAGTGATGGGAGTGACGCAGGGGTTTGCACGCCATCTTGAGATAGTTGGTGTTGGCTATCGAGCTCAAGTAGCAGGACGTGTGGTCGTTTTTTCTCTTGGGTATTCCCATGCCATCGAATTGTTGATGCCGGAGGGTATTGAAATTAAAGTGGAGAAGCAAACAGCTATCACAGTATCCGGTATTGATAAACAGCTAGTTGGTCAAACTGCGGCAAAAATCCGAGCATTGCGACCGCCTGATCCTTACAAGAACAAAGGTGTTCGCTATGCCGGTGAGCGGCTGCGCAAGAAAGAAGGCAAGGCAAGTGCAAAGGCAGCCTAAGATAAGTCTGGCGGAGAGGTGTATTTAGAGGAGATGGGTTCGTATGTATAGTCCCCCGAATAAAAACCGGAGACGCTCTAGTATTCACCGACGCATTCGCAAGAAGGTGCGTGGCAGCGCGACTAGGCCCCGCATGGCTGTTTATCGCTCCTTGAAGCATATTTACGTACAGCTGATTGATGACGACAATGGCCGTACGGTTGCAATGGCAAGTTCCCGTGACAAAGAGGCCAACGGTCCGTATGGTGGTAATATTGCTGCCGCCGTTGATGTTGGCAAACGTGTGGCTGAGAGGGCGATAGCAGTTGGGCTTAAACAAGTGGTCTTCGACCGTGGCGGGAATCGATATCACGGTCGTGTTAAGGCGTTAGCGGGTGCTGCCCGCGAGGCAGGTTTACAGATCTAAAGTTTAGATACAGATGGATAAAAGTTCTATGAACGAATTGCAACAGATAGATGTAGCTGCATTGGACCTAAAGGACCAAGTTGTAAACATTAACCGCGTCACAAAGGTGGTGAAAGGAGGTAAGAATCTAAGCTTCACGGCTTTGGTGGTGGTGGGTGACCCGGAGAAGCATGTTGTTGGTTATGCCAAGGGCAAGGCCAAGGAGGTTCCGGCAGCGATTCGTAAGGCTATCGAAAAGGCAAAGAAAAATTTGTTTAAAGTGAATGTTTTAGATCACACTATTCCGCATGTAGCACTGGGTGTGTACGGAGCAGGACGGGTTCTTCTGAAGCCAGCCAGGGCTGGAAAGGGCACCATTGCCGGAGGTGCGGTTAGAGCTGTTGTGGAAGCTGCGGGCATTCAGAATGTACTCACAAAATCGATTGGCACGAAAAATCCTCACAATGTGGTTAAGGCAACTTTCGAGGCTCTTAAGCAGTTGAGAGAAAAGAATGAAGTGGCTGCTATACGTGGTATTGATGCACAGAGAATGTAAACTCTCAGATGATTTGTTCTAGTGAGTGAGGAGTTAAGTGTTCCGAAGAGGTTGGTCAATGGCGCATATGATCAAAATTAGGCTGGTCAGGAGTTCTATAGGGGCTCCAGGTAAGCTCAAAGCTGTGGTGAGGGGACTAGGTCTGCATCGCATTAACCAGGTTGTAGAGAAGCCGGACGACGAGGCCATACGTGGAATGATAGACAAGGTGCCTCACTTGGTCGAGGTGGTGAAATGAATCTTAGCGATTTACGTGCACCCGAGGGTCAGAATCATCGCTCGAAGCGAGTGGGGCGTGGTTTCGGTTCTGGAATGGGTAAGACCGCGGGACGTGGTGAAAAGGGTCAGAAATCTCGCACTGGGTATAGTCGCCGGCGTGGATTTGAAGGTGGACAGATGCCGTTGATACGGCGTGTTCCCAAACGCGGCTTCCATAACCCTTTCCGTAAGGAGTTTGCAGCCGTAAACGTTGGTCGACTAGATCAACTGGAAGGCGATACCTTCAATCCGGTTGTTTTACAACAAACTGGAGTTGTGAAAAAACTAGGAGACGGTCTTAAGATTCTGGGTGGCGGCGAGCTCTCTCGTGCGGTTACTGTTGCAGCGCATCGGTTTTCTGCGTCGGCCAAGGATAAGATCGAGAAGGCTGGCGGTAAGGTAGAAGTTCTCTCCGAATGAAGATTGTCGAAACCATCACGAATGTTTTCCGTATCCCGGACCTTCGGCGCAGGATTCTGTTTACCTTGTCAATGTTGGCGGTGTACCGCATCGGCGGTCATATTCCCACACCAGGTGTTGATACGGAACAACTTCAGGAGCTGTTCGATCAGGCTGCGGGAACAGCATTGGGGTTTATGGACTTATTTTCGGGTGGGCAGTTGAGCCAGCTAACAATTTTTGCACTGGGCATCATGCCTTATATCACCGCTTCGATTATTTTGCAGTTGTTGACAATTGTCATTCCAACGCTTGAGAAGCTGCAGAAAGAAGGTGAGTTAGGTCGCCGGAAGATTACTCAATGGACTCGCTATTTAACGATAGCTCTGGCCATCGTTCAGTCCTCGGCGATTGCCTCGATGCTACAAGCACAGGGGCTCAGTGAGCCTGGGTTTTCCTTTGTGCTCATGACGATTTTGACATTGACTACAGGCACTGCGTTCATTATGTGGCTAGGCGAACAAATCACTGAACGCGGGATTGGTAACGGCATGTCTCTGATTATTTTTGCCGGTATTGTCGTCGGCTTACCGGGTGCGATTCAGAATCTTTATGACAATGTTTTTGTGACACGCCAGTGGAGCATGCTGCAATTGGTCATGATCTTGGCATTCATGGTGGGCGTTGTGGCCTTCATTGTTCTCGTGGAGCGAGGGGAGCGCCGCATTCCCGTACAGTATGCTCGCCGGGTCGTCGGGCGCAAAATGATGGGCGGCCAGCAGACACATTTACCACTCAAGGTGAATTCCGGAGGTGTGATCCCCGTAATATTTGCATCCTCGATGTTGGCCTTTCCGCAGACTCTAGCTCTAATGTTTCCCAATAGCGAGTTGTTGCAGAATATTTTGGCACCGATTACATATGGCGAGCCACTCTATGAAGCACTCTATGTTTTCTTGATTGTTTTCTTTTGTTTCTTTTATGTGTCTATCATTTTCAACCCAACTGAGGTGGCCGACAATATGCGTAAGTACGGAGGGTTTGTACCGGGTATCCGTTCGGGCAAGCCGACCGCTGAACACATTAATCAAATTCTGACAAGGATTACCATGGTCGGTGGCTTATATCTGGCTATCATTTCAGTGATTCCGGATTTCATGATCGCTGGTGTTCGCATTCATCATCTGCCACTGATTGGCGACTGGGCAGATCAGGTCGTTCCACGCTGGTTTCTTGAAGGTTTAAATATTAATTTCTTCTTTGGGGGTACGGCACTTTTGATTGTAGTGGGCGTGGCGATGGATACGGTCAATCAGATTGAGGCACAACTGGTGATGCGTCACTACGAAGGCTTTACACCTAAAACGGGGAGGATTAGGGGTCGACGTTCCTTCGCCTAGTGGTGGGCTGGAGGTTTTCGAGACCGCTGTGAAAGTGGACATGAGCCGGCTTGCCGAAGATAGGATTGGGGCTATTATCATTTTCGGTCCACCTGGTGCGGGAAAAGGTACTCAGGCTAGAAGGATAGCTGCTAGGTGTGGAATTCCTCAGGTTTCGACCGGTGACATGATTCGCGATGAAATGCATCGAGAGACCGAGTTAGGGAGGAAGGCGCAGAATAAGATTGCTGCTGGAAAGCTGATAGGTGATGAACTAGTCAATGCGTTGGCTACCGCACGACTGGCACAGCCAGATTGCGAGAGGGGGTTTTTGCTGGATGGATATCCGCGCACTGCGGGACAAGTAGGCCATGTGGATCGATTGCTTCAGTCACTGGGGCATCGCACGACGGTGATCGAGATCCAGATTGGTTATAATGAGCTTATTAGGCGGATTACAGGCCGACGGCTTTGTCCTAAGTGCGGCGCTATCTTTAACATCCACTCACAGCCGCCAGCGATTTCTGATGTTTGTGACGTCTGTCACGCTCGTTTGGTCGTGCGTACAGATGATCGGGCGGAAGTAATTGGTGAGAGGTTGCGTGCGTACGAGGAGGAGACACGACCGATCTTTGAGGTTTTTCGCAATAAGGGCGAGATGATTCATGCTGTCCAAGGTGAGGAAGCAGAGGAAGTGGTCTTCGAGACGATATTTGGACTGTTGGACAGAATATGATCATCAGAAAGAGTCCATCTGAACTCCAGAAAATGTACGCAGCAGGCCAGTTGGTGAGGCGCATTTTGGGTGAGTTGAGAGAGATAGTGAAGCCAGGGATAACAACGTATGATTTGGAGCTTGTAGCGGAAAAACAGATCAAAGCAGCTGGCGCAAAGGCGGCGTTTAAGGGCTATTATGTACAAGCGGCAGGGAAACGTTTTCCTACTGTGTTGTGTACCTCAATCAACGAAGAGGTGGTCCATGGAGTGCCGTCGAAGAAGCGTACATTAGCTGAAGGCGACATAGTGAAAATTGATGTTGGTGTGCGACTAGACGGTTATTATGGAGATTCAGCAACTACGGTTCCAGTTGGTAAGATCAGCTCCGAGACAATGAGGTTGATGGATGTGACTAAGGAGTCGCTTGATCTGGCGATTGAGAAAATGATGGAAGGGCATCGCCTTTTTGATGTTTGTGGCACAGTGCAAAAGCATGTGGAGGAACAGGGCTTTTCGGTAGTTAGGGAGTTTGTAGGTCATGGCATAGGTACTGAATTGCATGAGCCTCCGAGTGTGCCGAATTATGTAGATCAAGGATTAAGTAATCCGAGATTGCGAACTGGGATGGTGTTAGCGATAGAGCCAATGGTGGCAGCTGGAAAGCCAGATACGCGAGTGCTGGACGATCGTTGGACGGCTGTAACCACTGATGGTGCTAATGCTGCTCATTTTGAGCACTGTGTAGCTATTACTGAAGACGGGCCGTGGGTGCTGACGGCGTAGCTGAGGCAAGTTTGTTTGCAGACGTATTCACGAGTGAATGGTGTAGAACGATGAAGGTACGAGCGTCGGTTAAGAAACTCTGTAATAAGTGTAAGGTGATCCGCAGAAAGGGTGTCTTGCGGGTTATTTGTGAAAACCCAAAACACAAGCAGAGGCAAGGATAGAGCTGCCGATAGACTTGGCAATCCGGTGGTTGGGAGGATGATATAGATGGCACGTTTTGAAGGCGTTGATTTGCCGAACGATAAGAGGTCAGAAATTGCGTTGACGTATTTATTCGGCGTTGGCAGAACTCGCGCGCGGTCATTACTATATAGGGCTGGAATTGATTTCGGCAAGAAGATGGCGGACCTCGACGACGAGGAAATTACGAACTTACGTAAAATCCTTGAAGAAGAGGGTCAGGTTGAGGGTGATCTACGCAAGGAAATTTCGATGAATATTCGCCGACTGATGGAGATCGGCTGCTATCGTGGTTTGCGTCATAGGCGTAGCTTGCCGGTGCGTGGTCAAAGAACGCATACCAATTCTAGGACACGCAAAGGGCCTCGCCGCGGCGCGGTCGCTAATAAGCAAAAGATAAAAATGAAGTGAGCTGGGTAGGGTAACAATTTTTCAGAACCCCAGGAGAAGTTATGGCCAAGGTGAAAGCAAAGAGTGGAAAGAAGAAACGCTTCAAAACTCGCACTAAAAAGTCGGTTCCGGTGGGTGTGGTGCATATAAAAGCGACTTTCAATAACACCATCATTACTGTCAGTGACCCAGATGGTAGAGTGATTTCCTGGAGTAGTTCGGGCTCATTAGGATTCAGAGGATCGCAGAAAGGCACTCCGTTCGCTGCGCAGCAAGCCTGTCTTAAAGCTGTGAACGCTGCTAAGGAGCACGGTTTGCGTTCGGTAACGGTGCGCGTGAAAGGTCCTGGTGGAGGGCGTGAGTCAGCCATTAGATCTCTTGCCGCGGCGGGACTAGAGGTCAGTTTAATTCGGGATGTGACGCCCATCCCACACAACGGCTGTAGGCCACCGAAAAAGAGACGCGTCTGATGTATAGAAATATTTAAGGTCTGAGAAGGGGAAGAATAGGAAAGCAACATGGCACGTTATCGAGGTCCAGTTTGTAGGTTATGCCGACGAGAGGGGATGAAGCTCTTTCTCAAAGGTGAGCGTTGTTATGGCAGCTCCTGTGCCATTGAGAAGCGCAATTACTTCCCCGGTCAACATGGCAAAACAAGTCGTCCGAAGCGTCTGATTGGATATGGCTTACAGCTTAGAGAGAAACAGAAGGTCCGGCGTATCTACGGGATTCTGGAACAACAGTTCCGTAATTACTACAAGAAGGCCGTCACGATGAAAGGGGTAGTTGGTGAGAATCTACTATCGCTACTCGAACGACGGCTAGACAACGCGGTTTTCCGTATGGGCTTTGGAGCGAGCCGGGCGCAGGCGCGACAAGTGGTGCGCCACGGTCATGTTCAAGTCAATGGACGGAAGGTGAATATACCGTCTTATTTGGTTAAGCCTGGTGATCAGATCGCAGTTCGAGAGAACTCGCGTAAACATGTCGGCCTGACAATGGCTCTTGAATCAACCGAGCACTTACTAGTGCCGAGTTGGATTGAGGTAGACCGAGAGAATCTCAGCGGCAAGGTCACGGGAATGCCTCGCCGCGATGAATTGGTTCAGATCCCGATTAACGAACAGTTGATCGTCGAGCTGTATTCTCGATAGTGAATCCAGCCTTTGGCTGCCGACGCGAAACGTCTGGCGGCATTAACGGAAAGTAGGTCGTATGTGGAAAGGATTTCAGAAACCCAAAAGACTGGCAGCAGATGGAGAGGAACTCTCTCCGACGCATGGAGTGTTTACAGCTCAGCCGTTTGAGCGCGGCTTTGGGCGTACCATAGGCAACTCTTTGCGCAGAGCTTTACTCAGCTCGATTGAAGGTGCAGCGGTAACAGCTGTCAAAATAGAGGGCATTTCTCACGAATTCAGTGCAATTCCCAATGTTGTTGAAGATGCAACTGATATTATTCTCAACATCAAACAAATCCCTTTAAAACTTCATGGTGAGGGTGCGCGGACGATACGTCTCCGTGCTACTGAGCCTGGCGAAGTGCACAGCGGGCAGATAGAGGCTGATTCTGATGTCGAGATTCTTGACAATGAAGTCTACATTGCCACGGTGGGCAAGGGTGGCGTTCTTGATGTAGAGATGCGTGTTAAACAGGGACGGGGTTATGTTAGTGCCGAGAAGAATTTTGATGATGATTTAGCGCTTGGTTACATACCGATCGATTCAGTTCATTCTCCGGTGCGTAAGGTCAACTACGAAGTTGAGGCTGCTCGTCTAGGGCAGATGACAGATTACGATAAATTGACAGTCGAGGTCTGGACCAATGGAGCCATTGCACCACAGGATGCAATAGGGTTTGCGGCGAAATTGATCAAGGATCACATGACAATTTTCATTAACTTTGAAGAAGAGGCTATCCAGGAAGAGGTTCCAACGGATGGTGTGGCTGATCTGGTTAATGAACATCTCAACAGATCAGTGGAAGAATTGGAGCTCAGTGTCCGTTCGTACAACTGTTTGAAGAATGCGAATATTCAAACAATTGGCGATCTGGTTGTCCGTAGCGAGGCTGATATGCTCAAGACCAAGAACTTTGGGCGCAAATCCCTCAATGAGATCAGGGAAATTTTGGATTCTATGGGATTGGCACTGGGGATGCGCTTTGATGAACAAGGGCGACTCGTTCCACCAAGCGGCACTATGGTCGCTGAAATAGATGCTATGGGACTGTAGAGGATCGGGAGAATTACATGAGGCATCGTAAGGCCGGCACTAAGCTTCAACGCAATCCATCGTCCCGTCGTGCGTTATTACGAGGATTGACGACGAGTGTCATACTGGAAGACCGCGTAATTACCACAGTGACAAAGGCTAAAGCGGTCAAACCAGTCGTAGAAAAGATGATTACTCTGGGGAAGCGTGACACCCTCCATTCTCGCCGTCAGGCGGCTTCCTATCTGCAGACACCCGATGCGGTGAAAAGACTATTCGACACCCTAGCGCCACGATTTGCAGAACGTAAGGGTGGTTATACGAGAGTTGTTCGACTGGGTCCTCGCAAGGGTGACGGTGCTGAGATGGCTCTCATTGAGATTCTCGGTGCAGAGCTTAAAAAACGGGCAGAAGAACGCCGTAAACGCCGAGAGGAACGCATGAAACAGCAACAGGAAGAGGAGACTGTCACAGAAGACAGCAAAACTTCTGAAACGGGTTCACCTGTCGCGTCGAGCTGAACCGGCGTGCCACACAGAACCCATGCAACCTAGCGATGCTGGCCCATGATTTCTTTACGCTTCTGACTTGTAGAATGTTGATTTGTTGTGACTCTTCGATTGGAAGAGCTCCCTTTGGCAATGGTTAGAACTGCACTAATCTACGTCTTGGTAGTTGCTGGATTGCTTGGACTCACCTCGTGTGCTGATGACTCCGACCAGGGGATTGTCGCAGAAGTAAATGGTTATAGAATTACCCAAAGAGAATTTAAGCATTACATAGCAATCCAAATCCCTGACCTCTCACAGCCTACTATGCCTAATCAGGCACAGATGCTCCAGCTGACGTTATTACGGGAGTTGATCGACAGATATATCATGTTACAGCGAGCTACGAAACGTGGCCTTGTGGCTAGAGATGATCAGATAGATGCAAGATTGAACACTTATCGCGCTTCTTACAAGACTGCCGATCAATTCAAACAACATCTCAAGAAAATAGACATAACCATCGAAGAATTGCGAGATGAATTTCGAAGAAACATATTAGTGGACAAACTATTGGCAAGTGAAATTATTGCCAAGATGACAGTCAGTGAAAGCGAAATACGGGATTACTATGAGAAAAACAAAGCTAGCTTCCACCTGGCCGAACAGCAGATTCATCTGGCACAAATTCTTATAACTGCCACCCCAGAAGTGCCTATTCCAAATTATCGTAACGACGATGCGCGAGATTTTGAAACAGCTCGAGCAAAGGCAGAAATGCTACTTGAGCTTCTGAGTGAAGGTCAGCCTTTTTCTGAAGTTGCTAAAAATTACTCTGAAGATCCAGGTTCCATTGGTAACGGAGGTGATTTGGGGTTCATTCCGCAGTCTTTCCTCGAGGAAACTGACCTTAATCTACGTCGCGTTGTAGCTTCACTTTCACCAGGTGAGATCTCACCTATCATCAGGTCCGGTTCGGAACTACGTATCATCCGCTTGATCTCTCGGGCACCAGCGGGACAACGTGAATTTTCTGACCCTAGAGTCCAGCAGTCGATTCGTGAGACATTGAAAAACCGTAAAGATCAGCTTTTGCGTACCGCCTATTCGGAGATGCTACGGAACGAAGCGGATGTGACGAACTACATAGCGAAACGCATCATATCCAATTTTGATTCTTTAAATTAGGGTTTGTCTTGAAGTGAGTTTTCCTGATAAGGTGCGGAGTCAAGTTCTTTGGCATCGTATTCGGTGATCACCTAACCCGTGTGTCACACTTGGACTTTTCGACTCGGTTACACAATTGCGGACTAAGCAGCTAATTGCTCTTTTGAAGGTCTTCAAACCACTCCCACTGCGTGTAGGAATATGAAGGTAATTGCAATAGGAACAAGCAGTTTTAATAGGAGTACCCAAGCTCTGTAGAACACACCGAGTTTGGTGCCACTCAAAAAGTTGTGTTTGCGAATCGCTTCGTTCATTTTCCAGGCGGTAAAGAGGGAGATGCCTAACCCACCCAGAGGAAGCATCCAATTTGTGGCTAAGTAATCCGCGGTGTCGAACCAATTTCTACCGAAGATTGCTGCGAAGTCTTGCCCGAAAAACGTAGTGCTTCCGCTTAGCGCGGAAGGAATTCCGAAGATTCCCACCAATGTTCCAGCCACTAGAGTGGCGCGCTTACGTGTCCAACCGTGTTCGTCCATAAAGTAAGAACAGGTTGGCTCGAGCATAGATATTGCACTGGTTATAGCTGCGAATACTAGTAGCCCGAAGAAGATTGAAATAAATAATGCACCGCCTGTCATCTGACTTAGTGCAACCGGGATACTGACGAACACAAGACCAGGTCCAGCAGACGGTTCTAAGCCAAAAGTAAAGATGATTGGGAATAGTACTACTGCCGCCAGGATTGCTATGAGCGTATCGAGAAATGAAATTGTTATCGAGGCCGACACAATGTCATCTTGTTTGCGTAGGTAACTACCGTAAGTCACCATTGATCCCATACCTAGACTTAGTGAAAAGAATGCTTGTCCCAATGCTTCCAAAACACCTTCCGCCGTCAGTTTTTCGCTGTGGAAACCGAAGACGAAGCTCATGCCTTCACTAAAGCCTTCTAGGGTAAAAGACTTCAACAAAAGTGCTATGAGCATAATGAACAGAGCTGGCATTAAGATGCGAGCCCAGCGTTCAAGACCCTTCGCCACCCCTCCCAGTACGATCGCCATAGTTATGGTTATAAAAAAGATGTGCCAGAAAAGGTTTATGCCTGGCGAGGCAAAAACTTCTGTGAAGATGTTTTGAAGACTAGATGTATCAGTGTTAGTAATTCCACCTGTTAGTGCTAGCCAGGCGTAGTGTAGAGACCAACCGGCTACGATGCTGTAGAAGGACAAAATCACAAAAGATGAAGCCACTCCTAACCAGCCGAAAGCTTGCCAAGGGCTTCTTGGGCTACTCAGTTCTCGTACGGCGCCCACAGGGGATTTTTGGGTTGAACGACCCAACAAGATCTCTGCAATCATTACTGGCAAACCAACCAACAGGACACATGTCAGATACACGGCGACAAAAGCACCACCTCCATTAGTCCCCGTTTCATAGGGAAATTTC
Source organism: Acidobacteriia bacterium UBA6623 (assembly GCA_002433055.1). Classification (GTDB taxonomy): domain Bacteria; phylum Acidobacteriota; class Terriglobia; order Bryobacterales; family UBA6623; genus UBA6623. The sequence goes on along the minus strand of DJHJ01000039.1, from coordinate 91,637 downwards.
CAGATATTTCCTAATCCCACCGCTGAGCCAGCAGCAGCTAGGATAAAACCGACGCGAGAACCCCACTGTGCTCTTTGTGTCAATTTAATACTCCGTCAGGAAGAGGCTGCAGGGTAAAGCTAAAACATTCCAGGCCTCTCCTGGTGCATCCCAAAAGCGAGAACTGAAAAGATAGCACAGTTGGAGGTGAGTGAGTTTGTGCTTGATACGCTTACAGCTTTTCTTTCGGAATAAGGGCTGAAGGAATCATCCTAGTGCCATGGTTTTCCAGTCAGGATTTTAGGAAGATGTTTTGTGAAGGCATTGCGGGAGAGTACCTGGTCGCAACCGGCCTGGAGAGCTGAGTCGATTAATGTGGACATTTCGTGTTGGATAAACCCAATTATGGGTAGGTCCACAGATGCAGTGGTCTCTTTCAAACTCTTAATGGTTAGAACGGGATCAATGCCGTCGGCGTTCAAGTCCAACACAATGAGCCTCGGCTTTGATTGAATACAACTGATTAGATCTTCTGTGGAGTCTGCAAAGCGGATTTTTGCACCCACTTGTTTAGCAGTTTCACCGATTTTGGCTAAAAAAAACAGATCTTTCACAAGAGCGATTACTTCGCTATTGGCCTCGGCACCCATAACTAAAGGGTACAATTATATTTGTCTTGCCTGCATGGTATTGGTTTTGTGCGGTTGGGTGTGTTGCGACTGCTACGATAATGTTGGCATGCCAAAGTTGAAAAATGTAGATGGCCATCAGGCCTGGCAATGTAGGTAGTGCTCTCATCCGCTAAAAACATTTTCAACCGGCTCGTGAGTGCACTCTCTACCAGAATGAAAAATTATGTCCTCTGCCCCATGTACCATAGATATCGCACATAGCCCCGACGCTGATGATGCCTTTATGTTTTACGCTTTGGCGACTGGTAGGGTGAGTTCACCGACCGTCAAATTTGAACATGTCCTGAAAGACATTCAAACACTTAACACTGCTGCGCTCGAAAGTCGTTACGGCATGACGGCAGTTTCCTATCATGCGTATCCCTATTTGGCAGATCGTTATGTTCTGACATCGGCAGGGTCGAGTGTTGGTGATGGCTATGGACCGGTGGTGGTGTCAAGCCGGAAATTAGACCACACGCAATTGAAGGGAAAAACTATTGCTGTTCCTGGTGAATTGACCACTGCCTATCTCGCGCTGCGATTATTCGAGCCGGATTTCACAGTCAAGGTCAAGCCGTTTGATGAAATTATTGAAACTGTTGTATCGGGTGAAGCGGATGCTGGTGTGGTTATTCACGAGGGGCAACTCTTCTATGCTGCTGCCGGTATGCACAAGGTAGTGGATTTGGGTGCTTGGTGGAAGGAGTGTCACGACTTGCCACTCCCGTTAGGGGCGAACGCCATTCTCCGTAATTTATCATCAGAGATTCAGCATGAGAGCTGTCGTTGTTTGAGTGAAAGTATTCAGTATGCTCTTGATCACCGTGAGGAGGCGTTGCAATATGCCCTCGGATTTGGGCGCGGGTTAGATGCGAAACTTGCTGATCGGTTCGTTGGTATGTACGTGAATCACTTTACTACGGAGATGCGACCAGAGGTTGTCGAATCAGCACAGATTCTTCTTGACTCTGGCTATGAAGCCGGAATAATCTCTAAACGCATCCAAATTGAGTTCGTATAATTGTTTCCATGAGCTGGGCCGTGTACCACTGAAAGTTCTCAAAGGTGTCTGTCATGAAATCTGGTCGCGTTCTCTGTCGTTTTATTCTGTCGACTGTAGGTCTGTTGCTACTGCAGTTTTCTTTTGCGGTTTCGGCACCCTTGCAAGATCTCTCTCACAAGGATGCCAGAAAAAGGATGAAGGCCACTGAGAAAATTGGCCGCCTCAAAGACCCCAAACATATTCCACTGATCAAACCGTTATTGCAGGATCCGGTGGTGAAGGTTCGAGCAAAAGCTGTAGCAGCAGTCACTTCCATAGGTACTCAGCACAGTTTGTCGGTATTACGCCTGGCCACAAATGATTCAATCTCTGAAATTCAGATTATGGCCACCGATGGATTAGTGAATTTCTACTATCCAGGCTATGTGCGCAAGGGTTTTGGGGCTTCTCTAAAGAAGTTTGGCGCTGGTATTAAAAACCGTTTAGCTCAACCAGCTGAAGTAATTATTGATCCCTATCTGAAGGTTTCCCCCGATGTGATCGCAGTGTTGAGTCGCCTAATTTCTAATGGTGCGACATTAGAATCACGTGCGAATGCTGCACGTGCAGTTGGTATCTTGCGCGGCGATCAGGCTCTGCCACAATTACTTGAAGCTCTACGTTCAAAAGACACAGGTTTGATTGTCGAATCAGTTCAAGCAGTTGAAAAAATTGGTGATGTCAGTGTCGGCCCTTCATTGGTTTTCCTACTGCGCGACCTCGATGAAAGAGTTCAGCTTTCCGTTGTGAAGGCAGTTGGTCAACTTCTGGTGCGTGAATCAATTCCTGAGCTGGTGGGCCTCGTTAAAAGTTCGAACAATAGAAAAATTCGACGACAAGCGTTAATTGCACTTGCCAAGATCCCAAACTCGAACCAGCGAACAACGTTTTTGATGTATCTGCGGGATAAAGATCATCAGATACGTGCGGCGGCAGCTGAAGGCATAGCGAGATCCGCCGAACCCAGAGACTTAGCGGTCGTTAAAGAAGTATTCGAACGTGAAAAGAATGAATCAGCACGACTTTCGGCAGCTTTTGCAGCGGTATATCTTGGTGATCTCAGTTACATCAACTATCTTGTCGATGCACTTAGTTCCACATTTCATCGGATGGAGGCGCGACCGTTCCTTGTTGAGTTATCGAGAAAGCCGGCGGTGCTTGAGAGGCTCTACCAGCCTCTTATTTCAGGCACGAATGATCAAAGGAGGCATCTTGCCTACGTGCTTTCGAGAAGTGGTACAAAAAAAAGCATTTCTCATTTAGAAAAACTCACACATGACTCCGAGCCACGAGTTGCTCGAGCTGCGATCGAAGCGATCAAAACTTTACAGGCCCGCCTTTAGTTTTCTGATGCACTCGACAGAAGAAGATTTTTCCGCAACGATGCGACCTGATTTAAACTCGTGTTTTGAAGACGACGATTCTCCAGAAGATGGTTCTTTTCAAAGGCTTGCTGTCCGCGTCGATTTGTCCTTCAAAGATACCTTGGTTTCGGCTCTTCAAGTTTTTTTGTACCGTGCACGCACAGGTATTATTCTTTATTTGGTGGTGACAGTAGGGCTATTTTTACTCACCACCCTGTACGAGAGGGCTGAGTTTATCACCGCCGCTACAGCCGCTTCAGTTGTGGCTTTACTGATGTCAGCCCTCACTGCTGTCTTGATATATAGAAACGCAAAGCTGGAATTCTCTAAGGCCGCCAGTGGTGTTCATATTATGCAGTATCGTTTTGATGCTGATGGTGTTCTGATTGAAACACTGGAGAGACCAGGCTGGTTCGAGTGGGGTTCGTTCGAAAACTTTTTAGAGGTACGGAGTTATTTTCTTCTATTTCGCAATAGTCACCAGTGCTACGTGATTCCAAAGAGAAGCTTGAGTCGGCTAGAAGAGGTCAACAATCTACGGGCTATGCTTGATCGACACATAGGGGAAAACGCTGTGAAGCAACCGAAATGAACGAAACAAGCTTCAAGGGCCGCTTTAGTTTTAATCGTTGCGGCACATTTTTGGGCGCATGAGCGATTGTGCTCTCTTGGATACTAGTGTATTAGCTATATTCCGTGGCAAAATAGAAAGATAACCGGCGGCAGCAGATTGAATTGCCGGCAAAGTAGGGAGTTCAGACAAAATGCCTTGGACAGGAATGAAATCAGTATCAGTAGTATTTCTTTTGGGAGCAGTCTTGCTCCCTTGCACATTGAGCGCTCAGGAGCTACCACCGGCTCGCGTGGCAGTTGTGAATTTCCAAAATGCTCTTTTGGCAACGGATGACATGCAGGCCAGATCCAAAGAACTGGAGTCGAAATACGCACCAAGAAGAGATGAGCTAGAAAAACGTGCGCAAGAGTTACAAGATTTACAGAGGAAACTGCAATCGGTCACGGGAGCAGAGGCACGAGCAGTGCAGAACGAATTCCAACGCAAACAGCGAGAGGCACAACGCATGCAAGAGGATTTCCAGACGGAAGTCGAATTTGATCGTACTGATGTTTTAGGTGCCGGTGCGCGAGTAATGCGTGAAGTCGTTGCAGAATTGGCAAAAGAGAAGGGGCTCGATCTGGTTGTCGACGTTTCTACTCAGATATCTAATACGTTGTTCTTTAAGCCGACACTCGATCTTTCGGTCGAGGCTACAGCAGCCTATAACCGGAAGGTGCAGGCTCAATAGCTTTTACCTTTAAAGGAAGCCACATTTTTCTGTGATGGGTTACCTGGACGACTACTATTCAGTGTCGGGGTCACGTCGAGAGGATTTACTCAAGGCCGTGACATTAACTCTCTTGATTGCAGTGATTGCAGGCGGCATCCTGTACTTTTTTTTCAAAAACTATTTTGAAGAACGCCGGGTTTCGTCTTTTTTAATGGCATTGCAAGAGGGAGATCATGCGGAAGCATACCAGTTCTGGGGATGTTCAGTAGAGGAACCGTGCAGAAACTACAATTACGAAAATTTTTTGCAGGATTGGGGGTCATCGAGCCAGTTTGGCCAAGTGGAGAGGTTTCGATTAGGGCGTTCGGCGGAAGTAGGAACAGGTGTGATCGTAGAGGTGTATATAAATGGGACATTGCATCCGGAACTGTGGGTAGAAAAGGGCAGCAAAGTTGTCGGGTTTTCACCTTATAAGTTTCGAAAGAGTCCATTTTCTCCGTGATCCGCCTATGCAATTCATTGGCTTTAGCTAATCATTTGAGTCAATCGAGAGGTTACCTGCCTTGAAGCTGCACAGAGATTTGTTGTTTCACAGCTGCATAGGCTCTTTTGTGTGTCTCAGGGTTGTCTCCAAAGCTTTCGATCCAAAACACATTCTGTTCTCGACGGAACCAAGTCATTTGGCGTTTAGCGTAGCGATGAGTTTGGGTAATTGTTGTACGGATCGCCTGCTCAACGGTTGAAGCTCCATTGAGGTGTGCTAGGGCTTGTTTATAACCAATAGCACCAAGTGGCCATGCTTCACGACGAAGTCCGGTGTCAAGTAACTGCTGCACTTCCTCGACAAGTCCGTTATTGAACATCCGTTGAGTGCGCAACTCAATTTTCTCTCGAAGGTCTCTGCGGGGTGGGTTTAGACCGATGCGGAAAATTTCATAGTTTGTGAGAGCATTTTCTCCAGTTTCCCAGAGTTTTGATGCTGGTTTTTTGCCGATGATACATACTTCTATTGCTCGGGTTAATTTAGCATGGTCATTGGGGTGAATATAGCCCGCAGCTTTCGCGTCAAGCCGGTTCAGTAATTGGTGAAGGTAGCCTGCAGGTCGTGTGGCAATCCGTCTATTTAGACGATCTCGTAACTCTTGGTCACGTGTAGGAGTCGGCGGCAGACCCTCAATCAGAGCACGCAGATAGAAGCCAGTGCCGCCGACCAGTATTGGGAGTTGGCCACGAGTAGCAATTTCTTCAAGTGTCTTGCGCGCGTGTCGTACATAAAGACCGACACTGACCTGTTCATTCGGTTCAAAAATGTCAAGCAAATGGTGTGGGATGTTACGGCGCTGAGCCAAAGGAGTCTTAGCAGCACCTATGTCGAAACCACGATAGAGTTGGATGGAGTCAAAGTTAACTATCTCTCCGCCGAAATGTTCTGCGATGTTGAGGGCAAGCTCGGATTTACCGGATGCAGTGGGCCCGACTACGGCAATCAAAAGTTTTAAGGGATGGTTTATCAAATCAAAACTACGGTTCTTCATTCGGGGGATCCATCGTAGTATGAGTTGGATAGACTCGTATTGTTCTGCTGTATTAGCAATATTCGATTACTACTTAAAAATTCAGCCACAAGCTACAGAGATTCTCCTCTTATTAAGTCGGCATAGCTTTCACGTTCTCGGATTATTTTGAAGTTCGAATTTTGAACTAGTACTTCGGGTGGACGTGGGCGAGCGTTGTAGTTCGAGGCTAATGCAAACCCGTATGCTCCCGCTGTGCATACTGCGAGTACTTCACCAGGTTTTGAATCTTCTATTTCCCGTCGGCGGGCTAGAAAATCACCAGTTTCACAGATTGGCCCCACAATATCTGCGATGATCTTTGGTCTTCCGGACCGTATTAACGGTACGATTTCGTGGTACGAGTCATAAAGCGAAGGGCGGATTAAGTCATTCATTGCTGCGTCGACAATAATGAATTCTTTTGCATCACTCCGTTTGCGATAGAGGACTCTTGTTAGTAACACTCCAGCCGGCCCTACAATTGAGCGACCGGGCTCGAGAATGAGGTGTAAGTTTTCACCACGAAGCTTTTCTGTCAATTGCCCGAGAAATTTTTCAATGGACGGAGTTGTCTCTGAATCCCGATAAGCTACAGCTAGTCCACCACCCAGATCTAAGCAACTTATTGGAATGTCAATTTTTTTTAGTCTTTCCACTAAAGTTGTAATAGTATCGAGTGTTTCTAAGAACGGTCCACTATCAAAGATTTGTGATCCAATGTGGCAGCTAACACCCACCAAATTTAGATGATCATTACTAGCGAAACGTTTATAAATCTGTTCGGCTTCTCTGATAGGAATACCGAACTTGTGTTCGTGCATTCCAGTGGCAATGTAAGGATGAGTCTCAGCGTTGATATCTGGGTTAACGCGAAATCCGATGTCGGGCCGCTTGTTCAATTTTTGAGCAGTTAGCGCAAGCGCATGTGCCTCCGGTTCAGATTCGCAGTTGAACATTTTGACACCACATTTCAAAGCGTACTCGATCTCAGAGGGTGTCTTCCCCACGCCAGAAAATACGACCTTTTTGGGGTCGCCACCTGAGCTGATCACACGGAACAACTCACCACCCGAGACGACATCAAAGCCGGCACCTTCACGAGTCAGGAGTGAAAGAACGCCCAGCGTACTGTTTGCCTTTACTGAGTAATGAATCTCATGGTCTAGATTCTCAAGAGTACGGCTATAAGCTCGATAGTTGTCGACAATTGCATCACCCGAGTAGACATAGCACGGGGTGCCAACCTTCTCAGCTAAATCTGTCAACGGGGTTCTGTTGCAACAGAACACGTTGTCTCGATAGCCAAAGCTTTGTATCGACATTTCAATTCTCTTGCTCGGTGTTGACCGACCGAGTAGCAATACGGTGGGAGTCTGGTTATGTCCTCCCACAACAATAATTCACCGCGGAAGTCTTAGGATGCCAGTAACTATGCTTGACATCAACCCGATCACACCACGAAGCAATACGAGAGTCAACCTCTTCAATCCCGGTTTTTGGAAACGACAAATTTTTCCGCGGCTTGGGTCACAATAGCAACACCAGATGAACTTCCAATACGTGTGGCCCCTGCACGCATCATCTGAACCAAATCTGAATAGGTTGTTATGCCACCCGCTGCTTTGATTCCCACCTCGCCACCGACGAGGCTGTGCATCAGTGCAACATCGTGAATGTTTGCTCCTGGTATTCCAAAGCCAGTTGAGGTTTTGACAAAATCCGCCCCTGCCAGCTTTGATAGCACGCAGGCCAAAACTTTCTCTTGGTTACTAAGTAATGAAGTCTCCAGTATAACTTTGAGTATTCTGTGGGTTGAATGTACCAATTCCGCTACACAACGGATGTCCGTATACACAAGATCTTCTTCGTGTGATTTTAAGGCTCCAATTGAAAGAACCATATCTACTTCATCAGCGCCGAGCTTGATCACCTGTTCTGCCTCCGCACATTTTACGGGTGTAAGAGTTGCGCCCTGAGGGAAGCCTACAACAGTGCATGTTTTAACGGATGAACCGCGCAACTCTCGTGCGACGAGAGAAACCCATCCGGGATTAACACAAACTGCTGCGAAGCCGTGATGACGAGCTTCCGCACAGATTTTTCTAACATCACGTTCTGTAGCATCAGGTCGAAGTAAAGTATGGTCGATCAGGTTTGCTACTCCCGCCTCAGAAGGAGACCAATCAGGATAGGGGATGTGCACGTGACTTCCGTCGGGCGTTAGGCTATTCATAGTATCGCTGAATGTTTGAGTTTCTATTTCAGAACCGCAATCGGTGCTGGTTGTTTTGTTAGTTTTTTCCCCCGGCTCACTCTTCAGCCTAGCCAACAGTTCGTCGCCGATACTGTGAACAATACGATCTAGCTCGCTTTTGCTCATCTCAGGCATTCTTTTAGTTGTACTGATTTTTCATCGAAACCGACATTGCATCCTAATTTTAGCTCACAGAAGGTGATTTATTGATTACTGGTCCAAGTGATTTTCCGGTTCCTGTTGTTGACCTACTCTCTGTGGAGTATCGTTACATTACGATCTTTTACAATTGTATCTACGGTGCTGAGCAAAAATAAATTACACTCGATCGATCACAATACCTATCTAGTTCAGATAAAATCTTACGATTGATCATGTTGTATGGGTAAAGTATTTTACCTCAGCTAATGGCTTTGAACACCAATGCGTATCCTTATTGTTTTGACAATTCTCGCTGGGCTTTTATCATGTGCCGATGGCGAAAAAAGTTCCGGTGTTACACAGTTCAAATTGGGTCATGTTGCGGGTCCTGATTCGTTAATTACGGCTTGTGCTGACGAGTTTGCACGGCGAGTTAATAAAAAACTTGCAGGACGTGCGGAGGTTCAAGTATTTGGTTCAAGTCAACTCGGTAATGATGAGACCTTGTTGCAAAAGCTGAAACTAGGTACGGTTGATTTCTCTCTGCCTTCCACTATCATGTCGTCTACTGTCGATGCCTTTGGGCTCTTTGAGATGCCCTATTTAGTGAGAGATAGAGAACATATGAAACACATTGAGAGGGCTGTTTTTTGGCCTCGTATTGCACCGGAGGCGGAAAAAAATGGCTACAAAATACTGGCACTGTGGGAAAACGGCTTCCGGCATATCACAAATTCTGAGAGGCCAATCGTAACGCCTTACGATCTCGCTGGCATTAAGTTGCGCACGCCTCGTGGGCGCTGGCGTGTCAAGCTGTTCCAAACATATGAAGCAAATCCGACACCAATGCCTTTGAGTGAAGTGTTTGTAGCTTTACAAACTGGTGTCATGGATGGTCAAGAGAACCCCTTAGCGCAGGTCTGGGGTGCGAAACTGCAGGAGGTTCAAACCTATCTTTCCTTAACTGGTCATGTCTACACGCCAGCCTATCTCGTCACAAGTGTCGAACATTGGAAGAAGGTTTCACCTGATCTCCGTGCTGCGCTTGCTGCAATTGCTCGTGACATGCAGGGGTTTGTGTACCGGACTGCCGAGCAAATGGATGCTGAACTTCTATTGAAGCTTGAAGCCACAGGTATGAAAGTTAACCGAGCGGACACCAAGGCCTTTCAGCGGGCTGGAAAATCAATTTACGAAGAATTCAGTGCCGCTGTTCCTGGTGCTGAAAATTGGATTCAAACCACTCTCGCCCTTGGTGAGAATTAGTTTGCTTTGTAACAAGCTTGAGTCAGCCGATCTTGTGTAGCAGATAGGCAGGATACCCTACGGCAAGCTTTAGGAAAATTTAGCATCTTCAGATCAAGCTCAAGAGTAGGACTACTACGTATGATCACAAAGGAATATTTTGCACGTTGTATCACTTTGATGTCTTTCCTTTTTAACACTGTGATTGGGTTGTTTGTCTTTTTTGTGCTTACCCAAGCTGCTAGTTCGACATGGCTTGAAGATTTTGAACTACATTCTCTGGAGAATTGGCATCTCCCTCAGCCATCGCACTGGGAGAGGGTTGTTATCGAAGGTAACGGAGTACTTCATCTCGCGGTTGGCGGCCCTGTTGGCAAAAACCCACGTCGACCTGTAAAATTCGCTATCTTGGAGGGCCCTTGTCTCGTTGGTTTTACATTAGGAGTAAAACTGAAGAAGGACCCGATTGAAGAAGAATCGGACCTAATAGTTGTCTTTGCCTACCAGGACAAAGAACATTTTTACTATGTGCATTTGTCGAATGACACTGGTGACGTCAGTGTGCACAATGGGATCTTTAAGGTCGCTGGAGCTGACCGTGAACGCATAGCGGGAAAAGGATCAAGGCCGACTCTACCTGATTCAGAGTGGCATCATGTGGCGGTTGTCCATGATCGTTTAACTAGCACGGTGCGAGTGTATATTGACGGTGAATCTGAACCGAGATTTCAGACAAGCAATCACTCAATTCCTTTTGGTCGCATTGGCTTGGGGTCTTTCAACAACAGTGGCATGTTCGACGAATTGCATCTCGATGGCACAACAGTGGATCTTTGTTCGGCGGAAATTGACTCTCCACTTGATGACTAGTATTTCGACAGAAGAGAGATCAAATTCCCGCTGCCGATTTCTGTCTCAAAATGGTCGTGTATCGATAGATTGTCATCGTGAAGGAACTGCCGGTTTATTGCCCACGAGATTGATTCATAGGCAATGGACACCGCCTGGAAACTTCGATAGACTCTAGGTTTGGCGTCTTCGTATGTGATGGAGACGTGCGCCCAGGCTGTGGCTGAGTTGTTCAGACGAGCCGCCATATACGGTCGAATTTCTTCAAGAGATTGAGAGGTTTGAGGTGGAGGCCTGCCGTAAGGCGCGTCGAGAAGTGATAATGACGAGAAAAAATACAACGTATGTTCCACAGGCCTCTGAGGTGAAGTCCAACTGGTATCTTCTCGATGCCAAGGATCAGGTTCTCGGTAGATTGGCGACTCGTGCAGCGGTGTTGCTTATGGGTAAACACAAGCCTGACTACACTCCATTTTTGAAGACGGGTGACCATGTGGTAGTGGTGAACGCCGAAAAAATACGTCTAACAGGTAAGAAAGAAGACCAGAAGATGTATAGACGGCACTCGGGGTATCCAGGGGGATTGAGGTCAGTGAATGCACGCAAGCAGCGTGAGGTTTTCCCCGAGCGTATGATTGAGGGTGCCGTTGCGGGCATGTTGCCCAAAAATAAACTGGGGAAGCAGCTAACCACCAGACTGAAAGTTTACGCGGGTGCGGTGCACCCACACGAAGCACAGCAACCGGAGGCAGTTGAAATCTCCTAACCTTTCAAGCTGCAGCCGGTTTAGAGTTAATGACAAGGAAAGATAACGACAATGGCCGAACATAAAAGTCCGAGTGGGCAAGTTCAGTATGTGGGAACAGGACGGCGAAAGTGTGCCGTAGCAAGGGTGTTTCTCCGCCCGGGCGAAGGGAAAATCACTATTAATGGTCGCACTCCAGAAGATTATTTTCCAACGTCAGCGCATCGTCTACGCATTACACAGCCACTACAGGTGACGGATGCCACTGAGAAATTTGATCTGGTGGTTTTGACCAATGGTGGTGGACTAAACGGTCAAGCCGATGCAATTCGCATGGGACTTGCACGAGCTTTGCAGGACTTTGATCTTGAACTAAGGCAAATATTGAAGAAAGAGGGCTTCCTGAGGAGGGACCCACGCAAACATGAGCGTAAAAAGTACGGGAGACCTGGGGCACGGAAACGTTTTCAGTACTCCAAACGCTAAGGAAGGTTTAGTCTGTCTGCCTTCGATGACTCGTGCGGCAGGTTTTTTTAAAGCTTGCGGATCCAACTTTCGCTTGGCCGGATTCGCGACAAAGGAGGATACTTGGCTGAGATCACAATGAAAGAATTGCTCGAATCAGGCGTTCATTTCGGGCACCAGATCAGGCGCTGGAATCCGAAAATGAAAGAATATATTTTCGGCGAACGCAATGGCATTCACATCATTGACCTACAAAAGACATTCAAGGCGTTTAAAGAAGCGGCACAGTTTGTGACTGATTCGGCGTCCGAAGGCAAAACGGTTCTTTTTGTTGGTACTAAGCGTCAAGCGCAAGAGGCTGTGGCTACAGAGGCGGTTCGTTGTGGCCAGTACTACATCAATAGTCGTTGGTTGGGAGGACTACTAACAAATTGGTCGACGGTACAAAAATCAATCCAACGACTTAAGGACTTGGAAGTACTTGCAGATCAAGAGGGCTATGAAGGTCGCTCGAAGAAAGAGGTTTCGAGACTGGAACGAGAACGCAAACACCTCCACCAGAACCTGCGCGGCATAAAGGAAATGCCTGGCATCCCAGACATCTTGTTTGTGATCGATTCTGGCAAGGAAGATATTGCTATTCGGGAAGCGAAGAAGTTGGACATTTCAATTGTTGCAGTGGTGGATACCAATAGCGACCCGACCCCAGTTGACTATGTTATTCCTGGCAACGATGATGCTCTTCGAGCTATTCGTCTGTTCTCCGCCAAGATTGCCGATGCTGTTCTTGCTGGTACCAATATGGCTGTTGACCAAGCGACTGCAGAGGGTGCAGATGACGTTGCTGTAGGTGCTGATGCAACGGAAGAAGCTACTGATGCAACGGAAGAAGCTGCTGATGCAACGGAAGAGCTTGCTGACGTTGAAGTGCAAAACAATGGCGAAAGCGATTCTGAAGTTGTTCCGGATGTTGATACCATCACAGAAACTGCGACTGCTGCTGACGAGGTGCCACAAAAACTACACCCCGACACTGTTTCTGAGGAGAGTGCCGATGTGTCGACAACGGAGGGTGAGTCAATCAAGGTCCAGTCTGGAACTACTGGACTTGAGCCGGGGAACGATTTGTAGGTTTGACAGGAAGATCTTTGATGGGGATTAGTGGTTTACGTGAAGCCCACAACCCTATTGATTATTAAAGTTAGGTAGGTAGACAATGGCGGAAATTACCGCACAAATGGTGAAGGAACTACGGGAGCGTAGTGGCGCTGGAATCATGGAGTGCAAGAGGGCTCTTTCTGAGTCTGGTGGTGATATTGATGAAGCGGAACTGGTTCTACGCAAACGTGGAATCGACGTAGCTCAAAAGAAGGCTTCGCGTACTGCAAACGAAGGTAGTATTGGATCGTATATTCATGCTGGCAGCAAGCTTGGTGTACTAGTCGAAATTAATTGCGAAACTGACTTTGTGGCTCGCACAGACGATTTTCAGAGTCTAGTGCATGACGTAGCTATGCATGTTGCTGCTGCAGACCCACGTTTTATTAGTAAGGATGAGGTGACGGAAGAGGCTGTACAGAGGGAAAAGATGGTTCAGCGCGAACGCGCTCTAGCCGAAGGGAAGCCTGAAAAGATAGTAGACAAGATTGTTGATGGGCGAATGGGAAAATTTTATGAGGAAGTGTGTCTACTTGAGCAGCCTTTCGTTAAGGACAACTCAACAACAGTAGGTGAGATGATCACGGCACAAATAGCCAAGATGGGTGAAAACATTACTGTAAGCCGTATAGCCCGGTTCAAGGTGGGCGAAGCCGGTTCTTGAATTAATATTTGTGTGGACCGGAGTGTAACCCGGCATTTATGGGACACAGTCGCATTCTCTTTAAGCTCAGTGGTGAGGCTCTTGCAGGCCAAGCGGGGTTCGGTGTTGACAGTGGGCGGGTGTCTGAAATCACGTCCGAAATTGCTGAGCTAGCAAAAAGTGACGTTCAAGTAGCGCTAGTGGTAGGTGGAGGGAACTTCTTCCGGGGAGTTTCGGCTTCAGATGATGGATTAACTCGTGTTTCCGTTGATTACATGGGAATGCTAGCAACTATCATCAATGCAGTTGTCCTTCGTGACCATATTTCTGCCTGTGGCGTGTCAGCAAATATACTGAGCGCTATCAATGTTCCTCCTATCACTGAGTTGTGCTCTCCGACCACTGCGATAAAACTGCTTGAATCTGGCCATGTGGTGATTTTTGCTGCGGGCACTGGTAGTCCATACTTTTCTACTGATACAGCAGCAGCTTTACGTGCTATTGAAATTGAGGCTGAACTTGTTGCTAAGGCTACAAAAGTTGATGGGGTTTACAATAAAGACCCAGTTTGTTTTCCAGATGCACAAAGATATGAGAAGATTTCTTATGCTGAAGTTCTCACGGCTGGATTGGCGGTGATGGACCAGTCGGCAGTCGCGATGTGTCGGGAGAATGATCTTCCGCTGGTTGTATTTGATCTTAATGTTAGAGGCAACATCAAGAAAGTTGCTGCGGGAGAAAATATTGGCACTCTGATTCACGCGGCCGAGTAGAAACAGTTCCACTTTGAAGGTGGTTACCTTTTAACTTTTCTGGTTTTGATCAACTCGACAGGAGAACGACCATGTCCCATATCCAAGGTGAAACGGTCGCGGACATAGAATCTCAAGTAGTAGTCCGCATGAAAAAAACGTTGGAGGATTTGCATCGTGAGATGGCTACCATCCGTACTGGCAAAGCATCACCAACAATTTTGGATGGGGTGCGCGTAAATTACTACGGGACACCTACACCTCTCAATCAACTTGCAAACATGTCAGCACCTGAGTCGTCACTCATCCTAGTACAGCCATGGGATGTTTCGCAGATCGATGAAATTGAAAAGGCGATACTTTCATCTGGCCTGGGCTTGAACCCCTCCAATGATGGCAAGGTTATTCGGATCATCATTCCCGCATTGACTGAAGAGAGACGCAAAGACTTAGTGAAGCTTCTACACCAAGTTGTTGAGCAACATCGAGTCGCAGCACGCACGGTTCGCCGTGATGCTAACGATGCTCTCAAACAGCTCGAAAAAGACAAGAAAATTTCGGAGGATGACAGTCGACGTGGCCAGGAATCGGTACAGAAAAAGACGAGCGAAATTGTCGCTGATTTGGACAAGGCTGGCTCGGTTAAGGAACAAGAGATCATGGCGATTGGCTAGCCCTCTGATTCCGAGTGTGCAGATGTTTTCAAGTTGCGGCTAGCATGGCATGGGATTCAAGTTTGGCACACTGAATCACCCGATGAATGAAACTCTCAACATTCTTGCATTCATACTGGCAAGACATTGCAACTACTACCTCTGTTTAAGCCACGCTTAGATTGGTCACGAAACAGGATAGGCCCGCTGAGGCATAAGATTATGGTTCTAGATCAGGTCCGAAAATGCGGAGTCTGTATCATTTGTTTCGGTGTGCTGCATTGACCACGTACAATCACTTATGAGGTGATGCCTCTCAACATTCTTTGCTGTTGCTATGACAGGAACCATTTATCTTGTGGCTACGCCGATTGGGAATTTGGATGATCTCAGCCCGCGTGCGGTTACGATTCTGAAACAAGTAGATAGAATTGCATGTGAAGACACTCGTCACAGTGGCAAGTTGTTGCGACACTTCAAGATTGACAAGCCACTGTTGAGCTACCACGAACATAATGAAAACAAGCGTGCTCAAGACTTGACAAGGATGGCACGCAGGGGAGAGAAAATTGCTGTTATTTGCGATGCCGGAATGCCGGGCATCTCGGATCCGGGTTATCGCGTAGTTCGTGCAGCGATAGATCAGGGAGTTCCGATCATTCCAATCCCCGGTCCGACGGCAGTGGAAACGGCACTTGCAGCTTCTGGTTTGCCAACAGATCGGTTCCGTTTCGAAGGATTCCTTCCATCGAAGAAATCATTGCGTCGCAAGGCAATTGAAATCCTCAAATATGAGAGATCGACAACTATTTATTACGAGACACCTCGTCGTATCTGTGACACTCTTGCAGATATTGCAGAACTCTTAGGGGCACGGCCAGTGGTAGTTGCCAGAGAGTTAACCAAGTTACACGAGGAGTTTCTTCGTGGTACAGCGACATCTATCATTTCTATTCTTGAGCAGCGAACAGTTATCAAAGGAGAAATCACTCTATTGATCGGTGGAGGCAAGAAGACGCCTCCTGATTCTAACGATGCCACTAACCGTGTTGCCACGTTACTTGCCAGTGGAGTTGACCGTATGGATGCGATTAAACAAGTTGCTCGCGAGTTTGGTATGTCAAAGAGTGAGATGTATCGATTAGTGGAAGAATCGCGATCTGATGCGAGCGAAGCTTGACCATGACACATCGTGCACTGGCTCTATCTGTCATCCGTGTTTTAAAGAGCCATAGGCATAAGGCCTACTTGGTAGGTGGCTGCGTTCGTGATCTCCTTTTGGGTCATGAGCCAAAAGACTACGATATTGCGACAGAAGCTCGTTCAGATCAAATTCAGAACTATTTTCCAGGGTCACAAATGATAGGTGAGGAGTTTGGTGTAACTTTGGTGCATGAGGGTGAGGCGAGGGTTGAAGTAGCTACATTTCGCAGAGATCGGGAGTATCATGATGGACGCCGACCTTCAGGTGTAGACTTCACCAATATTCCGCAACAAGATGCTACTCGTAGAGATTTCACGATCAATGCAATTTTCTTTGATCCAATTGAACATCGTTATTTCGATTATGTTGGTGGCCGTGCTGACCTACAGAGTGGGGTGATTCGGTCGATTGGAGACCCCCAAAAGCGATTTATCGATGACAAATTACGCATGCTTAGAGCGGTGCGTTTGGCAGCACGTCTAGATTTTTACATCGAGACCGAGACTCGACGAGCGATTGAGCGGTGCGCAACAAGGATTACGGAAATTTCAGCCCAGCGGGTTCGAGATGAATTGAGTGCCATGTTGACTGAACGTAAACCACGAGCAGCTTTTGAGTTGTTGGATGAGGTCAGGTTACTAAGTGCAATTCTGCCTGAGGTAAGCAAAATGAGAGGAGTGTCTCAGCCTGCAGAGTATCACCCGAAGAGAGATGTCTGGCAACATACACTTTTGTTGTTAGAGAATCTACGCACGCCGACGGTTACACTCGCGTGGGGTGCTCTATTGCACGATGTTGGCAAACCCGACACAATTTCATTTGGCAACCGGATTCGTTTCAATAATCACGTTGAGGTGGGTGTAAAGATTGCTGAGTCTGTCCTGATGAGACTGCATTTCTCAAATAAACAGACTAGGCGCATCCTTTTGCTCGTGGCTAACCATATGCGTTTTTCCGATGTGACTGCGATGCGTAAAAGTCGACTTTTAAAATTTTTACAAATGGAGCATTTCGATGAGCATCTGGAGTTGCATAGATTGGATTGTATGGCGAGTCACGGTAAACTTCAGAACTACAATTTTATACGTGGAAAGTTATCAGAAATTCCAGGACCGAAGTTGCGACCGATACGACTTGTTAACGGTGATGATCTGATTGCTGCGGGGTATTGCCCTGGCCCATCATTCAGGGAGATGCTCGCATGGGTTGAGATGGAGCAATCAGAATGTGAAGTATTGACAAAAGACGGATTATTGGCAAAGTTGCGAGAGAATTTTCCCCTGATTGAATACGGCAAGGGGTCGTAGATTAAGGTACTAGAGTTTAATGTTGATAATGCGAATTATCGTTTTTGCGAGCACCATCGGAATTACCGCGACTTGGTTCATCAATGCATGTAATTGGATTTACGATTGTGGGTGCCGGTCGTGGTGGAGTGGAGCGGCGAAGTGGTGTAATATCCACCTCTCTCAAGGTCCTCACTGTCCGTGGTGCTTGGAGAGTGGTTTCGGTGGATATAGTACCTTCGTGCTCATTTTAATGATGCAATCTTTTTTAATTTTTCATTCAGGAGCGATGAAGCTTAAGTGGCGGTTCTTGTGGGCTCTCGTATCCTTTCCGGCTGGAGTAGTTCTCTTTGGATTGTTCTTTGGTTGGTTGTACAATTACTGGCATCGCTGATCTAGCATTATCTCCAACGCTCGACAAGAAAACCAACGCAATTCTTGGATCGTTTTTCATTTCACATTTGTCTGCAATTCAGATCATATTACCGTGAAAGTTTAAATCCCATGATAAGCTAACCATCAATGGCTACCAACGAGCCATTGTCTCCTGGGC
Organism: Acidobacteriia bacterium UBA6623; assembly: GCA_002433055.1. Taxonomy (GTDB): domain Bacteria; phylum Acidobacteriota; class Terriglobia; order Bryobacterales; family UBA6623; genus UBA6623. The sequence continues at coordinate 73,788 of DJHJ01000039.1, read as the reverse complement.
CACACGAAGCCAAACCGTCCGAGACCCCTCAGGTCTCGCGACATGCGCACATAGTGCGATCAGCCGGTGTCGTAAGCGCATCAGTATTGTTTAGTCGTGTGACCGGATTGATTCGTGAGGTAGTTTTCGCTAAGTACTTCGGAGCGGGGATGGTGTTCGATGCGTTTCTAGCGGCATTCCGGATTCCAAACTTAGCCCGTGATTTGTTAGCAGAGGGAGCCCTGTCATCAGCCTTTGTGACAACATTCTCACGTTATTTGGCAACAAAAAGTGAAGAGGACGCCTACCGTCTTTCAAATCGGCTAGCGACAGTCCTTGTGCCACTCTTAGCTTTTGTCTGTTGTTTAGGAATCGTGTTTGCCCCTCAGCTTGTCGATCTAATGTTTCCTGGTTTCTCCGAGGTTCCTGGCAAGAGGGACTTAACGATCAAGCTTGCCCGAATCATGATTCCGTTTTTGGTTTTCATAGCTCTGGCGGCAAAGGCGATGGGTGTTCTTAACGCGAAAGGTGTTTTCGGAGTTCCGGCACTAGCCTCAGCGTTCTTCAATATAACGTCATTAGCAGCAGGGTTGACTCTAGGATTTGCTGCCGGGCCACTACTAGGCATAAAACCAATCGTTGGCATGGCGATAGGAACACTTTTAGGTGGAGTAGTGCAGTATGGTTGTCAGTGGCCTAGCTTGCGCAAAATAGGCTTACGCTTTCGGCCTGATTTTGAGCTTTCTGATCCAGGTTTGAGACATATGCTGCTATTAATGGGTCCAGCCGTCATAGGTGCAGCGGCTGTGCAGATCAATGTTGTCGTGAACAGTATTTTTGCTTCACAGATTACTGATTCAGTTGGCAATGTGATGGATGGCCCAGTGTCCTGGCTTGGCTATGCCTTTCGATTTATGCAATTACCACTAGGGTTGTTCGGGGTTGCAATTGCGTCGGCGACTTTACCTGCGATCTCGCAGAGTGCCGGCCATGGAAGGATTAATGAGTTTCGCGATACGCTGTCGCGATCTCTTGGGCTGGTATTCCTACTGACGATTCCCTCAGCTGTAGGATTGACAATTTTGAGTGAATCGTTGGTTGGTGTAGTGTTTCAACGTGGTGAGTTCAGTGCAATCGATACGGAGCAGACTGCGGAGGCTCTTTCGTTCTATTGCCTTGGCTTGGCCGGTTATGCGGCTATTAAAGTCCTCACTCCTGCTTATTACGCTCTGGGTGACGTTCGAATTCCGATGATAGCTGGAATTACTGCTATCTTTCTTAATTACAGTCTGAACTGGGCATTTGTTCGTGTATTAGGGTGGGGACATGGAGGTCTGGCATTTTCTACGTCTTTAGTCGCAATCTTCAATTTCTTGATATTGTTCTGGATGATGAAAGTGAAACTGGGGGGAATTCACGGAAGGCGACTAACCTGGAGCGTATTAAAGATTGTCACTGCTTCAGGTCTTATGGGTGCTAATTGTTGGCTGTCTTCGACCGCAGTGCAATACGCCATCGGAGGATCTTCAATGGCGCGATTGGTTGATTTGGCTCTTTCGGTTCCGTTAGGGCTAACGGTGCTGTATGGGACATGTCGTTTTCTTAGAGTGCAAGAATTAGATGCTGCTCAAGAGGCAGTGGTTGGACGGTTACGAGACCGTAAGGACTGGGCGGAAGAGCAAAATAACCACTATGATAAAATCTACCCCGATGATTACTAGTTGCAGATGTCGCATTGTCGGCCGTGTTATAGGAACTGAATGAACCCAGATATCCCGATTGTCCGTGAATTACAGCTTGTAGACTGTCGCATCCGCGAGTTAACGGAAGAAATAGCTCGATTGCCCAGGTACATAGCTGAGATCGAGAACAAGCTCGAGTCTCACGAGATTGCACTATCTAAAGATCAGGCCATCCTCGAAGAAAATCGTAAAGATCGCCGTCTGATGGACGGCAAGATCAGTACCTACGAGCAAAAGATGTCGCAGTTGCGTGTGCAGATGGGTGAAGCGAAGACCAATACGCAGTTCCGAGCGTTTCAGAAGGAGATTGAGTTTTCCAAGAATGAGATTCGAAAAACTGAGGACAGTATTCTTGACAAAATGGTTGAGGCAGAGAAGCTAGAAACGAATGTTGAGATAGCGAAAAAGGCCTTACAGGCGGAGAAGCAAGTTGTCGCTAAAGAGGTTGAGAGGACCACCGCTCGAGTCTCGAAAGATGAGCACGAGTTGGCAGCTGTCAGAAACGATCGTGAGCAGCTGATAACGGGTATATCACCCCAGGTATTGGCGTTGTACACCAGAGTTTCGAAGACACGACAGGGTGTGGCGGTGGCATCGGTATCCGATGAACGATGCATGGCTTGTAATGTGGTATTGCGTCCGCATCTGACTCAGAAATTACGGCTAGGTGAAGAGATTCTTACCTGTGAATCCTGCGGACGTATTCTTTACCGAGGCAATTTGCAGGAAACGCCACTCGAGGATCCGGCGAGCGGGTCTAACATTGTCGCTTGATGACTTTAGGTCAGAGAATTTGCCGTAGGTTAATATCAAAAGCCAACTATTTGCAGAAATTCCAAAAGCAAATGATGTTGATTGAACAATGTAGGGCCATCAGGCTTCAAAAAAGAATAGCCTGGCCTCTATTCATTGCAGTTTTGATTGGGGTGTTGCCATTTGCTAAGGCATTTGGTAGTTGGACAGAAATTCGTCTGGAGCCCTCGGCTCTAGTGCTGCCAGGCCCTGGTACTTCTCAAAGGTTCATTATATCGGCTCTTGATGAACAAGAGAACACGATAGATGTTACGACCAGGGTTGCAATCCGTTCATCCCAACCCGAGATCGTGGATATTGATATTGCACGAGGTAGAATCGTTGCGAAAGCAGTTGGCCAGGCTTGGATTCAGGTAGAGTTTGCAGATATAAAAAGAAATTTTCTTGTCGAGGTGAGTGCTGGTTCAAGCGAAGTAGCGGTCAACTTTGCACGTGATGTTGTTTCCATATTGACGATCAAAGGTTGCAATGGATCGGGGTGTCACGGTTCACCAGCAGGGAAAAATGGGTTCAAGTTATCGTTATTTGGTTACGATACGGAAACAGATCATAGAATGATCGTCCACGAACACAATGGCAGACGCGTAGATCTTAAAAATCCGGCTGAAAGTCTTCTATTGAAGAAACCGACTTTTGCTATTGCTCACGGTGGTGGACACCTAATGACTGCCGATTCAGAAGAGTATGAGACTTTGCACCGATGGCTTAAACAAGGTGCACAACTAGATCGCAGTGGCGCACAATTGATCCGCTTAGAGCTTTATCCGAATCAGCAAATTTTGGTCGGAAGTGGTGCATCTCAAAAATTGGTTGCAGTGGGACGTCTCTCCGATGGTACGACCAGGGATATGACCGACCAGGTCCATTTTGTCTCGGCTGATGATGCTGTAGTAAGGGTTTCGGGTGAGGACACAATCTCAGCTGTGAATCCTGGGCTGACGAATGTCATGGCACGAGCCATGGGCAAAGTAGCTACGGCACAAATTGGCGTTATCGAGGAACGTGCGAGTTTGGGTTATCCAGTTGCTAAAACTCAAAATTTCATTGATGAGATTGTTTTTCGTAAGCTACGCAAGATGAACGTCATACCCGCACGGCGCACTAGCGACCAAGAGTTTGTTCGTCGTGTTTATCTTGACGCCGGGGGAGTTTTACCAACACACCAACAGATCTCACGTTTTTTAGATGACACTTCCACTCAAAAAAGAGAAAAACTGATTGACGAGATTCTATCAAGTGAAGCGTATGTTGATCACTGGTTGGTGAAGTTTGAAGACTGGTATCGCAATAATCAGCTGAACTCTCAAGGGCGCTCGATGGGTGTTTTCAAAGATTGGATTCGTGAATGGCTTGCTGGGGATACTGGTTACGACGATCTCGTGAGGGTTTTTCTGACAAGCACTGGGGACACATTAGTCGCTCCTGAGACGAATTTCTGGCACCCCGCAACCGATTTCATGTTGAAGAAATTCAGCACAGCGAAAGCAACACCATCTGTGACACGTTTATTTTTGGGAGTGCGGGTGGAATGTGCGGAGTGTCACAATCATCCTCTTGAAAACTTCACCCAGGATGATTTTTACGGATTTGCCGCTTTTTTCAGTCGTTTAAGAGTCAAGCATGGCTACGGGAGTTATCGTCGTACTTGGTATCTAGATGATGAAGGTGAAATTGAACACCCCGTGACAAAGCAGCCGGTGGCGCCAAAGTTTCTAGCTGGTACAACTCCAAAGATTCCAGAAGGTGTTGATCGCCGAGAAGTTTTGGCGAAATGGATAACTGCTCCGGAAAATCCTTATTTCGCAAGAGCTACAGTCAACCGAATTTGGAATGAGTATTTTCAGATGGGCATTGTCGAACCCTTTGACGATTTCCGTTCAACTAATATGCCAAGCAACCCCAAATTATTAGACCGACTGGCAGATCACTTTATTCAAAACGGGTTTCGTCTTCGTCCCTTGCATCGAGCAATTCTTAATTCGCGCGTTTATCAATCAGCTTCAAAACGCACCGGCTCGACTCCTCTTGAAAGAGCACTTTTTGCGAGCTACTCTCCCAGGAGATTGACATCTGAGGTGTTGCTAGACGCAGTTTCAGATGTGACGGGAGTGCCTCACGTTTTTTCGGCTGGGATGGGTACTGACACACTGCAACTTTATCCCATGGGTACTCGTGCTAAGGATGTGTATGTTCCTGACCAGGCTGAATATTTCTTGCGGGTTTTTGGGACACCTCGGCGTGACGTAATCAAGGAACGAGAAAAGTCACCTACCCTTGCACAGGCACTACATATGCTCAATGGTAAAACTATTCGCGATAAGTTAAAATCTGCAAACAACATCATAGGGGCAGAGCTCACGACTGGCTCCAGTGATTTAGAGATTATTGAAGAGGTCTACCAGAGGGCTTATGCGCGATCACCCAACAAGAAAGAACGTATTGCCCTGAAAGAATTTGTTGCTTCCGAACTCAGAGCTGGCCGAGGACGCCGTCGTGCGCTGGAAAATATTCTATGGGCCGTACTGAATTCCAAGGAGTTTCTTCTGAATTATTGAACTGACGGAGGAGTCACCACCGTCCAGCAACTAGTATAAGCTTGAAGAAAGAGTGATGAGACAAACGGAGTCACGTTTTTGGCGACATAGTCGCCGAGAATTTCTTAAGATTGGCGGGTTGGGCTTCGGAGGCCTGAGTTTGCCGGTTCTCCAGGCTTTGTCAACCAGCCGTGCGAGTTCTTGTATTATTCTGTTCCAGGGTGGTGGATCCAGCCAACTGGATACTTTTGACCCAAAACCAGATGCTCCTTCAGGTATCCGTAGCAACTTCAAGACAATCTCTACAGCTGTTCCTGGGACACAATTTACAGAATTATTGCCCGAGTCAGCGAAGATTGCGGACAAATTTGCTGTCATTCGATCCGTTTCTGCAGCTGAGGCTATCCATGAACGTGCTCGTCAGCATATCTTTAGTGGAACTCGTCCACGGAACGAGTTATTGCAGCCAAGCTTTGGCTCTGTGGTCGCTAAAGAAAAGGGCTCGTTGAACGGTCTTCCTCCGTACGTGGTAATTCCGGATGCCGATCAGTGTGTGGAGGCCGGTTTCTTAGGGCCGACTTTTGATCCCTTTCTAACTGGCGATCCAAACGGAAAGAAATTTTCTGTGCGCGACTTGACCTTGCCTACAGGGATTACTTTTGAAGAGACCGGAGCTCGTTCAAGACTATTGGCCTCACTTGACAGTCATTTCAAGAATATAGAGGAATCGCCTCTGGTTGCGAGCATGGATGAATTTTCCCAGAAAGCATTTGATCTGATTTCTTCGCCGGCTGCCAAGAAGGCGTTCAATCTCACAGCTGAGCCTGATAAGCTGCGTGACCGTTATGGACGCTCTGTAATTGGACAAGGGGCATTACTGGCGAGACGTTTGATTGAGTCGGGTGTTAGGTTGGCGACCGTCTTCCAGTGGGGCTATGACACTCACACGGAACACGAACCAACGAATAAGATAATCCTCCCTCAATTTGATAAAGCTTTTGCGACACTGATCTTGGATCTTGAGGATCGTGGCTTGCTCGATACGACTCTAGTGCTTGTTGTTAGTGATTTTGGTCGTACACCAAAAGTAAATTTTTTGGGTGGCCGCGACCATTGGCCTCGTGTTAGCTCGGTTGCACTAGCAGGGGCTGGGGTTCGGGGTGGGGCACTGATTGGGGCCACTGACAAAATTGCTTCCGACCCCATCGACCGACCGGTTCTGGTAGAAGATTTAGGGGCAACAATCTACGCAGCTTTAGGTATAGATCGAAAAAAAGTTTATATGGCTGGTGACCGCCCAGTAAAAATTAGTGCTGAGGGTGAACCTGTCAATGAGCTGTGGGACTGAAACCGTGAGCTTTTTGCGTACCACAGTATTGGCACTGTTACTCTTTGTCTTGACGGGCTCTTTATTTGCTTACCAGGGCAGGCCAGAGCTAGATCGTATATTTCCTTTGGGAGGGCAACGTGGCAGTACAGTCACAGTTGAATTACGTGGCAGGTATCTTTCCAACGCCAGCAGGGTAGAGTTTGACTGCGAGGATTTGAAGTGGGTCAAGACGACTGACCAAAGTGCCGGACACCTCAGGGGCGAGATCACCATTGATTCAGAGGCAGCGTTGGGCTCTCATTTCGTGCGTCTATGGTCGATCGACGGATATTCGACTACGATTCTCTTCAATGTAGGTCAGTTTCGCGATGTCATCGACACGGAACCTAACGATGCAGCGCATCAGGCACAATTCATTACCGGAGATGTTGAAATTCAAGGCAGACTGGAGCCAGCCAGTGACATAGATATCTACTCGATCAAAGTTAACAAGGGTGAACGGTGGGTGATGGATTTACGCTCGATCGAACACGGTTCACTGTTGGCGGGAAAAATGGAAATCTTTGATTCCAAAGGTCGTCGAGTTGCTGCTAACGATGATCGAAACGACTATCTTGAAACGCCATTTCTGGAACACATCTTTGCAGAAACGGGATCTTATCGTATTTTGGTCGATCGTTATCGTGGCCCTCGCGGGCAAGATTTTAGTTTAAATTCCGCTTACATGATGCGCTTATCTCGATTGCCGACGATCGATTATGTGGCTCCCTTGGGGGCTAGTGTGGGTGCCAGTGTTGAAATTCAACTAAATGGCAACTCGCTGGAAACGATCGAACAAGTTTATCTCAGCGAAGTCCGTTCAGCCGAATATATGAGAATGACGTACCCCTACACAATGCCCATTCACATGCGGACAGACCCACCAAAATCCACCAGTATTGCTCGTATTGCAGGTTCGATCAAAAGACATGGGAGCGAAAAACTCGTTGCCTCCTTCACTATTCCAGAAAAAGTGCGAACTGGTATGTGGCGATTGTGGGCTTCGGGATCTCGTGGCACCGTCGAGGCGACATATTTTGAGATCAGTGATACTGTTGACTATTCTGAGTTTGAAGCGTCAACCACTCCGTCTAGCGAACTCGCCTACTCGATAAATGGTGGTTTGTTGAACGATGGCGAACGTGATCAATACCCGATTCGTGCGATCACTGGGAGACCACTCCATTTTTGGACCTTGTCGACGCAATTAGGGGTGCCTCATTTGGATCCAGTACTTGCCTTGTATGACGATGCAGGATTTAAGATCGCAGAAAATGATGACACAGTAGGAGCTTATGGTAATCTCGTTGGTAACCCCGATAGCAGCCTATTCTACACTCCGACGCAAGATGGTTTGTTGATGCTGGTTATCAAGGATCGCACTGGTCGTGGTGGTCCATCATATCGCTACCGCCTCAGGGCTGATCGCCGTCTTCCCACTTTCCAGCTTTTTACCACACCGGAAAACTTTACAGTGGAGAGAGGTGGTCAAGCTGAAATCAAGATTCATATGCCGCGCGAGACAGGGTTTGATGGTGAGGTGGTAGTTTGGCTCGAAGGACTTCCTGAGGGTGTGAAGGCACCTCGTGGCAGGTTTCGAAAAGATCAAACCTTTGAACCCAGTGCCGATGGTGCAGATATGATCATACCCGAAGTTTCCCTTACAATTAAGGTTCCCAAGAGTGTCACTGCAGGGGCTTATCCGATTCGCGTTTTTGGCGTGGAAGCTCAAGAAGAGTTAATGCCGGAGCGTCGTATTGTTGAGGCCAATACATGTTCGCAGATGGGACCACTTGTCGACTTATGGAACTTTACTCGACGACCTTTGCCCAAAATCACACTGACTGTGGTAGAGCCGCCCAAGATTTCTTTATCCACAATGACTTCTGTAGTCTCTGTCTTCCCTGGAAAAACTGCCAATCTCAGTGTTCGTACCGTGAACCTTCCCCAGCAGACCAAAATTGAAGTTAAAGGTTTACCCAAGGGTGTTTCATTTGAAGTGGGTAAGCGCGACGAGCATAATGCTTTAATTCAACTGAAAACTACTCCAAAAACTCAACCAGGCTACTTTGACATCTCTGTCGAATCGAAGGACAAGAGTAGGTGGGCGACGACGGCTCTAATTAAACTTCGTATTGAGAAAAAGTTAAGTACAGCGCGCTGAGATTTCTATGTTGCGGCGACTAACAATTGGCAGAATTGCTGCCAATTTTTTTGCGTAATACTTCACGATAGTGGTGTTCTAGTTTGTTCGTCCGTTGTTCGGCAGACCACCTTTCTTCTACCTCACGGCGGGCACGGCGAGCCATTGAGCGCGCCCGGATGGGATTTTCGAGTAATGAGATCGTGGCATCTGCAAATTTGTCAGGTGTCTCGGCCAATTCGATGATCTCTCCACTCTGCGTGGATAAACCTTCAGCGCCTAGGGCAGTTGAAACTGCTGGAATGCCCACGGCAAATGCTTCGAGTAGTTTGACGCGAATTCCTGATCCGTTCAAGATGGGACATACAAAGATACTGCAGGTCGCATAGAGCTCTCGGATATCATCAACACGTCCAAGAAATTGAACGCCTGGCACGTCAATTGTATTGACTAAATCGGGAGGAGCTTGAGCCCCCGCTACTAGTAGTCGAACCGAGTGGCGTCGGGTGCGAATTATGGGCAGGATCTGTTCAATGAAATAAGATATAGCGTGGAGGTTCGGAGTGTGCTGGAAGCTGCCAACAAAAAGCAACGTGTCTGCTTGACGTCCCTCCTCTACGAATTTGTAGCGTGCCAGATCGATGGAAGCTCGTAGGTCATCCTGAATGAGTGGCATTACTTTCGAAGAGTTTTGTGGGATGAAGGATTCTAAATAGCGTCGATTTTCCATGGTGCAAGTTTGTACACCATCGAAGTGCTGTAAAGCCTTTAATTCAAAACGAAGTGCACGTAGATATTCGTAACCACTAAGTAATTTTCGGACTGGATTTGAAGTAGTGCGAAGGCCACTCGAAACAGATTGAAAGTAAATGTCATGCTCGAATAAAAATGTGGCAATACACTCAAAAAACTTGCCGTAACTAGCTAACTGTGTGTACTCAAGCTGGAGGATATCAATTTCGTGGATGTAGATAGCACGGTGTAATCGCCAATCGAAGTCGTCGTTTGCGAACTCACGGATGGCATGCGGTACAAGTCCACCGAGACCTTTGGGGTGACCCTTCGAGCGGATCACAAACTCTGTACTGGTGCAGAGCTCATCAAGTTTACGGTGCCCGGCAAGGTTGCTTTCTTCGTCCAACATGGCGAGCAGGTGGACCCTTGCCAGCAGAGCAAGGTGACGGACCGTCTGATTCATGAAAAGAGCTCCACCATGAAGAGGTGGCTCGATCGGGTAGGGGGAGACAAATAGAACGTTCAGTTTGTCGCGGTTGGGGTTAGGGTTTTGAAAGCGATCTCGGAAATAGCCTGCCAACGGTCGACGAAAAGCCTCAATGTCGTCTACAACTGCAAGTTGGCGACAGTGGTTACGTGAGGTGAGAGCCGGCATAAGCTGACAGAAAGCGCACCACAAGATGCTGAAATTTGGACGGGCTGTTTCACTACCACCGAGGAGTCTGATCCACAACCCAGCATAAAGCCAACCAAAGTGTTCACTAAGTAACTGCCAGTCGTGAAGGTTTTTCCAGGCGAAAAGTAGATGGTTCTTTTCAAGAGTGCGGCGAATAAGTTCTGACGAAAAATCCCTACCGATTGTTCCTCGATGGTCATGGTAGACGATGCTACGAGGCTGATAAAGGACCATCCAGCCATGCTTCCAAGCGTTGTAACTTATGTCGGTGTCTTCGAGGTAGAAGGGCTCCCAAAGAGGGTCAAATCCACCAAGCGTAAGAAACTTCTGGCGGTCATAGGCAGAAGAACCTCCTCCTGCATAGAAGGTGGGAAACAAGTCACAGATTTCATCATCAGCAACGTGGCCGACTGAAAGACGTCCATTACACCACCGTCCTTGTGTGAGCCCCGTTTCTTCTCGACGTTTAGACGGATCGGAGAAAAAGATCTGTGAAGAGACAGCGAAGACACGTGGATCACGGAAACCGTCGAGTAATGGTGCAAGAAAATCCTTCTTAACAGACATATCATTGTTCAGAAGGACAACAATATTGTGTTGTGCCGCACGAAAGCCAGCGTTTGAACCACCTCCAAATCCTAGATTACTTTCTAGCCTCAGGACGTGCACTTCAGGAAACAGTCGATTCAGCATCTCGTGTGTTCCGTCAGTCGAAGCGTTATCTACAACGATGATTTCGTGGTTCGAATCTTCACTGAGGGCTTCTAAGACTGATGGCAAGTTACGCACCAGGTGGTCATAACCATTCCATGTAGGGATGACCACACTCACGGGGCCAGAGATTATTCCCTCATCAAGTGATGACTTAGAAGCATCCTGTCGCCATACCAGCAAGAGACCCAACAGATCGTTGATGGCAATTGCAGCCACGGTCAAAAGTGTGAGTAAAGGTGCCAGAGTTAGTAGCAGAATTAATTCGCCGGCAATGCGAAAAAATGCTTTTATTCTTTGCATGACGAAACAGCAGACACACCTTCATTGGAATCGATTAGACGAGTGTTGATTTCAATTTTCGTTGGCAGCCTAATATAACCGTATATTGGATTGTCACCATGTTCCATGGGCAAGGTGAGAGCATTATCGATCCAGTCACAGGTTTCATAACCATCCAGCGGTCCGTTGGCGACGGCTGGGGTGAAGGAAAAATGGTCAGACTGTAATTCAGGTACGACAAAAGAAAAATCGACGGTGTGAATATCGCCGGGTGACATCGCCGGCACCTCAATGCCCTCACTTGCGGTATTAACCCCAGCGAAATCAACGCCCAAATGGTTTCTGAGGATGAAACCTATATTGGGTGAAGTTAAAGGTTTTCGGGCACGGACGCTGATACGAACTCGCAGTCGAATATGAGGCTCGAGTGAGTTTATGGTTTGTCCATATGGGTTGATGACATTGATGCCAAGAATTTCGGCGCGGCGATTACCGTGTCGAAAATCGATATTTGGGATGGTTTCGACAATTTCAGGTGCAATTGATGGCCCCAGTCCTCGATCCATACCCGCTTCTGTTTTGTGTAGGTCAACATAAGTAGCATCCTTTTTGGACAGGTGGGCGAGATACTTGCTAATAACCGGAGCAGGGTCTCCGATTTCCATAATGTGTCCACGTTCAAGCCACAATGCCTGGGTTCCTATAGCTTTCACGTCAGCCATACTATGGGAGACAAACACTACGGTCACGTTTCGTCGTCGCAGTTCGTGGATTTTGCGCATGCAGCGCTGACGAAAGTAGTAGTCGCCAACCGCTAAAGCTTCGTCAACCAGTAGGATTTCTGGTTCGACGTGAATAGCTACAGCGAAAGCCAATCTCACGAGCATCCCCGAAGAGTATGTTCTAACTGGCTGATTAATAAATTCGCCAATCTCAGCAAAATCGGTAATTTTTCTGAAACTATGACGGATTTCTTGAGTCGAAAGCCCTAAGATTGCACCGTTGAGGAAGACATTTTCACGACCACTGAACTCCGGGTTGAAACCAGCGCCAAGTTCGAGCAGTGATGAGACTCGTCCTTTAACGTCGATTTGACCACGTGTGGGTGAAAAAATTCCAGCTGCCAGTTGCAGCGCGGTGCTCTTACCGGAACCGTTTTCACCAACCAAGCAGAACGTACTGCCTCGAGTGACTTCAAACGAACAATCACGCAAGGCCCAAAAATCTTTGTGAAAATTGCGCCGGCCGAAAAAAGCTAATTCTTTAATTCGAGACACAGAGTTTTCGTATACGGGGTAGCTTTTAGATACGTTGTTAAATATCAGGGACATTATTTTTCGACTTGATTAGCTGTGAATTGTCACTCACTGCAACCTGTAGCTTGACGCCAAGCCCAAGGTCAATTCTCTCCTATCATCTTCCGTGTTGCACGGAAGTTCAACCGTTTATGTTGTCTTGACTCACGAGCTGTCTCCTAAAGTACATCAGCAAAACCGCGTTTTGCGTGACGGAAAAAGAGACCGCCTGCAATGAAGGTCATCAGGGCAAAGCTGGTTAAGACTAGGAAGTCCTCACCCGAAGGTAGTTCACCACCGAGGATACATTCGCGATAACCTCGAACGACGTAGGTCAATGGATTCAAGAGTAGAACACCTGACACCGACTCTGGAAACTGGGCCTCAAATAAGAAAATCGGAGTCAGCCAAAACCATGCTGTGAGAACAACGGAGAGGACTTGAGCGGTGTCACGAAGGTACACATTGAGAGCTGCAGTAATCCACGCCAATCCAAGGCTAAGCATCCCAAGCAATAAAAAATATCCTGGCAGTAACAGCAGCGAGGCATTAATTTCATGGTCTTGGATTCCAACGATGACAACTAGTAAGATCAAACCTAATAAATGACTGATCCAGGTGGAAAGAAAAATACTTAATGGGATAATTTCAGCTGGGAATACAGTCTTTTTTATGAGGTTTGCTTGGTCGATAAGTGCAGATGATGAACGTTGAAGGGTTTCTGAAAACAGCAACCATGGCAGCATCCCAGCGAAAAGAAAGAGTGGATAACTGTCGGTTACCTCACCTCGAGGCAATCTCATACCAAAAGCGTATGCGAAAACAAAGGTGTAGACGCCGAGCAAAACTAGCGGATGTACTATGCCCCACAGCCAGCCGGCAACTGAGCCTACATAACGTTGCTCGAAGTCACGTCTAACTAGTTGGTATATGAGACTACGATTTTTAATTAGATTTTGGAGAAATAATTTACCAGGAAATACCATTTAAATTAGCCGTGCGATGCTTCTCTTATCATCGCAAGGCGGAAGTCCTCTGTGGTGTGTATTCTTTGCAAATTACACCATCGATTACTGTGTCCTGGGTTGAGGTTATGTTGACGTCGATGACTATTGAGAATGACTTACTCTTGAAGAAGATTTACTTTATTTAACGTCTAGACACTTTCTTCTGGATCGTTGAGCTGACATGCTGTATGCAGTTCAAAATTGACACTTTTTAAACGCACTGCTAGCTTGAAGATAGTAGTAGAGCTCGAATAATTTTCCAATGGATCCTCTCCTGGTCCGCAACTTTTCAATCATTGCCCACATTGACCACGGGAAATCGACGCTAGCGGATCGTCTGCTGGAGATAACCGAAGCACTTAGCAGCAGGGAAATGACCCAGCAGGTGCTTGACACGATGGATCTCGAGCGAGAACGCGGCATTACGATTAAGGCACAAGCGGTTCGTATTAACTACCGTGCTCGTGATGGCCAGAGTTATCAACTCAACTTGATAGACACACCAGGACATGTAGATTTTTCCTACGAGGTTTCACGTAGTCTGGCGGCTTGTGAAGGGGCATTATTAGTGGTCGATGCTTCTCAAGGAGTTGAAGCTCAGACTCTGGCAAATACCCATCTTGCACTGCAACACAATCTCGAAATAATTCCAGTAATCAATAAGATTGATCTGCCGGCGGCTGAACCCGAGCGAGTACGTGAAGAAATAGAGATGACGCTTGGGTTAGACGCTCAAAATGGATTATTGGTCAGTGCGAAGTCGGGCCAAGGTGCTGACGAGATCCTGGAAGCGATCGTACAACAGATTCCAGCCCCGAAAGGGTCGCCTGATAAGCCTCTACGTGCATTGCTGTTTGACTCTTGGTTCGATCCTTATCGAGGCGTGATCGTCTTGGCACGGGTGATCGATGGAACTTTGCGTAAAGGTATGAAGATCCGACTAGCATCAACTAAACAAACATACACCGTCGAGGAATTAGGCTTTCGAACTCCAAAGCCAGTCGAATGTGATGAACTTACCAGTGGAGAAGTTGGCTGGGTGATTGCAAATATTAAAGATGTCACCGAAACCAAAATTGGTGACACAATTTGCGATGAAAGTAATCTCCCCGCTGAGCCTCTGGAAGGCTTCGAAGAAAGCAAACCGATGGTTTTTGCCGGACTGTACCCGGTCGAGTCGCATCAACATCAGTTATTGCGTGAAGCGCTCGAAAAATTACAGCTCAATGACTGCTCTTTTCAGTTCGAATCGGAGAGTTCAACTGCACTGGGGTTTGGTTTTCGTTGTGGGTTCCTCGGCTTATTGCATCTTGAAATTGTACAAGAACGTCTGGAGAGAGAATTTAATATTGATTTGATTACGACAGCGCCTAGTGTCCGTTACAGAGTGAGTTTGACAGACGATGAGGTGGTTGAGGTGGATAATCCTAGCGATTGGCCACTGACACAAAATATATCGGCAGTCGAGGAGCCAATATTTGTGGTCACAGTTATCACACCAGACGAGTATGTGGGTGGAATCCTCAAACTGTTTGAAGACAAGCGAGGCAGCCAACAGGGCTTTGAATATGTGGCGAACAATAGAGTGATGCTGACCTATGATGTTCCGTTAAGTGAAATCGTACTTGATTTCTATGATCGCCTAAAGACAGTTTCGAGAGGTTATGCTTCCGTGGACTACCATTTTTCGGGGTATCGAGAGTCACCCATGGTCAAACTGGATGTTCTTGTCGCTGGTGACCCAGTAGACGCCTTGTCAATGGTAGTGCATAGTGAACAGGCCCATGGTCGCGGTAAGGCATTAATTGAGAAGATGCGCAAATTGATTCCGAGACAGATGTTCGAAGTGGCTTTGCAGGCTGCGGTTGGTAGCAAAATTGTGGCTCGAGAAAACATTCCTGCTTTGCGTAAGAACGTCTTGGCAAAGTGCTACGGAGGTGATGTTAGTCGCAAGCGTAAACTTCTCGAGAAGCAGAAGGAAGGTAAAAGACGCATGAAGCGCGTTGGACGAGTAGATATTCCTCAGGAAGCCTTTCTTGCTGTATTACAGGTTGGCGATTAGGTCTGCTGCGAACAGCACTTATAAAACGCAACGAGTTGCAATCCCTAATAAGTTTGCATGCATTAGTCTTCTTCCGTATCACGCAGAGCTCTCTCCAGGGCCTCGACAAAAAAGTAATCACCCCACATAACGGACTCACTAACCCCTAAACCTTTACGTAGATGATAGATCCCCTGTCGTAAAATACCTTCCCATCCATCAATGCCTTTAGCAAGATAATCTGAGCTACAGAGAGTTAGCAGGATTCTTTGCGCGGCTGCGCCGTAGAGAGCACCTTTGGCTGGATCGGGGACAACTTTTGCTAATTGGAGTAGGCCAGCTGCCGTAATTGCTGCTGCAGAAGATTCACGGTATTGCGGTTCTTCGGAAGGTGTATCATAATCCATCGGAGGAACGCCATCAGCAGGCGTTTCACGAATGAAAAAGTCGGCACAACATTGTGCAGTGTGAAGAAAACGAGGATCTTTAACGGCCCGGTAAGACGATGTAAACCCATAGATGGCCCAAGCCAACCCTCGTGACCAACAGGAGTCTCCGCGCCAACCCTGATGGGTTGATTGTCGCAGGAACTCGCCAGTCTCTAAATCAAAAATTCCTTCGTGTGAGCTACTGCCATCGCCACGAATTAACACTCGACGAGTTGTTAAACAGTGGTCCATGGCAGTACGTAGTAGAGCATCATCGCCGGTTTTAAGAGCAGCGTAAAAAATGATTCCAACATTTGCCATCACATCAATAAAGATAGATTCAGGGCCAATAAATGAAGCCAGATAACGTCCTTTTTTCTGAAAACGTTTTGCTAACGTTTGCCCAGCTTGAATAACAACATCATTGAGTTTTTCATCACCAGTTTGTTTGTACCAGCGGTGGTAGGTGGATAAAAAAATGAAACCCAAATCATGGACATTTCGATCCATTTTACGAGGTTCAAGTGGTGTGGTGTAGTGCTGTGCGTATCTCGCCCAGTCGGAATCTTTAGTGTGTCTGTGGAAGACCCACATCATTCCAGGGAGAAATCCGTCGCACCAATGTGTCCAAGCTTCACCAGTGTGTCTCCAGTGACCCCCTTGTGTATACATCGGGTAGAAGTCAGGGTCGCGTTCAATCAACGCTCGAACCTGGTGCTGGGCGAATTCAAGAGATTGTTTAAAAATGGGCCGCCAATCAGCGGAGGGGCAAATTTCAACCATAGGAGATGAAAGTGTATCATTACTGTCCTAGGTTTTGCCTCTATAAATGGTATTAGAGTTTTTGGACAGGGTCTGAGATAAATGTTCTGGGCTTCTCGAAATGGTGAGATCTTTAACGGAACCAGCTTATGAGCCAATCTAGTGCAAGCTGTAGGGAAGAATATCCAGCACCGATATTAGATTGATCGTTCAACCCCCAATCGTAATCCTTGACAATAATGCGGAGCTCGTCGTCGACCGTTGCAGTGATTGTTTTCGGTGGTGAGTAATGACGTAAAAACCCACTTAAGCCGCCAGGATAAGATATAAAGTCGTCCTTGTACCATTCGAAGATAGCACTTACTTCCGCGTGTCGATGAGCAGCATCAATTTTATTCAGGTCGGAGTTAGCCAACCACCGGCGAGTATTGTCCTCAAGCTGCTGATCAATGTGATCCGGCGTATAGGCCTCGGTACGGAGAGGGGGACAGCTTCGAGCGGCGCAAACTAACGCGGCATGAATTCTAGGGTCCCCTGTTGCACGGAGGCGGGACTCGATTTCATCGAGTGACATCTTCTCACCTGCGACTTTATGACGGGCCTTACGGAATGGATTGGGTGTTGCCATGATACTCTTGACAGGGTAGTTCTTCACAATCCACTCAATCACCAAGGCGTTGTAAGCATTAATCAAGAAGGCCTTCCCTTGAGGTGTTTTTGGGTCAGGTTGACCTGCGAGACTTAGTTCTCGAACATAAGTTTCTAGATGGTCTGAGGCCTGCTTCTTTAGGCGCGCATAATCGACCCGCGACTTGTCGTCGACATACTCGGCCAATAGAGCATTCCAGATTGCATGGTCAGTTTTGGCAAGGCTTGAGTCTGCATGGAGAGCAACTGTAATCAGATATAGACCAAATAATAATTTTGCGACCATATCTTCAGGTTGCAGTGGCAGACCTCATAAAATAACCACCACCGTCCATTTAAGTGTAGCTACTAACTGTACAGAAGGTGGATCGCAAGCTGGCTAGGTAGAGAACACTTCTTATCGATTTTGTATGGGCTCAAGTTGCTTGGAAGCTACTGATGGGGTCTCAACTCTTTCAGTACTCTTGATTTGTGACAGGTACGATTTAGCTTCTTCGATTCTCGAAGGTGTTTTAGTTAGGTTGTGTGAGTTGAGCCGGATCCCCTGTGATGTGGTACGGGCGAGGTGTTTCGATGCAACGAGGCAACTTGTGGTCACTGTAATAGTCAAGTCCGTAGACTACATGACGTCGCACTTCTCCTATACATGTTTCTGATTGATGAGGCTCAGTACTGAGCCATAGAGGACGAACTCCTGCCTCCCCATCGATTACCGGGAATGTTTTGATTTGCAGGTAGCTTATATTGACAACTGCGATGGCGGCGAGTAACTGCACCGCCATCGTGCGCTTTCCTGAATTGGCCGCCCAGAGAACCATGATCGTAGCAAGGCTCACCCCGATGACGCGGCTCCAAGCGATAGTGTCTGGTGGCCAAGCGGCAAAGAGCCCATGTGACAACGCACGTGGTAATACATCCTCTGCTATGGGCACCAACATCAAGGACAAACCAGCGATCGCAAAGGCTCCAAGTCTTAATCGTGGTCGGCTGAGTTGTAGACCCGCAAGGATCGCCAGCGGCGGAAACATCGGCAAAATATAGCCAGGCAGTTTGTTGATTGAGAACGAAAAGAGCAAGAGTGTCGACAAACACCACATAAAGAGGAAGCGAATTCGTGCATCATTTTGAAATGAGATTATCGATCGTGTCACAACAAAGGAGGTCCAAGGAAGGAAGCCCAATGCAAGAACTGGTATGAAAAACCAGAAGGGCTGAGCGTGTTGCAACGAGTCGTTAGTAAAACGTTGGAAGTGATGTTGCCAGAAGAAATCTTCTAGGAAAGGGTTACCATTTTCGATGTAACAAAATAGATACCAAGGGGCTGCGACGGCAACGAAAGGGAGCCATACTCGTAGCTGTATCAAGTCGCGTATGACTGAGGAGAACCCTCGGTCGCGGCAAACCGAAAGTAGAGTCAATGCTCCTACGGCGGGACCAACCAAACCCTTGGCGAGTACCGAAACACCAAGGAGCGCACCAAACCAGGGTAGAGCTTTTCGTGTCGAAACGTCAGATTTCTGTACCCATGGCATTAGTATGAGCAAAGCAGCCGAGAGACTTGCAGAGAGAGGCAGGTCGAAAGTGCCAATTTGGCTGAAAGCTATCCAGCCGATCGAGGTTCCCAATATTAAAAGAGCATATTGTGCTTCCAGTGGTCCAAACTGGCGTCGGGTATAACGATAGAAAAAGAACATAAAAGCAATACTGATGAGCGATACTGGCAAGCGTGTCATGCGATCGTCGTTGACACCCAATTTGGCTGAGACTGCACCAAGCCAGTACAAGAGTACGGGTTTTTCGAACCAGGCTTTCGCCCCGAGACGTGGAGTAATCCAATCATCGGATTCAATCATTTCTCGTGCAACTGAGGCATACCGTGGTTCGTCGGGTCCGATCAGACCACGTTTGTCCATCGCATGGAAGTAGAGAAAATAGATCGCGACAGCAGCGATCGTACATGTGATTGCTTTCTTAAATAACGACAAGTACTTTCTCGAACTCAGTGGAGTATATGTGGAGTTAATAGCTTTCAAGATTATTTCACAGCTGGTGAGGTGACTCGGGTTCGATATGTCAATATGCCGATCCGTGGTTCGATTATTTTGAGATAAAGCCAACGGGCACCTAGTTAGTGTTGGTCGGTTTCAGTAATGATCCTTTGAGCTGTTGGTAGATGGCTCGTGTGGCCGTTGAACGATTGAGTGTGTAGAAATGTAATCCCGCTACTTCCTTTTCGACTAATTCTATGCATTGTTCGACGGCGTGGTAAGTGCCCAATTGGCGCACCGCATCGACGTCGTCTGATACTGCTTCCATCTTTGAAAGTAAATCAGTTGGTATTGTTGCTCCACACATATTGGTGAATCGTTTGACTTGTTTCAGACTTAAGATCGGCATGATGCCGGCGAGTATCGGGATTGATATGCCTCGTGCGGTAGCTCTATCCCGAAAACGTAGGAAATCATCATTGTTGAAGAAAAGCTGAGTAATCAAGAAATCAATACCAGTGTCCACCTTGCGGAGAAGGTTATCGAGGTCGGTGGTTGCGTCGGAGGCTTCTGGGTGGGTTTCTGGATAGCACGCTCCAGCCAAGCAGAAAGAGTACCGTGACTTGATAAAGGCGGCGAGTTCCGAGGCATATCCGAAACCGTCTTTGTGTTGTGTGAATTGTGCCTCGCCATGAGGGGGGTCCCCTCTTAGTGCCAAGACATTTTCTATGCCGCTCGCCTCAAGCTCGTCGAGCACAGAAACGATCTCCGCACGGTCAGCGCCAACACAGGTGAGATGAGCTAATGCTTCTATGTCGATCTCGTGTTTAATCTTTTTGACGAGCTCTACAGTCTTCTGGCGCGTACTACCACCAGCCCCATATGTGACAGATACATGTGACGGCTTGAGAGGCTTGAGAGCAGCTATAGACTTATAAAGTTGGTCAAACCCAGCGTCATCCTTGGGTGGAAAGAATTCGAAGGAAACCGTTTGGTGTCCGGCTTTGAGTGTGTCTATGATTTTCACGGAGTCAACTGGGATCTAATCAAGGTAGAGGTTGCATCCTCTTAAGATAGAGCGTGTGACGGAAAAACATCCTAAGTATAGCCTGAAACTCCGATTATGTTCAGAGGATGAGAACACCTCTTGTCAGGGAATCCGTTATACTGTCTACTTGATGAAGTTTGTTCTCCACTACCTGTGTACACATCACGCTTACCCGAGCGGGTAAGTTCGCCGGTGGGGTAGTTCGCGATCAACAAGCGAGACACAAGAGGAATACAGGAACCCGCCGGCGAGAGCCGAGCGGGGTTTTTTTTTGCGGAAAGGAAGTTGCAAACGACGACATGGAACTGGATTTCAGTAAATTACATGGGTTGATACCAGCAGTCATTCAAGATGCTTCTGATGGAGAGGTGTTAATGGTCGGCTTCATGAATCAAGAAGCCTTAGATAAGACTGTCGAAACCGGCAAGGTGACATTTTATAGTCGAACACGTAATCGGTTGTGGACCAAGGGTTC
The DNA here is from genome assembly GCA_002433055.1 of Acidobacteriia bacterium UBA6623. GTDB lineage: Bacteria > Acidobacteriota > Terriglobia > Bryobacterales > UBA6623 > UBA6623. The sequence continues at coordinate 53,112 of DJHJ01000039.1, read as the reverse complement.
AACATCTGGTCATTACCTACTGACGAAGGAAATTCGGGTTGATTGTGACCAAGATACAGTTCTGATTAGGGCGGAGCTCTTGGGTTCTGGTGTTTGCCATAATGGGTTCCGCACATGCTTTTATCGACGTTTGGAAGACGGTGAATGGAAGCAGTGTGCCGAACAAACCTATGACCCAGGAGCTGTTTATTGAAGTAGAGTGATTCGGAGGCGATACCGGATCTCATCTTTTCCAAAGTTCTAGTCGCTCTACTCTTCCATGTTTGTGGACTAGTTGAGAGTGGCCGTGGATCGGCAAAGTGTGATGCTAAAGATTTTTTCCAGAAAAGATACGACTGCTGTAGATCAGTTGTTTGCACGCCGTGCGAGACGTTTAGAGCGTGCTCAGGTGGTAGTGGGCCCAATTCTTGAAGATGTGAGAAAGAAGGGGGATCGAGCTTTGATTAGCTACGCGAGGCAATTCGATGGTCTCGAAGGAAACTCTGTTCGAATTCCTCCGTCACGCTTGCTTGAATCAACAGAAGCCCTGCCGAAACCATTTTTATCAGCTTTAGACGTCTCCTCACGACAAATTCGACGTTTCGCTGAAAGGCAAATGCCGAAGTCTTGGAATAAGAGTTTTGGTGCTGGTGTAGTGCTAGGTCAAGAAGTGCGACCACTTGACTCAATCGCGGCATATATTCCTGGTGGTCGCTATCCACTTCCGTCGACTTTGATGATGACAGTGATTCCCGCACAAACCGCTGGGGTCAAATTAATATCAGCTGCTTCGCCGACCCCAAACTTGGAAACGCTTGGGACTGCCGGCTATATGGAAGTGAATAACTTCTTTCACATGGGTGGAGCGCAAGCAGTCGCGGCATTTGCATTTGGAACAGAAACAGTTCCACGTGCTGATCGAATTGTGGGCCCCGGAAATATTTATGTTGCAGCAGCCAAAAAACTTTTAGCTGGTACAGCCGGCATAGATTTTGTTGCTGGACCGACTGAGATTTTTCTGATAGCAGCCGATGGCGATCCACGATATATTGCTGCCGATATGCTGGCTCAAGCTGAGCACGATACGGATGCAGCGGCGGTTCTTCTGACAACTTCGAAACGTTTGGCAAGAAGAGTGCAACGAGAGGTTGCTCGCCAACTGGAAACACTTCCTACTGGCAAAGTTGCATCTAAGGCAATTATGAGCAATAGTGCCATTATTCTTACGGCGTCACTTGATGAAGCAGTGGAAATTTCAAATCGATTCGCTCCTGAACATCTTGTGCTCTACGATGAAAACTTGCTTAACAAGATAGATAACGCAGGAAGTATTTTCCTTGGCCCTTGGAGTCCAGAAGCGGCGGGAGATTATGTTTCTGGCCCGAATCATGTTCTACCAACGGGAGGCGTCGCAAGGCTGCGAGGAGGACTTTCGGTTCTAGATTACATCAAAGTGATTACTGTGCAGCAATTGAAACGGGAAGGGTTGCAAAGGCTTGCTCCAGCTATCGTTACGCTAGCAAGAGCAGAGGGTCTCGAGGCACATGCCCGTTCAGTCGAGGTACGCCTTGATGACTAACAACAAAGCAGAAACAGAAAAAAAACCCAGATACCCACGAGTGCGTTCGGCCATTGAACGAATGGAGCCGTACACACCCCCTACCGATGGCCGCGGTGGCAAGTTGCGACTAGACTTTAACGAAAATACAGTAGGTTGTTCACCGCGCGTCGTGCGAGTTCTACGCAATAGGGCAACAGCACAATTTTTATCTGTCTACCCAGAGTATCTGGCATCACGTGAGAAAATCGCACCGTTCTTCGGTGTACAGGAAGATCAGTTGACCTTCACCGATGGTACAGATGAAGCAATTCAGCTGATGGTCCACACCTACGTTGACCCGGGACAAGAAGTATTGATGTCGTGGCCTACGTTCCCAATTTTTCGCTTGGCGGCAGAATCAGTTGACGCAAAGGTTAGCCTGGTGCGATATCCACAAAAGACACTAAGTTTTCCATTGAAGAAAATGATTCGAGCGATTGGAGCGAAGACACGCCTGATACTCATAGCGAATCCCAATAATCCTACCGCCAGCGCAATTGGGCTCAATGATATCGAATTGATCCTTCAGGCTGCTCCACAGGCAGCCGTACTGATCGACGAGGCCTACTTTGAATTTTTTGGTATTACTGCGCTTGATTTGTTGACACACTATCCAAACTTATTTGTGAGTCGAACTTTTTCGAAAGTTTATGGTATGGCTGGCTTGCGCATTGGATGTCTATTTTCTCAGAAGGAAAATATCGCTATGATACGAAAATTTCAGTCACCTTACAGTGTCAACTCATTGGCCGTTGCATGTGCGCTTGAGGCTGTCCAAGACCAGAAATACATCCGGAATTATGTCGATGAGATTTTTGAAGCCCGTAAAACGTTGTGTGAAGGACTCGATCAACTTGGACTCTTTTACTATCCAAGCCAGGCAAATTTCGTATTAGTCCGTTTTGGCAGAAGGGCTGCGATGATCTGCAAGCTCTTGCGCGAATACAATTTTCTTGTTAGAGATCGCACCAAAGATATACCAGGTACTATCCGTATCACCGTAGGGACCAGGCGACAAGTGAAAACTATGCTCAAGGCGTTGGGTGAGGTGATGGGAAGATGAAGCTGTTGATTTTTGATATGGACGGCGTGTTGGTTGATCCAACATACTCCTATCGTGTGACGACGATTGAAACGATTGCACATTTCAGTGGTCGACGCATAACGCAGGAAAAGATAGTCATTATGAAAAACCGTGGTGGCTACAACGATGATTGTGTGCTTGCGTTCGACGTGTTGCGTGAACTCGGCATAGAAGTAGATTATGAGCAGCTATGTTTGCAATTCCACAAACTATTTTGGGGAACGGCTGAGGATGGGTTCATCTCCCAGGAATCTTGGCTCGTGGCTGATGGAGTTCTTGAACGCTTGGAAACGATTAACCGCTTGGCTATATACACTGGGAGGCCCACGCGCGCCGCACGTTTCGCTTTGAGTCGTTTTGCAGCTGATGTTAGATTTGACCCGGTTATCACAAGCGATCTAATCGAAAACCAAAAACCTGCACCAGATGGATTGTTGCGAGTGCTTGAAGGTGCTCCGGGATGTGAAGCAACTTATATTGGTGACAATATTGATGATGCTCGGTGTGCACGAGCCGCAGGAGTATCATTTGTGGGAGTAGCTGCCCGTAACTTGTATCAGCGTGATGAGATTGTTCAGTTGTTTCAAGCCGAAGGGGCACAGGTTGTGGTCGAGAGTGTAAATGAGCTAGAGTCCGCTTTGTGATTACGGCGAGTAGCGATTTGTACTGAAGGATTCAAAAGAGACGTACTGCCATCACAGTAATCTTTCCAAGTTCTGATAGGGAGTGGAGGACCGATGAGAACAGCTACCAATAATCGTGAGACCAAAGAGACACGTGTACAAATATGCCTTGGTATCGAAGGTCAGGGACGGTACAACATCTCCACAGGAATTCGTTTTCTTGATCACATGCTCGAACTTTTTGCCAAGCATGGTGGTTTTGATTTAGATATACGCGCAGAGGGAGATTTAGAGGTTGATCAACATCATACAGTTGAAGATGTTGGCATTGTTTTGGGGCAGTGTTTTTCACAAGCACTTGGAGATCGCATAGGTATCAATCGAGCTGGTTATTTTGTTCTACCAATGGATGAAAGCTTGGCGGTTGTAGCGGTGGACCTTGGAGGTCGTCCAGCACTCGTTTACCATGCACCGACCCGGTTTCGATTAGTTGGAGATTTACAGACTGAATTACTCGAGGATTTTTTTGATGGTTTCGTTGCTCACTGTGGTGCAAATCTTCATGCGCGGGTGATGTATGGTCGATCCAATCATCACAAAATTGAAGCAATTTTTAAGTGTTTTGCGAGAGCTATGAGCTATGCCTGTTCGGTGGACGAACGGCTCAAGGATCAGCTTCCAAGCACTAAGGGACTACTGGAGAAGACATTATGATTGGTATTTTTGACTACGGTGCGGGCAATCTTCGCTCCGTCGAAAATACGCTTGACTCTATTGGCGTCCGTTATGAGATAGTTACCGATGAAGAGGGGCTTCGTCGAGCGAGCAAAGTGATATTGCCGGGTGTCGGCCACTTTGGGCAGCTTATTCATTCCTTGGATGCTCTCGAAGTGCGGACTGCCTTTTGTGAATTGATCAGAGAGGGAGTACCGTTTCTAGGCATTTGTCTGGGGATGCAGGCACTATTTGAAAAAAGTGAAGAGGCGCCAGATCTCGATGGGTTAAGTATCTACCCCGGTGTAGTACGACGATTCGACTCGACTGCTCGTGTGCCTCACATGGGCTGGAACGAGCTCGAACTCGAGGGCCGACCTAGACTGCTTGGAGATGTTGGTGAACATCCATATGTGTACTTTGCGCACAGTTATTACGTCCCGACCGAGATAGCTGGCAAGAGGACAGCAGCCCTCTGTAATTACGGCATCGACTACGTTGCAGCTATCGAGTATCAGAACGTGTTTGGAGTACAGTTTCACCCCGAAAAATCGGGAGTTCTCGGGCAAAAAGTTATGCGTAATTTTTTAGCGGCCGAGTCTTTGGTAGTGAAATCTTAACTGGTGTTTACGTTATGCTTTGCGATCGATTTCCGAGTAAATTCAGTGAATTGTATCTGCAATTAGTCAGTGGTACAGTCCGAGTTTCTAGTTGAATTAGTTTGGCAGAAGCATGCTTGCAAAACGAATTATTCCTTGCCTGGACGTTACTGACGGTCGCGTTGTCAAAGGTGTCAATTTTGTAGCACTGAGAGATGCTGGTGACCCCGTCGAACTGGCGGACATCTACAATCGTGATGGAGCTGATGAGCTCGTATTTCTTGATATTACTGCTTCCAGTGATCATCGCGAGACAATGATCCACGTCGTTGAAGATACCGCACGTAAGGTTTTTATACCCTTGACGGTCGGAGGTGGTATTCGGTCGATTACGGATGCTCGTACAGTGCTGACGGTTGGTGCCGACAAAGTATCGATCAATACAGCAGCGATCGAGCGCCCAGGATTGATCACCGAGATTTCCGAAGAGTTTGGTGCACAAGCCACGGTTCTTGCGATTGATGCCCGTCGCAGTAAACCAGGTGTCTGGAATGTCTTCACCTATGGGGGTCGTAATGACACTGGCATAGATGTTCTCGAATGGGCACAGCGTGGTGAGGATCTTGGTGCTGGAGAAATTTTACTCACTTCGATGGACTGTGACGGAGTTCAGGAGGGGTTCGACTGTGATCTTACACGTACCGTCTCACGAAATACTCGCATACCAATTATTGCGAGTGGAGGTGGTGGACATCCTGAAGATTTTGTTCGAGTGCTGACCGACGGTGAAGCCGATGCGGCTCTGGCAGCATCGATTTTCCACTACGGAACACACACTATAGATGATCTAAAAAACGTTCTTAACAAAGCCGGAGTTCCCGTACGTATGAGGTGTTAAAGAGATGACAGGGTAACTCTATCCAAGTGCCATGGATGATCTTTGTGATGTTAGACAGGTACTCTTGGAGTCGCATGGGTGGTTTTTGCCAACTATATCGTGCTGAGCTTTGTTCACGTAAAATTTAGCAGAGGACTCAGAGTCTAAATACCATGATGGAACCCAGCGAACTTCGATCCCGGCTTACTGGCGTAATAGCCTTTCCCGTTACGCCATTCAATGATGATCTCTCTCTAAATGTTGAGGGACTACGCCGCAATATAGCTGAAATGGTGCAATATCCACTGGCAGCAATTGTAGTTGGTGGTGGGACGGGAGAGATATATTCTCTCTCAATGGAAGAACACTGCAAGGTAGTCGAGACTGTCGTCCAGGAAGTTGGGGGCAAGGTGCCAGTGATTGCCGGTGTTGGTTTTGGAGTGCAGATTGCCGTCGAATTGGCGAAACAGAGCTCGGATGTTGGTGCCGATGGCATCTTATGTCTCCCACCCTATTATCCAAGTGCTCCGTTTGAAGGTATGTTGAAGTATTATCAAGCCATCGGTGATAGTACGTCACTCGCTTTAATAATCTACAATCGCGATTGGGCTGGTTTCAGCGCAGGAGAAGTGAACCAATTAGCGGACGCCATTCCCACTCTAACAGCCTGGAAAGAAGGTCAGGCAGATGTGCGACGATACCAGATGATCATGGAGCGAGTGGGGGATCGCCTGCATTGGATTGGGGGCGCTGGGGATGATATGGTGCGCCCCTATTATGCGCTTGGTATTCGTGTTTACACATCCAGTATTGCCAGCATAGCGCCACGGCTTTCTCTGCAGCTTCACGAGCGTGCCTCAATGCTCGATAACGCTAGTCTCGAGCGATTGATGTCGAATTATGTGTTGCCATTGTATGGATTGCGAGCGAGACGCAAAGGTTACGAGGTTTCGGTTATGAAGACTGCAATGGAGGTACTGGGGAAGCCCGCCGGCCCGGTGCGGCCGCCATTGCCTGATGTACGACCCGCTGAGCACAAAGAGATTTCAATACTCATGGAAAGGTACAAGCCGGTTTTGTGACCTCACTCATCGCAACTTAATCGTAATGGAAACCCGCTAGGTGTTTATAGTAGAAGGCTTGAGCAAGATTGTGTTAACCCGAAAGAAGATTTGTGACTGACAGTTTTTGACGGTTTCGTTCCGAAAATTCACTTCTTGTATCCGGTGTTTTTAGTTCGCTGCACAGCGAAATCCAAGATTGTTAAGGCCAGTGTCTGGAGAGGTTTTTTGTCTAGCGGCGACACGAAAACCTCGGCAGTAGTTCCGACTGCACATCCAACTACCTCCACGATGAACCTTTTCATTTCCCTTCTCAGGGCCGATGGGGTTCCTGGTTGGAGCAGAGCGGTAGTAGGTGGGGTCATACCAGTCAGCAACCCATTCCCAAACATTGCCACCCATGTCATAGAGTCCATCTCCAGTGGCCGGAAACTGTTTAACCGGAGCAACTGTGGAAAACCCATCCTCTTCAAGATCGTAGGTGGGAAAGACACCTTGCCACCAGTTAGCAGCATGCTGGTTCTTTGGCATCAGTTCGTCTCCCCAAGGGTAGTGTGGTTTGTTGCCCATTCCAGAAGCGGCATACTCCCATTCGGCTTCGGTTGGCAAACGTTTTCTGGCCCAGGCAGAAAATGCTACTGCGTCGTTCCAGGAAATGTGAATAACCGGATGCAGATCTCGCCCTTTCAGATCGGAGTTAGGGCCCTCGGGATGTCGCCAATTAGCCCCCGTTACGAGATCCCATTCTCCGGTCTTCGGGTCGAAAACACCAGAGGAGCCCTGTTTCTCGGATTCTGTAATGTATCCGGTGGCTTCAACAAACTCAGAAAATTGTTGGTTTGTTACTTCTGTCGCATCCAGATAAAAGCTATCAACAACAACACGATGAGAAGGACCTTCGTAGGAGTAACCCGTATCGGTTCCCATAAGAAACTCTCCACCCTTGATAAAAATCATGCCGTTGTAATCGACGGGACGAATTGAAGAGCAATTACTACTCAGCAAGAAGACAAATATGGTGACAATCGTAAACGAAAAGGAGACAGGGGTAGACTTGTTGTCTGCAGTGCAACAAAGAAGAGACAGCACGAGGTCATTATAACGACGTGGATTCAGAATGTTGACTTCCGCTACATCTTAGATCCACCTATATTTTTTTGTCACAGGTACAATTACTCTATGCTCAAAGTTGGACTGACTGGTGGTCTTGCCAGTGGCAAGACCTTTGTGGCTGCGGTGTTGGAGCAATTGGGGTGTAGGGTTTTTTCATCTGACCGTCTGGGGCATGAAGCAATTAAAAGTGATGGTGAAGCATTTGACAGAGTTATTGAGGAATTTGGTAATGGAATTCTCGGTGCGGATGGAGAAATAGATCGTGGCAGACTGGGAAAAATCGTTTTTGCCGATGAAGCAAAGCTAAAGAAACTGAACTCACTGGTTCATCCATACGTCTTGAAGAGACAGGAAAGCATTTTTGCCCGGATTGCCTCACAGAACTCAGACTCTATTGTTGTCTGCGAGGCAGCTATTATGATCGAAACAGGAAGTTATTCTCGTTACGACTGCATCGTAGTTGCGGTGTGTCCACCCGAATTGCAAGTGCGTCGTTACTGTGAGCGTGAGGGTGTTTCGACGGCCGACGCTCTTGCTAGACTAGCGGTGCAGATTCCTATTGAAGAAAAAAGGAAATATGCCGATTATGTTATTGAGACGGCAGGAACAAAACAGGAGACTAAGAGACAAGTGAGCACTGTTCACCAAAAACTTCTTCAACGGGTCACCCTATGAGGCAACTTCTTAGGAGCAGTGTATTTCGATCGGTTTGTCTTGCCGCGTTCTTGGTTGGAGTATTCGTTTTTTGGACAACTTCTTCCTTGTTCAACTTCTGGCATCAGACGGAAAATTTTTCCTATAGACACCAGTTACCCTACTGGACGCAAGCACAAGCAACAGGTCTGACATCGGAAGAAGAGTCCAATATCGATATTTATACAAGAGCGAACCAAGCGACCGTAAATATTACCAGTACGGTTCTCAAGAGAGGTTGGTTCTTGGAGGTTATGCCTAGTGAAGCTTCGGGCTCGGGTTTTTTGATTGACACATCAGGTCGTATTTTGACGAACCACCATGTGATACGTGGAAGTGCCCCACAGATCGAAGTCACTTTGAGTGATAAATCGCGTCACGAAGCAGATGTCCTTGCGGTTGATGAGGCTAACGATCTAGCATTGTTGCGTATCAATGCTAATCGTGATCTGCCGTCACTTAAGCTCGGTGAATCTGATCACCTGAAAGTTGGCCAGAAAGTTCTAGCCATTGGCAACCCATTTGGTCTCGATGGGACACTCACAACGGGTGTGATTAGTTCTCTGGGGCGTTCGATTCGTGACGGGGAAAGTTTTCTTGAAGATCTAATTCAAACTGACGCTGCTATTAACCCTGGCAATAGCGGTGGACCATTGTTGGACAGTGCTGGCAATGTTATCGGTGTCAATACAGCTATTATTGGCCCTGGTAACATAGGTATCGGTTTCGCTATGCCCATTAGTCGAGCGATTCCGTTGCTGGAATACGAACGTACCGGTGGCAAGGCTCGTCAAGCCAGTCACCCTGGGTTTCGAACTCTTTTTCTGTCAGGTCGGATTGTACGAGCTCTTAATTTACCTGGTGGAGCTGGGTATCTTGTGACAGAGGTTGCACATGGTTCTGCAGCTGCTCAGGTTGGTTTGGTAGGTGCACAGAGAGAAGTAGTGTTGGGAAACTATTTAATTCCTTGGGGTGGTGACTTTATTACTCACGTAGATGGGCGTGAGGTTACTCATCGTCGTGTGTTAAGTCAAGTCCTTGCACTTAAACACGGAGGTGACTCGCTTGAGCTTTCGATTGTTCGTGACAATGAAGAGATTCAAAAGATCACGATTGTCTTAAAAGAAAAAAGTACTCGGTGGCTATGATTCACGAGAGTATCTACAATGCGCGACTGTGACCAAATCCGGTTTCTCTCAATACAGAATCCTGTTTAAATCCCAATGATCCATATCGTCGAAGAGCAAGTCCGAGAGATTCTTTCAGTTAACAAGGCAGTGGAGCTACTGGAGAATTGCTTCGGTCGCCTAGGTGTTAATCAGGCAGTCAACCACCCTCGTCGACGCATCAAGATGCACAATCGAAACCTGCTGCACTATATGGCTGCCGGTGACAATGAGAGTGGATATTTCGGTGCTAAGATCTACGCCACGAGTGCGACGGCAGGTGCTCGTTTTATTGTCATATTGTTCGATACTGAGACAGTATCTCCAGTGGCTACAATTGATGCTGACGCCCTGGGACAGATTCGTACCGGGGCTGCCAGTGGTGTAGCAACCAAGTTTATGGCCAACCCTGGATCGCAAACGTTAGGAGTTATTGGGACTGGTTGGCAGGCTGAGACTCAACTTGCTGCATTAGCTTGTGTGTGCACTCTAAAGAAAATCAAGGTTTATGGCCGTTCAGAGAAGAGACGAGATGCTTTTGCAGAGAAAATGTCGGTTCAACTTGGAGTCGATATCGAATCAATGGCTACGGCTGAGGAAACGGTCCGAAATAGCGATATTGTTATCACAATCACTAACTCATCAACCCCGGTTTTCGAGGGAAGTTGGTTACAAGCCGGTGTTCACGTCAATGCGGCTGGTAGCAATAGCGCGAAACGTCGTGAAGTTGATAGCACTACAATTGAGGCGGCTACTTTAATTGCAGCTGACTCGGTGGAGCAGGCTAAAGTAGAGGCTGGTGATCTCGTGCAAGCCTATGAGGAAGGGTTGTTGGAATGGGAACGAGTCCAGGAACTGTCGACTATTGTGAGAGGAGTTATTCCCGGCCGAAAATCGCCAGACACAATAACCTTGTTTGAATCTCAAGGCCTAGCGTTAGAAGATATCACCGTTGCTGCATACGTATATGAGCAGCTTTGTCAGGCTTGATAATTTGAATACTTTTCGGATGGACCCAAAGGCCACAGTAGTGAAGAATTCACGAACAACCTGTGTTCTTACTATTCGTTAAACATCACCGGTTGTGCAGCTTCTTTCCATGCGCTGATCTTAAGGCGCTGACAAACCCAGCACAGACCCTCTGATTGATGGGTGGCACCAGGTGAATCACAGACACTGCACGAAAAGGTTTCTTGTATCTTAGGTGTCAGTGCAATCTCTTCAGTTGGTTTCAGGAACTGGGGGTTCACTACCGGCACTTCAGGGGTGTTCTTCTGTCTACTGTTTTCTTTCACGTTGACCTCTAGCGAAACGGCCCAAGGCCGACTCTTCCAAGACAACTCTCTGTTGCACAGATCCAAGCCCTACAAAGCAACATTCTATCATGAGCCATTGATGTGCTGAGTATTGTTTCCAAAAGGGTCGAGGCTATTAAAATGCTGATCGATTCTTTCACGTCTGGGTTTTCTTGTCACCAGTTTCGTGGTTATAGTTACGAGTTCTGGTTTGCTAGACTGGCATTCTGATATTGCCAGTTTTCTTCTGGTAAGTATGGGAAGCTTTAGATGTTTACCTTGGACGCACTGCGGTCCGGCATCGGGTGAGTCACTAGGAGCGTTACTTAGTTTCGATGTGTCAGCGAAGGCATTGTTCGGAGTCCCATGAAGAGACGAAGTGTTAACCTTCGATTCCGTTTCTTTTTAATACCCATTGTTGTTCTGTTGAACGTAACAATCTGTATCCAGGCAGGCACGAAAGACAATCACCTGTCATCTGATGTCGCTTTACCGAGCTCCCAATTGAAACAGGAAGAATGGCCAGCCCCTGAACACCCGATTACGTGTCGTGTGCGAAGCGCTCGCCCTTTTTTAAGTTTTGAATTTCGGTTTCTTGCTGGATTTATTGCCGAGATTCCAGCACGTGAAATCCGAGCCCCCGTCAACCGATTTTTTTTGCGGGTCTCGATTAACCCAATACGGCCTAAGGCCGCCGCGGAAGTGCACTTCAACCGTAGCTTTCGAGTTACTGTGCCCGATCAAGATCACCGTGGGTCAATGCGGTTCAGAGGTTCGTTTGCGATGGGTGAGGGTGTGTACGATGTGCTATGGCACCTCCAGGACGATTTTGGGCGCTTTTGTGAAACTCGTTGGAGGGTTGATACGAGAAGGTCAGGCAAGGATCGTAGTATTGATCTAACTCTTGCACCTGGTGAGATCGCTCCTTCACTTGTCTATCTATTTCGTAAAGAAACGCCAACTCCACCTGACCAAACTGGCAAGATGCTCCGTGTGAAGCTTCTAGTCAATATGGATGTTCGCAGTGGCCGTCGTGTTACTGTTCCATTGGCGCGGTATGCACCAGTTGTTTCCGTTCTGCGTATGATGACACGCCACTCCGAGTTAGCAGAATTCTCTGTTGTTGCTTTCAGTCTCGACGACCAACAGGTTTTGTTTGAGCAAGCTTATGAGGGAACTATTGATTTTCCAGCGCTTGGAAAAACCCTCGAGCGCCTTACTCCGGGCACGGTTACTTTCAAGGAGCTCGGCAAAAAGAAGGAACAGATCTTTTTTGAACACCTCCTTATGGAAACGATACTTAAAGATGAGACTGCTGATGCTTTCGTCTTTGTGGGTTGGGATCTTAATTTTGGAAAAAGGATTGATAAAAAAGCTCTCGGGGCATTGCGACAGAATACAACGCCGGTATTTCATTTGTATCCTGCCAATCGAGCTGACTTTAGGGGACTTTTAGGAAACTCAGTCAAGGCGCTTGGCGGAAAACGCTATAAAGTTCGTCGTCCACGGGACCTTCCTGTCGCGATCGAACGCATGATCGCCCATATTGCTACACATTCATCCCGTCACGCAGAGAAAGACGACTAATCACACCAAGACTTATTAGTGATTTCTTCGATGATATTGGCATTGTGTAGAGCCAGCAACAATCTTTGCTCTGTTACCATTGCGGGTTGATAGAAACCGTAAAACGTTTTGAACTGCGCATACTTGCAGTGTGCATGTTACTGCTGGGATCTGCGGCAGTTTGGCTGTTGCTTACGAGGCCGGTTTATCGTATCGAAAGTGACTTTTTGGAACGAGAAGATAAACGTCAAATTGATGAGTGGTTGAGAGATAAAGCAGTTTCGCCCGTTGGCGATACTCGTCGTCGTGCAATGCTCGCACTTAGTCGTATTGGTAATCCTCAAGCTCTTGAATTGGTGATAGCTGGCACTACAGATCCGAGTCCTCGTGTACGTGCTATGGCGGCATTCGCGATCGGCCAAATAGACGATTCCACAGTTCTGACCAAGATGAACCGAAAATCACACCCTGAAGCCTTCCAAGTGCTATACGACTTGCTGAGTGATACGGAACGAGTTGTTGTTTCTTATGCAGTCGAAGCATTGGGAAAGCTGGGTCGACCGAAACAGTTCGAGATGTTGCTGAGAACTACTGCACCGCTTCCGATTACTCTTGCTGCGTTGGTTCGCATGCAAGCCAAAGAGTCAGCACCGTGGATCGTTGAATTATTACGATCTGACGACCAAGATGTCCGTCGAGCTGCCGTCGATGCTCTGGATCGTCTTGAAATCGACTTCGACAAGAGACTTACAAAAAAACTGATCGAACGTTCCCGAGATCGTAATGCGGCAGTGCGTGTCGTTTCACTAAAGGCGTTAGCTCGAGCCAAGTCCACTCCAGGGGTTCTGCGGGCTGTTTTTGCTGCTACCAAAGACCGTAATACACAAGCGCGAATTCAGGCCTATACTACTCTCGGTTTATTGAGACCTTCGGGCACAGAAGTCGAGATAGCTGCCGGTCTGCAAGACGCGAATATTAACGTTCGCATCGCCGCAGTTCGAGCACTGGGTGCACGAGGCGACCGAAATTCATTACAGCTTGTTCGATCACTGCGATTCCAGTCCGATCCGCTGTCCTATGCAGCTGAGGAGACGACGGCCCAATTGGCTGACAATGACGATGACTACTTCACTGGTTTTACGGGATTTCCACCTGAATATCAAAGTGATGCCGGGAAGGAAAGTTTTCTGCGAGCACTGAGTATTTTAGGCTCTCCAAGAGCACAGGATCTCTTCCGAAAACTTAAAAACTTCGATGGCAGATCCTCTGCAAATCCAGATAGCAAGTCTTCGCAGCCGAGATTTGAATCAGATGATTACCAGCGTATTTCTCGCGAGTTAAATCGTCGATTGATGGTTCACACAACGATTGGAGTATTTGAACTTATTGTTCATTATGATAAAGCGCGTCTTACAGCTGAACACTTTCTCAATCTGGTTCGGCAAGGCGCGTTTGAGTCACAGCGTTTTGTTGCAGTGCATCCTACACTAGTTGTTGAATTCAGGGCGGCTCGGCCACTATTCCAAGCCCGATTTCCAGACAGAGTTAGGTGTGAAGTCAATACAGAATTCTTCACTCGTGGAAGTTTGGGAATGTTTGCCGATCCAAAAGACACTGGGGGGTATCGTTTTTTTATTGCTCTTGCAGATATACCTGAGTTTGACGGACGGTACACGAATTTCGGCCGTCTTATTTCTGGAGACAATTTGATAAGTAACATTACAAGAGAGACAAAAATACTGAAAATCACTGGGATCTGAGTAACTTGCGATTCTAGGTTTCAGCTTTGTTAGGTTCGATATGTCTGTGATGGGCTCCGGTCGTGCACGCTTTACAGCATCTTCTGGAGGTTTTTATCTAAGTCAACTCAAGTATATACTTCCCCGCCGGTTATCTTGGCAAGGACTTCATTGAACAGGTCAGATTTTTTATTGGATGACCGCTTTTTTGTTCCCATTTTTCCGTGACGATACTTATGTTCGTAATAGCAAGTGCGGCAACGAACTCTCTCTGGGATATCGTCCACAAGGGCCACCACAGCATGGTTCGTCAGCAGGGTGCATTTTGAGCAGTAGTCGTCGACAATATCCCCTAAGCGGTTTTCTGTCATAGGTTTACTCCAGCCTAGTAGTTAATCAAACTCGATCCTATTAGTCGATAGTGTGAAGATGTAGTTTATCGTCTGGCCAGACAGTACAAATGTTCGGCGGTGCGTATGAATAGCTGGTTGCCGACTGCTGCCGGGCTGGCCAGTGTGTGGCTGTCAAACTTGTTGACTGCCAATACCTTGAATTTTCGGCCTGCCTGTAAAACCGATACCGTTCCGTCTTCACTGGCGGCATATATTTTTCCATCAGCGAGTGTTGGCGATGCACTGTAAATCCCAGGCTCGATTCGTATCCGGTCCCAAACGATTTCTCCTGATTTTGCGTCGAGTGCCACCATGATACCTTTGTCACCCAAGATGTAAATAAGTTGGCCATCGGTTGTTGGGGATGGAACATCTGCCCCGAGATTATTTTTCCACAAGATATTTTCTGATCCCAGTTTGCCGTGACCGGGCTTGAAAGCAATAAAAGGCCGCCCACGAGTGCTAGATGTGTACACCGTACCATCAAGGAAAATCGACGAAGCAATAGTACGGTAAAAGGACTGCTTGCCCGGATTAAATCCACCCATTCTCCATAGTTCTTTACCGTTACCTAGATCATGGCCAGTTACGTAATCGCCGCCGGATACAAGTAATTGCTTTCTTGCGCCGACTTTCTGAATCAGAGGAGTGGAGTAATCATCTGGAGATTCGTGATTGGCATCTGTCCACCGGTTGGTTTTCCAAAGAGTCTCTCCTGTTGTTTTGTCAACAGCGAACACATAGGAAGGATCATCGGTCGTCATTCCATGGAGAACCTGGATGTACAGATGGTTGTTGTGTAGTAACGGAGATGACGCGTACCCATGGTTGAGTCCAAAGCGCCCATAATCCTTTTGGATCTGCCGTTGCCAGAGTTTCTTTCCCGAAAAATCAAAGCATGTCAGAAAGCCTGATCCCGTCAACACCCATATGTGTTCACCATCGGTTGCGGGCGAAGGAGAGGCAAGGTTTTGTTTACGATAGCGGCGATTACCAGACCCAATTTCACGTTGCCAAAGGACGGATCCGTTTTCACGGTTGATAGCTAGGAGCAGCAGTTTGTCTCGTTTTCCGGATCTATTTTGACGGCCGGTTTGTCCTCTGATGGCGTCGAACCCCTCCTCCGCGGATGTAACTAGAACTGTGTTTTCCCAAATAATTGGTGTTGCTGCACTCCAGCTAGGCAACCGAACACGCCATTGGACATTCTCTGTCTCGCTCCAGTTCACAGGAAGATTTCTGGCTGTGGTGCTTGTGCCATTTTGATGCGCACCGCGCCACTGTGGCCAATTCTTGGCAGGTTCGCCGGCCAGCGGTAGCATGACGCAGTGAAAAGCGGCCATAACAAGAAAAAATGCCCTTTTTGACAAGTAGAGTTCTCCCACTGACAGTGTAGGGTCATACTATCACAAGAGTGGAATAGTTGATGCAGAGAGTGTTTTAAGGGGTTTCCGCTCTCGGCGATCCTATCTGAATTTCACGTAGATCTTCACCACGGTCGAATATTTTTATCATCTTTCTCGTCGAAGGAAAGAGATGAGTGAACTTTTCTCCCCATTCGATCAGCACTATGGCTGGTTTGTCCCATAAATCTTCGAGGCCAAGTGTTTCGATTTGAGGCACATGGTCGAGTCGATAGAGGTCAATGTGATACACCTTCGGTGGACCTTCGTACTCGTGAATCAACGAGAATGTAGGACTCAGAACGTCTTCGGGATTGGCGACCCCTAGGCCTTGAATGATGCCCTTTGCCAAGGTCGTTTTGCCACTGCCGAGATCTCCTACCAATAAAATGACTTCTGGAATTCGTATTTTGGCGGCCAGCCGGTGTCCCAACTCTGTCGTTGCTTGGGCTGAACTTGTGTAGTGAACTTCAAGGGGCATTGTAAGGAATAGGTTCGATAAAAATTACTCGATATTTTAAAAAAGAAAGACCATACTTTAGCTGGAAGTGATTATAAAGTGGCACCTTTGAGCCAATGAAGTAACCCTAGAAGCAGCTAGATGCGATTTAATCGATATGGAAACCCTAAGAATACCAAGGGTTTTGGATGGTTGCTCATTGCCTCGGTATTTTCTACCCGTGGGACTAGTGCAGTTAAATGTGGACAAAACGATATTGTCTTTACATATGTGAATGATCTCTTCCTGTACTCAGGAACAATCTTTCGGCTTTGATAGACTGGTTGGGTTTATGACGTACGATGTCATCATTATTGGCAGTGGTCCTGGCGGATATGTTGCTGCGATCCGTGCAGCCCAGTATGGCTGCAAAGTTGCTGTGGTTGAGAGAGCTGCAGCTTTTGGTGGAACTTGTCTACACGTTGGCTGTATCCCAACGAAAGCACTATTGCATTTTGCGGATTCCTACGAGACTGTTGTCAACGGGAAGCATATCGGCATCAACACTAAAGAGGTCACCCTTGATTTTTCTCTAATGCAACAACGCAAGCGACAAATTATTGAGGGCCATGCTCGAGGCATTCAACTTCTTTTCCGAAAAAACAAGATCGAAAGCATTGCTGGTTTTGGAAGGCTCATGGGTGACGGAAGAGTGGAAGTTGAGAGTACAGACGAAAGACATGAGCTGAAAGCAGATAACATCGTATTGGCCACCGGATCCGAAGCAAAACGACTTCCAGGAATCAACCTACCGAGTGGATGTTTGCTGACCAATGTTGAAATTCTAAACCTTGAAACGATTCCGAAGTCTCTGGCGATTGTAGGGGCGGGTGCTGTCGGCGTAGAATTTGCCTCAATCTATCGTAGTTTCGGTTCTGACGTAACAATACTAGAAGCGCTCCCACGGCTTGTTCCACTTGAAGACGAAGAAATTTCTAAAGAACTTGCACGAGCTTTCCTTCGACGAAATATCCAGATTCACACAGGCGCAGTTATTGATAGTGTGGAGCAAGCATCCGATGGTGTTGCGATCAACTTTACTGCTGAAGGTAATGACGCACAACAAATGAGTGCAGAGAAAGTGCTTCTAGCTGTAGGGCGGACACCTAATACTGAAAAAATTGGCTTGGAAAACACTTCCATACAGACAGAAAAAGGCTTTATCAAAACAGATAGTTACATGCAAACTGCTGAACAGGGTGTGTACGCTATTGGGGACATCGTTGCAGACACGCCACAGCTTGCCCATGTTGCTTCGATGGAGGGGATTGTAGCGGCAACGCGCATTGCCGGGCAAGACGTTGAACCGATCAATCGCCACCATAGTCCAGCGGCTACTTACTGCGAACCACAGATAGGTAGCGTTGGATTCACTGAAGCCGTTGCACGCAAGATGGGTTACGCGGTCAAGGTAGGAAAATTTTCTTTCCGAGGAAATAGTAAATCATCGATTCTTGGCCGTCATGATGGATTTGTAAAAGTTATTGCTGAAGAAGAAACTGAAGAGATACTTGGTGTTCACATAATTGGACCTCAGGCAACGGAACTGATTTCCGAAGCCGTAGTTGCGATGAGTTCAGAAGCGACTGCAGACTCAATAGCACGGACAATTCACTCACATCCGACACTCTCTGAAGCCGTGCAAGAAGCTTTCCAGGGTGTGTACGGCATGACGATTAACTCTTAAGTGTCTAGCTGACTTTATGATTACTCCTTCTACTTCGCCACAAAATTCCTCGATACTGCAGGGGGAATCCAACAAACCTCCATGTGAATACAGAGACCTAGGCCGAGTTTGCTACAGATCTGCTTTCGAACTACAGCAGGATCTTGTTGCACAACGTAAAGAAGGGGCAATCCCCGACCAATTGCTTCTTGTTGAACATACTTCAGTTATCACTTTGGGTCGCAATGCTCATAGTCACAATGTGTTACTTCCCGCAGCGGATCTTGCCCGTTGTGGGATAGAAGTACATGCCAGCGATCGTGGTGGAGATGTTACTTACCATGGGCCGGGCCAGATTGTCGGTTACCCCATTCTTGATCTGCGCTACTGGAAGCGCGATGTTGTTAAGTACCTGCGAGCTCTGGAACAAGTGATGATAGAATCTGTCAAACCTTTAGGTGTGAGGGCAGAGAGATTGAATGGATGTACAGGATGCTGGGTAGATGGTGCAAAACTGGGTGCAATTGGTGTCCATATAAGTCGCTGGGTGACATCACACGGCTTTGCTCTTAATCTTTCACCGGAGCTCAAACATTTTGACTATATCGTTCCTTGCGGTATAGATAAACCAGTGACTTCCGTAGCACAGTTAACGGGTAAAGCTCCTGATTTTGAAAAGGTCAAGATGCTACTGGTAGATTCTTTCGGAGAAATTTTTGGGCGGTTGATGGTAGCGAGTTAATGAAGTTTTGTAGTATTTCAGGATTGTAATTAGGCACGTTTCTTCTATAGTTGTGCCAAATCGGCAACGCCTGTTTCGGGTTTTGTTAACATGTGTGGACTCAGCTGAGACCATTACGGTGGGTTATTTCAAAATAAGGGGCAGTCCAATGAAAAAAACAATAGGACAGTGTGGTCGTTTAGTAATTGCATCCCTAGCTATATCGCTAGTTGCATCGACTGCTGAATTGGCAACGAAAAAAGTTTTGACTCTTTCTGTTGCTAAAGAGGTAGCTGCAGCTGCGGAAGCCCATGCTGTTAAGAATCAGTGGAACGTTGTGATCGCTATTCTTGATGACGGAGGAAATTTACTCTACTTGGAGCGTATGGACGGGACGCAAATTGGAAGTATCGAAGTTGCGATCAAAAAGGCCGAGGCAGCGGTTTCTTATCGCCGCCCCACCAAGGTTTTTGGTGATGCCTTAGCCAAAGGAGCAACAGCTCTTTTAGCCTTACCCGGTGCGTTGCCATTCGAAGGTGGTATTCCGCTTAAGTCTGGCGATGATGTCTTAGGTGCTATTGGAGTCAGTGGAGTGACGGCACAACAAGATGGAATGATCGCTCAAGCCGGTGCTGATGTGTTGACGGCAAAAGATGGTCAGTAGCCCAGGCAGTTTTTTTAGTTGTGGTGACTGTACGTGCGGGTTTGCCCACGTGTTTTCCTGGCCCAGTTTGAGATCTTTACCGATAGGATCGAGTTACCCACTCGGCAACCACACTTGGTTTTTCAGCCTTTTCAGTTTCCACTGTAACTATCCAGACAAACTGGATGCCGCTCTCGATTTCCTCGAGCGATTGTAGGCCAACCCTAGCACGAATTTTTGACCCTGCTGGGATGGGCGCAGGGAAACGAACGTGATTGAGGCCATAGTTAATACCATGACTAAACTCGGCAGTGATATTTACTAAGTCCTTAACAAACCCTGTGATCAGTGAAAGGCCTAAAAACCCGTGAGCTATGGTTGTCCCATATGGAGACTCTGTCAAAGCGCGTTCCATATCTAAATGAATCCATTGACAATCTCCAGTGGCTTCAGAAAAATCGTTTATACGCTTTTGACTTAGTGTTCTCCAGCCCGTGACACCGATCTCTTGTCCCACGAGTTCGCGTAGTTGGTGAAGTTCTGTAATAACGTCTGTGGCCATTGTCTCCTCCATGTTCGGCTTTGTGTGACCTATTCGGCCAAACTCGATCTGGTAGATAATAATACGTCATAAATTGTGATTCGCAGAGCTTTCCTTCTAATTACTACGGGCGGTACAATCTTGCGAGTGTAGTTAATAGCTTCACGGTTCACATCGGTTACATCAGGGGTGTCTCGAATGAAACTTTTACTGAATTGCAATTCAAACTGTATAGCCTTATTGCTTTGTTCTTTGAAGATTGCTTTTGCAAGTCTGTTGTTTTGCGTTGACATCTCCATTGCTCAAAACCTAGCACGGTGGAAGGCTCATGACATGAAGCGTGCAACTCCATCAGTAGTTTCGTCGAATTTAGTGTTGCCATTCCCTCCACCCTCAGATGCAATAGTGTTATTTGATGGTGTTGATCTTTCGAAGTGGAGGGCGGTTGACAACTCTCCTTCACGATGGATTATCCAAGATGGTTGCATGGAGTCAGTTGATGGTGCAGGATTCATTTATTCTCGCGATTCTTTTGGCGATATCCAGTTACACGTCGAATGGGCTACCCCTGCCAAGGTTGAGGGAGATAGTCAAGGACGTGGAAACAGTGGGGTCTTCCTTATGGGACTCTACGAGGTGCAAGTGCTTGATTCATATAATAATCGCACCTACGCTGATGGTCAGGCGGCGGCCATATATGGTCAGTATCCACCTTTGAGTAATGCTAGTCGTGGTCCTGGTGAATGGCAGAGTTATGACATTTTTTTTCGCCGACCACGTTTCAAGCGCGATGGCACGGTCAGCAAGCCTGGCCTGATGACAGTTCTTCATAATGGCATACTCGTGCAAGACAATGAGGAAATTTGGGGCCCTACGAGCTGGTTGCAAAACCACCCCTATCGGTCACATCCTGATCAGTTGCCACTAGCGTTCCAAGACCATGGAAACCCAGTTCGATATCGCAACGTTTGGGTTCGGAAACTAGATGAATGGACTCGCCCTGGACCGACAAATGACGATACTAAGCCGCTGGTGACTATGGGTGAAAGTGTTCTTGAGGGCTATGTTGGAGACTACTACGGAGAGAGTGAGCATCCCTTCGTTATCACTCGTGAAGGGTCACAGTTGTTTTTGCGAATTCTTGGCGTCAGTAAACTCGATCTATTGGCACACTCGAAAACCGAGTTCACGTTGCGTTGGACTGCTGGGAAAATTATTTTTGATCTCGATGACTCACAGAAACCAACTGCGTTCACTTTTTACTTAGGGGGTCAAGCTATCAAGACACAGAAAGGTAGCTCATCTACTCAGTGAACGATAAGGGTTGGAACTTTACAGGTGCACTTACTAGAAATGGGCTGTCGTGAGGTTCCCGCTTGTTTTTATCGGGTTGAACTATAATTGACGTTTGGTGTAAATAGATCTTCGTTTGGTTCGAGTATGACCCCTGGCGTATTTTGATACTGCGGGTCTAAACAGTAGGTAGCACACTTTATTTTACTGGAGGTTTCATGGCAGTAGATCGCCGTCAATTTCTTGAAGCTTTAACTTTTCTCGGGGCTGCAATTGCTCACGCACGAGCACAAACCCCGGACAACGATCGCCGAATGCCCTCTTATGAGGAAGTTCGTGAGGCGATGAAAGACACGAAGCTTTTCTTCGTACCCTATAGCCATAACGACTATTCTTGGTTTGCGACTGAGACTTGGCACCATGAGCGTGCGGCACGCATTGAAAAACATGCAGTTGAGATCTTGCATCGGGAAGACAATTTCAAGTGGTTTATAGACGTCAAACTTGAACGCATGGATCGGGTTGAGAAAATACACCCCGAGTTGATAGATGAACTGAAGGAGTTTGTGACTCAAGGCCGAGTGGGTGTTGCGGCTGGTACTGTCGTCAATAACGATAATCCGTTCAATGAAGCCGAGGCAATTATTCGCAATATGGTTCTTGGGCGCAAGTATTTTCGCAAAATTTTTCCAGAAGTCAACCTTGAAGTGGCAGCCTTCATCGATATACACCCTGGCTTTGCTCAAATGCCTCAATTACTCACTAAGGCAGGATATAAGTACTACCGTTTTACACGTCCGATCTTTCCTCTTGATCGCAAGGGATACAAAAGGGAGTTCATTTGGGAAGGGCTTGACGGCAGTGAAACATTGCTTAGTTATGGCCCATACGGTTGGATGGCAGGTGGTTGGGGTATGGGAAAGGGGGCTGCGGCCTATTACGACGAAATTAGTGGCTACAAAGACGACTGGGAGCGAGCAGTTGTTGCTTTGTATGATTCGGCAGTAGAAAGTCTTTCAGCTAATAGCCCGAGTAAGGTTATTTGGATTCCTGTTGGACTTGATCACACTCTACCCCTGTCTATCCCTCGGCTTGTAGAGGACCAAGGTAAAGAAGGGTACGTTGATCTTCCTGGGTTTGTTCGTGAATGGGCAAAACGAGAATCAATACCTCTCGACTTTGCTACACCGATTGATTTTTATCATGAGTTGGAAAAACAACGTTCGTCACTGCCTCGTGTCAAAGGTGTGATCGAACCAGTGGGGTGGCCTTTCTGGTATGGGCAATGTGGCAGTAAGGGTCTGGACAATTGGCGTGATCGATCGTCGCAACGTCTCGTAGAGGCGGAAATTTTCTCCTCCATGGCGAGCTGGCTTGGTGTTAATTACCCCGAAACTAAACTAGAAACACTTTGGTACGATGGCCTATTTCTATTTCCACATGATGGGCTATATGTGAGCGATGAGGATCTTTCAGATGGTATTCGTGTCGGTGGTCATGTTGTTTACGAATGTGAACAACTGAGACATGAGGCATTAACTCTGTTGAGTCACCGAATTACTGCCGACGAGGGAGAACAAAAAGCGGCCGTTGTTAACCCTATGAATTGGACACGTCGTGAAGTTATTGAGTATAAAGCGGTCTTCCCAGAGCCTGGTGTTAGCAAGATTAAAGTTGTCGATGGCCAGGGACGTGAACGACCGCATCAGGTTCTTGAGATGCGAAATTACTTGAACCCTAGTGAGCATTTAGGCACTGGGAAAAATTCGTACAAAGAACTATGGATTTTAGTGGATGTCGAGGTGCCGCCGATCGGTTACACGACGCTCAAGATAGTGCCTCAGGAGGGGGTGGAGACGCCAGGCCCTGTGGAAGATTCGAGAAGTGTAATCGAAGACGACTTTATAAAAATCCAACTTGGGCCGCATGGTATCAAGAGCATTGAAGATAAAGTCCATCAAACAGTTTATGCGGATGCAGGCAATCCAGTTTTTTATACCAATGACGATCCCTGGCCTTGGCACGGTGGTCCAGTGACCTCAGAGCAAAAGATCAGGGACGCCGAATGGAAGATCGTGGAGGCTGGCTCGTTGCGCACTCGAGCCCAGATGAAGGGCATGATCGGTGATCATGAGGTGTCGATGATGATTTCGGTCTATCACAGACTAGGCCGCATTGATTTTAGTGTCGATATCGACAGCGTTGGCGGCAACGGATATTTTGCAGCGAATGTTCTATTTGATTACGATGCAATTCCCTACGCGGGAATACCTTTCGGAACAGAGCATCGTGATCTTTCTAATGAGCCCTGGGCGGATGGGTCAGATGTCAATGAGGAATTCCTGCGTAAGAATGTATTTTATGCCCACCACTGGGTAGATCACAGCGATAACGAGAAGGGGCTGACGTTCCTTGCTGCCGAAGGGAAACGAGGGTTTCTGTATCACCCCGAAAAGCGCTCACTCGAGCATATCTTGATGTTGACAATTGTCAAGAGACCTATTTCAGAACAGTTCACGAACCGTTATTTCACTGGCGAGGGACAACACCATTTTGACTACACTCTCTTGCCCCACGGAGGTGATTGGAAGGATACAGAGAGTCCACGACGGGCACAGGAGAAAATTTACCCTCTGAGCGAAATTAGGCTCTATCCACGCAGTGATGCAGATCTTCCTTCTGAAAAAAGTTTTATCACTGTGAGCCCAGAAACAGTAATGATGTCGGCCTGTTACGGGAAAGGTGAAGGTTTCGAAGTACGTCTTTACGATTCAATTGGTGAAGAGTCCGACGTAGAGGTGAAACTTCCTTTTGCGGCTTCGTCTTGCCAGCCGGTAGACTTCAATGGCAACCCACTCTCAGGACCGGATGTAACACTACGCGGCCATCAGGCTTCTTTCCAAATTAAACCTTGGGAGATTGTCACTTTGCGATTTGAGAGGTGATGAATCGTGATTAACTCAAGAGCCTACTTGTTGATAACTCAGATCTGCTAGCCAGTAGAGGGGTTGGTTGTTCCAACTGGACAAGGTTATGCCAGTACAAAGGCATTGTTAGGTTCAATTTCCTGCATGTGGTGCTCATTTGTGTATTGCTGTGGCACACCGTTGTTCGAAATACACCTTTAAGCGAAACGTTGTAGTATTTGTGTTGAAGATGGAAGGCAGCAATGTTTTTATTACGAAATGAGTCGACGATGCGAGTTTTGGGATGCATGCTTTTGCTTGTTTTCATCATGGGAGCGAGAGCCGATGATTCAGCATTCAATGGAAAATGGGCGATTGAGGTAGAACCTCCTCACCAGAAGGCAATGTGGCTTGAAATCAGGGGAGCGGGTAACGGCGATATTGCAGGTCGTTGTGTTGGTGCAGTCGGAGGTCGTTCACAACCGTTGATCGATGCCAACATTCGAGATGGAGTGCTGTCTTTCGGCGTCGAACGCTATTTGCAGCAAAGTCAAACTTGGCTTAGGGCGACCAACACGGTCCGCTTATTTAAAGACGGAATAAAAGGTACCACTAGCCGCCAAAACGGCACTGAAATTCGGTGGTCAGGAAGACGCCCGGATGTCCTCAAAGACACAGACGATGGTAGCTGGAAGCCAAGTGTCCCCATCGTATTGTTCGACGGAAAAGATATGCTGCATTGGCACGCTGGACAGAATGAATATGGTAGGTGGATTGTTTCTGATGGCGTTCTCCGTAACCAGGGTAAGGCTCCAAACCTGGTTTCTAACGAAAAGTTTTTCAACTTTCGTCTACATGTCGAGTTTCGTGTTGCATCGAAAAGCAACAGTGGTATTGGGCTTCGCTCGAGATATGAGATCCAGATCCTCGATGATTTTGGTCAACCGCCAAGCATCCATGGTAACGGCGCCTTGTACAGTACAATCAAGCCTTCTTTGAATGCCAGCCAACCATCTACTGCCCGTCAAACATTTGATATTGTTCTCATTGGCCGTGATCTTACTGTGGTGCTTAATGGGACAAGCATCATCGACAAGAGAGAGGTTCGTGGACTTACCGCTATGGCTATGGATGCACGTGAAGCCAGTGCTGGCCCACTTCTGTTACAAGGCGATCACGGCCCAATCGAGTTCTACAAGATTGTGGTAACACCTCTGGTCAGGTAGCTCGTAATGAGTGTTGACTATATGAACGACAATGTTGCGGCGTACTCGTCTGCTTCTTCGTGGGTGATGTAGATTGGAGGTACGCCACCGACAAGGGTTGGCTGCCGATCGAACATCGCAAATAAAGCCATCTTAATGAGCGCATATTGCTCGGTAGCGTTCAGTTCTCGTTGCCTAGCTGTTTGCCATTCAGTCGTAACCTTTCGACTAAGAAAGATTCGGATCGGAAATTGTACCACTCGATCCGAACTAACAGAAAAAAGGTATTCCTGGCCATTTTCACCGTCCATGTTTGTTTCGTGGAAACCTTCATAGAAGTACTGATAAACGTATCCAGTTTCGGCTGTATAGGACTTTTCACGCCGAATTGCAGGGCGGCCGCGCAAGGATATTTTTGCCGGGGGTGTCGAAAATATTTTACGTAGCCATTTCATCGTATCCTCAATGGTCTAATATTCGTAGTACAACTTGTGAGATGTTCTCTCCTAGTGTGACCTAAATCGAAAGAGCTGGATAGGGGAGATGAGGTTGTGTGCAAACAACGTCATGGACATGGTTTACCTACTCCTCTCGAGCATTGCCGCACAAAGAACAAGTGTTATTTTGTTGGGTTGATTCTCTATTCACCAAAGAATCCAATGTTTTCGTGAGGCGCGCTAGAAGTCCTGCCGGTTTAGATCCGCAAAGAGGGCAAGACCGATCGCCACTGGGCGATTCTTTCAGGATGTTGTTTCTGGTGGAGTGATTTGTGTTGGCCGGTTCAATTTCAGCGCGAGTATCCGTGAGTCCAAGTAACTCTACTGCAAGATTGGTATCGTGCTCGGGGACTTGTAGTCGGATGCCTCCTACGTACCTGCCAGCACTACCGAGAGCCCGGTTAATATTTTCGTCAAGCAAAGTGACGACGATTCCGTGGGCTTCAAGCATTCCCCGTGCGAGATGAGCTTCATGCAGTGAAGAGAAGCGTGCAATAGTTACCAAGTGGTCTTGCATAGGGGCCTCACCAGGTTATCCTACTGAATAAAGCCTGCGTCGGCCATTAGCAAATTCACAGAAAATAAATGATTGTGTTTGTGATTTTTTGTTCGATGGCACTCAGTATTCATGGTCCGTCTAGCAGGAACTTAGGTGCTGGATGTGATCAAGGGTGACAATTACTTCTCTATTGGATTGGAAATGCGATTCAGCTTTGTTGATAAACACGCTAAAATATGAGTTGCGTTGTGGCGTTTGTCGTAATTGCACTCCCACGAATACTGGTCTGATTCGAGGTCTCAGAGCAGATGGTGTCACCAGAGACGCTGTTGACAATGGAGTTCGAGTAGAAGCAGTCATAGAACGTTACTAAAACAATGGGACTTCATAAGATCAGGAAGGGTTTAAATCTTCCTATTGCGGGCGCACCGAAACAAACAATCGAAAAGGCCTCTCAGCCTAACAGTGTTGCTGTTCTTGCAGATGACTACGTTGGGATAAAACCCACCATGCATGTTGCTGTGGGGGATGATGTATGTCGCGGGCAGGTATTATTTGACGACAAGAAAAATCCGGGTGTACGCTTCACAGCACCGGGTAGTGGGCGCGTAATAGCAGTTCATCGAGGTGCAAGACGTGCTCTGCAGTCAGTCGTGATTCAGCTCGACACCTCCGAACTTGCAGGAAAAGGTGAGGCCATAACGTTTTCCTCCTTCACAGGTCGTTCACCAGGTGAACTGCAGCGCACACAAGTTAAAGATCTTCTGCTTGAATCAGGGTTGTGGACTGCATTGCGTGGTCGGCCATTTGGTCGAGTGGCTGACCCAGAAAAATTGCCACGGTCCATATTTGTTACCGCATCGGACACAAATCCTCTATCGCCTGATGTGAATGTTGTCTTGGACGGCAAAGAAGAGCACTTTGAGCGGGGCTTGCAGGTACTTGCGAAATTAACAGATGGACCGGTTTATATCTGTAAGAGTCCAGGAGGAGAAATTCCTGTACCGTCTGGCAGATGCTTCAAGGTTGAAGAGTTCAGTGGACCTCATCCCTCAGGTACCGTTGGTGTGCATATTCATTTTCTAGACCCTGTCGATGCCACAAAGCTTGTTTGGCATGTTGACTATCAAGACACTGTGGCTATCGGAGCGCTATTTGAGTCCGGAGTACTGGATGTAGAGCGAGTTGTTGCACTGGCCGGACCGTCGGTAAATCGACCAAGACTACTATCGACTCGGATTGGAGCTTCTGTCGATCGTCTGACCACAGGAGAGCTATCGAACGCCGAAAACCGCGTTATCTCAGGATCGGTATTCTCGGGCCGTATTGCCTCCGGCGATGTGTTTGGTTATTTGGGCCGGTATCATCATCAGATCTCAGCGATACCCGAACAGCGTACGAGAACGTTTCTAGGCTGGTTGACTCCTGGTATTGAGAGCTACTCGATCGTTAACACGTTTATTTCGAGATTGATACCCAATAAAAAATTTAATTTTGGCAGTTCAACACATGGCTCAAATCGTGCCATGGTGCCAATTGGCATGTACGAACGCATCATGCCGATGGACATTCAACCGTCATTTCTACTAAGAGCTTTGGCGGTAGGCGACATAGAGTATGCGCAACAGTTGGGTTGCCTTGAGTTGGATGAAGAGGATTTGGCTTTGTGTACATTTGTTTGTCCGGGCAAAACTGAATATGGCCCTCTGTTACGCAATGTTCTGACAGCGATAGAGAAGGAAGGTTAGTAGCAGACTGATGCAATTTCTGAGGTCGATTTTAGATTCACAGTCGAAACATTTTCGACCCGGTGGTCGTCTCGAGAGGCTGTATCCCTTATTCGAGGCAGGAGAGACCTTTCTCTTTACTCCTGGCAAGGTAACTAGTGGCGCCTCTCATGTCCGAGACGGACTCGACCTCAAACGCATGATGATGACTGTGGTTTTTGCGCTGATCCCCTGTGTTTTGATGGCGATGTACAACACTGGTTATCAGGCACATATGGCGATTATGGGTGGCGCATTACCACTTGATACTTGGCAAACCGAGGTGATGCACATGCTCGGCTATGCTTTTTCACCTTCCGATGTAGTTGCTTGCATCGTGCACGGTGCTCTCTATTATTTTCCAGTGGTTCTTGTCACGTTTCTAGTGGGTGGCAATTGCGAGGCTCTGTTTGCGTTAGTACGAAAACATGAAATCAACGAAGGTTTTTTGGTAACAGGGATGCTGTTCCCATTGGTCTTACCTCCAACGATTCCCTTGTGGCAAGTTGCGGTGGGGATAGCATTTGGCATTATTATCGGCAAGGAAGTGTTCGGCGGTACTGGGATGAATATCCTGAACCCAGCACTTGTGTCACGGGCTTTTCTGTTCTTTGCCTATCCGGGTCAGATTTCCGGCGATGCAGTATGGATTGCTGCACGGACCAGTGCAGATGGGTATAGTGGTGCGACTTGGCTTGCAGAAACGGTAACAAATGGACCAAACGTTCTGACTGCCAACATCACCTGGTGGGACGCCTTTCTCGGATTCGTGCCAGGCTCGATGGGCGAAACCTCGACAGCTGCTTGCCTATTTGGTGCTGGGGTGCTAATTCTCAGTGGGATTGGTTCGTGGCGGATCATGGTTTCCGTGGTGGTGGGATCTTTTCTTACTGTGACATTTTTGAATGCCATAGGATCGGAAACGAATCTTCTTTTCAATTTATCGTTTGGTTGGCATGTGGTTCTCGGTGGTTGGGCATTTGGAACCGTATTTATGGCCACCGATCCAGTTTCAGCGACACATTCCAGTTCAGGCAAGTACGTGTATGGTTTTTTGATAGGTGTGTTGGCAATTTTGATCCGAGTTCTCAACCCTGCTTATCCTGAAGGCATGATGCTGGCGATTCTATTTATGAATCTTTTCTCTGCACTGATTGACTACTTTGTGGTGCGGGCCAACATAAAGAGAAGGAAGACTCGTTATGCGGCATAGTACCGGATACATTTTTTTGTTTGCTGGGGCTATTTGTATAATCTGCGCGATAGTAGTCTGTTCATCGGAGGTCTCTCTTTCTGAACTTCACAAAAACAACGCTAGGCTTGATAAGCAAAAGAACATTCTTTATGCTGCTGGGCTAGCAAGGTCGAGTGAGAACTTATCTTCGGAGGATGTGCAACTCAGGTTTGGACGGGTAAAGGCTATCGCAATTCACGTTGAGGATGGCGAACTAGCACCAGAGATTGACCCTGATTTTTATGATGCACGCAAAGCGGCAGTTGACCCGAAGGCAGGGCGCTCTGCACCGCCAAATGCCTCGGCAATTAAACGCATGGCTCGTCATGCGATTATCTACCACATTCTCGAGGATAGCGGCGAAGTCGGTATGATTGTGCTCCCCATCGAAGGCTATGGGCTTTGGGGAACACTCTACGGATTTCTTGCACTGGATGCCGATGCCAAAACGGTGCGCGGATTAACCTACTACCAACACAAAGAAACGCCTGGATTGGGCGGTGAAGTGGACAACCCAGACTGGAAGGCGCTTTGGCCTGACAGAGTGGCCTTTGATGAAAGTGGCGAAGTGGCTATTGAAGTAATCAAGGGACAGGCTGGACTACCGGTCGGGGACCCTCATCGGATTGATGGTCTATCTGGCGCGACTATTACCAGTCGTGGTGTGACGAACATGCTGCATTTTTGGTTGGGTGAGGACGGGTTTGGGCCATATTTAAAAAATTTCACACAGGTCAATAATGATTCCATCAAATGAAATATGGTGAGTAAAAGAGAGCAGGAAAGACATGACAACGGAAGCGAAAAAGGTATTACTAGATCCTCTGATCGAAAATAACCCCATTGCTTTGCAAGTTCTGGGAATTTGTTCGGCTTTGGCGGTAACGACCAAAATGGATACTGCGCTCGTGATGTGTGGCGCAGTCATATTTGTTCTGATGGCTTCGAATGTTTCTATTAGTTTCCTCCGCGATTATATTCCGACGAATATCAGAATCATAGTGCAGTTAACCATCATTGCTTCCTTGGTTATTGTGGCTGACCAATTTTTGAAGGCGTACGTCTACGACATAAGTAAGCAGCTATCTGTTTTTGTGGGTCTGATTATTACTAATTGCATTATTATGGGCCGGGCGGAGGCTTATGCGATGCAGAACGGTGTTGGGTCAAGTTTACTGGATGCCGTTGGGAACGGGTTTGGTTACAGCTTGATACTCATTGCAACTGCTCTATTAAGGGAATTATTTGGCGCTGGGAAGATCTATGGACAAGTGATATTTCCAGCTGTGCATGAAGGAGGGTGGTATTACCCTAATGGAATTATGGTGAGCTCTGCAGGGGCATTTTTCATTATCGGGCTTTTCATTTGGTTGATTCGGACAATTCGTCCCGATCAGATTGAAGAACAGGAGTTGGGATAAGTTTGATTCGGACGAGGAGTCTATGGCGGACAAAGGACAGGAATGATGACGGAACACTATTTAAGTCTGGCGGTTAAGGCAGTGTTTGTTGAAAATATGGCACTTGCCTTTTTCCTCGGCATGTGCTCATTCCTGGCTGTCTCGAAGAAAGTTAGCACTGCGATTGGTCTCGGGTATGCAGTTATCTTTGTTTTGACTGTGACAATACCGTTCAACAATATAATCTTCAATTTCTTCTTGAGGCCTGGTGCGTTGACGTGGATTGATCCGAGCTTGGCTCAAGAAGATCTTTCGTTCCTTGGTTTTCTATGCTACATAGGAACCATAGCTGCCATGGTTCAGATTGTGGAGATGACGACTGATCGTTTTGCCCCCAAACTTTATGCTGCCTTAGGTGTATTTCTGCCCTTGATTGCTGTCAACTGTGCAATTTTGGGGGGCTCTTTGTTCATGGTTGAGCGTGATTACACTCTGATCGAAAGTACTGTATTTGGATTAGGATCTGGAATAGGTTGGTTTTTGGCGATTACGGCCTTGGCAGCAATCCGCGAACGTATGCGTTACAGCAATGTTCCATCTGGCCTGAGAGGTTTGGGTATTACGTTTATCTTGACTGGATTAATGGCTATCGGATTTATGGCCTTTGCTGGGATTCAGCTATAAAGGTTCATTATGACGGATGATCGAAATCAGAAATTTCAACAACTTGCGATACCGCTACCAAACGTCCGAGGAGAGTTGTTGGAGCAGTTACGACGCTCAATCAAAGGGGTCCTATCGTGACCATCATCATATTAGGCGTTTTCATGTTCACATTCGTGATCCTCAGCCTGGTGGCTCTGTTGATGGTGGCACGGAATAAGTTAGTTGCCGGTGGAGAAGTAGATATTTTGGTAAACGGTGATTCGGACAAGACACTACGGGTTTCGACTGGTGGTACATTGCTGAGCGCGTTGGCTGACCGGAAGATTTTTATACCTTCGGCGTGTGGCGGCAAGGGAAGTTGTGGAGTCTGCAAAGTGAGTGTCAAAAATGGTGGTGGCGCTATGCTTCCCACCGAGACGAGCCATATTACACGTCGTGAAGCTGCTGAAGGATGCCGCCTTTCCTGCCAAGTTAAAGTCAAACAAGATATCGCTATAGAACTACCTTCGGAAATTTTTAGTGTGCGGCAATGGAAATGCAAGGTTCGTTCGAACCACAATGTTGCAACTTTCATCAAAGAGTTAATTCTTGAACTACCCTCCGGCGAAGAAGTGCCCTTTCGTGCGGGTGGCTATGTACAGTTGACCTGTCCGCCACATACTTTGTCGTATGAAGATTTCGATATTGCGGAGGAGTATCGCGGAGATTGGAATAAATTCAGTTTGTGGGGCCTGGTTTCAAAAGTCGATACGGAAGTCAGTAGAGCTTATTCCATGGCAAACTACCCTGATGAGAAGGGTGTAATCATGCTCAATATTCGAGTGGCAGCACCTCCTCCACGTTCACCTAAAAATACTCCTCCAGGAAAGATGTCGTCTTGGACGTTCAACCTTAAGCCAGGAGACGACGTTACGATTTCAGGACCTTTCGGGGAATTTTTTGCCAGAGAAACCGATGCGGAAATGGTATTCATCGGAGGTGGTGCGGGTATGGCCCCTATGCGCTCACATATTTTCGACCAGTTTCGGCGTTTGGAAACGGGTCGCAAGATCTCTTTTTGGTATGGTGCACGCAGCTATCGAGAGGCCTTCTATATCAATGACTTCGATACGATCCAAGCTGAACACTCCAACTTTGAGTGGCATCTGGCACTTTCCGATCCTCTTCCTGAAGACAACTGGACAGGCTATACGGGTTTTATCCATCAGGTTGTATTAGACAACTATTTGACTGATCATCCGGCCCCTGAAGACGTTGAGTACTACTTGTGTGGGCCACCTATGATGATCTCTGCGTGTATGAATATGCTTGACAATCTCGGTGTCGAGCCGGAAAACATTCTTTTCGACGACTTTGGATGAGCCTCTAGTGAGGTTCGCTCGCGGATAGATTTCAGCCAAGATGTACCTGACCGTGTATCACCGCTTGTTGCACACTAGGCCGAGGTTTATTTTATTGGCCGTGACCATTGTGGCTCTGGTTGCTTGTGCCCCTTCACCTCGTCTAACTGTTCTACAGGGGCAGAAGATGGGCACAAGTTTTCAAGTTAAAATCGTTTCCTCTCATCTTTCTGACCAGCGTACTTTTGAGTTACGCCTATCGGTTGAGAGAGTATTGGATGACGTTGACCGAAAGATGTCAACTTATCGAGATGATTCTGAAGTATCTCGTTTCAATAAACTTAGAAACGATGAGCCGTTACTGGTATCGAATGAAACATTTGAAGTGTTTCGCCATGCTCGTTCGATTAGTGAGGAGACAAAAGGGGCTTTCGATATAACAGTTGAACCACTCGTCGACGCGTGGGGATTTGGACCTGGAGGTGCCATTTCTAGGCGTTCGAAAAGATCTCTACCCACCGAAAACGAGATCGACGCAATACGATCGCATCTCGGATGGCAACTGATTGACTTAGATGAGGAAGAGATCACACTGTCGAAACGGAACTCATCTGTGAAATGTGATTTATCAGCGATTGCGAAAGGCTACGCCGTTGATCGAGTTGCCGACACACTCAATGACATGGGCATTGATGACTATCTGGTTGAATTGGGTGGTGAAATTCGGGCTTCGGGTAGCAATGAAGAAGGTGTATCCTGGCGTGTCGCAGTCGAGCGCCCTCAGTCTGTGACTCGTCAGTCACATCGACTATTGCCGTTAAGAAATTTGGCACTTGCGACATCTGGGAATTACCGTAATTTTTACGAGCAAGATGGCCGTCGGTATTCACATACAATCGATCCACGCACCGGTCGACCGGTGCGAGATCGTCTAGCTTCGGTGAGTGTCCTCGATACACTTTGCGTTCGTGCTGATGCTTATGCCACCGCTCTTATGGTGTTAGGTGAAGTCGAAGGGTTTCGTTTTGCAGTCGGCAACAACCTAATGGCGATGTTTCTGATACGTGATGAATCCGGTGTGTTGATAGAGAAGACAACACCTATGTTTGATGAAAAATTTGAAACACGCTGATCCCCATGAGAAGAACCATTTACGAGATAATGGGCCTGGTGCCTGGGGAGTATGACGCTCTTTTTTATTACCGTTGCTGTGATTGCTCTAGCCATGCTGATTATGGCTTCAGGGGTAATGATAGCGAAGCGACCTTTACATGGTTCCTGTGGCGGTCTATCGACAGTTAGACCGAATGGGGAACCCATTGATTGCAATGCATGTCCCTACCGGGAAAAATTTCCTGAGTGCGAAAACCGTACTTCAGGTTAGAGTAACTCAATAAAACCGACCGAGACGACTGTTGGTTTTAGAGCTGATGCCTCAATTCTGCCTTGGAATTTTCATTCTCCTAGTGTTTTGCCAAGTAATGACGTGAGTATTACTTGGCCCTGCCGTAGAGAGTACGATAGATTTGAGTATTACGGAAAACAGATTGTACATAACCGCGAGTCTCTGTAAAGGGGATCGTCTCTGCGAACTCTTCTAAATCCGTAAAGTTTTCCCATGTCATCCATTCTTCAACCCTATGCTCGCCAGCATTATAAGCTGCAAGCGTGTATGCAATTCTATGATCGAACTGATCATGTACCTTACGGAAGTGAAATGTGCCGAGCCTTAGGCTAGTGTCCGGTCGATACAGATGTCTGGACCTGAATCCGCGGATACCAAGACGTTTTGCTATTCTTTTCCCGGTTGCTGGCATGATTTGCATTAAGCCGCGTGCTCCTGCCGAAGAAATTGCACCAGGATTGAATTCTGACTCCTGACGGATTAGCGCGGCTATCAAATAGGGATCAAGTTTGTGAGGTTTGGAGCGCGCACGAAGGTGTTTTCCGTACGGCATAGGGAATAGACGTTTCCAGAATTCACGAGGCATTGATTCAAATTGCATCCTCAGGTATCCGAATCCATAGAGTTTCATCATGCGTAGTCCCAGGTGGTGTTGCCCCTGAGCGCTATACTGTTCCGCTAACGTTACGCCGATCCAGGGACTATCTGGTTTGTGATAGTCACCAGTACGCAGTTCAGCGATAGCTTGCTTTACAAGGCCCAGCGTGTAGAGGGTTTTTCCTCGACGAAGAAGAGATTCTGTTTCCACAGATGGCTCTTGGGTGACCTTGCGTACTTCGGGCAATATAGTCAAAACGATTGGCAGTGATGCTTTATCAAGGTTTAGTGTTGGAACGGAAATATTCTCTAAACGCTGCCGGGCGAGGTATCCGTAATAGTAATGGGGGAAATGTTTCGTCAGAGCCATGTAGAGCAAGGCGGCTCGAGATGAGCTTTCTTTTTCTTCTAGTCGTCCAATCCAGTAAATAGCACCGGGAGCAGATGTGGAATGAGGATATAACTTAACGTGCTCCTCAAACAACAAGCGGGCTTCAGGATCACGGTCGAGGTACGCCCGCCAGCAAACCTTCCAATGAGCTCTAGCTGCATATGCACCTTGTGGGAAAGTTCGTGCTGTACGTTTGTAGTAATTTCGGGAACGCGTGGTAGCTTTCTTTAGTAAGTAGTAATTGCCGAGAGAGAACAGAGCTGATTCATACCACTTCGAGTTGGGGTAGGTTTCTGATAGGTACTCTGCGCGATCTTGAAACTCTTTTATTTTTCGTAGCCGGCGTGCACATTCACCTATGAGATAGACACGCTCTGCATCTAAGTCGGGATCTTTGATTTTCAGGCGTTTTAGATACTGATAGGTCTTATTTGTGTAATTCCGTCTGTAGTCAGCCGTGCCACGGTGCACTAGTGCTTGTTCGAGTTCATTACCGCTCAAACCACTAGTCGCACGTACGTATTCTGCAGAGGCTTGTGCGAACTTGCGGGCTTTGAGTAACGCCTCGGCACGGCCAAGTCTCCATTTTGGCGGTGCATCTGGGTAGTTCACTCCTAGTTTTTTTCTCAAGGCATTCAGATGGCTCTCCGATTTTTTGGCTTGGTCGGAAAATGGATAATGGTAGTAAACTCGCCTATATGCTCGAACAGCCTCTAGGGGTTTGCCATCGAGATGGGTTAAACGGGCCAATTCATAAAGCCGCAAAGGTTCGGGCATTGCCTTGTGGGAGGATTCCAAAAGGCGTCGGGCTTCGTTGTGTTGACCATTTTGGGTGAGGCTTTTGGCATTAATGTGCTTTGCCATGCCAGTGAAGCGACTATGTGGAAATAGCTGGAAGAACTGGTTGGCAGCCATAATAGCCGCTGTGTGGTCTTCGGCCATGGCTAGGCTGTGAAGCTGATGGTAAGCAGCGTAATGCGCGAGGTCCTCTAATCCTTCCATGGCAATAGCAAAGTGAGTGGCCGCTTCCTTGTATTTTTTAGCCGCTTTGTCACCCATGCCTGCTGCAAACAATGCTAGTGCTTTGGTTGAATTTGTTGATTTTTCGGCAAAAGAGATCAATCTGTCATGATCTATATCCGATTGAGATTTAAGGTAAGCTCTACTTTGTCGACCTAGCTCTTCTGGTAGATCGATACCACTGAGTAGTGGCTGTATGAGCAGGTATACAGTGGCGATTTTTAGAAAGACAACAATCATGGTTCTATTGCCATACTGGGAAAGTGTCGTCGTAAACTGCTATTCGAAGAACATTGCTCCGTACGGTTTTCGATTGCGATACCGTTCTGGTTCACAATTTTTAATGGTTCTTAGCATAGAGGGTGTTATTTTACCGTACGAGAGAGGTCTTAAATTAATCATGGGTACGAATTCTGTATTGCTACGAGGGAAGGTTGCGTTGGTTACGGGTGGCACGCGTGGCATTGGTCGAGCAATCTCTGAACATTTACTGAAGGAAGGTGTTGCCGTTGTGCTCTGTGGGCGCAATTCCACCACAGTTGATCATACGGTGAGTGAGCTAGAGTCGTTGGGTCATGTTGTTGGTGTTGTTTGCGATGTAGGGAGACACGAACAGGTTGAAGCATTGTTCTCCACCCTTGAGGGATCTTTTGGGCAATTGGATATTCTAGTTAATAATGCCGGCATCCGTGGTTTTGGAAAAATTGATGAAGTTGGACTCGAGCAATGGCAAGACGTCATTGCAACCAACTTGTGTGGTCCTTTTTATTGCTCACGTCTTGCTGTCCCAATGATGAGACGAGCTGGGAACGGATTCATCGTGAACATAGGCAGCCTAGCGGGAAAGCATGCTTTTGCCGGAGGGGCAGCCTATAATGCCTCAAAGTTTGGATTAAACGGTTTAACTGAAGCTATGATGCTCGACGTACGCCACGACAATATTAGGGTCACAACGATCATGCCAGGCAGTGTGCAAACCAACTTTAATGGAAGAGATGTGAAGGATGGTGCGTGGAAGATAGACCCGTCACACATTGCAGAAACTGTAGTTCATCTGTTGCAAATACCAGATCGAAGTCTTGTAAGCCGGGTGGAAATTCGCCCTAGCCGACCTACGGCGAAGAAGTAGGACTTTGTTTGACAGTTTCACAACCTTTCTGGCAGCATACAGGTAACAGTTTTTCCCTTCTACTCCTCAGTAGCTCAATTGGTAGAGCATCCGGCTGTTAACCGGAGGGTTGTAGGTTCGAGTCCTACCTGAGGAGCCAATATTTTCAACTATTCAGAGAATAAGGCGGTGCGAGTACTGCTATGTTTTGATTTTAGACAAGGTGCAATGGCTCCAAAGACAGCTCAGCAGCCGTTGGTTCTCCACACTGTTGAACTTTTCCACTTAATCGATTAGTCTGAGCTAGCTGCTTTCGGTTTGGGTAATCTTAAATGCGCCACCTGTTAAAGCTATCCACAATCATTACTCTGGCGTTACCGACACTTTCGGCGATGGACTTAGAGCAGCGAGCGACTACTCTAATCGCCAAGAGCTGTTTGGGTTGCCATAGTGAAGCTCTGAAGACTGCAGGGTTGGTACTTAACAACCGCACCAATGCGATCAAAGGTGGGGACCATGGTCCGGCATTGGTTCCTGGTAGTCCAGCTAAGAGCCTTCTTAACCAGAAGATCGCTAGTGGTGAGATGCCGGTTGGTAATCCCTTGCCTAAGGAAGATAGAGATGTGATTCATGATTGGATCATGGCCGGTGCTCCATGGGGAAAAACCATAGAGACTGAAGTGACTCGCAGGCGTAGTGATCGCTCTTGGTGGTCATTCCAACCATTGCAAAGTATCGAGCTGCCGACCCCTAGGAACCTACCTAGCACATGGAAAAATTCCCCGATTGACATTTTTCTCTTTAGCAAGATGATGCAGAAAGGTTTGCATCCTAACCCGCGTGCGGATCGTCGTACGCTTCTTCGACGCGTCACATTCGACCTGATTGGATTGCCGCCGACGCCAGAAGAAATAGATGCCTTTCTTGCAGATCGAAGTTCTGATGCCTATGAGAAAGTTATCGATCGACTACTCAATTCGCCTCACTACGGCGAACGTTGGGGGAGGCATTGGTTAGATGTCGTACGGTTTGGTGAAAGTGATGGTTATGAGCAGAATTTTCTTCGTGATGATGCGTGGCCATATCGTGATTATGTGGTTCGCTCGCTGAACGAAGATAAGCCATTCAATCGCATGATTGTTGAGCAACTTGCCGGAGATCAGCTTACTCCTTGGGATCTGCAATCAGAAGCTGCGACAGGATTTCTTGTTGCTGGGCCGTACGACACCGTCGGCATCGACAACATCGAAGGCAAGAAACAACAGCGCGCTAATGAACTCGATGATATGGTTATGGCCACGGCATCTTCTTTTCTGGGCTTGACGGTCAATTGTGCTCGTTGTCACGATCATAAGTTTGATCCGATCGAACAGAGGGATTATTACCGAATGCAGTCAGTGTTCGCTGGGGTGCGTCACGTCAACCGACGCCAACGTAGTGCAGGTGTGAGAGTGTGGGCAACTGAAGCTCAAAAAGCAGCTTACGAGAGTCGGGCGAAACCTTTACAGCAAAAAATCTCCGAGGCAGAAGCAGATCTACAAGAGTTGTACGGCACAGTCAAAGATCGTATTCGCGCTCAACGCGATGAGATTTTTGCACGTTACCGGCCAAGTGTGACTGGGTATGGCACTGAGGAAAAGTTTGCCCCTGTCGAAGCTCGTTACTTACGTTTTAACATTGAGACAGTGAAAAGGGGGCGTCCCACCAGTGCTTTTTTTGCCGCTTCTCTTGATGAATTGGAAATTTGGACTACAGGAACGAATGCTCGCAATATTGCTTTGGCGCGACACGGTGCAAAGGCGTCTGCCAGTAGTACTAGAAAAGATGACGCTAATCCGGATACCTACTCTCCGATGCATGTCATTGACGGCAAGTTTGACAGGGGTTGGATGTCTCAAGCACTTGCAACAACAACCCCAGAGAACAAGTCAAATTCAGGGCGGAAATACGGGGCGGGGACACCTTTATGGATTCAAATTGAGTGGCCTGAAGTGCAGACAATCTCTCGTATATATTGGTCTTCTGACAGGCTGAAGGCATTTGGCGAAACTTATAGTAATCGCAACCCAGAGAGATACACGATTGAAGTCTCTCGTGACGGTAAGCATTGGAACAAGGTTGCCGACTCCTTCGACCGATTGCCAGCAAAGAAGGAAAACCGTGAGGAACTACTCTTTCTCGCCGTTCTTAACAACGAAGAGAGGAAGGTGTGGAACGCTGCTGAGCGAACGAAGAGTGATGCCAAGGCTAAATTAGCCAAACTGCCCAAACTTCAGACTGCCTACTTAGCAATGTTCAAGCAACCGGAGGATCCTACCTACCTTATGAAGCGTGGCGACCCAATGGCTAGGGGAGAAATAATTGCTCCTGCTAGCCTGACGACGCTGTCTGATTTGCTCTACCGTTTTGAGATGGATACGAGTACGAAGGAAGGCGCACGTCGCCTCGCACTGGCACGATGGATTGCTGACGATCGTAACGCTCTGACAGCACGTGTCATTGTAAATCGTATTTGGATGTATCACTTTGGTGCCTCCTTTGTCGAGACGCCTAGCGATTTTGGCATCAATGGCGGGAAACCAACGCACCCCGAATTATTCGAGTGGTTGAGTAATCGATTTGTAAAAGAATACCGGTGGCGCTGGAAACCATTGCATAAAGAAATAGTGATGTCTGAAGCTTACCGTCAGTCGAGCACCTACAATGCCACCCAAGCGTCAATAGATGCTGATGCACGCTATTTGTGGCGTTTCCCACCGAAGCGCTTAGAAGCAGAAGCTATACGGGATGCGGTTTTAGCAGTTTCTGGCAATCTCGACAGGACGATGGGGGGTAAGGGGTTTCAGCTGTATCGCTATACGGTTGATAATGTTGCTACTTACTACCCAATCCAAGAATTTGATAAAAGTACGTTTCGTCGTGCTGTCTATCATCAACATGCACGTTCAGTAAAACCGGAACTTCTCGGCCAGTACGACTGTCCTGACACTGCGCTACCAGCACCGAAGCGTGTTGTCACAACGTCACCACTACAGGCTCTGAGTTTGTTCAATAACTCCTTTGTATTGCAACAGGCCCGTTCTTTTGCTGAACGCTTAGAGCGCGAGACGAGACAGCTAGATGTCAAAATGGTGATAATTCGTGCGTACGAACTTGCTTTTGGTCGTAAGCCAACCGGTGAGGAGATGAAACACGCCGAGCATTTCATTAGTGATTACGGGCTCTTCCCATTTTGCCGTGCACTGTTGAACGCGAATGAATTTGTTTATCTAATGTAGGTAAGTGGAAATTTTCTGATCCACCAGTGAATCTTTGAAGCTCGGAAATTAATACAAATGAATCGTCGTAATTTGCTCTCTAATTTTTCGACTGGTGTAGCAGGTATTGCATTGTCGACGCTGTTAAATGAGGTTTCATACGCTACCACCGCATCTCATTTCCCTGCCAAAGCCAAGAGAGTGCTGCAAATTTTTTGTCCCGGTGGCGTCTCTCATATGGATACTTGGGACCACAAACCTGAACTTCAGCGACGTTCTGGTGAGTCCTTGCCTGGTGCATCAGACATCGTTACATTCCAAGGTAAGAATGGTGCCTTAATGGGTAGCCCATGGGAATTTATTCGACATGGGCAGAGTGGAAAACCAGTAACAGAACTACTGCCAAACCTTGGAAAATTTGCTGACCAAATAGCGTTCGTCCACTCCATGACATCAAAGACAAATACTCACGGTCCTGGATGCGTCATGATGAATACCGGTTTTCCGACTGAAGGCTTCCCGAGTGCTGGTGCCTGGGTCAGTTATGCGCTTGGATCTGAGAATGAAAATCTGCCGACATACGTGGCTATTCCTGATGTCCGAGGCAGGCCTCCTTCGGGACAAGCCAATTGGGGAGCAGGATTTCTTCCTGCCGAACATCAGGCGATAGTTTTCAATGCACAGGAGCCAATTCGTAACCTAGCAAAACCAAGTGGTATTGACTCAGATGTTGAGAGTGCCTCACGTCAATTTTTAGGGAAGATCAATCGACTTCATGCCAAACGATATCCTGGTAATTCAGATCTTTCAGCTCGCATCGCAGCTTATGAATTAGCTGCTCGGATGCAGCTCTCCGCACCTGAAGCATCTGACTTAAGCCGTGAATCGACGGCAACGCACGCTCTCTATGGGACCAACGATTCCAACCCTCTGATCGCTGCTTATGCCAAGAACTGTTTACTGGCACGACGTCTGCTTGAACGTAATGTTCGTTTTATTACGCTGTACTGCGGTTCTCGTGCGTCAGGAGTGGATGGCCTACTCAATTGGGATGCGCACAAGACGCTTCAGACTGATTATGAGCGCCATTGCCCCATTCTGGACAAGCCAACTGCAGGCCTGATCCGTGATATACAAGCCAGAGGGTTGCTCGATGAAACACTTATTTTATGGACTAGCGAGTTTGGGCGTATGCCTACACACCAAGAAGGGACAAAAGGCCGAGACCATAACCCCAACGCATTTACCTGCTGGATGATGGGAGCAGGAATCAAAGGCGGAGTTAGTTATGGAGCGACTGACGAATTCGGCGGCAAATCAGTTGAAAACGTCACTACTATCTATGACTTCTATGCAACTGTGCTGCATCTTCTAGGGCTTAACCACGAAAGACTTACCTATTACCACAACGGCATACAGCGCCGACTAACTGACGTCCATGGCCGTGTAATCCAACCTATATTGGTTTGAGAATATTATCAACTTTGTTTAGTAAACCCATACCAAACAAGTAACGACTGATAGACGTGATTTTGTTCAGAACTGATAAGCACTTGATAATCGCATCTCCGTGTTGTCAAATGTTACTCTGCTTCACTCATATCTAGACGATAAAACGTGATTGCACCATAGGAGTCATCTTTCAGATCTGATCCTTCGTCTGTATCGCTTGATGTTTCTACCAAAATACCAAGGCTGCCATCGGCTAAGCGTTGCATAACAGAATATGCAGCAAACCCGTCATTTAATTTGATAGGGTCGCGAAAAGTTTCCCCTTCGTCATAGCTGGTCCAGATGGTGATGCTGTTCCGATTCAGGCCATTTTCCCCACGAGGCCCTGAAAATAGAATTCGGTTGTCATCGTATCGAATCAAAGAGGTATCCACTGGCGTGATGGAAATACTGTCAGACCGATCTGGTCCCCAGGTGATGCCTCCATCGCTGCTCAGGTGGCGTCGGCGAAAACTGCCTTTATTTTGCCGTGCATCGAGTAATATTCGACCGTCTTTTAGTTCGACCACTTCATCTTCATCAGCTTCTGGTCCGGGCGTGACATTGCCGATTCTCCAGTTTTTGCCATGGTCATCAGAATAGTAGACAAATGGTAGCTGCGTAACATTTGATTCCCCATCCGGCGTAATTGAACCACTGCGCTTGGCCGGAACCACTAACCGACCATTGAGTTGCTCGTTGAGGTTCTGCCACTGAAGTTGGATGCCGCTTCCTGGCCCTGGTTCAGCGTGTCGCCAGTAGAGGCCGTCACTTGTTTCGTGGGGTTCGTCTGGATAGATTATCTGCCGACGATTCGACCAGGTCTCGCCATTGTCAGAACTTGAGCGTACCCACACCACTTGATTGCCAGCTTTTGCATCGGTACTCTGGCCGTGAATTGGTGTTGTGGGGCCTACATCTGGCCACTGTCCATAGAACAAAAATACTACCCCAGTAATTTGGTCATATACCGGTGTCGGATCTGCAAAATCAAACAAGTTCCCAGCGGAGTGAAATCCAGACTCAAGAACGACCATTGGCTGCCAAGTTTGACCATTGTCGATACTTTTTCTCATCACTAGATCTATTGGTGCTGCTCGATCTCTTCTAGGATCATTGCCAAAGCCACGGCGCCCCTCTGCAAAAGCTAAGATGGTTCCATTTTGTGTGACTGTCATACCTGGAATACGAAATGTATGATAGTGCTCTTGACGTGTAACGTACTCCCCTTTAGGCGAAACAAATGGTGTTGACTGCGTAAGCACACGACTTGTGAATACAGGTGTTGTGGGCAGCTGGTGTGTTTTGTCACAGGCCAGCAACGTTGTAGTCACGATTACCAGGAGGCTAATAAACATTAGTTGTCTTTTTCCTATGCGCGTTACTAAATCTAGAGGGCCTCCACAAATCCCATTGACTTTGCGTTACGGAGAGCCCGATTAAGATGAAGAATCTCTTCAGGATCGTGAACACCATCTCGCAAGACATGGCAAAAATTCTGACTACTATGTGGTCTATTCCACAGCAAAGCAATAGAAGTATCCGTTACCGCCTGTTCCCTGTAAATTTTCTTGGCTGCAACCTCGTGAGCCGTGAGCTGAATTCCAGGATGTGGGGTCTTGACCTCCACCTTGACGGTCGTGATGACCCACCTGGGCACTGCCTTTATCGTGGCTAGTCCAATTCCCGCATGTATGGTCTTTGCTATCTGTAAAAGCCATTCCATCAGACTTCGAGCCTGTCAAGATATCGTGCTGGTTGGGCTTATCTCCTCGTCCGTTAATAACAACACCTTTCTCAGAGAGAGAATGTTCTTTGCTGAGTTTGCTGTTGTTGGAATGC
This sequence comes from Acidobacteriia bacterium UBA6623, assembly GCA_002433055.1. GTDB lineage: Bacteria > Acidobacteriota > Terriglobia > Bryobacterales > UBA6623 > UBA6623. The sequence goes on along the minus strand of DJHJ01000039.1, from coordinate 9,221 downwards.
AAATCTTCTATATTTTTTGCAATCCGAACACCCTTGGCGTTATACCAAGGACCTCTACCAATGCGATCTCGGGCGTTAATTGCTTCTTGGTTGCCAATAGGGCTTGTGCTTAGGTAAGCACGCCAGGTACGGGTTCCTGAATCAACGGTGCTTGCTAGTTTCTGGCAGTGCGCATCAGCACCGGCAAGACCTCCCAAATCGGCACCGTTACCGGGGCCAGCACTGGTTAGAAAAAAACTCAAGTGTTGATTCTCACTTTGGATTAATTGAACACTCATAACTATGAGAACAACTAACGCTGGAATTATGTATTTTCTATGCATGGAGACGCTCCTTCAATCTGTTTTGTGTCTGTCGCCATCTGCATTCTATCAACGCTTATAACTTGCAGTTGATGATTTAGCAATTTGCAGACGTACTATTGCTGTTTTGTTATAGCCTCACTTTAGTTAAAACATCTATGATTTAGTAGTAGTCGCTCGACATAATTCGTACTCAGGAGGTTAGTTTCGTGATTCGTTTTGCCAGTGAATTTGGAGCAAGTTTGTTCTTTGTTGCCTTGATTTCTTGCAGCCCTGGTGGTGATACTTTTGATGCCGAATCTCAGTCTCACGCTGAAAAGACCGCACCGCGTGTATATGTGACTAATGAAGCTTCCGGCGACCTGAGTATTATCGATACGATTTCTCACCAAGTATTGGCGACTGTTCCCTTGGGTAAACGTCCGAGAGGGATTCGTGTTAGCCCTGATCATGAGAAAATCTACGTCGCCCTGAGCGGATCTCCTTTTGCAGGCCCAGGTATTGATCGCGAGACCTTGCCTCCGGCAGACAAATCGGCAGACGGCATTGGTATTTTCGATGTTGCACAGGGGAAGCTTATCAAAGTTCTCAATGGCGGTTCTGACCCCGAGCAGCTTGCCGTGAGTCTAGATGGAACCAAGATGTATATTGCGAACGAAGATGTTGGCTTAGCATCCATTTTGAAGATTAGCGACAATCAAGTTCTTAGGACTCTACCAGTTGGAGATGAGCCAGAAGGTGTTGGCATCAGTCCCGATGGAAGTTTCGTTTATGTAACATCAGAAGATGATGCAATGGTTTCGGTGATCGACACTGCGACCGATTCCGTAATTAAGACCTTTAAGGTTGGACTTCGACCACGTACAGCGGCTTTTTCTCCAGATGCCTCTCGTGCCTATGTAAGTTCGGAAAGAAGTGGTACGGTTTCGGTGGTGGACACGTCTAAGCATGAGGTTATCCACACTATACAGTTGACTGGAGAGACAGTAAGGCCGATGGGTATTGCTGTCGCTCCTGATGGATCCACCATCTACGTTACGACTGGGAGAGGGCGTCATGTGGTGGCTATTAGTACGGACACGAATGAAGTAATCGGTTCGGTACAGGTTGGAGTGCGGCCCTGGGGAATTGCTATAACTCCTGATGGCAAGACTCTATATACCGCAAACGGACCAGGTAACGATGTCTCTGTGGTCGATGCTGCGACCTTGGAAGTTAAGAGGCGAATCGAAGTCGGCCAGCGCCCGTGGGGCGTTCTGGTACTTCCATGATTGAGCAGAGAGAACTGACTCATTCGTAACGCAAGCAGTCGATTGGGTCAAGGCTGGCAGCGCGATTGGCTGGGTAGTAACCAAAAAAAAGACCGATGCCGACTGAGATGGTGAATGCAACGGAAACCCAAACCAGAGAGACTGCCACTGGCAGGATGGGATAAACAAGTTTTACTCCCCATGCTATGCTGAGTCCAAACAAAATTCCTACTATGCCACCCAGGCATGTGAGCATAATAGCCTCGATCAAAAATTGCATGCGGATGTCCTGAGCGCGTGCTCCGACAGCTTTCCGAACCCCAATCTCCTGAGTCCGTTGCGTAACCGATACCAGCATGATATTCATCACACCGATGCCACCCACGACCAGTGCGATTGAACTAATACTAAATGTCAACAGAAATAAGGCGCTAGTAACCTGTTTCCAGATGCGGGCAAAGAACTCTGGCATGAAAACCTCGAAGTCATTTTCTCTTAGAGCAGGTACTTTGCGTACACGTCTAAGAGCGGAAACTGTTTCGTCTACAGCTTGCGAGATTTGTGAAGTGTCTCGAACAGATGCGGCTATGAAGTGCTCACGTTGATTTGGGTACAACTTGTGGAATGTTGACAAAGGAATTGTAACCATCTGGTCAATTCCGGGTGCCCCAAACAGACCCTCGTCACGGACAAATATGCCAACTACTTCGAACGGCAGCCCATTGAAACGAACTGTGTGACCGATTGGATCAGTGAAGGGGAATAGGCTCTCAGCAATTGCGCGACCAAGGACGGCAACATTGCGGGAATGTTTTCGGTCTTGTAACGAAATGGGTCTTCCTTGTACGACATCCATGGCGGTTATAGTATCGGAATGAAACTCATCGACTCCGCGTAGAAAAAAGCCATTAACGTGGCGGTTGCGGTAACGTATTTCGTTGCTTCCAGAAGAGATTCTCCTGCGATCTGCGAAGACTGTGACGAATTCGACCGTTGGTGCTGACTCGCGAATGGCCTGGGCGTCAGACGATTTTAAATACTTTCTTTGACGTATTTCTTGGGATGGGCGCCCAAATTGCGGCCCGACACGGCCGACAATGAAGACTTTGGACCCCATCATTTGGATGCGCCCAACGACATCTTTATTCAGTCCTTCAATAATCGATGCAACACCGATAACTGAGGAGACTCCTATTACCACACCTAGAAGCGTCAATATTGATCTAGTTTTCTGAGTACGGATTGACCGAAAAGCAACGTCGATATGCCCTCGCAACCTATCTTTATGACTTGGGAAAAATCGGTTGACGTTGATGTGGTTTTCCGGGCTCATTTTACTCACTTCTCAGAGCTTCGACCGGATCTAAGTCCGCTGCCTTTATCGCCGGATACAAACCAAAGAAGATTCCAATCACCGAGGCAACTCCGACACCAAGAACAGCCACCCACCACTCAACCGAGGCTGGAAAATTCGAGTAACGTGTCACCAGGAATGCTGCGAGAATTCCTATCGAAACTCCCAAAAATCCACCCAGTACTGCCTGCGCCACACTCTCGGTCAAGAATTGTTGTACGATGTCACTGCGTGTGGCTCCACAGGCACGCCTCAATCCTACCTCCTTGGTTCGCTCGGTTACGCTGACCAGCATTATGTTCATGATCACTATGCCTCCCACGATGGCAGCGATTGAGGAGACACTAATAAACACGAAGAAAAAAGAGGCACTTATTTGCTCCCAAAGATTCATGTAAGCAGTTGCAGTTCCGAGGTAAAAGTTGTCTTCGTCTTTACCGCTTAGGCCTCTTTGAGTACGCATTGCTCCCCAGGCTTGGTTCAGGGTTTGCTCGAAAATACCTTCACCTTCTTTTGTTTTGACCTCAATTTTCAAACTAAACCTAGATCCACGCAAACCTATAAACGTATTCAGAGGAACGACGACGAACGAATCTTGATTTTGCCCCAGTATCGAGCCAATATGTTCAAAGCTGCCGATAATTAGCAAAGATGATTGATCAATGCGAAGAGTTTTTCCAATGGGATCAATGCCTGGAAATAGTGACTCGCTAAGTTCATCGCCGATTACACAAACACCGGCTCCGTGATGGTCCTCCGCACGAGTAAAGAAACGCCCACGTTCTACCACAAGGTTGCCGATGTCGACCATGTTGGCGGTTTGACCCCGCAGGCTGATGTCGGTTAATTCCTGATTTTTATATCTCACTGTCACTGTGCTCGATGAAGTTGCACCTACGTTGACACAGAGTGGACAGCCGTTCCTCAGGCCCTCTACATCCTTCACGCCAATGTCAGGGTGGCGAGTGGCTCGACGGAATTCATCGCGATTGGTAGACGTGAACGGCATCTTACCTATGCGAAATACGTTTGTGCCGAGATTAGCGATCTTGTCCGCAACGTATGTGTTTGCGCCGAGGATCAATGTAATAACGACGATCAGCACAGCAACCCCCATTGTCAGACCAAGGATTGTTAGAACTGTCCTGAGACGGTGAGTGCTCATTACGCCTAGGGCCAGAGTTAGATTGGTGCTAAGGTTGGTCACAAAGTGCGGCTATGCTTCCTAATTGTCAATTGATAGAGAGCTATGAAAAACATTTCCTGATGTTGATTGGTGTTGAATGTAGCATTACACCTGAAACAGGATAACCGCATTAAAGTCTTAGTGGGCTTCACTTTTCTTTGGGAAATGTAAACTTAATTTTGGGGACCTACTTTTTCAGTACGTCCTGCTAGCGGTGATACTGTTCCGTGACCACAGATAGCTACGCCGGTACCACGCAGAGCGACTAGTAGGCTATACAGGAGAGCATAGACGACTTGCTCATTAAGTGTCTGGTCGCCAGGTAATTTGAAAGTGACTGGCAGTTCTTTTGCAATGCCAATGCGTACCTGCTGTAGTAGCCCTCCTTTCATGTCTCTACAGTTGGCAATAGTCAAGGGTGTTTGCAGTACAGCTCCTGAAAGTCCGTCCACGTAGAATTGACAACGAGAAAACCAGCCAATATTTGCCGGGTCACCAGCATCGAAAAGGACCAATGGATCTTTAGTTTTTTGAGGTTTAGCTTCGAGTGTCAGTGATCGCTCACTCTCTTCTATGTTGCAATCAAAACCTGCTTGGGATGCAAGATTTTGTATCATCCCTTGATCCGGTTCCAGCTCTATTAGATCTATTTCGCCTGCTTGGATAAATTTCACAATTCGATTTTACCATCGACTCACAGATGTCAAACGCTGGGAACGCAGTCGGTCAGCGTCAAATCCGACTGAGTCTACGTGTGAAAACTGACTGTGTTTGGGAAGCGACAAGTAGCTCCATGTGTAGACGCTCAACTGTTCGCGACGATGTTTTATGGTGCCCTAGCGTTTACGTCCTGTAATCTGAAGATACGATGATGACATTTGGGCGACAAAAAAGGCTCGGCTCCCTAAGTTGTCAGCATGCATTGCTGAAGTTTTTTTTACTTTGCACTTCAATTACAGCGATGTTTGGAGAGTCCGTTTCCAGGCCGGTTAGAGCACGGCAAGCAATAGTTGTATCGGCGGAATCGCATGCGACACAAATTGGAGTCAGGGTGCTCCGTAGTGGTGGAAACGCCGTGGATGCAGCTGTGGCAGTGGGGTTTTCGTTAGCTGTCACGCATCCTCGCGCTGGGAATCTGGGTGGCGGTGGTTTCATGTTGATTCGCATGGCGAATGGAGAGTCTACTTTTCTCGATTTTCGTGAACGTGCACCCGGCAAGTCTAGCAGTGACATGTACTTGAGGAAAAAAGGTCGGATGACCGATGAAAGCTTTGTTGGATATCGTGCTGTGGGTGTTCCTGGAACTGTTCGTGGACTTGCTGCGGCTCTCGATAAATATGGTACTCGTCCCTGGGCGGAGCTTCTTACTCCGGCCTTGGGATTAGCACAAGATGGGTTCCCGGTTTCTGATGAGCTGGCTCGTGATTTGGCAAGCAACGGACGACTTTTCCTTTTTCCGGAATCGAGACGTATTTTCCAAAGAAATGGAAACCTGTTTAAGCCTGGTGAAACATTGCGTCAAATTGATCTTGCTAAAACGATTTCACGTTTGCGTGTTAAGGGTCCGGATGAATTTTATGTCGGAGAAACTGCTCAATTGATCGTCGATGATATGAAGCGTCACGGTGGTCTTATTACACTCTCCGACCTGAAGATTTACAAACCCATAGAACGTAAACCTCTTGAGGGGGTCTATCGTGACTATGGAATTTTGTCTGCACCGCCACCAAGTTCTGGTGGAGTGGGTATTTTGCAGATGTTGAATATGCTCGAAGGCAGCAGTTTTGAACGGGCGGACCCAGGTTCTGCTCCAGCAATCCACTATGTTGCAGAAGCGATGCGGCGGTTTTTTGCTGACAGGGCTCAGTTTTTCGGCGATACAGACTTTGTAAAAGTTCCCATTGCGGGACTAATTGACAAGGGGTATGCGCACAAACGTCGGGCGTCTATCGACATGAACCGTGTGACGACGAGCCGTCAGATTCTTGCAGGTCGACCGGTCGGACTGGAAGCGACCGAGACAACACATTACTCGATCGTGGATCGTGCGGGTAATGCGGTGGCGGTGACCTATACTCTCAATGGTTCATTTGGGTCCGGAGTCACCGCATTTGGTACCGGTGTACTACTCAACAACGAGATGGATGATTTCACCACCAACCCTGGAAAGCCTAATTTTTTTGGGTTGCTGCAAAGCCGTAAGAATCTCATCGAGCCTGGCAAGAGGCCTCTATCGGCAATGACGCCTACAATTGTGACACGCGGAAGCAAACCATTTCTTGTCTTGGGTGCGGCGGGAGGCCCTCGTATTATTTCCGTGGTTTTACAGGCAATCACCAATGTTGTTGATTTCAAGATGGATATTCAGAAAGCTGTTGATTTCCCCCGATTCCATCATCAATGGATGCCTGATGAATTACAGCTCGAAGATCGGCGTTTTTCTCCTCGTGAGATTGCATCGCTGCGCAAAAGAGGCCACAAGATTGTTTTTCGTGAATCTATGGCACGGATGATGGCGATTGAATTAGACGATGGATGGCTTTACGGTGCCCCTGACTCGCGGTCTGAGGGTTTAGCCGCTGGCTATTAGTTTTGTAGTAGCGCCTATACTGGTGTCATTGTCACTGCGGCAGATAAATTTTGCGGATGCTGAATTGAATCACTTCTAATCTTCAAATATTGGGCTAAGCGTCCATTCTGCATAGACTTTGTGTCCTTCATGCTGAAATTCTCCACTACGCAAGATGCGACTCCATGGATCTGAAGAGCTTTTTTGTAAGTTGATTACGGAGGCTCCCAGAACAGATAACCCTTCCAGGATACCTTTTTGATCTTGAGCTATTTCGGCCGTTTCGTATTCGATTGCAGCACTGAGGACGAGTTCAGCAAATACAAACTCACTTGCAAGTTTTGAAGTCGAGAGAACGAGATAGATCACTTTTGATGGCTTTAGGGATCGCAACAACAATCTTAGAGAGCTGTCAGTGCTTTCTCCTAAAATCTGATTTAAACGGGATGGAATGATGGATGCGTATGCGATCGCTTCTCTCTTAGCTGAATGCTGTATCTCAATCGGCAGGGTGTTGGAATCGGACAAATTGGCAGTGTATTCGAGGAGAGGCTGAATGGATTTCGAAAGCACTAGAGTATTGTGATTTGGCATTGTTGCTTCGATCTGGTGTTTCTCATCGGACGTGGGAAAAATACACGGAGTGGAGGTCAAGGCATCTGCACAAGTAATTTGAGATTCGAAGAGGTTCTTTAAGGGCAATTTTTTACCGAACTGACCACCAAAGATCAAGCTTTGGCGTTTCTCATCTGCGCTGAAGATTAGGGTGTCAATTTCCTTGAGTGACAGGAATGTAGCATACTTCAGAAAGAATGAATGCTGGCCGCTTTCCAGGTTGTACAAGTTATTTTTTTGTTTCAAGTTTTCGAGTATTTGGGAGCTGATTCTTGTCATCTTGACGTGCAGTATCACTGCTTGATTAGGGGGTAGCATTTGAAAGATCTGTCTAACAGAATCATTTGGTGGTGTTTTGCAGCTGAGGAAAGTGAGGAGCAGAGATAAAACAACTAGATGACTAGGTCTTCTAGCGAGAACCCAAATAATTTTATTACTGACGGTCGTCTGAGTGCGACGAGCACGGCAGAACATACAAGGGGAAGGTGATATCATCTGGGCTAAATTCCCAAATCGAAGCATGCCAGACTTAAGCTAGAAGTATAGTGTATATGTTGCGATATGCTACTTGATAATGCCTCAGCTTCACTACATCTCAGTTGTTCAGAATTTTCGTTATCGTAGGTTGCAGATCGACTATTGGGATATCTAATAAAGTTCTGGAAATATTTGCTTTATCTGGAAAACGGATGTTAAACTTACTTGGTGTGTGTGGGACGTTAGTCCCTGCGCATGAGTCAGGTTTAGGTTCCGGAACGTCAAGTTAGACCTTCCATATCCGTTACCGGTACTTAACTCCTTTGACAACTCAGTAACTCGCCTTGAGCCTGCGGACGGATTTTTTTCGCGGAAGGTTGCTCGTGGCTAGGTTGAGTGTGAGGCTGACCCTTGAAGGGATTTTTTGCTGAGTCGGGGAACCGAGGAAGCGAGAGAGGCGATCTTCGGGGTACTGATCTTTGACAGTAAGGTTGGACGTGCAGTTCGTTAGATGATTCCGAGTTTTAGTCGGAACGAGAACTCTGATGTTTATCCTAGCCGTTCTGAGGGTTTACCCTCTACCTGAAAGAGGAATCCCGAAAGGGCAGAGTCTGGAAGGTGGCTAGGTCATAGCAATTTAACGAGAGTTTGATCCCGGCTCAGAATCAACGCTGGCGGCGCGCCTAACACATGCAAGTCGAGCGAGAAAGCAGACTTCGGTCTGCAAGTACAGCGGCAGACGGGTGAGTAACACGTGGGTAACCTGCCCTTGAATGGGGAATAACCTTGGGAAACCGGGACTAATACCGCATACGATCTTTGTTACACAAGTAGTGAAGATGAAAGCCTTCGGGCGTTCGAGGAGGGATCCGCGGCCGATTAGCTTGTTGGTAAGGTAATGGCTTACCAAGGCACCGATCGGTAGCCGGCCTGAGAGGGTGAACGGCCACACTGGCACTGAGACAAGGGCC
>DJHJ01000039.1:0-129 GCA_002433055.1 Acidobacteriia bacterium UBA6623 | reverse complement strand
ATGGGGGAAACCCTGATCCAGCGACGCCGCGTGACCGATGAAGCCTCTCGGGGTGTAAAGGTCTTTCGGCGGGGACAATGATGATGGTACCCGCATAAGCAGCTGCGGCTAACTACGTGCCAGCAGCCG
>DJHJ01000030.1:18122-67471 GCA_002433055.1 Acidobacteriia bacterium UBA6623 | reverse complement strand
GGTGCAGCCGGTATTCGCTCGCCCTTAAAAGCCCACGTCATCTGAGGGGAAGGCAAGCCGCAGGTACTTTAATTTCTAAGAAACGCTAATCAGTGCAGTGTCGAAACTAAACGGACATTAGGAAGAATCTCCGTGGTAATCCCTCCTGAATATCCACCCGTGTTTTTCAGCTCGTAGATCTCTCATGGTTCCGCCAGTACCCATTTAGAGACCTTTTTTGCCTTTTTTCCATTTCGCTTTTTTAGGTGCCACAAATGGCGCATATCAGGGGTTGTAGCAGGTTATAACTAATCGTGTAACGATTCCGTACTAGCTCTCCGCGCGTTGGTGAATTGCGATAATATCTGACAAGATAGCGTAGGCCGTTTCAATACGTCCCGCACCAGGACCAGAAACAGTGACATCGCCTAACATGCCCGACTTAAAGGTAATCGCATTAACTGCACCAGTAATGCTAGCAAGTGGATGCTCTATTGATAATTTTTCTGGTGACACACTAGCAACAATAGAGCCATCATCTTGCTTGTTCGCCTTACCTAATAACTTCCAATGGCACCCTTCTGCTACAGCATTTTTCACCATGTCTTCCGTCAGACCAGTAATGCCTTTACACTGAACATTGTCTTGGGTCAGATCAGCGCCCCATAAGCGATTCGCTAAAACAATCACCTTTAGCATTACATCTTTACCTTCAATGTCGGCGCTAGGATCCGCCTCAGCATACCCTTGCTGTTGAGCAGATTTAATCGCATCAGAAAAAGTCTTGCCTTGCTCAACTAAACCTAAAACGTAGTTCGCAGTACCATTCACAATGCCAGCGAATTGATGAATATTGCTGCCCTTTAATAATTTATCCACAAAACGCAGTACCGGCGTACCACTCATCACCACACCTTCGTACTCAAAACCGACATTATTTTTAAGCGCTAGATCCATTAGCTCCTTCTCGGCGAAAGCAAGAGGGCCTTTATTCGTTGTCGACACATGCTTACCACTAGACAATGCCCAACGGCAATGAGACGTTGCAGGCTGACCTGTCATAGAATCGGTCACCGTGGCTTCAACAACAATATCTGCATTACTATTTTTAATAATATTTTCATTGTCTACAGTGGCTTTACCATTGGGTAGATTAGCGCAAGCTCCTTGAGCTACTGGTAATGCGGTTAGCAAAGCCATATCGATGCCTTCTGGTGAATACACTGATCCCAAAAACATATCTGAAATCGCGACAATGCGTAAGTTGAAGCCCATTTCACGATAGAATTTTTCTGGATCTGTAGCAATAATGCTAGCCAGCGCTCGGTTTACACCACCAAATCCGATAAGTGCAATGTTGTAGTTCATAAAGTGATCCGTGATAAGTAGTTTTCGCAGCTAATATTACATATTAAAAGATATTAGCTATACTGGATATCAGTCGTCTTGATGGGATGAGCAATTCGGCGTTGACCTTAAAACACCCACCACATCACAAGTAATAAGGAATCAAGTTTTACAGATGGATAATACGTTAACTGGATCAGAGTTTAAGGAAGAGTTACGCACCGGAACACCCAAGTTAGGCCTTTTTGTTAATTCTCATAGCCCGACGGTTGTTGAACAACTGGCGCATAGCGGTTACGACTGGTTATTGGTTGATACGCAGCATGGACCTATGGGGTTTGAAACATTGTCGACAATGATCGGTGGCATTTCGAGCGGAGGGGCAAAATCTTTGGTACGGGTCGCCGGATCACACGACAGAGGCGGCATCCAACAATCATTGGATGTTGGTGCCGATGGTGTATTAGTACCGTATATTAATAACGCTGACGAGGCCAGACAGGCTGTCAGTTGCTGCCGTTATCCCACGGCCGGAACACGGTCGGTCTATTTTCCGCAGCGGAGCATGAATAAAGATGGCTTACTAGGCTACGCGGGAGCGGCGAATGACAATGTCATTTGTGCCTTGCAGGTTGAGACGGCCGATTGCATTAAAAACATCGATGAGATCGCTGAGATTCCAGGTGTCGACATTCTGTTCCTTGGTCAAAACGATCTCTGCATGTCGATGGGACTGTTTGAGAAATACCAATTCCCGGACATGTATTTTTCTGAAGAACTCCAAGATGCGACTAACAAGCTGAGGAACGCGGCCAAAAAGAACAACATTATTCTGGGGATCTTTCTTTTTGGGACGGATCGAGTTGGTGAATTTCTAGAGAAAGATTTCTCGCTGATCAGTCTTGGCAACGACTTACATCATATCTTGACGCAGGCTGGATCCTATGTAGGTAACGTCGAGGAGGCCTCAAAAGAAAAAGGGCGTCCTTGGACACGACGTTCGACCGCACTGTTTTAACATCAATGTGTAACTGAACGATTCTCAAGAGCCATCACTCGTATCATAAGTAAGCTGTACTACTTTTGGCTCGTCTGAGTGGTAGTCTGTGGGAGGGCAAACACCCAGAGCACTCCCCCTTGCGGTACGTAAGTCTTGGTCCCGAGGATCTTGTTTAGTCTTCGCTGTTTCCTATCAGCATCGACGCCCCACCCTGAGAGTACGGCCACATATTGGACACCGTCCACCTCGTAACTGCTCGGGACACCAGTTATACCTGAGTTGGTGCGTTGTTTCCATAATTCCTCGCCCGTTTGAGCATCAAAAGCACGGAAATAGCGGTCGTTGGTTCCACCCATAAAGAGCACATTGCCCGCGGTTGCGAGCACCGGGCCCCAGTTGTGACTAGCAAAAGTTTTTGTCCACACCTTTCTGGGGCCATCCAAGTCCCAGGCCTGCAATTCACCGATGTGGTCCTTGGCTTCCACAGTCGGCTTGAGTCGCCTCTTGCCACGTACAACACCCGTGTAAATTCGACCGGGGCTGTACTCAATCTCCCTACCTTCGAACTGCCCACAAATGTTCTCATTAGCAGGGATGTAGAGGTATCCGGTCTTCGGACTATAGGCTGCAGGTGGCCAGTTCTTGCCACCCCAGTGGGAAGGACAAAACTCGGCGTGTTTACCCGTGCCAGGCCTACGTGCTATGTCATAGCTGGGTCGCCCAGTTTTTGGGTCGATACTAGTAAAAACATTCTGATGCACGAACGGCAGTGCGTCGACAAATCGGATCTGATCGCGGTCACGCTCGAGAAACCAAAGGTAACCATTCCTGCCAGGATGTACAAGACCGGAGATAGTTCGTCCATTGCGTCGAAAGTTCACCAGTAGTGGAGCTGAAACCTCATCCCAGTCCCAAGAGTCATTCCAATGGTATTGGTGGTGCGCACGAATTTGTCCTGTTTCAACATCTAGTGCGATAACCGAAGTGGCATAGAGATTGTCACCGGGCCGTGCGTCACCCATCCAAGGAGCGGCGTTTCCTGTACCCCAATAGGTAAGCCCAAGTGCCACATCATAAGAACCAGTGACCCAAATAGGAACACCACCGGTTTTCCAACTCTCGCCTTCCCAGGTTTCGCTACCAGGCTCACCTGGTGCAGGAATTGTATAAGTCTTCCAGGCCGGCTCACCCGTCATCGCTTCGAAAGCTGCGATAAAACCACGAACGCCAAACTCACCACCCGAAACACCTACCATCACTTTGCCTTCTGCGACCAGCGGTGCCAATGTCATGTAGTAACCGGCAGTATAGTCTTCCACCTCTCGTTCCCATACCACCTCACCACTACGTGCATCGAGTGCCACCAAATAGGCATCTGCAGTTGCTAGATAAACGTAGTCCGCATAGAGTGCTACACCTCGGTTGGTTGGATGCAGTTGATATTGATCCTCCGGTAGATCACGATCGTAGCGCCACAAAAGATCACCACTGCGTGCATCGAGCGCCAATACTCGATTGTGAGGAGTCGTTACAAACATAACGCCATCATTCACAATAGGTGGAGCCTCATGACCTTCACGCATGCCCGTAGAAAAGGTCCACGCAGGGACGAGACGACTCGCATTGGTGGTATCGATTTGGGAAAGAGGGCTATAACCCTTCGAGTCATAACTGCCGCGATACATCAACCAGTTGTGTGGTTCCGGGCTTTCTAACCGCTCGTCCGTTACGGTTGCGTAGGAAGACACGGGTTGACCAAGGAAGATAGAAGGGGTCAATCCACCAGCAATGACAAAAACTACTAGCCAAGAGTTGCAATAACGAACAGACCGAACCGAGAAAAGAGTTAAAACAGTTGACATGGATCTCCTAAAGTAATACGACTCTCCCAGAGCGGAAGTGTATCTGATAGATAACGGCTGATCATAAAGTTATTGTGGTTGAGCACCAACTCGTCGCGTGAATTTTCGCGCTACACGTAATTCACCTTTAGTAATTTCAAGAGGTAGCATCGCCAATGGTTTTGGAGCCGGTCCCGACATTACACGAGCACCATCCGTCACCTCAAATTCGGAGTCATGACATGGACAGACCAGTCGTTGTGTCTCCGTATCCCACTCCGAAATATCACAGCCCGTATGGGAACAAACAGCCGAGTAAGCCACAATCCCATCGGCAGAACTGCGTGCCGTCTTGACCGACAAGGCTTCTGAATCGAGGCGTATTACCATCACACGATTGAGTCGCGATCCGTCACGTACAATACCCGTGTCTGGGCTCATCGGTAAAGCGGTCACCGGTGTTGAACCTATTATTAACTCTTCCGGTTTCAGTATCTTACCCTCACGTAGACCAAATGCAAAAACCAGACGATCTCCGGGTTGAGGTCGCAGTTTTTCCGGCACTGAGGTGCGTGCCTGCGCCACGACTCGCATTGGTGCAACCAACGTTAACGCTAGGGCCGGCTCAAGGATTGCACGGCGTGTTGCACCTTTTCCAGAGCGTGGAGTTGCAACAGAAGATTTCTCGTTTACTTTAGCCATACCAAAAATCAGATCAGGGGATAAATCATAGCAAAAGCCCGCTGCATTCCTTCGTTGCAAGAATTCTTAGCGACCCTCACGGTAGTACAAGAACCCATCTTCAGTGCCGATGAGCAGATCGCGTATGCCATCGCCATTCCAATCAACCGTAGTAGGGCTTGTGGTATGCCCACCCAATTGCGTCTCACAGAGCGGGCCTTCGTACCTGTAAATCCCCTCAATGTTTCGAAACCAATCTACACAAGTACTGTTCACTATTAGATCCAGTGCTCCGTCTCCGTCCCAGTCAACGATCGCGAACTTGCGGCGACCACTCATGCCAGCCCGATCAGTGTTGAGTCTGAGTGCATTCGAAATCAGGTCAAGTGGGGTTCCACGACGATCGAAACTGGAAGGGCCTTCAGTTTTGAAAACCCTCTCGCCAGTACCTGTCAGGTCATTCTCAATCCGCCGGAATAATGCCAGATATCCTTCATGATCGAGCATAATAAGATCCGCTCGACTGTTGTGATCCCAGTCGAAGACAGCGGGGTTCGTACGCCACTGTGTGACGAGCTCTTGGGGTTCCGGTGTCCACCAAACCCATGATGGTTTTCGAGGGGAAGTCGTCTTTACACTCTGTGCCGATGCGAGCTTCGGCCTTCCACGTCGACCGATGTTTTGAAACCAGATGACCTTACCCCATATTGAGTTGACAACAATGTCGGCTAAACCGTCACCATCCCAGTCTGCGACACTGACAGCCGTATAGCCCCACTTGGCTTCGCAAGGCCCCTGAATAGATCCGTTCGAACCAGCCTGGATCCGGATGATCTCGCCATCAGCTTTGAGGTAGATGGGCCGTGCCCACCTAGGTCGTCCGTGGTGTTCTCCAAGGTTCTCAATGAAACCGACGTGGCCGGCAGTATTGCCAGCGACCAGATCCTCATCACCGTCACCGTCCCAATCGAAACTGACTGGTGTGACCAATGCGCCAAACTTCACATACTCCGCCTCCTGTCGAAAGTATCGTGGCGGAAGAAAACTAGCATCACCAAGGTTCTCGACAAATGCAACGCGACCATCCTCGTCCCCAACTATTAGATCTGGGTCACCGTCCCTATCCCAGTCAACTGCAGTCGGCGTAATCATCTGCAGGTCCATTGCAATAGAACGACCATCGTGCTCCAAACGGCGTCCGGTCGCGTAGACAGGTTTCTTTCTGGAACCAATATTTTCGAAATAGGTAAACCTGTCCAGGAATTCACCACAGATCAAGTCAAGGTCGTTATCTCCATCAAAGTCAGCAAAATTGGGGCTAGGCATCCCATACACATCTACAGGTTTGCCACCAGCAAAAACTTTCCTTGGTTTAGCGTAAGATGGTTTGTCGTTGGTGCCCTTGTTGTGTGCCCAATACACATAGCCGTGTAATGGACCGTTTGTCCATTCACCCTGGATGTTGTACGCATCGTCCCAGCCATAGTCGATCCAGTCTCCGATACCAAATGTGAGGTCAAGAACACCATCGCCGTCATAGTCCACATACTTCCACTGATTAGCACGTATGGAACCACTGGTGCGGTGAACGTCATCCGTCTTGAGAGGCAGATCAACCGGTTCATCAAGGCCCGATTGTAGAAAATCAGGGTACGATCGCCCAGGCGAAAGAACACTCCCATCTGGTGAGATTTGAAGGTTTTTTTTGTAATCGGCAACTCGCACCCCAGCCTTAAAAACTGGCATCAGACTGCCGTCGGGATTTTCAAAAAAATAGACACCGTTGTAAGGCTTGCCACCACTACCAACAACCAAATCAAGGTCTCCGTCGCCGTCGTAGTCCATAGGAAGAGGCCAAGCCCATAGACCGACACCCAGGTCGACCGTCAGCCCCGGATTGTTATACCGCACTAGCTCGAGATCGCTAGCAAACAGGCCAGACATCAGAGCAATCACTAATATGGCCCCTAGCGGAAAACTTCTTTTCATAAAAACAAAAGCACTCTACAAAACCGAAACCTCATCAGTTAGTTTTTTTATAGCCTTTCACTAGATCATGATTGGCAGATACAACCGATTCTGAAAATTCGGAATATTGCTGTGACACTCTCGAAATCGAATCCAGATCAAATTCAGGGCCAACATTCGTCATAGGCGGCACATGGAAATTTTCGGGGATATCAAAACCATCTACAACACAGTTGTGACGGATCACGCAGTCATCCCCTATACGAGTGTTAAATACAACTGAATTAAACCCAATAAACACACGGTCGCCTACAGTGCATGGTCCGTGCACAATGGAACTGTGTGCGATGGAAGTGCGTTCTCCAATAGTGACAGCAGCTCCACCTTTGGAGTGAATTACTACACTATCCTGGATGTTCGAACCCTTCTTGATGAGAATTGGATGGACTTCCCCTTTTTCATCAACTTCATCAGCTCTGATTACCGCATAGGGGCCAACGAATACATTGTCTTCGATGACCACATGACCGCAAACGATGGCAGTGCTGTCTATATACGATTCTTGACTTACAACTGGATAGTGACCAGTAGGATTTTTTCTCAGCATTAGATTTTTTCCAGCACCCTATGTGCATTTCCAGAAACGAGCCGACAGTGTATCAAGTCCAAAGTCGAGTGTCATGTAATGTTACTTTTGTGAGATTGGACTATTCAGCCCTGAAAAGCAGTTGTGGTTTCCCCTCCTTGCTATGTACGATATTCAGTTATTTGAACACTATCACAGAGGCCAGCCAATGACCCCAGAAAAACCAGCAGGAATAGAACATTATAGATGTCAGTTGCTTTTGTTGGGTTTTTTTGTGACCGCATTGCTGGCGGCTCAGAATACATCCGGTGTCTACCAATCCCACGATCGACCCCATGCACTGGCTCTGATCGGTGACCGTTATCACAGTGCAGTCCACATCCGGGACGGCCTGGCTCCAGCTTTCGTGCGAGAAAATATTCCGGTGACTTTTATCGAAAATCACAGAGAACTAAATGCTCAAACTCTTCAAAAATTTCAACTGCTAGTCATTTTTAAAGATGGCATGATTTGGCCCAACGGTTTTGAACGATCCCATGTCAAATGGATGACAGAATCTCAACAAAAAGCTGTCTGGGATTTTGTCCAAAACGGAGGATCTTTTCTAGCACTCCACAACTCACATGGACTCTATCCTCCCGGTGGTCTCTATTACAAGCTTTTTGGAGGTGACTATGGCGGCCATCCTCCACCAGCCACTTTTACTATTCGGGTCGAAGACAAAAACCACCCCATCACTCAAGGGATAGAAGATTACGAAATTTTTGATGAACAACACACTAGCAAGTACTATTTAGAAAGCACACATCTATTGCTGCGCAACATCGCACGTGACAATAAAGCCGCTCCTGCCGGTTGGTGGCGCAATCTAAACCAAGGTCGCTTCGTTTATTTGTCTCCGGGGCATACTCCGGAAGGTCTGAATCATCAAATGACGCAACGACTCATCCGCAATTCACTACGTTGGCTGTTACGTCTTGATGAATGAGGCAATAGTCCCCAATCGGTCTCTCACGCTCCCGCAGCCATTAAACTCTATCGGTGTCACCAATTAAAAAACGATCTACTTCCTGACGTGATGGTACTGAGTTCTGTGCCCCAAATCGTGTAACAGACAGAGCTGCTGCTGCATTTGCAAAACTCGCTGCTCGTGAAATTGTCTGACCTTCAGCTAGTGCCGTGGTAAAAGCCCCATTGAATACATCGCCGGCTGCCGTTGTGTCAATCGCTTTGACCTTGAATCCAGGTACCCGATGGCAACCCCCTTCAGCAGCTATCAAACAACCTCGACTGCCTAACTTTAGAACCACTACCCTAGGCCCGAGTGCAAGAAGCCGTCTGGCGATCAGTTCGACTTCAGCATCATCGTCTATACAAAAATCTGACCCTCCTAGAAGTGTCATGGCCTCTGTCTCATTGGGAGTGAGAAAGTCGACTCGATGCAGTGACTCAGAGGTGAACTTATGCACAGCTGGTGCAGGATCGAGGATAGTAGTAACTCCACGAGTCTTAGCAGCTACTAGCGACTCTTCAACCGATTCAATCGGAATCTCGAGTTGCAACAGCAAAAAGGCACCTTTGTCGAGGACTTTCAATCTCTCCTCGGCTAACTCAGGAGTCATAGTGGCATTTGCTCCCGGTGAGATTATGATTACGTTCTCTCCATCGGGTAGAACAAAGATCACAGCTGTGCCAGTAGATCGATCCGACACACCCACCGACTCAATATTAACTCCTGCGGCTCTCAAGTTATCCAGTGAAGAGGATGCCAGATCATCATTACCCACCTGGCCAATCATGCTGACACGAGCCCCCATGCGACCGGCGGCATAAGCCTGATTGGCACCCTTACCTCCACTGAAAATCTCTAGAGCATCACCCACAATAGTTTCACCGGCTCTGGGCAACCGATCAACCTTCTGAACCAGATCTACATTGAGACTTCCAATCACAACGACTTGAGGTTTTCTTCTCATGATTGTCCAGTCTAAGGGCAAACCACCAAAGTTACGTTATAGCCGTGTCAACTCTCGGGCTTGCCCAAGAGTTATAAGATCTCTGCTTAAGACTGATGGGCACCAATAGCGCTCTATGTGCTCAATGACAAGATCAGTGCCTTGTTGGTGAGTCACCTTGGGTTCGTCTCGGGGATCGTACATAGAATCGGTCAAATCTCGAACCAATACCACTTTCATCCCCAAGCGCACCATTTGGCGTATGCCGAATGAACGTCCAAGTATGCACATGTTCGTGTGAACACCCATGATGGCAAGATTTGTGATGCCTTCGGAGTAGCAGAAATTATAGACTTGCGAACCTTGGTCGCTGATGCCATCGTAATGCTTTATTTCAATTGCCGGATGTTGACGTCTCCAGACACGGTGTGCTGTGCGCGGTTCCGTATCGTCACAACCACCGTCCGTATCATCGATTGGCAGGCGCTTTTCTTTGTCAGGTTCAAGATGACACCAGTTTTTTATGGGAGTTGGTGGATCAACGTGTGGAGCTTCAGCCATGCGGCGATACTGTGGCGTATCTTTGTAATAATCGATGGTGCCACTAGGTGCGTGAATTACCATAACGCCGAGCTGGCGTGCAGCACTGATGACTTGGTTCATGACAGGCGCCATCTCGGTTACTCGCCGAGCAGATGATTTACACCAGTGATCGTCCCACATGTCGCAAACAATGATTGCGGTTTGAGACACATTGAAATTAAGCGTCGATTCGATAACTTTAGTGTGTCCACTGGATGGAGGTCTCTCGACTCGCGACCGAGCATTGAGAGCAAGTTTTCCAGGCCGTTTCGATCGATTACGATGGACCGTAGCAGTTTTTGCAGACTGCTCTAACAAAACCATGCCTGGGATAGAGAGGATTATTTGTCGACGAGTCATGAAGTATATTGCTCCCCTATAGGTGACTCAACACTGCTAGATTACCAATGACTCATATTCGCACGGCTAAGATATATCTCAGGTTCACGATCGAATTGCCATATCAGGTTCTTCACAGGTAATGAACTCAAGTAATACAGGTTTGCCTTCCTTGGTTTGTGTAATAGCGCGTTCGATGGCGGGGATGATCTCACTGGGTTGTTCTATTCGTTCGGTGTATGCTCCCAACCCACGTGCTACTTCGCTGTAATTACCAGTCAGGTATTTGGTGCCGTATCGCTCCACCGCTTTTGGAATGTATTTTTGGTAGCCTCCCATTGCAGAATTGTTGAGCAACATTGTTAGGATTGGTATTTCTTCCCTGACGGCTGTTTCGATATCCATGCCGACCATTCCAAAAGCCGCATCGCCCATAAAATTCACGGCCAGTTTCTCCGGTGCCGCTATTTTCGCTCCCATGGTGGCACCGAGAGAGAAGCCCAACTGCGTGGAATGCCCCCATCCGAGATAGCCACGCGGCGTGATGGACTCATAAAGCGGTAAAAGTTGGTCACGAGGATTTCCCGAATCGTGAGTCACGATTGTGTTCGCTGGATCGGTGCTCTTCATGAAATCACCAATCACGCGGTAGGGATTGATCGGTGTCTCACTGGAGTTCAACTTGGGTGCCCAGTAGGCCTTCCATGCAACCCGTTTATCTGCCAGGTACTGCTCAACCTGAGACCGACCTGCCCGTCCCTTGCCACCACTCTGTGAACGTACCTCTTCAATCATGGCAGCAAGGACAAGTTTGGCGTCCCCGAGAATCCCAAGTTCTGGAACGGCATCTTTGTTGAGATCTTTGGGGTCAACCGTGGCATGAATTAACCTCGAACCAACAGGCAGCTCCGGAGCAAAATTAGTGGATGTCAAACTCGCACCGACAGCGAAGATTGCGTCGCACTGGTTTAGATAATCACCCACCAATGCAGTTTGACTGTAGCCGGCGGCTCCCAGCGCTAGAGGATGTCTTTCATTAAAGTTACTCTTCCCGAGCAAGGTACTTAGTACGGGTGCAGCCAACAATTCCGCTAGTTCACATAACTCGTCAGTAGCTTCCGCGTATAAGACACCCTGCCCTGCCCAAATCATAGGCTTCTCTGCCGTCAGTAACATCTTCACGGCTTCTCGAATTAAATCGAGATCTGGTGCGGTTCGAACTCTGCCAACCGGTCGGTAGTCCATCTGATCTGTACACTTTTCCTTCGCGACATCCACTGGCACTTCAAGTAGTACCGGTCCAGGTCGACCTGAGCGTAGAGTCGTGAAGGCACGCCGCATACGGTTGGACACATCGTTGGCCGATGGAATTGTATCTGCCCACTTTGTCGTGGCGGAATAATTTCGGACAGCATCGAAAACCGAAGGTACTCCGGTACGACTACGCCCTGGGTGGCCGGGCAGAAATAAAATCGGG
The DNA here is from genome assembly GCA_002433055.1 of Acidobacteriia bacterium UBA6623. GTDB lineage: Bacteria > Acidobacteriota > Terriglobia > Bryobacterales > UBA6623 > UBA6623. The sequence goes on along the minus strand of DJHJ01000030.1, from coordinate 55,716 downwards.
CTTGAATCTGTATAAGCCTGTGCTATACCTGCGAAGGCATTTTCAGCACCAGCGGCCTGTTGCACAGTCACAACACCTATATTTTTACCAAACGTAGTGCGTGAGAACCCATCAGCCATGTTTTCAGCAACACGTTCCTGGCGCGCAACAATGATGCGGATCTCCTCTTCAGCCAATGACTCAATAATTGGAGTGTAAGGGAAACAAAAGACTTGCTCTATACCTTCTTTTTTCAGAATACGTGCTATCAATTGGCTGCCTGTCATATTGAATTTGGACTCCTCGTGAAATCATGCCCAACGTGTTGAAGCATGTGCGACTCCAGACGTTTACATTCACCATCCAACCGTCTAAAGAAAAACTTCTACACAACGGATTTGGGATGGGCTAGATTGTAGCGTAAATGGTAGCACTCCGATCACTGTTAGATCGTTAGCAAGTAGCAGGCAAGAAGTTCGGAGTTCTAGTTTCAGACTGCTCGCCGTGTCCGATATCAGGAGTGCTATCATACGCGACCGTTGGAGGTTTACATCATGCAACGTAGAAAATTCACCGAAGTATTAGGGACAGGAGGATTGCTAGCCTCTTTTTCACAAGCCCAAAATAAATCTCCCGACGCAGTTAAAGTTGGGGTTGTTACACATGCTGGGGGTCCTCATTTAGATCTATACTTCACAGCACTGGCCGACACGCAAGATTGTAGCTCCGTTGTTCTTTCAGACCCAAGCGGAAAATCTTTCAAGTCAGCTCGGCAAATATTAGGCACCAAACTGATAGCCACTTACAGTGACCTAACAGAAATGCTTCGCTCAGAAAAACCGCAGATGACACTCGTAACGATGGAAGCGGTTTCTGCTACCGAAGCCATACGCATGTGCCTTGATGCCAATTGTCACGTTCTAGCCGAAAAACCATCCTGTGTGAATTCGGCAGATTTTGAACTCCTCACTGAAAAAGCTCACGAAAAAAATCTCCATTTGATGCTAGCTCTAGCTAACAGATTGAATCCCGAAATCGTCGAAGCCCGACGACTGATTCGTGAAGGAAAGATAGGACAAGTCTACGGCCTTGATGCCTACCTGATCGCCGATCAAACACGCCTAGGGCGTACTTCATACCAAAAGAGTTGGTGGGCCAAGAAAGCCCGCGCTGGGGGTGGGCATTTAATATGGCTCGGAATCCATTGGCTCGATCTTGCAATGTACATAACGGGACTTCAAGTTACTGAAGTTGCTGGCTTCACCGGGGTAGTCGGAGGACAACCAATCGATACTGAAGACTCTGCCGCCATCGCTATGAAATTTAGTAATGGGGCCTTTGGGACCATGACTTCGGGTTACTACCTTGACCGCCGCTATCACTCACAAATCAAAATTTGGGGCTCTGCGGGCTGGCTTGAACTCCAACGCTGGCGCGGCGATATGCAGGAGTTCCCCTTGGAATGGTACAGCACAACCGAAAAAGAACCAAAGATCCATCGGTTTAAAAACCCTGGAATACCAACAGGCTATACTCCACTAGTAAAAGCCGCCATACGAGCTAGTACCGGCTTAGGTGACCCTCCACTAACAGCGGATGATGGGCTTCAGGTTCTGAAAACCATCTTTTCAGCTTACACAGCCGCTGAAACGGGTCGGACTCAGCAAATAACGTAATTACCCGTAGATCAACTTGTGAGTCTTGATGTAATCGGGATCGATGTGAACCCCTAAGCCTGGACCAGTTGGAACCTTGATCACTCCATCGACACTCACAAATGGCTCAGTTTTACTCTCGATCGGCACCGCGGTGCCATTTGCATCCTTAGTGGCGAAGAGCTTGAACTCGTGATACTCACCAGCATTTGGACAGGCAGAGACGTAGTGCAATAGGTAGAGATATCCCAATCCACCAGCCGAGAGATGTGGCACGATGGTTTTTCCACCAGCCTGGGCCATGCGAGCCACTTGCATTGACCGAATGATGCCTCCGAAATAAAATTGGTCAGGTTGGATGATATCGAAAGCATTACTGGCAATCAGCCAGCGGAAAGCGTGCATACCGAATTCTTCTTCACCTCCGGCCATCGGGATGGTCATCGCATCAGCAACTTGTTTTTGCTCCTGATACCAATCCCATGGAACCGGTTCTTCATAGAAGTAATAGTTGTTCTCTTCGAGAATGCGACCAATCCTTATTGCTTCTTTGACTGAATAGGAGCCGTTGCCATCTATCATTAAAACCTTATCGTCACCGAACATTCTGCGGGCCATCCGAATCAGTTTCTCCGTCCTGCCAGGTGCATTGTCGATGTCCGAGCCTAAGTTATCCCCTCGACCTGCACGGAGCTTAACAGCCTTGGCTTTCGTTTCCTCTAAATCCTGTTGAACGAGAGCCAGCGACACCTCAGGATCCTCTCTGCGGAGTTCACGAAGGCGAGTACCCTGGTACACCGCGATTTCGGGATGGTGTATCTCACCGATCAATTGACCAACTGGCTTCTCGGCGATGCTGCCTAGCATGTCGAGAATGGCAAATTCGGCCGTTGCAATCTGAACACACAGAGGAATGCCCTGACGTTTCACGTTTCGCTCGGAAGCATCAAAGACCAACTGATCGAGGTCACGTGCATCTTTTCCGAGAAAACGCGGGCGCACCCTGTCTTTAAACATTGGGTAACCCGCTTTTGAAATAAATGGATGGCCAATCGATATACCCTCAGCACCGTCTCGAGACCGGACCCGGCAGATAAAGTTGTTCCGATCTTGTAACAATTCAAGAGCATCGATAATGACTGGCTCTGAAAAGAGTTCTCGCTTCAGAACCGGCATTCTGAGTACTCGATCGAGTGCAGAATAGTCGGTAATTGCAGCGTTTGGATCACCTTGAAATTTACCGAATAAAACCGATGGGATGGCCGTAGCACCACCCGCAAGCATTGCTCTGGAAATTAGGGTTCGCCGACTTATTTTCATAGTGGAGGTTCCTCAACGTAAAGTATAGTCATCTCGTATTTGATGCGTTTTCCCTAGGTGAGATTTCAGGTGCTGAAACTACGGCGACGACTCAACATAACAAAGACCAAGACAGTCGTTAAGCCAATGATCATGATGACTGACAAAAAAGCAAAGTAGTCCAGATAGCCTTGTAAGCCAGGTGCACGGTCGAGAATACGTCCAGCGATAGGGCCAAAAAAGAAATCTGGAGTGTAACCCAGTAGCGATACTGCACCTACCGTAGTTCCAGTCAAATGTGTCGGTGTTTTTGCCTCCTCAAGCAGAGCAAAATAAACACCGCGCAGACCATAGACAAGCACAAAGGTGATAATTACATTTCCATACACTAGGACAGTAGTCAGGCTTGCACTATTAGCAAGAAATAGATAGCTGATGATCAGTAGCGTGAAACTGATACCGATAATCTTACTGGCACTAAAGCGATCAGCAATGAGACCAGCCGTGATCGCCGCGCCAATGCGCAGGTAAGCTGCATTCGAGATAAATTCCGATGACTCCAACGCATTCATGCTCAGCACTTCTACGGCATAAAGACCATAATTGTCCAGAGCTTTAAAGCCACAGTAAGAGCAAATCACGATACCGGCTATTGCCCAAACGATAGGACTGTGTATCACCTGTGTTACTTCGATTGCAAGAGATTGTCGTTGCCGTTTACTCGATGGAGGTGATGATTGCGGCCGAGTATCTGGAATAAATACCCAAGTAAGTACAGCTGCAAAGAAGGTGATGCCTGTGTATAGGTAGATTACAGACTGCAAACCCTGTTGATTTTGCTCTGATGTTGATAGCGTCACATCCGGAGGTAGAACCCAACCAAAAGATGCTACTGCAAGACTAGCGCTTGCCGCAGCAACCAGACCTCGTCCGCCATCCAATATGCCAAATGCTTTGCCCTGTGCAATAGTGCCACCCCATTCTCTGGTTGCACGTATCATCGCAGCCCAAAAAAGAAGAATCGAACTCACTCCCCAATAGGCATACAACAGAGTCATAACAATTGCACCTGGAATATAGGCCATGACGAGACCACCCATGGCAGTTGCAATAAGCGACACCGTTAGCAGTCGGCGCGTGGAAAATCGGTCAGCAATGGGACCACCCAAAAAGTAAGATGCCATGGCCGCAAGACCATAGGCAGCATAAATATCCCCTAGCTGTGTATTGCTGAACTGAAATACTTCTAGCAATTGAGGACGAAAAAACCGAGGCACATGAAACGTTAGGCCGAAAATTGCCTCCCCGGAAAAAAGCAGGCAAAAAATGATCATGAACCTAGTCATTGGAGACTGCACATGTGCAGTTCCTGAGGAACTTTCGTTTGCGGCTATAACGGTCATGTTCGCAAATTAGAAAAGTATTACTTGTAAGTTAGGATGCTGGGACGTGAAAAAATCTGGATTAACTCATTCAAGTGCTAATATCGTTCTTCGGAGCCTCGAACCGATAGAACCCTAGGGCCAACATTAAAGTCGGTGAATAAATCAGGTTACTTCTCACGCCAAGCTCGGAAACGTCGCCAACTCAGCATCAAACCAGTGTAAACGAGTAGGCAACCCCCTAACGAAGCAACACCCGCAAGTGTTTGGCCAATTAAACCACCTGCCTCCCCAGTGTGAATGTACCGGATCCACCGACGAGCCTTATATGCAGTCTTGTTGTCGTCATAGGTATCGTGTCGTACAATATCTCCCGTCTCACGGTCAAGTAATAGTGTCGAACGGAGATCAGGCCGAAAGCCGTTACCTCGATCAATGGAAAAGGTTACCGGCGTGGTGGAATCATCCGCCAAACGAACAGTAATGCTTGTCCATTCTGGTTCAATTGCAACAGCTCGTTGGAACAATTTGTCAAGACCCGAAAAATCCTCTGGGTTCTCCGTTTCTTTGTCAACTCCGTCAGAAGATCCTTTCCCGCCACTTTGAGTTCGCTCTTCCCCCGTCAAGGAATAGAGCATATCGTTTGTCCATGAATAAGAGAAAAATGTCCCTGTTCCCGCAATCAAAAACAGCGGTATGGCTAGCCATACTCCGATGACATTGTGCCAATTGAAGTCGCGCGCTTTGGGAGGCAATCCAGAACGGAATAGGATAATTGAGCGTAGGTTTTTCCAGGTCCACTGTTTCGGCCACCACAAGTATGGCCCCGAAACGAGTATGAACAAAAAAGCAAGGTTGCATACGCCCGTGATTGCCTTGCCCGTAGCCTTTCCTTCACCATCCTGGCCAAGCCAACGGTGCCACACGATCATGGCACGAAAAAACCCGCGGACTTTTACAGCGCCCTCACCAAGATGCTCTCCCGTATAAGGGTTTATAGTGATTGATTCCCGTCCGAAGTACAACTTCGCCGGTTTATTTGGTTCCGAAAGCAACCGTACAGCAGTGGGTTTCTTTTGCATCTCTGATTGGGCCTTGGTAAGAAGCATTTTAGGACTAAGCTTCGCAGCTCCAGTAACAGGCGGTACAACCTCAAAATCGTCTGCCCAGTTAGCAATTTGTTTTTCATATGTGAGCACGAGACCCGTGATCGACATCGTAAGAATCACCAAACCGGCAACCACGCCACAAATAAGGTGCATCCAAAAGATCAATTTTCTAAATCTTTCTAACACAGGTAAACCCCTTCTATAAAAATTTTAAGTTCAGCCCTATATGAAACTTGATATCAAGTTAAATACAATTTAATCACTTTATGGTGTATTGTTGTTCAGAAAAAATATTTACTTGACATTCAGTTGCATCTAATGTGATCATGCGTAGTTTAGTCTATGCAATAGTATCGCAACCAATCGGCTGGCTCGTTAGGATGGTTTCGAGATGTAGACTGCGTAAATAAAGTCACTTAAAGGAAAAATAACTTTGCACGATCAGCCTAAAACTCTCGCTTGTTATGGAAAATTTGGCTCAGTGTTTCGCTGTTCTCAGGGCCACATACATGTCCAACGTGGAAGCACCACCCTTACGTTTAACAAAGATCAGTTTCTTCGTTTCGTTGCCATGTTGACGGACAGCGCGAACAACTTTGAACTCATTCTGGATTCCGAGGCTCCCGCCGACACTAATTGGGTATCGAGCTACAAGTGCTAAAACCAACTGAAAACCCTACCGGATTGCGGGCTGTCTGCTTTTCGGAGGGAGACTCGCCGATCAGAAGAGCGACCCCACAGTAGCAATTCAATGCAGTCCTAACAGACGAAACCTTCCGCAAAGAATCCTTAGACGAACCCGGCAAACAAACGTCGCAATACAGATCTAAAATATTGTGAAAATATTGCAACTATCTCTCGGGATGTTTCGCCAAGAGTTGTGTAGCCAGCCATGATACAGCGTTCTCAATGATCATCAACGGGTATTTTTCTTTGAAAACGGGGAAGGTCTCATGACCAGGTCGAAAGTAAAAGACTTTACCCTTGCCTACATTCCACAACATACCGCTACGAAACCACCCACCCTGTTTAAAATCTTCCCGAAAAATAACCACGTCTGGGTTTGGGACGTGAAAAGGTTCATCGTACATCTCTGTCTTGGAAATCGTAAAGGTGCTCGGAATGCCTACCGCAATCGGATGATGAGGAGCCAAAGTAGTAATTTTGCTTGGCTTGCCATCAGAACGAACACCTGGAAAGACACAGTTAGGTAGATCCACTCGCACTTTCGTGATACCGCCTCGCCCTTTGAATGCATAATAGGCGGGAGTAACAATCGAATCGTAAGTTGGTGCCATTCGTCCCGGCGGTTCAATGTATTCGAAATCCGTAACCTCATCTGCAAAACGTAGTTTGCTGTCTGCACGAGCTCGATCGTACATTGCTTGCATGAAGGGCTCAGCCCAGTGGGCAGAATGTAAAGGAATATAAGCTAGAGTCCCGGCCTTGACACGTCCTACTATCCTACGGGCAGTAGAGACAGATATTTCAGAGTGACGGCGGTGACCCCACCAAATCAACACGTCCGTGTCCGCCAGAATAGCGCTAGATAGCCCCTGATCTGGGTCATCTGGACCTACGGAACGTACTCTGAAACCAGGTTTATCGCGTAGGTATGCAGCTATTTCATTTCCCAGAAAATTTTTATAAACTGCAGTTTGCTCAGGCTGACGCTCGTCCCACACAGTCACACGAATATCGCCTGACCATAGACTCACCGAAGTCAAAAACACCATGGAAACGACAACCGCTGCACGGAGCCATATATTTACTGTGCAAATTATCATGACTAACACCTGTACTAATGCAATGCGCAATGGCATGCACCCTGGCAACTAAAGCGCAACACTGCGAAAACTCGAGCTCACAATTTGATTAGATCAATAGTTTCTGTACCACATTTCCAGCCACATCTGTAAGTCGAAAGTCTCGACCTTGGTGACGATAAGTCAATCTCTTGTGATCAAAGCCCAAACAGTGGAGCATGGTGGCGTGCAGATCATGGACATGAATACGATCTTCGACCGCATGAAATCCGAAGTCATCTGTTTTGCCAACCGTCTGGCCACCCTTGATACCTCCACCTGCCATCCACATTGTAAAACCTTGTCGGTGATGATCGCGTCCACGGCTTCCCTCCTGACCTGGCGTGCGATCCTCTGCCAGAGGCGTGCGGCCAAACTCACCACCCCAAACAACAAGCGTATCGTCCAGCAGACCTCGTTGCTTTAGGTCTTTGATCAACGCCGTTGTTGGACGGTCGATGATGTCACAGTTATTCTGAAGACCCTTCACTAGATCGATGTGGTCATCCCAGGTTCCATGAATTAGTTGCACAAAACGCACACCTCGTTCAACCATCCGCCTCGCCAGCAGACAATTCCGAGCAAAAGGTCTCGTTGGTTCGTCATTGACGCCATACATCTCGAGTGTTTTTGAAGATTCCGCGGAAAGATCCAGCAATTCAGGGGTCGCCATCTGCATGCGAAATGCGAGCTCATACGAAGCAATGCGAGAAGCGATCTCAATATCTCCTACCTTCGAAACCTGCATCTCGTTAAGGTCACGAACCGCATCCAGTCGAGCACGCTGCATAAGATTGGAAACACCAGGTGGATTGGAAAGGTGCAAAACTGCATCACCCTCACTGCGAAACGGTACACCCTGGTAGCTCGATGGCAGAAAGCCGCTACCCCACAGAGCACTACCTGCATCCGCTCCCGAACCCGAATTTAAAACAACAAAACCAGGGAGATTTTCTGACTCACTTCCCAGTCCATACATAATCCACGAACCCATCGATGGGTGACCGACCAACGGGGTTCCCGTGACCATTTTCAACTGACCCGTATGATGATTGATCTGTTCTGTGTACATGGACCGGACCATACAAATGTCGTCTGCACAGCTTGGCAGATGTGTTAAATAATCGGAAAATTCCATCCCTGACTCACCGTGACGAGAAAACACACGCGGACTAGCCCACACCTTTGCGGTCGGTTTGATAAACGCAAAATCACCGTCCTTTGTCGTCATCGAAGGGGGTAAGTTTTGACCATCCCACTTCTTCATCCCTGGTTTGGAATCAAAAAGATCCAGTTGGCTTGGCGCCCCTGACATGAAAAGAAAAATGACATTCCGTGCCTTCGCTGGAGCGGGTGGCAACTTGGGCGCAAGAGGATTTAAATTCGTCAACTCTCCACTATCTGCAGTCAGTCGATCCAAATGCAGAAGTTGTGCCAAAGAGATAGTCCCCACTCCACAGGCAGTCTGCAGAAATTGCCTCCGGTCTTGTATGTTCTGGAAGTAGTGTGATCTCATACCTAATCCCGTGTAATAAACTCCTCTAGATTAAGCAGGACGCTACTGATTCCGATCCACACAGCTGCCTCGATAGGATCTATTCCGCTCATCGCATTCCCTTGGATAAGCAACGTTCGAGGCTCCGGCTGATCGTGTAATATCCGTTTTTGCTCATGGTAGTAGACCAACATGCGTTCCTGTTCTTCCGCACGTGGCGTACGTCCAAGAGATACTTGAAAAGCATAATCGATGCGATCTGCAACACTGCCTTGTCTCTCATTAAGGATCCGTGATGCCAATCCTTGGGCTGCTTCGAAAAAAACCGGGTCATTCAGAAGTGTCAACGCCTGTAATGGTGTCGTCGAGCGTTCACGATGGCAATGTGCCACTAAAGTGTTAGGCGCATCGAATGTCATCAACTGAGGATAAAGTAGCGTGCGCTGACGAAAAATGTACAACCCGCGACGATACTTATCTGCTCCGGTGCTTTCTGGCCACTGGACAAAATCTCCAAACCCTAGATCCGTTGCTCCACCTGGCAACACGGGACGGATACTGTGACCACCAATCCTACGATCTAGCAGTCCGCTTGCTGCGAGTGCCGCATCTCTAACTAGCTCTGCTGACAAACGCAGTCGAGCCTGCCGAGCAAGCAGTCGATTGCTGGGGTCTCGAGATTGCAGCTTCAAACGCACCATTGATCCTTGCCTATAAGTAGCGGATGTAACGATCAGCTTGTGCATTGCTTTCACATTCCAGCCGTTATCTATGAACTCCGTGGTTAGCCAATCTAGCAACTTAGGATGAGACGGTTTTTCTCCTCGAGTACCGAAGTCTTCGGAGGTCGTTACCAGTCCATTTCCAAAGAACTCCTGCCACATCCGATTAACCGTTACTCGAGCCGTTAAAGGGTTTTCTTTCGAAACTAACCATCGAGCAAAAACGAGTCGGTTTGGTTCGTTTACATTGGCCAGCGGAGGCAAAAAGGACGGAGTGTTTGGCTGTACTTGCAACCCAGGGGATCGAAAGTCACCCCTCAATAGAATGTGAGTATCTGGTGGGTCTGAGTTGTCCGTTATTGTTTGAGCCACACTTAACGCAGGGTATTGAGCCTCAAGAGTTTTCAAGCGTTCCTTGAGTTCATCCCACCCCAGTTCCTCATAGATCTTTTTGTCTATATAGCGACCAAACGTATAGTTGATAAAATAGCGCGTAAGATTTTTTGAGTAGCGTTCCGGTCGATCTAGTGATGGAATACGCAGAATTTCCTCCCCACCACTGAAACGTGACTGATGAATCCCATCCACTTCAAAACGTAGCTCCTCACATACAACCTTCCATTGCAGATCAATCGTTGAATCGTCAGGATGAAGGCAAGCAGGTAATACTTTGGACTCCCATTCGGCCTGCAGTTGATGCACATTATAATCATCCATCAACACATGCCATTTGCGGTCGTACTCCTGTTTTTTTTCCAAATACGGAGTCATCTCAGCTGGTAGTGGCGCAACAATGTTTACCTCTGTGGCAGTGTTAAAGAAGCTATACAATTCGTAATATTCTTTTTGTGTGAGTGGATCAAACTTGTGGTCGTGACACCGTGCACAACCAACCGTTAACCCGAGCCACACCGTGCCGACTGTGTTGATACGATCAAACACTTGTTCAACACGATCCATCTCGAGCGGAAAACCAGACTCCCGATTTGTGAGTGTATTGCGATGAAACCCAGTGGCAACACGTTGATCTACTGTCGAGTCAGGTAGCAAATCACCGGCAATCTGTTCAATCGTAAACTGATCAAATGGCATATTCCCATTGAGTGCATCAATAACCCAATGTCGCCAACGCCAAGCGGCTGGCCTCGTAAAATCCGCCTGATAGCCATCACTTTCACCAAATCGAGCCTGATCTAACCAATGTAAAGCCCACTTTTCTCCATAGTGTTCGGAAGCAAGCAGTCGGTCTACCAAGCGTTCGTACGCATCCGTTTTGTCGTCAGAAAGGAACTGTTCTATCTCCCGAGGGGTCGGTGGCAGACCGATCAAATCTAAACTCACTCTACGGATCAAACTAGAGCGATCAGCCTGTGGCGATGGAGTCATTCCCTCCTGTTCTAGTTTCGCCAACACAAAGGAATCGATAGCGTTGCGGGACCATCTCTTATCTTTCAACAGGGGAATTGCAGGTCTTTGAAAAGAAGTAAAGGCCCAATGCTGTTTCCGCAAAGGACTCCTTAATTCTTCAAACTCCTCCGCATCTTGCGGTCTCTCCGGCCATCGAGCTCCCCGATCCAACCATGTTCGCAACAAGCCGATTTGTCGACCGGTCAATCGTTCGCCACCCATCGGCATGACACGTGTTTCATCACGGCCAGCCACCAGGTGAATAAGCAGGCTTGCGGCACTCTCACCGACTCGAACAGAAGGACCCGAATAGCCACCTTTCAATAGTCCTTCTCGCGTATCTAACCTCAGACCAGACATCTGTTGATCTGGTCCATGACATGACTGGCACCTATTCTGCAGAATTGGAGCAATGTCACGGGCAAAATCAACTCCACTCTCAACAGCCGGTGGCAACACCTGATTTTGGGCAGACGCCATGTTAGTGGTAAAGAAAAACCACGAAAGCAAAAACATCCAGTTTCGACTATTCACTCCGACACACTTTGCCAGTATATTGCATTTGAGGATCATTATTGAACTTTCAACTTCTGACCGATTCAGAACTGCACCTTACTCACAAACTAACATCGGATGTTGTCATTGCGTGCGCTGTTGGCCAAGCAATTTTTACGCCGAGAGCAGATCCATGAGAGCGAGCTTGTGGTATGCTCGGCGTTTCGTCGAATGTCTCAGGAGAACCCATGCGATTTCTTATGAAAATATCACTGCCCGTTGAGACGGCTAACAAAGCAATCCAATCTGATGGACTAGCGGTAATCCCAAAAATTCTCAACCAAGTAAAACCCGAAGCAGCTTATTTTGGAACTGACAAGGGTCAGAGAACGGCATTTCTAGTAGTTAACATGGACAAAGGATCGGAATTGCCAGCACTAGCAGAACCATGGTTTCTTGCTCTAAATGCTCTCATTGAGATAACACCTGTCATGGTTGCAGAGGATCTTGCATCAGCTGCACCTTCAATCGAGCAAGCAGTCAAAGATTTCAGCTGTACAACGGCCCAAGGCTAATAGAGTCGACTACGATTGATTTCTTGCTCAGTAGTATCTATTTCCTCAGCATCCGCACCTTCAATCTGGTCAGCTAAGACCTGCCCGTAGGTAGGATACTCTGAACGGTCAATTTGAGCAGATGGACTCCATAAGCGAGCACGAAGTAAGGCTCGACCACAATGGAGAAATGCCTCCTCAACGTGAACCCTAAGACCTGAAAGAGGAGGGGCTCCACCCACAGAGAGCTCTGTCAATACACCACTCTCTGTCACAATCTCAGCGTGACCCTTTACGCGTAGAGTCTCATCCATCCCAGGAATAAAAAAGAGGAGTCCCACGTAGGGATTCTCGACTATGTTTTGCAGAGAATCGACCTGGTTGTTACCAGGTCGATCGGGAATTATAAGTGTGTGATCATCCAGAACCGCGACAAACCCCGGTGGATCCCCTCTGGGTGAAGCATCAGCACGTCCATCCACCCGTGCAGAACTGATCACACAAAAAGGGGACAAGGCTATGAAGTTTTTGCAGTTTGTATCAAGATGGTCCATCACCTTCTGAGATGCTCGCTCATTGGGTTTTTCGTAGACAGTGCGCAGATTGAACCCTTTTGTGTTAATGATCAGGATGTCCTCCTTTAGGTAAACAAAAATAGCAGCTAGCTTCTCCTAACATCGCCAAATCGAGGTAGCAACATTAGATAAAATCACCACTACTTGAAAGCATACCGAATCAATGTTGGTTGCCAACATTCGATTAATAATTTTTGTTCAGAACTTTCTGTCACATGTCACAAAAACGAACATACTGTCAGTCGACGTATCATAAGGATCGACAAGTAGGAGTTAGTAGATCATGACTGTCCTTGGAATCCTGTTAATCCTTTGCCTGTTACCGACAGCACCTGCACAGAACAACAATGTTACTTTTCGATCAAGCCAAAGTGACACACGCCTACCTAACGGCAAATCGCGCACAATAGCAATCGTCAAGAACGATTTCGAAAAAACAAAACGTGATATAGCTGAAATGATCAAGCTGGCAGAAGAATTTCAAAAACAACTTGAAGGCGATACTGAATTCGTTGTTGATCTACGTAGCGTGCGAAGAGCTGAGAAGATTGAGCGTTTAGGGCGAAGAATCAAGAAGCGCCTGGTCCGTCTCCGGTAATGTAACAAAAAACGCGCCGGGCCCAAAGTGCTTTGGGCAAAACTGTCGACTGAACGCGATGAATGTTTTACGTGAATCGGATAAAGTTGATATGACCCTACCAAAAATTCGCAATCATTAAGTAGCTAGATTTCAACATGCAACAAGGCGATTTACACTTCGACACACGAAATGACCAAAAAATTTTCACTGTCTGTGAAATAACTGCAGCCATACGTGACCTACTTGAGAGTGAATTCTTCAATGTAAGGATTGAAGGGGAGATTTCTAACACGCGCAAGGCATCAAGTGGCCACTACTACTTCACGCTCAAGGATGAACACGCACAAATTCGTTGCATTTGCTTCCGTCAAAATGCAGCCTACCTAAAATCTAAACCTGTTGATGGGTTGAAGGTTTTGGCACGAGGTCGAGTTGGAGTCTACGAAATCCGAGGAGATTACCAGTTCTACATCGAATCACTCGAACCACAAGGAATTGGAGCCTTGCAACTGGCTTTCGAGCAGATGAAAAAAAAGCTTGCTGCTGAAGGTTTGTTTGATGATGAACGCAAACGCCCGTTGCCTTTTTTTCCACAGCGGATCGGGATAGTCACTTCATCCACCGGTGCGGTTATTTCCGATATGGTTCGGGTAATGGAACGGCGATTTCAAGGCCTTATCATCTCACTCTATCCTGTTCGAGTTCAAGGACAAGGATCGATAGGAGATATCGTAGAGGCACTCGACTACTTCAGTTCATCCAAATCGGTAGATGTGGTTATTATCGGACGTGGGGGTGGTTCGCTCGAGGATCTTTGGACTTTTAACGAAGAGGTCGTAGCACGTTCCGTCGCACGATCAGCCGTACCTGTTATCTCAGCGGTAGGACACCAGACCGATTTCACAATTACCGACTTTGCTGCTGATGTCCGTGCGTCAACCCCCTCGGCTGCAGCAGAAATGGTGATTCGTCCTAAAAGTGACTTTGAAGAAATAGTGCAAGGGTTTCATCACCAAATCGATCAGAGCATGCGTTTCAGGATAGCTCTGTGGCACCGAACCCTCAACCAGACTGGCTTCGAACAGGCAAAGAGTCTACTAAGAAGTAAATTCAGTGCAAGTTGGCAGCGTTGTGACGAACAGGGTTTCTGTTTACGTCAAGCAATCACAAGACACTTCAGAAATTCTGAACATTCAATACGGACAGCAAAAGATTCCTTGATGTCAAGGGATGTACGACTTTCTCTGGCTCGTGCCCGTTCACGGCTTGAATCATTGAGCAATTACTTGGGGCCCTCAATACAACGGCACTTTGAGAAACTAGGCATAGTACTAGATTCGCTGGATCGACAGCGCGAGAATTTAAGCCCTTTGAATGTATTAGGAAGAGGGTATGCAATCGTTCACGATGACAAGGGAATAGTGGTAAGAAAATCCAACCAGACCACCGTTGGGGATTCTCTACAGGTACGTCTTCATCGTGGCAGACTCAGAGTACACGTAGACGAATCCACATCTCAGTGAACAAACCCGGCCGTCCTCTCTCGAAATTTCTATCCCAGTAATCCTAGGTGCACACACTATAATTGAATCTGGCACTTTAAAATTTAGTATGAAAATTACCGTCATATCTTCAACCCTGCTGATATTCATTACTTCGTTCGTTTCTGGATGTGAGCCCGCCTCAAACCCGGCTCCAAGAGAAGTAACCAAGACAGAACAGTCTCGGCAGATGGCTCCGGATTTTACGCTTCCTGATAGTGAAGAGCGGGATGTTACATTGTCAAAGTTCAAGGGTAAGGTGGTGTTGCTGAATTTCTGGGCAACTTGGTGTGGCCCCTGCAAAATAGAGATGCCGTGGTTCTTGGAGTTTCAACAAAAATACAGAGATCGTGGTTTCACCATAATAGCGGTCTCGATGGACGAGGAAGGCTGGGATGTAGTGAGACCTTTCCTAAATGAACTCAAGCCCAACTTCCCTGTTGTGATCGGCAACGAGAAGATGAGTTCTGATTTCGGAGGCATACTAGCACTACCCACAACTTTCATAATTGACAGAGAAGGTAGAGTCGCTTCGAGTCATCAGGGTCTAGTCAGCAAGAGTAAGTATGAAGAAGAAATCGAACAGCTTCTCTAAGGTCTTTGGCGAGCGATGACGTAGACTTTTCGATTCAACCCTCCATGACACTGACTAGGATCAGAACTTGGTTTATACTGTCATTTTTTGTCGGTGCATCCATCAACTCTCAGTCATTCGAGGGGTGGCAAGCACTATCAATCAAGCCTCCCGTGTCACTCCTTCTGGAAACCGGTAGGGATGTAGAGCTTGTACTGACCCTAAACATTAAGCCCGGATACCACATCAATTCGAACCAGCCCGAGGAAGATTACCTAATCCCCACCAGCTTGAATTGGCAGTCACCAAGCCTGCCGCTGAAATCCATCAATTACCCAATTGGCGAGCTTGTCACATACTCGTTTTCTTCTGAGCCTCTGTCCGTTTATTCGGGCAAAGTCCAGGTTGTCTCTACCTTCCACGTCCCAGAGACACTTCAAAAAAAACCCGGAGCCCTACTTGGAAGTCTCCTCTATCAGGCCTGCAACAACACGGCCTGCTTTCCACCTAAAACTATCTCGGTAACCGTACCACTCGTACATTGAGTAAGCACGTTTTTTCTTGGTGCGTACGCAAAACGAACCACTCAGGGTATTTACTAATAACCGGCACACAGATTTATCCGCTTACTCCATTGCTCCCTCTAAGGACCGATTACACTGGGGTATTGGGTGCCAATATTACTACCTTGATCATCACTGTTCTGGCAACGGGATTTTTGCTGGCTCTTACCCACAAAGTTTGGCTCGCCTGGCTAGGACGCTATTTGATTAGAACAACTCCCCTTGTTCAGGCCGACATTGTGGTGGTTCTGTCTGGTGACCGCAATGGAAATCGACTACTGAAGGCGGTTGAATTGGTTGACCAAGGGTTCGCCTCCACCATTTTAATCACTGGGCCCGAAGGGTTTTACGGGGCACGGGAATCTGATCTTGCAATAGATTTTGCAAGACGACAAGGTTTGGATCTAAAAATTCTCCAACCCTTTGTGGTCGACATCACTTCAACTCTCGAGGAAACTTTGGCGATCGATGAAGAATTGCGTAGTCGTGATATAAGCAGAGCTTTAGTTGTTACTTCTGAATACCATTCCCGGCGGGCAAATTTCATTCTCAGTAGGTATGGCTCCGAGAATATTAACTATGTTCTGGTCACCGCCGAGGATCCACAGTTTGATCCACAGACTTGGTGGGAAACCCGCGATGGCCGAAAGATAGTCGTAGTTGAATACATGAAAACGTTACACTCCTGGTTTGAGTAATCCATCCTGATGTTCTTGCAGCTGCAAACCCTTTTCCCATACTTAGTTCGCCACCGATGGCGCTATGTTGCCGGATTTTCAACCCTCATCTTAAAGACTCTACTGGCAGGCACTATTCCGTTTGTGCTGCGTTTTGCGGTCGATTCGTTGACCAAATCGTTTACCAGCGAAACCCTATGGAAATGGGCTCTACTGTTGTTGACTTTAGCCTTAACAAAAGGTGTGTTTCAGTACTGGATGCGCTTGTTGTTGATCGGAATTTCCCGAGACATTGAGTACGAATTTCGCAACGACGTTCTCTCACATCTGCTCTGCATGCCAAGGAAGTTCTTCCGTTCGTATCGTACCGGTGATCTCATGTCACGTGTAACGAACGACATGAATGCTGTTCGTCTGATGCTCGGGGCCGGTGTTATGCACACTGTCGATGTCATTTTGACATTTTTTGTCGTACTGACCGTGATGAGCGCGACTGACTGGAAGCTTACCTGTCTTATATTCCTTCCAACCCTCTTGGTGTCTCTCGTGGTGAGTTACTTTGGTCGCCATATACATAACTATTCCCAAAAAGTTCAGGAAAGTTTCGCAGATATTAGCGCTCTGACACAGGAAAGCCTTTCGAATATCCGTATTGTACGTGCCTACGCGCGGGAAGAATTGGAAATTACTCGCTTTACCGAATTAAATCGGAAATACGTAGCCACAAATTGGAAACTAATCAAGCTATGGGGGAAATTTTATCCGCTCTTGGAGCTTCTGGTCGGAGTAACTTACTTGGTTGTGCTTTGGTATGGCGGTAGGAGAGTTCTCAGTGGCGAATTGACTCTCGGTTCGTTCGTCATGTTTATGACCTATATGATGATGTTGACCTGGCCAATGATTGGGTTCGGCTGGGTGGTAAATGTCATACAACGCGGAACCGCCTCACTCAAACGACTGAATGAACTGTTGAAGCAACCGCCCAGTATTGCCGATCCAACAGTGAACATCTCAAGATCTACAGAAATACGTGGCGATCTTCAACTCTGCGATGTAACGATCCGATATCCCAATTCGGAACAGAGAATCCTTCGAAATCTCAACTTGGATATTACGGCTGGAGAATCAATGGCCATTGTTGGCCCCACTGGTGGTGGTAAAAGTAGCCTTGTGGAATTAATCCCGAGAGTGATCGAACCATCCGAAGGGGTGATATTGGTCGATGGTGAAAACATACGTTCAATTCCCTTGCGAATATTACGAGGCTCTATTGGGATGGTACCGCAAGAAACACTATTGTTTAGTGCAACGATCCGCGAAAACATTGTCTTTGGTTGTCCTGGAGCTAGCAACCGGAGCATCAAAGACGTAACAGAGATGGCCTGTCTAAACAAAGATATTGCAGATTTTCCAAACGGCTACGAGACGTTAGTCGGTGAACGAGGAGTCACTCTTTCCGGAGGACAAAAGCAGCGTATAGCCATCGCTCGCGCCCTGCTGCGAGACCCACGAATTCTCATCCTCGATGACGCATTTTCAAGTGTCGACACTGTCACCGAAGAACACATTCTCCGTCAACTCAAAATTGTCATGCGCAACCGTACGACACTGCTAATCTCACATCGCACGTCGACGGCACAATACGCCGACCGTATTGTTGTTTTGGTTGCTGGAAAAATTATCGAGGATGGAACACATGAGGCTCTTTTACGTAAACAGGGGTATTACTACGAGCTTCACCAGAAACAGCTTATCGAACGAGAAATCGAATCGGTGAAATCATGATTGATGAAGACTCCATTGAAAAGATCTATGACACTCATCTGGTAGCACGACTGGCGAGTTACCTCACACCTTACCGTGTTTTGGTCGTAGTCTCTGTCATTCTGTTAATCGTCCACTCAAGTTGCGCCGTAGCAGGACCCTATTTAACAAAGCTGATCATCGACCACTACCTCGAACCAGTCGATGAGATAGACACCCCAACTGATACGTGGCTACCACAGGATGCCTCCACCGGGATCGACATGATAGCCCTACTTTATCTAGTGGTCCTTGCATGTGGTTTTTTAGCTCGTCACGTGCAAATCCTTGTCATGCAACACACTGGCCAGCAAGTTATGCGTGACCTCCGTGTGAAAATCTTTTCTCATTTGCACAAGATGAGCATCACCTTCTTCGACCGCAACAAGATTGGCAGACTAGTAACTAGAACAACAACAGACGTCGAGACGTTGAACGAAATGTTTACTTCTGGAGTCGTCGCTATATTCGGTGATCTTCTGACACTTGCCTTTGTCTTAGCCGCTATGATTCACCTAAGTCCTGATTTAACAATGGTTTGCTGCACAGTGATTCCTTTGGTGGCTACAGTTTCGATTTGGTTTCGTAAACGAGTACGAGAGAGTTTCAGGGAGGTACGTTCAGCGGTCGCAAAGATTAATTCCTTCCTGCAGGAACACTTTAACGGCATTTCGGTGGTACAACTCTTCGGGCATGAGGCAGAAAGCAAACGGAAATTCGACACAATCAACAATGAGCACCGTGCCGCGTACTATCGTGCCATCGGAGCCCATGCATATTTCTATCCGATCATTGACTGGCTTGGGGTGCTCACAGTAGCAGTTATCTTGCTCTACGGTGGCCTACAGGTTCTCGACGGCAGTTTGACAATTGGTGTTGTTGTGGCTTTTATCCAATATGGAGCGCGCGTATTTCGACCGATTCAAGATCTCAGCGAAAAACACAACATTCTACAAGCAGCAATGGCAGGTGCAGAACGTATCTTCACATTGCTAGACACACCGCACGATCAAACGATTTCAAGAGGATCACCAGATGCCTCCGCCGCAAACCGGAAGGATAAATCACAGGAGGCTACTAGTTTCGATATTGAATTCCGAAATGTTTCATTCGCCTACACGGACCAACATTGGGTGTTGCGAAATATTAGTTTCCGGATTGAGGCTGGTAAGACGATCGCGTTCGTCGGCCATACTGGAGCAGGCAAGACCACTCTAACCAATTTGCTTTTACGCTTCTATGAGCCACAGGAAGGACAGATTTTGTTGGGTGGACGTGATATTCGTAATTGGTCCGTAGCGGAATTACGACGTTCTTTCGGTGTAGCCCTGCAAGACCCCTGTCTTCTCGCTGGTACGATCAGACAAAACATTTGCTTCGGCAACACAACGATCACTGAACAGCGATTAAATCAGCTATCTAAAGATATGAACCTAAAGGACTTAATAAATTCACTACCTTCGGGTTTAGACGAGCCGTTGCTGGAAGGTGGTGGCTCTCTCTCTGCTGGAGAAAAACAGCTGATCAGTTTCACTCGTGCTTTGGCACCAAACCCACAATTCCTGATTCTGGACGAGGCAACGTCAAATATTGATGCTGTCACTGAATTAAAAATTAGCGAAGCGTTTTCACGTATGGTAGTCGGTCACACTGCAATTGTGATCGCTCATCGACTTTCAACGATCCAGCGAGCTGACCGGATCATAGTGATGCACAATGGGACGATTCAAGAAACAGGCACCCACCACGACCTACTGTCAAAACAGGGTATTTATTGGCGGCTCTACCAGTTGCAATATCGAGACCGGAAAAGTAGTGACCTTGAAAACGGTAAAGAACATTAAGTAGCACCATTTCATCCCAAATTAGTGGCACACTATTGGGAATTAATTTTTGGAATGTTGTCCTCGTTGACATGACCTATAAAGCCATTATGCTGCCGGAGTCTCATTGAATTTTGAAGTTTTCGGCCACAACTTGCAAACAACTTACGAAAGTCCTGATTGACTGGTATCACCACCATAAACGAGATTTGCCGTGGCGGCACACCAGAAATCCCTATCACATCTTGGTTTCGGAAGTGATGTTACAACAGACACGAGTGACGACTGTTATCCCTTACTATGAAAAATTTTTGAGTCACTTTCCAACCCTCGAAAGCCTAGCCAGCGCCCCTGAGCAAAGTCTATTGAGAATCTGGAGCGGACTAGGATATTACCGGCGCGTACGATATTTGCAAGCTGCAGCACGGCAGATCATCAGCAAGTGGAACAGTCAATTCCCCAAGGAATATCATGATCTACAGACCCTCCCCGGGTTTGGAGAGTACACGGCCGCCGCAGTTTCATCCATTGCTTTCGGTCACAAACATGCTGCTGTTGATGGTAACGTCTTGCGGGTACTTACGCGTTTAGTGAATGAAAAAGGCAATGTGAAAAAGACCGCAATACGGCGGAAATTAAACTTTGCGGCCCAATCGTTAGTCAGTTCGGTAGGGCCACGTAGTGCCGGCACATGGAACCAGGCACTAATGGAATTGGGTGCAACAGTCTGCACCCCCCAAAACCCAAGCTGTAATCTTTGTCCATTAAAGCAATGGTGCAGTTCTGTAAAAGCCGGAACACAGTGTATCCGTCCTGTAAAAGTTCGTCCACACAAGAAGGAGAAGATGGTAACTTCGGTAATCGTCTGCACGAAAAACGAACAGTTTTTGATGAGGCAAAGACCAGAGAAATCTAAGATTATGCCAGGCTTTTGGGAGTTGCCTGAGGTGGAAGGGCAGCTATTGTGTGAAACCGACCTTCACGAGTGGGGCATGAAACAACTGAGACGACTAAGTTCATTTAGTCATGGCATCACGTCTAGAATCTACGACGTGAACGTCTATATTGCAGCCTCAAAAGGAAAACCGCTTAGATCTTTCCACTGGGTACCGCAAGGAAAGTTGTCCACAATACCTCTGACAACCATTACCCGGAAAACTTTGGCGATATTGGAGTCTATCTCCCCCGAAGGGAGATAAGCATCGATCCTCCATTTTCGTGAACAACCTACTCGATCCCGAGCCTCTTTTGAATCTCTTCAAGGGGTACTCCTCTAGTCTCAGGCATGACACGCACCACCCAGATCCACTGTAAGATCATCATTACGGAGTAGAACGCGAATACGTGCCCACCAGAAATCTCTGCGACTACCGGGAAGGTCCATGAAATTAGTGCCGCAAAGAACCAATGTGTAAAGCTACCGAGTGCTTGCCCACGGGCTCTCACGCGGTTAGGAAAAATTTCACTTAGAAACACCCAGATCACCACGCCCTGTCCCAATGCATGAGAAGCAATGAAAACCAGGAGGCTTACCAACACCATCATGCTGCCAAAACTACTGAAGTTAGTTCCATACTGGTAAAAGGCGAACGCCGTAGCAGCCAAGCTGACGATATACCCGATCGAACCCGCTATCATCAACTTGCGACGACCAAAGTGGTCAATCACTAAAAGAGCACCCATCGTGAACACCAAGTTAGTTCCACCTACTGCCACAGCTTGCAGTAATGCGGAATCTGCCCCAGCACCAGCCATTTTAAAAATGTGTGGAGCGTAGTACATCAGAGCGTTGATACCCGAGAGCTGATTGAAAGTCGAAATGGCGACTGCCAGTAAAATCGGCTGTTTGTAGGTCTGCTGCAAGAGAGGCTCCTGAATGCTGTGTCGTTCAAGAGCAAGTGACGCTTCTATATCAGCCACCTCGTTCGCAACTGACTCGGCACCCAATACATTGAACACAGCAACAGCATCAGCACGGCGGCCCTGTGCAATGAGCCAACGCGGGCTACATGGCGTTGAGAACAGTAGCAAGAAAAAAAGTGCTGCAGGTAAAGCTTCCACGCCAAACATCATCCGCCACTCTGCATTTCCGAGTTCCAACTGCGCAATCACGTAATTCGACATATAGGCGACCAACATGCCCAAGACAATATTGAACTGCGTGATGGCAACCAACCGACCGCGAAAACGCGCTGGAGAAATTTCAGCAATGTACATCGGCGACACTACTGAGGATGCACCCACTGCCAGTCCACCCAACAGACGAAATATGAGTAGCGAGTACCAGTCCCATGCAATACTGCAACCAACAGCCGACACAAAGTAGAAAACGGCAACCCAGTGCAGAGTTCTACGACGACCCAATTTGTCAGAAGGCCTACCAGCACTCAAGGCGCCGACAACCGTTCCAATTAGAGCCGCTGCAACAGTGAAGCCCAGCGTGTTAGCAGTCAGACTGAAGACTTCACGAAGCTGATCAGTAGTCCCAGAAATTACGGCAGTATCGAAGCCAAAAAGAAATCCACCAAGAGCGGCAATGATTGAAGTACGGAGAAGAATCGGGTTCATTTTGATACCTCGTTTTTTAGCACTTGCAGGAAAATTTCAACCGGTCGTTTAGGATCGCACAACAAGTAGTGACGAGGCGAGAGGCATGTCTGACGCAAAGCACTCGATGCAAGATCTTACGCACTAAGAAGATCTTCTACCTCAGGAAGATAAGGGACACGACCCAACTTGCAACGCAACGAACCAGCCGCCACTCCAAAACGAAGAGCTGTCAGTTCGTCGTACCCTTGTGCTATTGCCAAAACAAAAGCCCCATGCAGTACATCACCAGCACCTGTACTATCCAGCACTGGCACCGAGAAGGCAGGAACTCGACCACCCAAATGTGCAACACCTTGAGCACCTAATGTGACCGCACCCCATACTCCAATTGATTCCAACTTATCGATGAGACCCTCTATGCCACCGTGCGCAATTGCCATATCTTCATCGGCAATGACATGAGTCGATAGCTTTGCAAGTTCCCAAATCTCTGGCTTGTCGATATCAAAGTCAAGGAGAATTGGTAGTTTTCGACGTCGGGCCTGTTCCACTAGTCGCAAACTACCCTCCACCCAACGCCCGTCAATCAAAAGAGCTTGTGCATTGTCTGCAGTAGTATCAGGCAACCAATCTGCCTTCAACGGCATGCCTGTGCCCCAAGAGGGGAATAAAAAACGTTCCCCGTCTGGTCTAATAAAAACTTCACAGCGAGTACTGATTGCATCTGGAAATGAGCGGAAGCCTCGCGTATCAACCCCGTCTTCCTCAAGAAATGTGCTGGTTTGACGACCTGAAGCATCATCTCCACGCAGACCAAAAAATGAAGCTTTACCGCCGAGACGCACCACTGTGACCGCACCAACACCAGCAGGGCCACCGAGAGCATCGAAACGCTTGGGGACACGTTCACGGCGGTGTTCGGGTGGAAAACGATCAACAAACAAACGGTTGTCGAGACAACTCATACCAAGACAGAGTACGTGAGCGGCACCAGAAGTGTGTCCTTTTATCGACATCGATTCACTACTAACAAGACAGAGATCATTTTCGTTTATTTTTTGTCAGTGGCTTTGTGGTTTCGCTCCCAAATAATACGCAACCCTTCAAGGGTAAGATGTTCTCGAATCTCGTTGATATAAAGCGAGTCAGGAGCAATGATGTCAGCTTGACCGCCAGTTGCAACGACTTGCACCTTTGTTCCAAGTTTGGCCATCATTCTCTCGAGGATAGAATCGACCAAGCCCAAAGTTCCGTAGTAGAGACCGGACTGTAGACTATCGACAGTATTGGTTCCAATAATAGTGTGTGGCTTTCTAATTTCCACCCTGGGTAAGCGAGCTGCGCGACTAAACAGCGCCTCAGATGAAATACCCACACCACAACAGATGACACCACCCAGATATTCAGAATCGGCCGAAACAGCATCGAACGTAATAGCCGTCCCAAAGTCTACCACCACAACAGGCCCGCCATACTCAGCAAGAGCAGCAATACTATTGACTAGCCGATCTGCGCCCACCTCGGATGGCATATCTACTTTCATCAACAACCCAGTATCTACACTCGCGGTTACAAATAGAGGCTGGGCATGGAAGTAAAGTTGTGCCATTTTCTCCAACGAAGAATCGAGCTGAGGCACAACGGACGAAATGATAATATCGTCAATATCGTGAATATCCAATTTGGCCAGTGAAAACAGATTGCGGAATAGCACACCCCAACCATCAACCGTTTGAGCCGCATCCGTCTCCAGTCGCCAATGACTTACAAGCTCCCCATGGCGATACACGCCCAAAGTGAGGTTAGTGTTGCCAACATCAACAGCGAATAGCATGTTGCCTTATTCTACACTTGACTTCGTCAAGTTTTACCAAGCTAGTAAAACTCATTGCATTACTTGTATCTCGAGATTCCCTCACCAACGCTGCATTTGATTGTGTTAGACCAACACCTATCATCACTGCTTTGGCCACGGCCGTACACTACCGGCCAGAATGGGTTCTATAGAGCCATTCCTCTTACTTAGAAGTAAGACACCCGCGTCACTTAACCCTGCGGTCACACCGTAGATGTCCCCACCAGGTGCATCAACTCTTACACTCTTTCCTGAAACATAACTGGAAGCTTTGGAAAACGCCTCGATAATAGAAGCTGCCCCTTGCTCACAAAACAATGCATAGTAAAATTCGAGCGAGCAAAGTACGTCATCAAGAACTGCTTCTTTGTCAAACATGTGTCCCACATTAGCCCTGAGAGAAGTTGCGCTCGCAGCAATTTCTTTCGGCATGTTCTGCTGATTGACGTTAACTCCTACGCCAACAATGGCGTAACGGAGCAACTCTACATCAGCTACGCTCTCCACCAAAATCCCACAGCACTTTTTCCCGTTCAACAATACATCGTTAGGCCACCGTATATCGAAAACAGATCCAGAAGCTTTAGCGAGCCCGCGTGCTACACCTAATCCCATAGCTAAAGTAAGCACAGCAGCATGTTCGGGTGAAGTTGGTGGACGCAGCACAAGTGAAAAGTACAATCCCATTCCCGGTTCGGAAATCCACGAGCGACCTAGGCGTCCACGACCCTCCGTTTGTTGATCGGCAATGACAATAGTTCCCTCTTCAGCACCAGCTTCTGCACACAAACTC
This sequence comes from Acidobacteriia bacterium UBA6623, assembly GCA_002433055.1. GTDB lineage: Bacteria > Acidobacteriota > Terriglobia > Bryobacterales > UBA6623 > UBA6623. The sequence goes on along the minus strand of DJHJ01000030.1, from coordinate 30,480 downwards.
GCCTCAGTCATGGTGCTTTCAACCCTATCAAAATCAAATCGTGGGTAACCGAAGTGTAGCGGAGAAGACATACTTAACTTGACACTAACTTAACGATCGAAAAGCGTCCTTGAAGTCACGGTTAGAATCTGGCAAGGCAGTCCGCTTAACGGCACCAATATACTTCGCACCAACAGTAATCAAAGACTATCAGTACGCCTGAGTGAATTCCACAAATAATCACGGAAATGTAGATAACGCAGGATTTCCTAATAATGACTAGTAGTGAGAAGTATTCAGTCCTTAGATCGAAAATTACACAGTTTTGGTTTCGATGGTACAGCTCTACTAATCACAATGCTCTAACCACACTAAAAGTGATGTTGCGTTTATTCGCTTTGCCAAATTGTTGACACAATCAAGTAAACCTGGAGGAATTACTCATGCTCGGCAGGACTTAGTGTTTATAGCAGGAACGCTTGCTAGACTTGTTGGTTAGTCCAATGACCACTGTCACACCAAAAAATCTGTTTGAAAAAATCTGGGATGACCATGTTGTCGTGCAGGAGAAAAACTGTCCGACCGTTCTCTACATCGATCTGCATTTAATCCACGAGGTTACCTCTCCACAGGCCTTCGATGGGTTACGCAATCGTGGATTGAAAGTGTTACGACCTAACTGTACAGTCGCAACAATGGATCACAGTATCCCTACAACTGATCGCACCCTACCCATCGCTGATCCGATTGCTGCCAAACAGTTAGATCAGTTACGAATTAATTGTGGAGAGTTCGGTATTCCTTTGTTTGATATAGGAAATGAGAACCTGGGAATTGTCCACGTTATCGGACCCGAGTTAGGATTGACTCAACCAGGGGTCACGTTAGTGTGTGGGGACAGTCATACCTCGACACACGGCGCCTTCGGCGCCTTAGCTTTCGGTATCGGCACCACCGAAGTTGAACACGTACTAGCTACTCAGTGTCTCCTGCAAGACAAACCGAAAACATACGAGGTGCACTTCGATGGATTTGTACCCAGAGGAGTGGTGGCCAAAGATCTCATTCTGGCACTCATAGCAAAGATAGGTATTGGTGGTGGTACTGGACACGTGCTTGAATATACTGGGGAAGCTATACGCTCTCTTTCAATGGAAGGCCGGATGACAATTTGCAACATGTCGATTGAAGGTGGTGCCAGGGCAGGGATGATTGGCCCCGATGACACAACCTTCGAATATTTGGCAACCAGAGCCCATGTGCCACAAGGTAAGGGCTGGGACCAGGCTGTCACACGTTGGCAAAACCTACAAAGTGATGAAGGAGCCGCTTATGATCAGACATTAAGCCTGGATGTATCACAACTGGAACCTATGATCACCTATGGCACGAATCCTGGCATGGGGATACCAATCTCACAACCTGTACCAAAGCCGGAGTCAGCCCAGGGGCCGGTTGCGAGCGGTGCGATCCGAAAAGCACTTGAGTATATGGACTTAGAAGGTGGTAAACCCTTACTAGGTCAACCAATTGATGTCGTTTTTATTGGTAGTTGCACAAATTCTCGCATGTCGGATCTCAGGCAAGCTGCAGCGATCCTAAAAGACCGCAAAGTCAATCCCGGCGTTCGTGTCTTAGTAGTGCCGGGTTCTGAAAAGATAAAGAAACAAGCGGAGATCGAAAATTTACCTGACATATTTCGAGCTGCAGGGGCAGAGTGGCGAGAAGCTGGCTGCAGTATGTGCATCGCTATGAATGGTGACCAGCTTAGCCCGGGAGAGTACTGTGTCAGCACCAGCAACCGTAACTTCGAGGGACGCCAAGGCAAAGGAGGTCGCACTTTCCTCGCTAGCCCTCTAACTGCCGCAGCCAGTGCGGTTAATGGCATGGTTACCGACGTGAGAACTATGCTGGATTAGAACGTCCGAAGAAGCCACAACAAAACAAAATTTGCCATGGAACCTATAACCACCTTTACAGGACGAGTAGTGCCGTTACCAATACGCGATATCGATACCGACCAGATTATTCCAGCGCGTTTTTTAAAGACTATTGACAAAAAGGGGCTGGGTGCAAACCTCTTCAACGATTGGCGTTACGACGAAACAGGATCGCCCCGAGCAGATTTTGTGTTGAACCACCGGAAATCAGAAAATGCAACAATTCTTCTGGCAGGTGACAATTTCGGCTGTGGTAGTTCTCGTGAACATGCACCTTGGGCACTGATGGGGTTTGGGTTTCGAGCTGTAATCAGCACCTCGTTCGCAGACATTTTTCGTAACAATTGCCTGAAAAATGGACTCTTACCCATCATCATTGATGAAGTCGGTCATGCCGAATTATTAGATGCATCTGCACAGAACGAGGACCTAGCAACCGAAGTTAATCTTCTCGAACAAACCGTACAGCTGCCTTCAGGACGTAAGGCGAAATTTCCTATCGATGAATTTTCAAAAAAATGTCTTCTGGCCGGCGTTGACCAGTTAGGTTATTTGCAACAACAATCCACCAGCATTAGTGAGTACGAAACAACGCATCCAAGACTAGTGTCCACTCTGTAATTCGCAAATGGCATAATGAGCCGTCTTTAAATGTAAATAACCGCTCAGCTTACGGCCGTAGCCTTGGTTTTTTCTTGGCAATATCAACAGTTGTCAAACCAGATAAAACAGATCTGGATGGGCTTGGCAGATTCAGCGTTGGGGCAATACTAGCGTGAAACACCTCGCTGCGAACGGTAAGATTCTGGACAACCTTAGCATTGCCGCTGGCAAGATCGTTCTCTTCCCCTGGATCGCGAAGTAGATCGTACAATTCTGGAGACTGCAAACGGACTACATCTCCAAGGCGCCCCTTGGAGTTCAATTTTCTCCGAAAAAGATGTAACTTCCATTGACCAGATCTAATTGCAAAAATCTTCTTGCGAAAATAGTAATAGAACTCCGAATGGGGACTCTCTTCATGACCCAGCATCATTGGCATAATGTTTTTACCGTCTATGGATCTGTCGCCAGGAACAGCTCCTCCAGATTCCTCTATAAAAGTCGGGAATAGATCCATCAGAGACGCCATGCCCCGACGTACAACTCCTGAAGGTAATCGCCCCGGCATACGTGCAATGAAGGGGACTCGCATGCCACCTTCCCATGTAGTTCCCTTAACTCCCTGAAACGGGCCTGTCATGCCTCGCGTTTGTAATTTTCCGTCTCCACTCCTCCCCCAAGGTCCGTTATCGCTAGTAAAAATTACGAGTGTCCTCTCATCAAGACCATTGTCTTTTAGCGCCTGTAGAACAAGTCCGGTACTCCAGTCCAGTTCTTGGACTACATCTCCGTAATAGCCAAAGGATGACCTTCCGCGAAACTCATCTGATGGCCTAAGTGGTCGGTGTGGCATCGTGTGGGAAAGAAACAAAAAGAAGGGTCGGTTGTGGTTTTTTTCTATGTACTGAACCGCCTCTTCGGTATACCGTCTCGTCAGTGTCTTGACCTTGGCTGGCGATTCAATCCGTTTGTTATCGCGAAATAACTCCAATCGTGGCCACTTCACCAACGGTAGTAGAGTCATATCGTTGCTGTACAGAAGACCAAAAAAAGAGTCGAAGCCATGCCTGCCCGGTCGAAACGGTTTCCGTCCACCAAGGTGCCATTTTCCGATTAGTCCAGTTACATATCCATTTTTTTTTAGAGATTCAGCCAATGTGATTTCAGAACTGGGAATACCCCATTTTTCCTTCGGTAGAAGTGCCCGCACCAATCCCGAACGGTAAGGATACCGCCCTGTTAGCAAACCAGCTCGTGACGGAGTACAAGTCGGCGCAGGAGAGTAAGCTTCAGTAAGGCGTACACCTTCCGATGCCATTCGATCGATTTCAGGGGTGTGAATCTCCGGATGTCCATAAACACCTAGATCTCCGTACCCAAGATCGTCGGCTAAAATCACGACAAAGTTCGGTTGGTGGAGGGTCGCCCCGATCAGTACCGTAGAGAAGACACCCAACAAAGAGAGTCGTAGTGATAGTAGCAATAAAGAAACCATCGCAACCTTGATCACTTGACCCAAAAACATCGCACATTAACTCCGAGGCAAGTCCTCTACCCTAAACGGAGGAAACTGAGGCGGGCGTCGCTCTATCCAGCTGGCCACGCCTTCCTTCAAGTCTGGCCATTGGAATGACTTCTGCATAAGAGCATTAGCCCTGTCATTGACTTCAGCAAATATTTTATCTTGGTCTCCATAAATCTGCTCCTTCATCACGGCCATAGCTCGTGGGGAACAATGCGTAGCAATATCTTGTGCATAAGCGATGGCTTCGTCGAGTACGGAGTCCTGTTGAACAATACGATTAACCAAACCGAGCTCCAGAGCCTCTTCAGAAACAACAATACGAGCAGAAAGTAAAAGATCCAGAGAACGAGCCACACCAATCTGGTTTGGCAAAAGCCACGACACACCATGTTCAGCAATCAAACCGCGCCGAGCAAAGGCTGTAGTTAACTTAATGCCGGCCGCTGCAAAACGTATGTCACAAGCAACTGCATGGACAAAACCCAGCCCAGCACATGGCCCGTTTATGGCAGCAATGACAGGCTTAGGAATCATCGTCGCATGTGCAGTAACTCGTCGGTCCTGTTCCAATTTGGCAGCTTCTTCAGGGTCAAGAGTAGCCAAGTCGTCCATATCCGCACCAACACAAAACGACTTACCTGCACCAGTTACAACTATCGACCTAACTTCAGGATCTTGAGACGCGCGGTCAAGGCTATCGAAGTATTCCTTCTGCATTTGCCGCGTCATCGAATTGTTTCGTTCAGCGCGGTTGAAAGTGATCACGGCCACATTTGAATCGACCTTGTAGAGTATTGTCTCCTTATCAGTATCAGTGCTCATTTTAAGAATCCTATTTCCTTACCTTGGTATTTATACAACCCACTCATGGGTTTTTGCGAGACGATCGGAAGCCCTCTAAGCAGCATTCCTCCGACCTAGGAAAAGTTACCACTCACCGACCTGTCCTAGCAACTTGCCATAATCAACAAATACATATAGCGTTCGTCCTCTGTCGATCTCCCCTTGTGTGAACTTTGCTGCAATCGGAAGAACTTGTTACTGATATTGGTTTAAGCTGTCAACATGGTTTCGGTTATAGTTCCTGTCTGGAACGACACACCGGCACTCGATAGGCTGCTACCCAAACTTTTAGCAGAACCTTCAGTTCCGGAAATTATTGTGATTGACGGCGGTAGTAGCGATGATTGCCGTGCTGTCACTGCACAATACCCTCGGGTTCGCTTTTTGGAAAGCCATCGCGGGCGTGGATGTCAGATGAACAGAGGTGCCTCTGTCGCTAGGGGAGATGTATTGCTGTTCTTGCACGCTGACACTCATCCCCCTCGAGGAGCGATAACTGGACTCTCTGACCTACTGGCAAACCGCCATGCGGATTTCGGAGCTTTCCGCGTACGTTTTGATCCACCGTTTTGGCTGCCAGAAAGATTGGCATTCTTAACTCGCTTTGCATTCCACTGGACCTGTTTTGGTGATCAGGGCATCTTCGCAAAAAGAAACTTTTTTTTAGCCACTGGAGGTTTCCCTGAAATTGCACTATTAGAAGACGTGCATTGGCTCCGCAAGGCAGCACGAACAGGACGCATGGTTCGTTCTCCACACACTGCAGTAACGTCGGGACGACGATTCGCAGAAACAGGCGTAACAAGACAGCTACGTCTCAATGCTAAGATTCTAGTCCGGGATTGGTTTGGGGCAGCACCCGAACATCTTGCCACCATCTACGGTATCGAAAACGAAAGAGATCCAAGGTGACTAGCTGTACATCATCCAACACTCCAGTCTCTCCCGATTTCCGAGAGTTTCTAGCGGGGATGCCCAAGGCTGAACTGCATCTACATCTTCGAGGTGCAATGCCCCCTGGATTTTTTTCATACTTACTGGAAAAATATCCCCCAAAACTTGTGCTCGGAGACGTTCCCAAGCGTTTCCTGGATATTTTCAATCGATATGACAATATTCGTCCATTCCTTAAATCTCCAACCGCAGTACCGATTCAAACCCTGTTCAAGTACTGCTCTTTTGATCAGTTTTTAGCAACTTATCTTTTCACTTCATATTTTTTCCGGACAGCTGCAGACTTTCGCAATCTCATCAAGGCAGTTCGCTCCGAATTAACTTCGCAGAACATTGTCTATGCCGAGATTACGGTGTCACTGATCGAATATCTAAATCAGGGGATTACGATGGAGGAATTAACCCTAGCACTCGACGAAACAGCAGACGAACCTGGAGTCGAAGTAATGTGGATTGCTGATTTGGTGAGAAATACCGGACCACTAAAAACGCTAGAAACCCTCGATAGACTATTGGCCTGTTGTCCTCGTCGTCTTGTCGGCATCACCTTGGGCGGCAACGAACATCAGTTCCCTCCTGCACAATTCGAATCACTTTACGCTCGCGCCCGCGAGGAAGGGCTGCACCTCAGCGTACATGCAGGTGAGGCACTAGGCCCTCTTAGCGTCTGGGATGCTCTAGAGATCCTGAAAGTAGAACGTGTTGGACATGGCATCCGAGCAGTTGAAGACCCCACGTTGATAACCCATTTGGCTGAGCATAAAATTCCGCTAGAAATTTGCCCAACAAGTAATATCCAAACTCAAGTTTGCCGTGATTACGAAAGTCACCCTCTTCCGTCGCTTCATGCAGCAGGAGTTCCTATTTCTCTAAATACGGATGATCCTACCTTCTTTCACACAACACTGGTTGATGAGTGCCTCCATGCTTGCACTATGGGCATAGATGAGAGTGATATCGTGGCTATTCTGGCAGGAGGTTTTCAACATGCATTCATACCCAAAGACCGAAAGGCCATATTCCTTCAGCAACTCAAAAACTACTGTGGTCAACACAATTTTTCAAACTAAAAATTGCTATTAAAGTTCCACTAGAAACGACAATTGAGAAAAAAAATTGTACGATGGTCAACTAGGCGGGCTTTCCGTCTTGTAAAGGAGCACCGATGAATCGACGTTACTTTTTGGGAGCCACACTAGCAGCGGCATCAACACGACGGACAGTATCCGCAAACAGCAGAGTGAATGTTGGCATGGTCGGCGTTGGAGGCCGTGGTCGAGGATTGACTGGTCGATTCGCGGATCTTCCAGACGTCAACGTGGCCTACCTGTGCGATGTTGACCAAGCATCACTAGAACGTGCCACGAAAGTTCTGAGTCGACACCAGAAGACTGCACCTAAATTCGTTAGCGACATACGCAAAGTGCTAGACGATAAGAATGTCGATGCAATCGTTGTTGCCACTCCGGATCATTGGCATGGTCCAGCAACCATCTTGGGTTGTGATGCCGGCAAACATGTTTACGTAGAAAAACCTGCCTCACACAACATCCGAGAAGGAAGGCTGATGATTGACGCAGCCCGACGCAACAAACGTATTGTTCAAGTAGGAACACAAGCACGTAGTCGACCCTCGATGCACAGAGCACTGGAATATATCCGATCAGGTAAGATCGGCAACGTCATTGGAGCCAAGGCTTGGGATGTCCAATTACGAGACAACATCGGACACAAACCCGATGGACCCGTTCCTGCAGGCGTCGATTATGACAGCTGGCTGGGTGTCGCTCCGTGGATTCCATTCAACGAAAATCGATTTCACTATAAATGGCATTGGCACTGGCATTTTGGCACAGGTGATGCAGGCAACGATGGGGCTCACCAATTGGACATGGCACGGCAAGCTCTAGGTGTTGGGTATCCTACAAAAATTAGTGGGATGGGCGGTAAATTTTTCTTCGATGATGATCAACAAACACCCGACACAATGAACGTGACATTCGAGTATGAAAATGGCATGTTTCTGAATTGGGATCTCCGCATCTGGGCACCCTACGGAATGGCCGGACAGCAGAATGGCATCGCAGTTTATGGCTCAGACGGAATGATCCACATCGGACGATACAACCGCAGATGGGGCTTCAAAACATACGACGAAAAAGGTACTCAACTACACCACGATGATGTTAATGACGATGACAATCATCAACGTAACTTTGTGGACTCGATCAAGTCTGGAAAATTGCCCAATGCCGATATCGGCATTGGTCATCTTTCAGGGTTGCATTGTCACTTAGCAAACATCGTCTCACGTGCAGGAACGGGTTTTTCGTTTGACGCTGAAACGGAAACAATCCCTGGTGTCCCCAAAGCAAACGTGCACGTAAAACGTCGCTACCGTACACATTGGGCAACACCAAAGGGCGTATAGAAACCATCGATAAATGTGACACACCTACCTGGCTCCTCTAACGAGTCAGAATGCTAATAATACTCTGTGGGCGAGGAGCTACTACTTGAAGCCTGTGGTGGCTTGTACAGCTCAATATTGATGTTCTATGATCAGCATCAGATCTATGTATTACAGCACCTGGAAAATTCATTACAAATATCCGTCTTTGGGGGTAGTGTTTTCGTTAACAGCATTGCTAGGCCTACTCACCGGTCCGTTAATTGCACAAAATGACCCTCGGGGCCTAGAGCTGTTCGAGACTGAAATCCGTCCTATTTTGGTGGAAAAGTGCTACGTCTGCCACGGACCCAGTGATGATCCAATGGGTGGGTTGCGTGTCGACTCTCGCAAATCGCTACTGAAGGGTGGTAGCCGTGGCACAGCAATAGTACCAGGCAACCCAGATAAAAGTCTTCTAATTAGTGCAATCCGTTACGATGACCTTAACCTCAAAATGCCCCCTACGGGCAAATTGACTGTAGGAGAAATCAAACATTTTGAGACTTGGGTCAGCATGGGAGCACCAGACCCTCGAGTCGACCAGATTCCGTTAGTTTCTACGCAAGAGACGATGAATCTCGAAACAGGGAAAAAGTTTTGGGCATTTCAACCGCTAAACCGTAATGCACTTCCAGAAAAACGGGTGACCGTAGCAAATAAACAGTGGGCAACTGCTCCGATCGACTACTTCATTCTTGCCAAACTCGAGGAAAATGATCTGTCGCCGGCTAGTCCTGCTGACAAAATCACATTGCTACGACGAGCAACATTTGGCCTTTTGGGATTACCGCCAACACGCAATGATGTAAATCGTTTTCTCAGCGACAAATCGCCAAAGGCCTTCGAGAACCTGATCGACGATCTACTTGCCTCACCTCATTACGGTGAACGCTGGGGGCGGCACTGGCTCGACCTGGTTCGCTTTGCAGAAACCAATGGCCATGAATTCGATAATGACAAACTAGATGCTTGGCGCTACAGAGACTACATCATCCGAGCTCTAAATGACGATATTCCCTATAACCAACTTGTCAAGGAACACATTGCGGGGGACCTAGTGAACTCCAAGCGTGTCAGTAACGATGGCACCCATTGGGAGTCGCCACTTGGAACCGGTTTTTACTGGTTTGGTGAAGTACTCAATGCACCCACCGACTCGGTTAAAGCAAAAGCTGATAGGGTCGACAATCAAATTGACGTTCTTGGCAAGGCTTTTCTCGGATTAACTATAGCTTGCGCCCGTTGCCATGATCACAAATTCGACCCGATTCCAACTGCAGATTACTATTCTCTGGCGGGTATTTTGCATAGCACGACAATCCGCGAGGCATTGATAAACTCTAACAACCGAGATGAGGAAATCAGCGCTCTACAACATGAAATAGGTGAAATCAATAGCAGTATCCGTGCTCTCACTATTCAGGTACCGCACACGCCCGTCGAAGAGTGGAGTAGTTACTTACGTGCTGCCATTACACTAATGGCAATAGACGAACCGGAATTCGATTGTCAACTTGACGAACTTGCGGCCCAGAACAAACTCAACCGTTCCACGTTGAAGGCTTGGGTGACTCTACTCCAACAGGCAGGCGCTAATCGTGGCCATCCTTTTTACCCTCTGACAAAATTAGTAGTAATTGCAAACAAGGGTCCCGACGAAAGGATTCTATCGTTCGCCGATAAATTGAATGTAGTGCGTCAAGAACTCTCGATCACCAAGGAGAAAAAACCACTGAACGCGCGCGAGGACATTATATTCGAAGACTTCAATGGTACAAGTTACGGCAGCTGGACTATTGAGGGGCTTGCGTTTGGGCAAGCGCCGAGCAGCCAAACTCCTCCCAACCAAGCCCTAACAAATGTCACAGGTCAAACCATTGCTAACTCTTTTGGTGCAGGTTCACACAAGTTTGTGGGCAGTTTGACGACAGCCAAGTTTCGGATGCCCAGATTATATGTTCACATTCGAATGGCTGGAACTCCTGAATCGAAACCGTATCCAATAAATCCAGATGTCCGAGTAACTATCGACTCTAATGGCCACAAAACTCACCTTTACACCCTGACTCGCCCAAACATCTGGCAGTGGATCACCCGCCGGATGACAAAAGAGATCGGTCGGACATGCTACATAGAAATCGTAGACCGTAGTACGACTGGTCACATTGCCGTTGATAAGATCGTCTTTTCCGACTCAGAAGATCCACCTTGGCCTCTCCTAGATGACCGTGTTGTAGACCTGGTCACTAATGAGAACGTTACTTCACTTGATACTTTGTTAAAAAACTATGCACAGTTGTACATTCGTCTGAGCCAAACCTCTCGCCCTGAAGACATACGACTCTTCGCCGAACTCAACCCTCCGCTGTCAATGGAAAATCATGGTCTCGCCCGACTTCCAATAAAACAATTAGAGGAACTCTCGGAATTGCAGGAGCAAAGACGACTCCGTGAAGTACGCATTCCTGAGTCACTTTTCGGAATGGTAAGCAAAGATGAAAACCCACAGGATATTTTCATCCATCAGCGCGGCAACCATAAAAATTTGGGGGTGCAAGTCCCCCGACAATTTCTACAGGTTATTGCTGGAAAGCATCAACAACCCTACATAGAAGGTAGTGGACGCTTACAGCTTGCCGAAGCAATGATGAGCTCTAGCAACCCTCTGGCAGCGCGAGTAATAGTCAATCGAATATGGAAACATCACTTCGGATCAGGAATTGTCTCAACGGTCGACAATTTCGGCCAGACTGGTAAACGACCCACACACCCCAAGCTATTGGATTATCTAGCCAGTTACCTGATAGATAATAACTGGTCTCTTAAAAAAATCCACCGGCTTTTGTTACTCAGCAGTACTTACCGCACCTCGAGCCATCCAAGTGGTAGATCTAAGGAAATCGATCCTCAGAATAGATGGCTTCAGCACACGAATGTCAAACGTCTTGAAGCTGAAGTTATTCGCGACACAGTGCTGACGGTATCAGGATCACTCAACCGTACCCTGGGCGGCCCAGGAATCGCCCCATTTATCACTCAATATCAGCATGGCCGTGGAAAACCTAAGAGTGGACCACTTAATGGTAACGGCCGAAGAAGTATTTATTTGCAGGTGCGTCGAAACTTCATACCGCCGATGTTTTTGGCATTCGACTACCCGCTGCCAATTTCTACAATAGGGCGCCGCAGTATATCAACAGTGCCTTCCCAGGCTCTAATGATGATGAACAATGAATTCATTGGGCGTGAAGCAGAACTCTGGGCCAGTCGTCTAATCGAACAGAAGGGAACTCCTCGGGAAAGGATCCGTACTATGTTCCAAACAGCGTTCGGGCGCTCGCCTGACGAATCAGAGATGCGTTATGCTCGGTCGTTTTTGGACAACCAGAAAAATGAATATGCGGTGTTTCATGAGAACGATCCGCGCATTTGGGCAGATTTAGCACATGTACTGTTTAACTCAACTGAATTTATTTTTGTGCAGTAATACGGTTCGTTAGCAGAAATGGGAATATCATGATCCATCAGAAAAAAAGGTACGACTCCAATCGGTTGATCAATTCACGACGGGAGTTCCTATGTCGTTCTGCAAATGGGTTTGGTGGGTTAGCACTAGCAGCACTGTTAGCCAAACAGGGAGGCGTGTCAGCAACTACAAATTCCACAAAAGGCCCCATGACACCACGCGCTCCACATTTCAAAGCTAAAGCGAAATCCGTTATTTTTCTCTACATGGATGGAGGCCCCTCCCAAGTAGACACGTTTGATCCCAAGCCACGACTACATCGCGAAAATGGTCAGCCAATAAAAATGAATACACCAACAACTGTTTTCAATAGCAGTAATTTGGTATGGGCCTCACCGTTTAAGTTCTCGAGATATGGTGAGTCGGGCACTCCTGTCAGCGAATTATTTCCAAATGTTGCCAATTGTATAGACGACATAGCCATCATCCGCTCTATGGTGGCAAACCACTCCGAACACACGGCGGGAAATTTTTTTATGCATAGTGGCTCCGGTTTTCAGGGGCGCCCTAGTATGGGCTCATGGGTGACATATGGC
>DJHJ01000030.1:0-17809 GCA_002433055.1 Acidobacteriia bacterium UBA6623 | reverse complement strand
CTCATGGGTGACATATGGCCTGGGCAGCGAATGTGACAACTTGCCCGGTTTTGTCGTGATGGAATCAGGTTTAATTCCTCCTGGAGGGCTTGACCTTTTTGGTAGTGGTTTTCTCCCGGCGTCTTATCAGGGTACGCTTTTCCGACGTGGAAAACATCCCGTCGCTGATGTCAAACCACGTGAGAAAACCTCTCGAGCACAGCGCAATAAACTAGAGCTACTGAGGCAGTTCAACCGAGGTGTACTAGACCGTTTTGGAGCAGTCAACGAATTGGAGGCAACGGTTTCCAACTACGAATTGGCTTTCCACATGCAGGCAGCTATTCCAGACCTAATTGATCTCACCACTGAAAGTGAAACTACTCGCAAACTATACGGCCTAGATGAACATTCGACTGAAGATTTTGGGCGGCAATGCCTTTTAGCGCGTCGTATGGTCGAGCGAGGAGTTCGTTTTGTGGAGCTAATCAATCCTCGTCGTCAATCCGATCGCTGGGATCAACATGACAAGCTGATTGAAGGTCATCGCCTGAACGCTTTGGCCGTCGATAAGCCGATTGCGGGGCTCATAAAAGATCTTAAGAGCCGTGGACTACTTGACTCAACGCTGGTGGTTTGGGGAGGTGAATTCGGCCGTACCCCGACCGCGCAAATGGATTTGAACCCAAAAAAAATGGACCTGAGCACGGTCGGTCGAGATCACAATCCGTTCGGGTTCACGATGTGGATGGCAGGCGGTGGCGTCAAAGGTGGAGTCGTCTACGGTTCGACAGATGAGTATGGTTATTTTGCGATCGAGAACAAAGTGCACGTTCATGATCTACACGCAACCATGTTACACCTCTTGGGCTTGGATCATGAGAAACTAACTTTTCGTTTCAGTGGTCGCGACATGCGCCTTACCGATGTCCACGGCAACGTCATCCAAGATCTACTTTCATAGGACAAAAACCACTTCATGGTCCGTCTCAGATGAGCACTTCATAAACGAAAAAACGTTGTGTTTATTTTGAAATTTTAGGAGCTGACTATCGGTTGACTCTCTGTACGACGTGGCTAGCATACAGCCAACAAGGGGTCTTCGACTCTTAAAAGTCATATCCTGCCATGACGCGACTCCAATGACCCTGAGCCTTCAATAGCAGTTCAATGACATCTCTCACCACACCTCGTCCGCCCGACGATGATGCCCTAAAATGAGCAGCTTTAAGTGCCTCAGGCCGAGCATTGGCAGGTGCAGCTGCAAGCCCTACACGAGCCAGCAATGGCAGATCGGTCACATCGTCTCCAACAAATGCCACCTGTTCCGGTTCAAGTCCAGAATCTTTTAGGATCTCTTCGAATAAAGGCATTTTGTCCGTGCGTCCCTGGTAAAGGTATTTCATCCCTATAGAGCGCGCACGCTCTTCGACCGCAGCGGACTGTCTGCCACTGATAATGCCAATCTCAATTCCCGCTGACTTGGCCCATCGCAAAGCGATACCGTCGTGAGAATCGAAACCTTTCGTTTCGAAAATCCCGCCCTGGCCATCTGGAAGAAAGTACACTCTTCCATCGGTCATGACGCCATCACAATCGAGTAGTAAGAGTTTGATTTTGGCAGCCCTAGCGAGAAGATCCGAAGAATATTTAGTCTCTGACATTACTGAACCTGTAGCTGTTCGAAGTGCAAACCTTCTTATCACTCACTGGCCAACAAGTAGAAAAAATTACCCTCTGGGCTTTACTCTTCATGAGTTAATACCCAAATTTCACTATGCGACAAGATTCCAGCAAAAGTGAGGTGATGTGCCATAAAAACCAATCTGAAAAAGTCGGCCACCTCAGAAAACTGCCTTGAGTGAATGCACACTTGCAATGAAAAGTATACGACCGACTAGGGGCGTGATTCAAGGAGCTTGCGGAAGTGTGGTCCATAACGTGGATCACGCAACAACGCCAATGCCTTAGTTTCAATTTGCCTAATACGTTCCCTGGTCAGAGCGAACTCTTGTCCGATTTCCTGCAGCGTATGTTCACGGTCAAAACCAATGCCAAAGCGCATGCGAATCACCTTCTCTTCACTAGGTGAAAGCTTGCCCAAAATAGTTGCTGTCTTCTGACTAATATCGGATTCAAGCACTCGTTCGAGTGGAGATGCTGTTCCGGTATCCTCTATCAGATCGCCCAGTGCGGATTCAGCATCCCGACCGACTGGCATATCAATCGATACCGGTGTCCTTGAAATCGATCTCAGGTTCTCAACTTTGTCAACCGTGGTTTCAAGTCGAGCGGCAACTTCTTGGTTCGTCGGCTGACGACCCATATCCTTTTCAAGTTCACGAAGCGCACGAACGAAACGGTTTAACTGATCATTCATGTGCACCGGAATCCGAACCGTCCTAGACTGGTCAGATAGTGCCCGTGTAACCGCCTGCCGAATCCACCAGGTTGCATAAGTGGAGAACTTGAATCCACGGTGGTAATCAAATTTCTCCGCAGCTCTCATCAAACCAATATTGCCTTCTTGGATCAGGTCCAGTAGATGTAGCCCTCTATTCACATATTTTTTGGCTACAGAGACTACTAACCGCAAATTGGCCTCTACTAGTGCATTCTTGGCGTGATCAGTTACGGCTCGTCCACGTTGGATGCGCTCCACGGAACGCAAAATATCTGAAGCTCTCATGTTGAACTTCTCTTCCAGTTTTGAAACTTCAGAAGGAAGTCTTTTGCGCTCATGATTCTTCGCCTGATCTCTAAGTAAAGCAACGACTTCCGCCGACTCTAATTCAATTTCTTCGGTAAAAGTTCTCCAGACTTCCGGCCGAAAAGGAAGATTTTTTACTGCGTTTGCAACGCGAATCCACGCCCTTCCGGTTTGCCAATGCCAAGCACGTCTGACGGCTCTACGCTCACGAGATTTAGGTCTTTGCGAAACTAAAACTTCAAGTGTTTCTCTTAGGTTGGCAAAACGCGTCAAACGACGAAGCAGTTTAGTGCGAGCTCGAGTCTTGGCTTCAGGGTCCTCATCCGCAGTTGGAAATTCCATCAACTCACGCAGAGAAATATCATCTTCACGAACGCGCACCCTCAAAGCCAGTAATCGCGCCCACAACCACGGTGTCCTTGACAAGGTCGTAACCATTTCTTCTGCACCGTGTTCCATCCGCTTTGCTAAACGGACCTCTCCCTTGGCAGTCAGCAATGGGACTGAACCCATTTCTGTCAAATACAACCTGACGCTATCCTCAGAAGGTGAAGCCGCATGGGCCTCATTCCATTCATAGTCTTCTGAGTGTTCTTCGTGCCAGGCTGAAGAGCGAGAAGATCCCTCCTCAGCGCCTGTCACCGGCGCTGCGGTGTTTGTCAATCCTCGGTTACTCAATTCGTACGCAGACATGCTCTCCGCCCTCTTCTCCACCAGAGTAGACGTGTCAGCAGAGCTGAACGTTACTGCTTCACTAATATTGGCCTCAGCGGTGTCAATTCACTGCTGACTGAGACCGTTCTCCGCCCCTAACAAGACCTATGAGATCCACTGAACGCACCTTTTGGTGCCGCCTTGTACGTTCAGCAGGCAAGAATCTAAACTGGACCGCCTTCCATTGTACACCACTATTACGTGCTGGTCAATATAATACACTTGCAAAATCCGGATTTTCTGGCTACTTTTGAGACTTCACAGGAATTATACAAGTAAAACCTATAGCCAGTTAATTAAAACTAAATAAACAACTTATATAGTTTACAACGTCCATTTCTGCCGACTCCAACCAGACCGCAAACACTGAAACTCATGTCTATGCAGTAAGAGTAAAAAAATCTAACGAGGAAACGTCATTTTTCCCTGAAAAGGGTGGAGTTCAAACTTCTCAGTCGTGATAATTAACACAATAAATAACTTTTGTCAGCTTCAAAAACTAACGCGCGAGCGTACTCCCATGCTTTCAATTACGTTACAATCACCGCAGTCCACATTGACACCCTAATTTTGGAGACACTTATGCAAAAACTCACTCGTCGTTATTTTTTCCTCGGAACAGCAGCAGCGACTCTCCCAGCTCGCCCAAAATCAACAAAATCAGCTGCGAATAAGGTTGTACTTGCACTAATCGGTGCTGGCGGAAGAGGAGACGATTTAGCCCAGAAACTTCAACGAGTTGAAAACGTTGAATTTAAGTATGTCTGTGAAGTCAACGATGAGAATGGTGCCAACACCATAAGACACCTGGAATCGGTTACTGGGCGCCGCCCTAAACGAGTGCTCGACATGAGACACACATTTGACGATCCCGATGTTGACGGAGTAGTGATCACGACTCCGGAACATTGGCACGCACTCGCGTCGGTCTGGGCATGTCAAGCTGGCAAGGACGCTTATGTTGAAAAATGTATTTCATTGACCATCTGGGAGGGCCGAAAAATGATTGAAGCGGCTCGAAAATACAAGCGTGTTGTTCAATGCGGGACTCAGAATCGCAGTGCGCCGTACACAACTTCAGCTAAAGAGTACATAGCTAGTGGCCAACTAGGAAAAGTATTACAGGTGAAAGTGTTTAACCTATTACCGCCGACTGGTGATTGGGCTCCACTTGAACCACTCCAAGACCGTGCAGTGCCCGCAGGACTAGACTGGGATGCTTTTTTAGGGCCAGCCCCTAATAAACCTTATAACCCGAACCGAATCGCCCACTGGGAAGCTTATTGGGACTACGGGGGAGGTGCACTATCTTCTGACGCCAGTCATCAACTTGATCAAGTCCGCATGGTTCTGGGTGACCCTCCACATCCTCGAACTATCTACGCTGTTGGTGGTCGCTTTTCCGCCAATGATGGACGCGAAGCCCCTGACACGCAAGTCATCACCTACAACTATGATGATTTCGTGATGACCTGTGAGAGTGGTACTTTTTCACCTTATCTCAAAAAATTTCCCAACGCGGTACGACAGGGTGACATTTGGCCAACTTGGAACCACCACTCGACACGTGTCGAAATTTACGGCACGAAGCAAATAATGTTTTTAGGGCGCCACGGAGCTGGGTGGCAAGCGATGGAAGAAGATGGCAAGGTCGTGGCAGAAGACGCAGGTCGGCATCCCGACAAATGGCATCAGCCCAATTTTATTGACTCGATCCGCACTAGAAGCATGCCAAATAGTGACATCGAGCAGGGACATTACAGCTCTTGCGTCGTGCACTTAGGAAATCTTGCTTATCGTGCTGGCAACGAACACTTGGTTTTTGATGGCAAAAAAGAAAGGTTTGATAACAACGACTGGGCCAATAACCACCTGAAGCCAGCTTACCGTAAGCACTATAGAGTTCCCGAACAGGTTTAAGCGCAACACAGTACGCATTAAATTGGTTAGAAAGAACTCCTCTGTGATATGAGGTGTTACCGTAGCCGCTACACCAAGATGTCCTGAATCACGTTGCCATGGACATCAGTTAGGCGAAAGTCTCGACCACCAAAACGGTATGTTAGTTTTTCGTGGTCCAAGCCCAGTAAATGCAAAATCGTGGCATGCAGATCATAGAACGTTAGACGACCTTCTATCGCATGGTAACCATACTCGTCCGTCGCCCCATAGATCAAGCCACTCCGTAGGCCACCACCCGCCAACCATAGACTGAAGCCCCAGGGGTTGTGGTCACGGCCATATTGACCTTTCGGTTGAAAATCAAAATTGGTTTGCGTAAAAGGAGTCCGGCCAAATTCACCCGCAAATACGACTAGGGTTTGCTCAAATAAGCCACGAGCCTTGAGATCTTTAATCAGCCCAGCAATCGGTTGATCTACCTCGAAAGCATTCGCTTCATGACCTTCAACAAGTCTTTGGTGTTGATCCCAAGGGTTGCCAACATTCGTAATTCCCGGGTGGTTTGCGATTGTTGTCTCAATGAATCGAACACCGCGCTCAACAAGCCTTCTGGCCAGTAAACATTGTGTAGCATAGGCAGCTTTTTGAGGCACTGTGGAGTCCATGCCGTACAATTTCTTTGTGGCTTCGCTCTCACCACTAAAATCAACAAGTTCCGGAACCGCTGCCTGCATCCGATAGGCAGTTTCATAGTTGCGAATGGCTGCTTCCACTTGAGGATGACTGGTCTTCTCCAAGAAACTTCGATCTATGTCGTCAACAAAGGCAAGTCTCTTACGCTGCAATTGATCTGTCTCCCTAGGCTGGATATTAACCATAGGTTCATCACGACCAGGATGAATCACCGACCCTTGATGTACCGCAGGCAGGAAACCACTGCCGAACATATTGGGCCCTCCCAATGGGATGCCTCCACCGCCAAGAACCACAAATCCTGGCAAGTTTTGATTTTCGCTACCCAAACCGTACGTGGTCCATGCACCAACACTCGGAAATCCTGCAAGTGGCCGCCCAGAGTGCAGAAAGAAGTTAGCTTGAGCATGCTCGTTGAATGTAGCCGTCATCGAACGGATCACCGTTAAGTCGTCAGCACAAGAACCAATATGAGGAAATAAGTCACTGACCGGGATACCACTTTCACCGTAGTTGTTAAACTTCCAAGGGCTCGGAAAAATTTTGCCATTCTGGTCGAACATCGTCCTCTCAACCTTCATCGGCAACGGTAGCCCTGCCTCTTGGTTGAGTCTAGGTTTCGGATCGAAGCTATCAATGTGAGAAAACCCTCCCGACATGTGGCAGAGAATGACACTTTTCACCTTCGCCGGAAAATCTGGGGCGCGAACCGCCAGGGGACCTTCTTTCTTCTCTACAGGACGGGCGCCGAGACGATTCTCCGAAGCCATCAAGGCGGAAAGACCTAGCATCGGAAACCCCATCGAACATCTGGTTAATAAATCACGCCGGCTGACAGTACAGCTCCGACGGTTTTGAAAAAAATGAGAAACAGTGGAGGATTTCATGATGCTATCTACCGAATATAGAGAAATTCCTTGAAATTGAAAATGGCTTGTGCCAAATCTTGCCAAACAAGCTGACTCGATAAGATTTCCCCCGAAGCAATTTGACGTTCCTCAGCGGCATCGACCAAGAAAGTCTCAACTCTATCAATTTCATCAGTCGATGGCTCACGCCCTAACGCCTGTACAAACATCTTTTTTACCCGAGCACGCACAGTATCATGAAGCTCAGCAACGAGAGTTTCAGCCCATTTCGTCGCCTGCAAGATGACGAATGGTGAATTCATCATAGTCAGTGATTGCGCGGGGACGTTGGTAACATCTCGCTGACCGCGAGCAGTGGCAGGCTTGGGTGCATCAAAGACCTCGAGAAGCGGATTAGCCACATTGCGTCGCACCGCAAGATAAACGCTACGACGACGGTCACCGTCCAATGGACCTTTATGCTCGTCGCCTTTTGGCAGACCGTCAACGGCGGGATCATCTAGATTTGCTAGCTGTACGTAGTAGGCCTTAACCGATTCACCATACATCGTACGGTCAAGCTGACCAGAAATAGTCAGCATCGCATCACGAATTGCCTCCGCTCCGATTCGCCGGAGGGGCATGTGTTGAAGTAAGGAGTTCGTTGGATCTTTCTCAATCGATGCAGCCGACGCTTCAGTAGAGCGTCTATATGCTTCAGTGGTCACCAAAAACTGCACCATTTTCTTGATTGAAAACTCCTGCTGTATGAAATGTGCGGCCAAATAATCTAGAAGTTCTGGATGTGTCGGTTTTTCACCTAATTTGCCAAAGTTGTCGACTGTCGACACAATGCCACGCCCAAAAATGTGGTACCAAAGTCGATTGACAATCACTCGTGCAGTTAAAGGGTTGTTGATGCTAGCCACTTCTTCAGCTAAACGAAGTCGCGTGGTCCGTGGATCTTTATACTCGTCGCCGTCAAGAGCTTCCAAATAACGTGGAGGTACAGGCTCACCAGGATTTTTATGGTTGCCGCGAATGAGCAGAGGCTGCGGTGGCAGAGTCTCTGCCAAAACCCCAGGGGCCCGTCTTGGAATCGGAATGATTTCCTCAAGTTGGCGAAAGCGCGTCACATGAAGTGCAATGTCTGGTAGTTTTTCAATCGAAGTCTCGAGAAACCCATTCCGTACGAAATCGTCGAGAAAAAGTGCTTGAAGTTCGCTGAGGTTGTCATCTCGCCACCCTTCGATTGCTGCAATAAGCAATTGTTGATATCGGATTGCTAATGCAGCTTCCTTGTCCGGCATCGGACTTCTCAACAGATGCAGTGCTGGAACTAATTCCCCTCTAGGCGGCTGGTCGCCGTTGTGAAAAATAACTTCAGCAACTCCGAAAAACGATCGTCCATCACCTTCAGGCTTTGGCTTCGGAGTACGGAAAAAGTCAACACTGTCAAGTCGGAAGTTCGTTCTATCGTCAAGAGTGGCGATTTCGATGTAGGCTTCAAAACCTTTCCAGAATTTCGTGTCCCAAGTAGCCCATGTCATCCGATCTTTCTTGGGTGCAAATCCCTGATCATAAATACCAACAGCGAAAATACCAAGCGGATAGTTTTCTACGACTAGTTTCGCCGCACTGAAATTTCCTCCCAATAAACGTAAGCTAATCGAATCGCTTTCGACTTTAAAACGTGGTGATTGCAAAACACCAGGGTGCTTCCTTGATAAACCATGCGAATAGACTCCCGCCGGGTAAATCCCATTAAGAACTTCTTCACCCTCGGTCGTAATCCAAAAACCACCCGGCCTGGAAGGGTGTTTGGGCAATCCAACTCCTTGCTTGAACCACCCAGTGTAATCTTGACCTCTCAGGTCCCATCCTCCGGTAGTCATTTTGTGGTTAAAATTTTGGTTGTTTCTAAAATCTGACTTCACTGCATCTGCCAAGGCGTCCCAAGTCACCGAAAATTCACGCCCTTGTTTCGATGACAAGATTGCCCAAGGGTAGAGAGCATCTCCTTTATTGCAAGCTGATCGTTCGATAAATGGAGTGCTGGGTGTGGCAGCAATTAGATCATTTGCTAACCCATTGGCCTGATCAAGCCACACTTCTACAAGTGCCATTTTGATCTTTCCTTTTAAGGCAGCCATCTCAGTATGATTTTTGTAGACTCGTTCTGGAGTGTCTATGACCGTTTGGATCGGGCGCATTCCCCGTAAAGTGCCAAGGACTGCATAAAAATCCTTTTGGCTAATGGCGTCAAACTTGTGGTCATGACAGCGAGCACAAGAAACTGTAAGTCCCTGAAAGGCTTTTGAAAAGACATCTATCTGGTTTTCAAGTGAGTTCACGTGATCTTCAAGAGGATCCACCGGTTGAAAACCATGCTCTACCATGCGGAAATGAGCCGTGCCGAGTATCGACTCATTTATTCCATCCAACCCGTTAATGCGAGGAGTTGGCAGCAGATCACCTGCCAAATATTCTCGGATTAATTGATCGTAAGGTACGTCGTTGTTGATAGCACGGATGACATAGTCGCGATAGCGCCAAGCATCCGGGATGTCCGGGTCACCTTCGCTACCATGAGACTCTGCATAGCGCACCCAATCCATCCAGTGACGTGCCCAGTGCTCACCGAACCGAGGCGATGCAAGTAGCCTATCTACGAGTCGTCTGTAGGCATTTGGATCCTGATCTTCGATAAATCTTCTGATTTCCTCCGGTGAAGGAGGGAGGCCCGTCAAATCGAAATAAATCCTCCGAATCAGTGTCCGTCGATTTGTGGTCACTGCAGGCTGTAATCCATTCTCGTTGAGCCCAGCAGTCAAAAATCGGTCTACCGGATGTTGAACTGCAGCAATCTCTGGAGGTGTATTACTCTGAATTGGTTGCCAAGACCAGTGACCCTGGCGACGTGCTCCAAGGTCAAACTGCTCAGTTTGTAACGAAATTTCCGGCTCCAACTCATCAGGCCAAGGAGCCTCCATCTCGATCCACCTAACCAGCACTTCAATCTCATCTTCTGTTAGTTTTCCGGCTGGTGGCATTTTGAGTCCTGAGGCGTAACGGATTGCTTGAACCAGGCGACTTGCACCAGAATTACCGGGCACCATCGCCGGTCCTGAATCTCCACCTCGCAAAATCCCTGTGCGACTATCAAGGCGTAGATTTGCAAAAGGTGTTGACACCTCTGCACTGTGACAGCTATAGCAATTACTCGCTAAAACCGGGCGGACTTTCCGTTCAAAGAAATCTATTTGTTCGGGGGTTAGATTTGCACCATCAGCCGTCGGGCCCAAGTTAAGCGCTAGCAATGGAACGCATAAAAAAATTACTCCGCCACGCAAACGTCGATCATTTTTAAACTGCCCGACCATAGAACCTCTCGCACTCATTGGACCATGCGAAATTGAGCAAACATACAGACCGTCCGGATTGTAACAATCTTTGCCTGGCTAAATCACCCTGGTTAGACACTAATTGGTCGGTACTTTGTAAAAGACTTAGGGTCTTACTTCCCAAAAAAACATCTAGTGGGCATCTTATCGCGACTTATTATCGCGACTTAGAAGTCTTTTTTTAGAAATCTTTCTTCTAATGTCAGGCCAGAACTCCATTAATACATTGACTCCAACATCGGCACCGAGAGAAGTGCCCGATCGTCGCAGGGCATCACTCTTGCCATTAGTACCCGTTGGGTACCAAGTGTTGGCAATAAAAAAAGAGCCTACTGTGCCAGCCAGTCTTGAGTAGGCAATACTTCTACCACCGTTCACTCTAGGTGTCAAAAAAGTGGAGAGGATAGCATGTCGCGCACGAGGCCAGAATCGCTTTTCATTGGAACGTTGATATCCTCTTATCTCTCCTAATGCAGCTGCAACGCTATGTTCAATCGACCTTTCGACAAATCGCCGAGTGAAGGCATGACCTAGGCGTTTTTTAAGTCCAATGGACCCCCCACCCCATTGTTCTGGATCTTGTCGAGCATGATTGCGAATCGTAGCAACAGTAGACTCCATTAAAAATGCTGGAGAATAAATATCTTTCAAATAATCTTTGAAGCGGTCTCGCGATGGCACATTCGGGCTATCAACAGGATTCGAATATCCACCCTTAGCAGCATCGTCGCAATCCACGGACTGGACGGTCGCACTCTCAGTTGTGATCGTGTCGCTGCTCTGGGCCAGTACGGTGCCCGAAATGAATAGAAGCGCAATAGAAACTGTCCTACTCACTGTGTTCAGAACTCCAACTTCGTACGTAGAAAAACATTTGTGAACGCATCGGAGCATATCGCAATCGCCGTTAATAATCGACAGACAAATTAGTTACTTCAGCATCTCATCATAGAGCACGCAAGACTACCGACAACCTGTGTCTAAATTGATTTATTGCCCTACTGTTCTAACCCACCTCAGCCGCAACGTAACAACCTACTCGTAAAACTCAGAACATCAACCAGTTGAGACCGGGATCTTCCTGATGCCTGATAAACCGACACTGCTCCACTCAATTCACATAAAAGAATTTTGACGGTTGACTGAAGAAAGCTCTCAGAGATACGATGTATCCAGCTGAAGAAAGGAGGTGGTCTGTAACATGAATGATTGTACATCCGGCGAGGTGGTCGAGTGTTGATGTGAATGCTCGAAAGATCTGAAGTCCGTCTCAGCAACGGGACGTGGTTCATGCGGAACGGCCATCTCGCACACCGGTTGTTCCTAAGTCTTTTTGGCGTAGGCCTTTAAGCCTAAAACCAAGAGCATTAGCCCCCGGAGGACTCCGTCAACCGGGGGCATTGCTGTTTAAGGACATATTTCGCAAAACCCACACAAACAAGAAGATGAAACCCAATGTATGTACTAGGTATTGAAAGCTCTTGCGATGAAACGGCCGCGGCAGTTATAGGACCTGGCCACAAGCTCCTTGCCAACGTTGTGGCGTCGCAATTTGATACCCATCAGAGATATGGTGGAGTTGTCCCCGAACTAGCTTCACGTGAACACCTGCGTGCTATTGTGCCAGTTGTTAGACAGGCACTTGAACAAGCCGCAATCACGTACAAAGACCTCAATGCAATTGCCGTTACCGAAGGCCCTGGTCTGGTCGGGTCATTACTAGTCGGTTTGACTTTTGCCAAAGGGTTAGCAGTGTCGTTGCGGATTCCCTTTTTAGGTATTAACCATATCGAAGGCCATATTCATGCTGTTGTCCTAGAACAGCAATCCAAAAATCGCCAGATAAAATTCCCTGCCTTAGCACTAGTGGTTAGCGGAGGTCATTCTCACCTGTTCTTTGTGGAGCAGAGCCCCGATTTCGAATACCGTTATCGACTGCTGGGTCGCACTCGTGATGACGCGGCAGGAGAGGCTTTCGACAAAGTAGCGAAACTCCTCGGCCTTGGGTACCCGGGGGGGCCGCTAATAGACCAACTAGCCCCTCATGGCGACCCACGGGCCGTTTCATTACCGAACGTCCGCATGAAAGGCAATCAGCTTGACCTCAGTTACAGCGGTCTGAAAACAGCAGTTCTGCGACATGTCCAACAGGCTAATATGGATGATGAGATCCGTACCAGGCGTCGGATGTTCCTCAAAAAACCGCGACCAACGACTGATGAGATCTTATTGGTAAGCTCGAAAGGAACTCTAGATCTTATTGCATCTTTTCAACAGACAGCAATTGAAGAATTGGTGCGTAGAGTGGCCAGAGCCATGGAACAAGAGCCCGCAAAGGCCGTAATTGTGTCGGGTGGCGTCGCGGCGAATTCAGGGCTGCGTCGGCAGTTTGAATCACTCCCATATCCAGTCTACTTTCCGAGCTTGAAACTATCTACTGACAATGCTGCAATGATTGCTGCGGCAGCCTACCCCCGTTTAGAACGCCGAGAACAATCAGATATGAGCTTGACGGCAAAACCTGGACTTGCTCTCTCGAGTCTTGAGTGATCGACTACCACAAGTGGATTTAGTAAATCTCGTTTTGAGCCCGGCGAGATCGCCGTCGGCCACCCTGCCGGAGTGTGCCTGAGCGCTATAATCGGCTGCATGGCTACCACACGCCTCACACCCTGTGAGCTGGAGACAGTAAAACTCAACCTGTTTTCTGGAGCCGATCTACAGCCCCTGTTAGAGGAGCAGCAAGCATACTGGTCGAAATATTTGCACTGGAGTTTCAATTCGACAAAGCAACTCGTTATACATAACCTCAATATGCGCAACCTCAATGGTGTCGTACTCACGAAGGCTGGACGACCTATCGGATACAGTTTTTTCATCCAGGAAGGGTGCAAGGCACTGATTGGTGACCTATTTCTCAGTGCTGCATATCGTGATAAGTCCACCGAGCGGTTCCTACTTAAAACAATACTTCACTGGGCAGCCGAACACCCCGGTG
Organism: Acidobacteriia bacterium UBA6623; assembly: GCA_002433055.1. Classification (GTDB taxonomy): domain Bacteria; phylum Acidobacteriota; class Terriglobia; order Bryobacterales; family UBA6623; genus UBA6623. The sequence goes on along the minus strand of DJHJ01000030.1, from coordinate 4,561 downwards.
TCCAACGAATCGAGGGACAACTACTGACGCTATCTCTGTCACTTCAAAATGAGAGTATCCACGGCCGACCACTGCAAATTTTCCGACGCTTGTTCATGATGACAAATGGCCTTGATTACCCACTTAAACCATGCCCAACTAGGTCGTATCTGCAGTTTACACCTTGGGCAGATCACTACTTAGATGCAGCTGCTCACCTGATTGCGCACACCTATAGAAATCATGTCGACAGTCTCATCAACGATCAGTACCACAGTTATGATGGAGCGCGACGATTTCTCTACAACACATCGCATCATTCTGGCTGCGGAACTTTCCATCAACCAGCAGCTCTGGTGGCCATCTACACACCTTCTCGCGAGATCTGCGGTGTATGCTTGGCAAGCGTAGTCGAATCACAAGTTGGACACGTTACGCAGTTGTGTGTGGCACCACATGTGGCCGGCCAGGGCCTGGGCTATGAATTACTACGCCGCTCTCTTAACGCTTTCCGGGAATCCGGATGTGAAGCAGTTGGACTCACTGTAACCGAATCAAACAATCGTGCGACGCACCTATATGAAAGTGTTGGCTTTCGTACCATCCATCGCTTTCAAGCATTCACTTGGGAAGCCCACGAGTATCTTACAGCACCAGACCTGCACCAGAAGACAAACTGAATCCCGTGTTAAAATTTGTACACTTTCGACCTTGGGCATGAACAATTCCGGCTCCATTTTAGTCAAAGCGATTTTGGTTTTAGCCATTGCGGCCATTCTGTTTGCATTGACCAACAGTTGGTTACTGTTTGGGGTTACAGCCTGGTCCCTGATGATGCTTGGACTAGCCGTAGGGTTTGGTGCCCAACTATCACAGAAGCCGATACCGATTTTGATTGTCGGCTTGCTCGTTGTGTACATTGTCCTGCTGACAGCAATAGCGTTGTTGGATAACCCTCGACAGCCACTGACTTTGATCCTTGGTTTTCCTGCAGCAACCGCAGTACTCGTCTACGGTATCTGGCCGGTCGCCACTGTAATTGGCCTAGTATATGCATTAACTTTTGACCGAACGGTGTTACCCCCTGATCGTCTCGACGAATTTATAAGACGTTTTGGCCGAAAGGACCCCCAAGCATAGTGCCAATCGTAGAATCCCCTACCATCTTGATTTGCGTGCTCCTCTATCTGGCAGCCTGCTTATGTATCGGCGTCTGGGCGATGAAAAGAACGCGCACTATTTCCGACTTTCTTGTCGCAGGAAAGGCGCTCGGACCGACGGTGGTTATCATCGCAGCCATGTCAAGCCTAATGAGCGGCTTCGGCTTTGTCGGTGGCCCGGGTTTAGTTTACGACTCCGGATCAAGTTCCCTATGGATGACCTTTATAGCAATCTTTGGTTTTGCATTTTCCTGGGTCATCGTTGGCAAACGAATGCGACTAATGGCCGAAGTAAGAGAAGTTCTAACACTGCCCGATGTCGTTGCTGCTCGCTACGGAGGCCGAGCACCTAGATTCATGATGGCGGTAGCAATTTTCCTCGGAGTTGTTGGCTATCTGGGAACTCAGGTTTTAGCGATTGGCATGGTCTTGGTGGTCGTACTGAATGTACAACTTCCCGTAGCTCTTCTGATCGGGCTCGGCGTACTTGCTTTTTACAGTGTTGCGGGGGGGATCTTTGCGGGTGTTTACACAGATCTATTCCAAGGTCTGCTAATGATGGTTGCGGCACTTGCGGTCTTTTACTACGCTCTCACGGTGGGAGGTGGCATGTCGGAGATCAGTAGAACTCTTTGGCAAGCTGACCCTGAATTTATCGGGCCTTGGGGTGCTCGAGGCCCTTTGGCGTCCCTAAGTTGGCTGTTGCTTTTCGGTATCGGAGGAGTAGGGCAACCTCACGTGATTACAAAGTTCTTAATGCTGCGCAATATCCGTGACCTCAGATGGGGTGCACTGTTCACAGGTTGTTCCTACGCCATATTGAGCTTGTTGTGGATGAGCGTGGGCCTCTCAATGCGTGCTCTTGTGGAAAGTGGCAGACAACAACCCCTTGCTGAGGCCGACCTAGCAGCGCCCGTTTTTTTGCTCACCTATACACCTGACCTACTGGCAGGAATGGTTTTCGCGGGTCTTTTGGCTGCCATTATGTCAACTTCTGACAGCTTCCTGAATATTGGTGCAGCGGCCGTAGTCCGAGATATTCCCACTGCCCTGACAGGTCATCCTATTCGACGAGAATTGCTATGGACACGTGTAATGACGGCTGTGTTGTTAGCAAGCGCCGCTCTCTTTGCTCTCTATATGGAAAACCTAATCGCGCTGATGGGGACATTCGGCTGGGGCACTTTCGCCGCGGCGATAGTGCCAAGTGTAGCGATCGGTCTAAATTGGAAACGTGCAACAGGCTTGGCCTGTACATCATCAATCGGTGTCAGTATCGTTCTAAACTTCGTCCTTGAACTGAGTGCTCGGCATGGTTTTTACTCATTGCCTGATGGGTTTTCTGTGGGTTGTTTTTCTCTGTTAATCTCTCTGGTGGTGTTTATTGTTGTTTCTCTATTGAGCAGCAAAAATGCTAAGGATAAAATTGCTCCAGACATTGAAGCGGCAATGGAAGTCTAAAGGTTGTTTACTGCTATCCACCATCATCGTTTGACGCTTGTTTCGCTCGGTCACTACAATAACTGCAGATGAGGTAGTTGGGGCTCCGCTCTATCACTCCGCCGAACCACAACGCATCTTGACGAGCCCGGTACAGGCAACGGTGATCCGGCCTGTAGATATCCAGCTGATCAAGGGACCTGCCCTGCAAAGGGTGTGTATCTGAGTAATCATGTTCGAAAACTTAACGGACAAACTACAGCGTGTTTTCAAAAACTTGCGTGGCGAGGGTAAGCTCACTGAGGAAAACGTACAGGATGCTCTTAAGCAAATTCGCATGGCGTTGCTCGAAGCTGACGTCAATTTCAAAGTCGTTAAAGAGTTGATAGCCAACATCCGAGAGAAAGCACTTGGACAAGAAGTTTTAACTGCTTTTTCGCCTACCGAACAAGTCGTAAAAATAGTCAAAGATGAGCTGATTGCCCTACTGGGTGGCACGGAATCAAAACTACGCTTTTCAAGAGACACAACCTCGTGCCTTCTACTTGTAGGACTCCAAGGCTCTGGTAAAACGACTTCAACTGGCAAGCTAGCACGTTGGCTTTCGAAACAAGGACGACGTCCATTGATGGTTTCAGTAGACGTATACCGACCTGCAGCACGGGAACAGTTACGTGTATTGGCGGAACAATTAAATTTGCCTATCTACATTGGACAACCTGAAGAAACAACTCCATTCGCGCTTGCAAAAGGTGCGCGCCGTGAAGCAAATCAAACCGGTCGTGACGTGGTGCTAATAGATACAGCCGGACGACTACACATCGATGATGACCTGATGACAGAACTCGAACTCTTGAAGACTGAATTTGAACCATCAGAGATCCTATTTGTTGCCGATGCAATGACGGGACAAGATGCAGTGCAATCAGCGGCTGAATTTCATCAACGACTCGGCATTACAGGTGTCATCTTGACAAAAATGGATGGGGATGCGAGGGGTGGAGCAGCCCTTTCAATTCGCAACGTCACTAAATGCCCGGTCAAGTTCGTTGGTATAGGCGAAAAACTGACTGCCTTAGAACAATTTTACCCTGAGCGAGTCGTCTCAAGGATTTTAGGAATGGGCGACGTCATGTCTCTCATTGAGAAGGTCGAAGAACAGATCGATCAAAAAGAAGCAGCTGAGATGCACCAGAAAGTCCTAGCCGATGAATTTACGCTTGAGGACTTCAGGCAACAGCTGAAACAAATCAAAAAACTTGGACCTCTCGAATCGGTGCTGGAAATGTTGCCACAGGTAGGCCCTTTACAGGGACTACAAAACACCAATATCGATCCCAGAGAAATGGTGCGCACTGAAGCCATCATTAGTTCAATGACTTTCAAGGAACGCCTGAACCACGAAATTCTCAACGGTCGGAGGAGACGGCGTATTGCCAAAGGAAGCGGAACATCAGTACAGCAAGTCAATCAATTACTGCGCCAATATCGCCAAATGCGTCGCATGATGCGATCTATTGCCGGCGGAGGAAAAAAGAGTAAGAGATCCCTGGCACAGATGGACATCAAGGCCTTGATGCGTTGAAATCAGAGGCCATGTCTAGGTTGTCGGATGAAAAAGAGTTACAATCGGAGGATTCATGTTAGCTATTCGCCTAGCCCGAGTGGGTGCAAAAAAGAAACCCGCTTACCGTGTGGTGGTCACAGAGAAAAGCCGCGCCCGTAACAGTAGTTCGTTGGAAATATTAGGTCATTACAATCCAACAAAAGACCCAATACTTCTTTCGCTTAAACGTGAACGAATAGACTACTGGATTGGTAAAGGTGCTCAGCCATCCAAGACGGTAGAACGTTTGATGCGATATGAGCCACCGGAACCCGGTGCTGCAGAAGAAAAAGCAACAGACACGCTAGAAACCATAGCAGCTGACAAATCGGAGCCGGCTACAGAAACCAAAACCGATGAAGCTCCTGCTGAAGTC
>DJHJ01000034.1 GCA_002433055.1 Acidobacteriia bacterium UBA6623 | reverse complement strand
AATATCCCTTCCATCGATAGTGATTTTTCCGTCAGTTGGATCGAAAAACCGTGGCAGCAAGTTGAGTAGTGTCGTTTTCCCTGATCCGCTCGGTCCGACAATTGCAACAATTTCACCCGCGTTGACACTGAGTGTGATCTCACTTAACGCAACTGAATCATTCGAGGTGGAATTTTGAATACTGGGATAAATGAAAGTTACATTTTGAAATTGAATCGTACCCGCAAAAGGATCTAACACTGAGGGGTTCTCAGATTCACGCAAATCGTGTGGATGTTCCACGTACTCGAGAACACGTTTGCTTGCCCCCAGCGCTTGCTGAAAAACGTTATAGATCCCGTTTAGACGTTTTATCGGTTGGTAAAGCATCAACAAGGCGACAACAAAGGTTGTGAATTCGCCGGTTGTCATCGCATCGGCTTTGATTTGATTTCGAGCATAGGTCAGTAGTCCAACAATTGTTAGAGCTCCGAACAACTCAATCAAAGGAGAGGCAGAGGCTTGTTGGCGTACGTAACGCAGATTACTTCGAAATAACCTTTCAGCGGTTTCTCTGAGACGGCCAATCTCGAACCCTTCCATCGAGAATGCTTTGACCACACGATTGCCAACCAATGTTTCCTGTAGAACTTTGGTCATGTCTGCCAGGTTATCTTGGGCCTGGCGGGTACTAATTTGAATACGTTTTCCAATTCGCGAAGTTGGAAGTAAGACAAAAGGTAAAAGCGTTAGACTCACTGCTGCCAAGGCCCAGTCCGTTTGCAGCAGCACCCACAAAAGTGCGATAGCAACAAACGATTGTCTTAATAGATCAGCAAGAATATGTGAGAACGCTACCTGAATTTTTTCAATGTCGGCCACCAGCGAAGAAATTAACTGACCTGTGTGACGCTGTTGAAAAAAGGCAGGTGATTGGTTTAACACCACTTTATAGACATCGCAGCGTATGTCGCGGACCCCTGCGAGACCGACGTAATTGATCAGGTAATTACCCAAAAAATCGCAAAGACCTTTAATGAGAAATACACCTACAATCCCAATAGCAACCATGGTCCAAACATTGTGGATTGATGAAGGAATTAGATCGTCAAGATGAATTGTCCAATCTAAAATTGGGGCACGATAGAGCAACACAGGGGCTTCGGCCGATTGAGGATTCAGAACACGGTCGAATACTGGTCCTATGAGTAGTGCTACCAATCCATGACACAACCCTACTGCCGCCATTAATCCTACCGATACTACGAGCCGCGCTGAATATGGCCTCACGTAGTTAAGTAGGTGGAGTAGTTCCTTCATGGGGTTGCCCATCAAGACTTTGAGCCTGTGGTTTCTTTCGTGCATAAGCGGCTGATTGCCGCCTCGACGTCTTTTAGCTCTACAGATAGGATACAGCGTGGCTCCTCGAATGCGTAACAACGATCGCCTGGACAAGGTTTACAGTCCCAGTCTGTTTCGATTACCTCATATCTGACTTTCCATGGTCGCCAAACAGAAGAATTTGACGAGCCGAAGATGACCACTGATGGAACTCCAAGGGCTGCGGCCATGTGTGTTGGCCCGGAATCATTACCAACAAATAGCACTGCACCGGCCAGGAGATTTTTCAACTGATTCAGTGTCAGCTTCTTTCGACAGGTAAACTCCGTAAAGTTTTCAAGCAACTTTTCTTGTTCAGGCCCTGCAACGATAATTGGCTCAATCTGGCAGTCTTCTCGGAGAAAGTGACTCAGTGCCCGGAAATAATTTGCAGGCCACCTCTTGGTACTATACTTCGCTCCTACGTGTACAACAGCATAAGTCATATCTGATCTATCCGGTGTGGCTTGTAGGAAAGCTCCAGGGATTGTAGTCTTTGGTACTCCGAGAAAGAACATTGCAGAAGCATGATGTTCCGCAGTGTGAACAATGTGCTCATCCTCACGACCCAATATTTGTTGAGCACGAGGTATCCGTACGTTGTAGAGGAACGCAGGTTGGAAATGTGCGAAACCAGCTTTGAATTTCGCACCTGAGACGGCCGTCATCCAAGCACTGCTGGGGCCGCCGTGCAGGTTTAGACACAGCACTGGTCGGCATCCGCGAATTTGAGCTAAGGCGGTTGTAATCGATCTCCATTTACGATCAACCGTGATAATGTCCGAGATATCAGGATTTCCTTCGAGGACGGGGGTAAAGCTTCTTTCTGTAACAGCTGTGATGGAAAGGTCCGGGCGGAAATGTTTCAGTAACCGTAGCGCCGGCGTAATCAGTATTGTGTCCCCTAATGATCGTAGGCGAATAACGACCACAGATGAGTTGAGGGGAATCTGATCTAGAATCGGCAAAATGAAACGCTAAAAGTCGTAATACCGGGGTCGATCTGAATGTTTTAGCACTACTGAATAGAGCTCAAGTTTAGACTCCCATGCCTCCTTCATTAAGGCATTTATTGTTATCTAGCCTGCAGTGCGGCGCTCAGAAATTCTTTCGTTTTGTGTTCAATTTTCGAATAGTCACCTGTTTCAAGAGCTCGCTTGCTAACGATGTCTGCACCTACAGCGACTGCACTAGCACCTGCTTCGAAAAACTCTGCAATATTCTCAATGTTTACGCCACCGGTGGCCACCATCAAAACTTGTGGCAGAGGGGCTTTCAAGGATTTTATGTAACTTGGCCCTCCAACGTTCCCCACCGGAAATATTTTTACTAAATCGGCTCCCGCATCCCAGGCTCGATGAACTTCTGTTGGTGTTAGTGCACCTGGTATGGAAATTTTTGAATAGCGGTTTGAAATCTCAATTGTCGGGACATCGAGCGATGGACTAACCAGAAACTGAGCTCCTGCCAAGATGCAAGCACGTGCGGTTTCTGCATCCAGTACTGTCCCTGCTCCCAGGACAATTTCATCACCATACTCATCAGCGATTTTCTCGAGTGCGCGAATTGCACCGGGAACTGTCATTGTCACTTCCAATACTTGCACACCTCCACGGCAAATCGCTTTCGCAGCCTGTAACGCTTGCTCGTTTGAATCAGCACGAACAATCGGCAGTATGCCAATGTCTAAAATCGAAGACAGTATTTTTTGTTTTGGTAGCACTCCGCCCATAAAGGGTTACATTAACAGACCCTGGTAGTAGGCACAAACTCGAATCATGTATAACTTATAGTTTGTTGTCAATCTCTATTCGGTTTTGAATTGACACAGTTTTCTCTCGTTGATAGCATTATCGACAGAGGTGTCAGTGGTTTGTGGAGATCTCTGTTCAGCGACACTGTCCGATGTACCTCGATTAGGTTTTGACTATCCACAGGCTAGTGTATGGCTAAAATTTCTCGCAAAGATCTTAAACACGACCGTTTTGCTGAAGAAGTAGGACAGTCAGTTCTTTTCGTTTCTTCGCACCGCAAGCAGCTTTTTTTTGGTATTGCAGGGATTATTTTTTTCGTAGTTGGTCTCCTAGCATGGGCTGGTTACCGGAGCACAAATAGAGAGGAAGCGAGATACGCACTAAAAAAGGGTATAGACCTGTACCATGGCAAGGTGGACACGGAACAGGCTATTGGTGCGATTACTTTTCCGACAACAATTGCTCGTTTTCGTGATACGCGTGAACAATTGGATAGGGTAATCGTCAATTACCCAGGTGGTGAAGAAGAGATTGGTGCGGTCTATTATCTGGCTTTGCTCGATCTTGAACAAAAGAAAAATGGTGAAGTCAAAACCCGACTAGAAGGAATTGTCAATAGAAGTATAGGGGAATACACGGCATTAGCTCGTCTTGTTCTGGCAGATCTCTACGCCAGAGAAAAAGAGTATGAGCAAGCTTCGAGGCATTATAAGCACTTGATTGATAATCCCACAAGAGTGGTCCCCAAATATCGTTCGCAACTTGCTTGGGCTAGTCTGCTAGTTGAAACTGACCCTGCAATGGCAAAGAGCTTACTTGATGAACTTCAGGTCACTTCTGGAAGGACCAGCACGCAGGCTGCTAGGTTGCTTCGTAAATTGAAAGGATCCTAGACGGGCAATCGAGACTGGTGCTGTTCCACAGATGCTCGCTCACCTAAGCTTCCCTGTAGCTCAAAGCAGGGGTCGTCGTTACCGGGAGAAACCTCACTCTTATCGCAATGCTTATCAAAGAGACAGGGATCGCATCATCCACTCCCGTGCATTTCGTCGTCTTGAGCACAAAACTCAGGTGTTCACCTCCCCGGATTCTGACCATTCCAGGAATCGTTTAACTCATACCATCGAAGTTTCTCAAATCGCTCGTACGGTTGCTTTAGTACTAGATCTCAACGAAGATCTTGTGGAGGCTCTGGCCCTCTGTCATGACTTAGGGCATCCGCCTTTCGGACACGCTGGAGAACGGGTTTTAGATCGTGAAATGAGACGCTATGGTGACGGGTTTGACCACAATCTGCATGCGCTCCGTATTGTCGAGGGTTTCGAGCAGCGTTACGCTGCTTTCCCCGGTTTGAATCTAAGCTTTGAAGTGCGAGAAGGCATTATCAAGCATTCCCGTGATTATGATTCTATGCAGTTTCCCGAACTTAATGAATACATGCTCGATCAATTACCCACGCTTGAAGCACAACTGATCGACCTAGCGGATGAAATTGCATACAATATTGCCGACCTTGACGATGCTGTTGATGCAGAGTTGCTAGATCCGTTATCTGTTTGTCGGGAAGTGCCACTTTTTGAACGCTGTATGAAAGAAACCAGAGTTCGGCATCCCTCGGCATCAGACAACTTGAGATTTCACGAGGCACTGCGAGCTCTTCTTGACATTCTAGTCTCGGGATTGATTTGTGGTACTCATCAAGCGGCGGAAAAATCTGGTGCAAGCAACCCTAATGATGTTAGGCAACTGGAAAAGCGATTGGCCTGTTTTGATGAACAGTCCGCAACGGTCTCGCATCAGCTCAAAGTGCTGTTAACACGAGAAGTCTACCATTCTTCCAAATTAGAAGCTGCCCGCGCTAAGACGGATAGACAGGTGGCTGAGCTATTCCAATGGTTTATGAGTCAACCTGATCTGTTGCCTGACTTGTACCAAGAGCGTACTACTGGAGAGCTGTCACACCGGGTGGTTTGTGATTACATTGCTGGCATGACGGATAAATTTCTACTGGCAAAACACAGTGGGATTATAGAGACTTCTTATGAAGGAGACTAACCAATTGCCAAATCGATCCCCTCTGCGAGCCTTCAGCCTTACGTCACTGTTACTGGGCATTATTCTTATCATGGGGGCATTTTTATATGCGACGAGGTACGAAATCCCCTTACAAGTAGCCATTCCTGTTGCACTAGCCTTCTTATTGGAAGCTTTGATCTACCTGGTGCCTGGTTTCCCAGAAGTGCTCTCGTATCTTAGAAAGTCTTTTCCCAAAAATAAAATCGCTTCTATGGTATTGATGGTTTCGATTGCTCCTTACCTCATCTACTCTATTCCTACTGGAGTTTTTTCCCTAGTAGCGGCTGTAAAGTTGACGTTGTTTTGCGGGTTTATCGCCTGGTGGTTTGTCCTTGTCAAATCACCAGAAAAGGGTTTAAGCCTTTCCGATCTAGTGGTGCTGGCAGTGCTGGCCTATCCGATGATTAGCGGAATGACAACACTATTTCGCGATATTTACATCGGACCACATTCTGCGATCCCGCGATTGGATATCTTGGGCAAGCTCATGCTTATACCTCTAGGGGCAATCACCTTCCTTTTGATCAGAGGAGTCTCAGCGACTGGGTTTCGCTTCAAAATCTCTCCTGTTGATCTAAAGATTGGCATTCAAAATTACATTTTTTTCTTGGTTGTCGGTCTGCCCATTGCCCTGGGGATTGGGTTTATTAGGTGGAGCCCTATTCCAATTGATGATTGGACATACTTACTTTCAGTTCTAGGTAATATCCTAGGGATATATTTGGTCGTCGGATTGGGGGAGGAACTTTACTTTCGAGGTTTGATCCAGAATCTACTGACACAACGTGGATTACCTTTGTGGGTTTCACAGCTAATTTCTTCCATTCTTTTCGGTGCGGCACATCTGGGCAGAAGAGGATTTCCAAACTGGAAGTATGGGGCCATTGCTGCAATGGCGGGCTGGTTCTATGGTCGTGCTTATTCAACTAGAAATAGCGTTCCAGCTGCTGCCGTAACACATACCCTAGTTGTTGTTACTTGGAGGTATCTTTTTGACAACTAGTCCAAGAAGAAGAGTATATTTTTC
>DJHJ01000005.1 GCA_002433055.1 Acidobacteriia bacterium UBA6623 | reverse complement strand
CCGACAATGAACACTTTTGCCAATACCATGACGTACATTGTAAATCAATAGGCAGTGGAAGCAAACTAGGTGAACAGGATATAATCTTACGGGAGTAGAGTAGCTGAAGGGAAAGGAGTCAGGTTGATGTTACAGTATCCGGGAATCGTCTTGTATCGAATGAAAAATTATAGGTCTCAACTAGGTGCGGCCTTGGCCCTTTGCCTTGGGGCTGTCATTGTGCTTGGGGGTTGTTCCGCGCCTGAGCCGACGGTGTCTATGTCGGCTGAGCCGAGTTCGATTGAGAGGGGTAAGTCCACAACTCTGAAGTGGTCCTCTGAAAATGCCGAGAGTGCGTCGTTAGATCAGGGAGTAGGAGATGTTTCGACGTCAGGATCGAGAGAGGTGTCTCCAACTCAATCGACAACTTATCAGATCACTGTAAAGGGTGCCGGCACTCTTTTTGCCGACCCTGGGGAAGCGAGTGTCAGCGCACAGGTTACTGTTCGCGAGCCACCACCACCTCCACCACCAGCACCACCGGAGCCAGAAACAGGAGTGGGTGATTATCTCGGAGACACTCCTTGGGCGTCAGGTGCAGAAGGTAAATTGATGCTTGGGTTAGATGGGGGTCGCTATGAACCCTACCAAAGAGCTGTGGTTAGAAGTGCTCAGGTTGCCCTTTTCAGACAGGAGCTCTATGAAGGGCTTGTCACAGGCGTTCTAGATAAACAGACGATGGAAGCGGTTGCCAAGCTACAGGGAAAACACGGCATCGTAAATACCAATGGTAAAGCCAGTGGTGTTTTAACACCTAAGACTAGGGAAGCTCTAAAAGCGGATAGTGGTTCCTGAGGAACGAGCTAATCGAGAAAACCCTGGTTGCTGCGCAGAAGATCTTGAGCTTGATGGCTTGACTAAGCCACTGCCACCCGGGCCGACTTTCCAGTCGGCCTGCTGGTGTCTTTGAGGTGTTGTCCGTCGCCCCAGTGCTATTCTTAGGGTTTTCCCATCACTACTCTCATGCCGTCTCTCGACCTTGACAAAGTCTACGAGCCTGCCCGTTTCGAGCCTGGCTGGGCTGATTGGTGGAGTAAAGAGAGACTCTTTACCCCTTCGACCAACAGCGACAAACCGATGTTCTCGTTGGTGATTCCTCCTCCAAATGTTACGGGTGCTCTTCACATGGGACACATGTATGAGAGTACTCAAACTGACATCACAATGCGCTTTAAGCGCATGCAAGGGTACAACGTTCTTTGGCTTCCCGGTACTGACCACGCCAGTATTGCTACCGAGATGCTTGTTACTCGTTATCTTGCTGAACAAGGAATTGACGCCAAAGAAATTGGTCGCGAAAAGTTCCTTGAGCATGCTTGGGCATGGAAAGAAAAATACGGGGGGACGATCGTTAGCCAACTCAAAAGAGTCGGTGCGAGTCTAGATTGGACACGCGAACGCTTCACGATGGACGAGGGGCTTTCGAAGGCCGTCAGGGAGACCTTTGTTCGGCTCTACGAAAAAAGACTGATCTATCGCGGCGAATATCTCATCAACTGGTGTCCTGGTTGCCGTACGGCTGTTTCTGATCTCGAAACGGTCTACGACGAACAGCAGGGGCATCTCTGGCACATTCGTTACCCAGTGACTAATTCTGACGAATTCGTAACAGTGGCGACGACACGTCCCGAGACTATGTTGGGTGATACAGCTGTAGCAGTAAACAAGGCTGACGACCGCTATAAGCATTTATGGGACAAAACCGTAACGCTGCCCTTAGTCGGGCGATGTCTGCCCGTGATTTGCGATGAGTTGGCTGATCCAGAATTTGGCACCGGTGTTGTCAAAGTCACACCAGCTCACGACCCCAACGACTTCGCAGCAGGGAAACGTAATGACCTAGAGTTCATCACGATTCTCGATGATGAAGCCAAGATCAATGAAAATGGGGGTGAGTTTGTCGGTATGGATCGATATCAGGCTCGTGAAGCCGTAATCCAGCGTCTCGAGGAACAAGGACTTATTGCAAAAATCGAAGACCATACGAATAACGTGGGTAGTTGCCAACGCTGTAAGTCGACCACAGAACCTCGGATTTCCACGCAATGGTTTGTACGTACAAAAACCCTTGCGGATGCGGCTATTAGGGCGGTAGAAGAGGGCAAAACTGAGATTGTTCCAGATCTATGGCAACGCAACTATTTCGAGTGGATGAACAATATCCGCGATTGGTGTATCTCTCGACAGCTCTGGTGGGGACACCGTATCCCTGCTTGGTATTGTTCCGACTGTGAAGAAATCATCGTCGCACGTTTGGATCCAACTGTTTGTACGAAGTGCGGTGCCAGTAACCTGGTCCAGGATGACGATGTTCTCGACACTTGGTTTAGTTCAGGGCTTTGGCCATTTTCGACTCTGGGTTGGCCCGAAAAAACCGATGACCTCAGTACTTTCTACCCAACGTCACTACTCAACACAGGGTCAGATATTTTGTTTTTCTGGGTTGCTCGGATGATGATGCTGGGACTCGAGATGATGGGTGACGTTCCTTTTCGACAAGTTTTTATTCACGGTCTTGTGCGTGATGCTGATAAGAAAAAGATGTCAAAAACAAAGGGTAATGTCATCGATCCAGTGGAGGTGACTGAGAAATATGGCACTGATGCAGTGCGTTTTTCTCTGGTTGTTGCCGCTGGGCAAGGATCTGACGTTGTTCTATCGGAACAACGTATTTCTGCAGCACGAGATTTTGCCAACAAAATTTGGAATGCCGCACGCTTTGTTTTTCTAAGTCTTGAAAAATCAAATGTGGAACCCTGGACACCGGAGAACCCAGACACCTTCAAACCACAACCTTCTGCGGAAACGGGGCTGGTACCTCTTGAGGATCGCTGGATTTTTTCTCGCCTGAATGAGGTAGCTGTTGCAACCGCTGAACATACGGAAAAGTACCGCTATCACGAAGCTGCAAATTTGCTCTATCACTTTTTCTGGCACGAGTTTTGCGATTGGTACCTGGAACTGAAGAAAATTTCATTTCGTGAGGATTCAGGATTAACACCTGAATGGAAAAACATGCTCGCGGCGATGGAGAAGTCTTTGCGGTTACTGCATCCGGTTATGCCTTTCATAACAGAAGAGCTTTGGCAACGCATCACCAGTAATACAGCAGACCGAGCAAAGTCGATAGCACTATCTACATACCCGGTGGAGCAGACTGGACTTGCCGATTCTGAGAGCCAGCGCAACATCACACTTTTGCAAGAAGTGATAACTGCTGTGAGAACCCTGCGAGCAACAATAAACGTTTCCCCCAAAGTCAGCCTTGCTGGTGTTTTCTACTCGCAAACACAATACGCGATGTCTGTCATCGCAGAACAAGCAATGGCGCTGCAGCGGTTGGCAAATGTTTCACTTGAAGTCGAGACGGGAAGTGCACCTGATGGGATGGCTATGCACCACACCGCCGAGTTCGATTTAGTACTCAAGATACCCGATGGAGAAACTAAAGCTTTACGTGAACGCCTTACAAAACAATTACAGCCTTTAACGAAAGCACGAGATAGTTCTAAGCAGCAGTTAGCGAACCAGAAATTTTTGGACAAAGCCCCGGATCACATTGTAGATTCGATTAGGGCCAAGTTGGCAGACTATGAATCACAGATTGAAAAGATACAAAACACTTTGACGAATTTACCTACGTGATCTAGTCTCTCTCACCAAACACTCTTTTGAAGATGTAATCTACGTGGCGGACTTGCCGTTTCAGTTCGAAAGCGTGGGAAATTTCCTTTTTTGAGAGCACTTTACAGATGTCGGAGTCATTCTCGATCATTTCTCTAAAATTGCCGTCTTCTTCCCACGCACGCATTGCATTGCGCTGTACCCAACGGTATGCCTGTTCGCGGAGAATGCCTTTAGCGGCCAATTCGAGTAGTACTTGACCTGAGTATACGAGCCCACCACCATTTTCAAGATTCGATCTCATGCGTTCGGGATAGACTAGTAATTTTTCCACAAGGTTTGTTGTCTTTGCTAGCAAGTAATCGATGAGAATAGTTGAATCCGGAAGGATCACACGCTCTACCGAAGAATGGGAGATGTCGCGCTCGTGCCAAAGTGCTATGTTCTCAAATGCTGTCGAAGCGTTCGAACGAACAACTCGGGCAAGTCCACAAATCTGCTCGCATGTTATGGGATTCTTCTTATGCGGCATAGCAGAGCTACCCTTTTGAGATTTTGAAAAATACTCTTGGGCTTCACGAACTTCCGTTCGTTGCAAATGTCGCACCTCAAGAGCTATTTTTTCAAGGGTCGCAGCAATCAAACCCAGCGTGCAAAGGTAATGAGCGTGGCGGTCTCGTTGGATGACTTGGGATGAAATTGGTGCTGCCTCAAGGTCGAGTTTTTCGCAAATACGTTCTTCAGCTTGCGGGCTAATGTGAGCGAAGGTGCCTACTGCACCTGATATCTTGCCAACTCGGATTTGTTCGGCTGCATCTTTGAAACGTGTCACGTGACGATTTATCTCGGCGTACCAGTTGGCCAACTTCAGACCAAATGTTGTCGGTTCGGCATGGACGCCATGGGTACGACCAACCATGACTGCATCACTAAATTCGTGGGCACGTTTGTCGAGTACATCACGCAGTTTTTCAAGAGCTGGCTGAATCAGTGCACTGGCAGCCTTTAGTTGCAGCGCTTGCGCTGTATCGACGACATCGTTGGAAGTTAATCCGAAGTGTAACCATCTCGAGTCATCAGCCGCGTTGGCTTCCGTCATTTTTTCGGCCACCGCTGTAGTAAAGGCGATTACATCGTGTTTGACTTCTGCTTCTATCTCCTGAATACGTGTCACGTCAAAGTCGGCATAGCGCCTCAGAGCTTTGGCAGCCCCCGTCGGCACTTCACCACTTTCTGCGAGTGCTTCCGATGCAGCGAGCTCAACCTCAAGCCATTGTCGATACTTGTTTTCTTCAGACCAGATTTGACCCATCTCCGGGCGGGTGTAGCGGGAAATCAAAACGTGAATACCTCCGTGGTGTGATTTTGGGGAGCAACTACGACTTTTGTGTCATTAATCCCGGCTTCAGCTAGCGCTGAAGTGGCGAACAGGCGTGCGACGTCGGGGTGATTGTTATTGTCGCTCAAGTGTGCCAGAACAATAGTTTTTGCGTCACGATCAAAACCACTGGTGAGAAAATCTGACACGGCTTGATTCGATAAGTGTCCCACACGGCTCATAACTCGCTGTTTAACGAACCAGGGGTACGGACCAACTTTGAGCATATCGAGATCATGATTGGACTCGAGCACCAACAACTGACAACCGCCTATCTGTAGGCGAACGGAGTCGGGTATATATCCCAAATCAGTGACCAATCCAAGTTTGACGCCTTGCGAATGGAAACAGAACGCCACCGGGTCGACGGCATCGTGAGGAGTCGTGAAGGTATCGATCTCGAGATCACCAATTACTAATTGTTGACCGGCTTGGAAAATCTCCCGCTGTGGTTGGGCCTTTTTCCAGTCGATTGCTTCGTTTGTCATCGCAGTTAAGTAGATTGGAATTTTGAGCTTTTTAACAGCCTGTGGAAGGCCACGAACGTGGTCAGAGTGTTCATGAGAGATCAGTGCGGCGTCAAGATCCTCGGGTTTTTTTCCAATATTGTCAAGGCGTTTGACGATTTCACGGAAGCTAAAGCCAGCGTCGATTAGTAGGTGAACCCGTTCTGTGCTAATCAAAGTGGCGTTGCCGCCGCTGCCGCTTCCTAATTGGCAGATACTGAGGCTCGTGTAAGGCTCCCGATCTGATCGGCATTGAGCACCAATTTTCGGTGCTTCCGGGGTGTCGCAAAGTCATTTTCGGACCCTATGGGGACATGCTGACCTCGGCCGAATATTATTTGTACCAGGAACGAGCCAATACAACAAGGAAAACCTTTTTAAATTGGATACTTTGGCACCGTTTTATTTTCAGTGTTGAGTGCACAATTTGACGCTTTCCTGCTGACGGTGGTCCAATGAGGACGTGAATAAGGCAAGACTATCGGAAAGTTTGAGAGAGTTGCCTTCGGTCGATGAGGTTCTAGGGCAAAGGACAATACTGCCGGGGTTTCAATCCTTTCCTCGAGATCTCGTTATTGCGGAAATTCGTTGCGTGATCAGTGAATTACGTGATGACATTCAAAGAGGCGTAGTCGGCAGTGAAGTGTGCCCCATCTCGAAGACAGAACTAAATGAGGAAATCCGGCGCCGCGTTCTTGTTCGCCTTGCTGACACTGAAAAGCCATCCGTTCGACATGTCATCAATGCTTCTGGTGTCATTTTGCATACAAATCTAGGACGCGCTCCTTTATCAGAGAATGCTTTGGCATCGATACGCGAAGTAAGTGGAGGTTACTGTAATCTTGAGTATGATTTGATTGACGGCCGGAGAGGGAAGCGTGATATTCACGCCGGAACATGGCTCGAAAGATTGCTGGGTGTTCCTGCAATTGTTGTCAACAATAACGCTGCAGCTATCTTTTTGACCCTTCAAGAATTAGCTCATGGTGGTGAAGCTATAGTCTCGCGTGGGGAACTTGTTGAAATAGGAGATGGTTTTCGCATTCCTGACATCATGACGCGTGGTGGAGCGCTCCTACGAGAAGTGGGCACGACCAATCGAACGACCATCGCCGATTACCGCGGAGCGGTCAACAAACACACAGGCGCACTTCTACGCGTACATCGGAGCAATTTTCAGATTGTCGGTTTTACGGAACGTCCAGAGCTTGACGAACTTGTCGAGCTAAGTCGTGAGATCGATTGTCCGCTGGTCGAAGATCTTGGGAGTGGTTGTATCTATGACCTTTCTCCACATGGTTTCAAGAACGAACCCGTGGTCACCAACAGTCTGCGTGCGGGTGTCGACATAGTAACTTTCAGTGGCGATAAACTCCTTGGAGGCCCTCAGGCTGGCATTATTGCCGGTAAGGCAAAGTGGGTCAAACGCATTCGAGAAAATCCATTATTCAGGGCTCTACGCGCCGACAAGATGACATATGCTGCTTTAGATGCAACGCTTCGGGACTATCAATTGCAACGGTGGGACGAAATTCCGGTGTTGCGGATGATGAGGATGTCGATAGAGGAAATCCAGAGTCGAGCGCACGATCTTGCTGCAATGTTAGAGGGACTTCCGGCAGAGGTTGATCTTGTGGAAGGACAATCCTTACCGGGTGGCGGTGCCACTCCAGAACAAACCCTACCGACGACTCTTGTGCGTCTCAAGCCACAAGCAGGTGATTCTGCCGATTCTTTACAGCGCTGCCTACGGCTTAACGATCCACCAATCGTAGTTCGTTGTGAGGATGGTCGCATTCTGATAGATTTACGAACAGTATTCCCAGGTGAAGATGTCACAATTTCAGATTCACTCATACGGGTTCTCCAAGCGAAAACCGTCTAGAAATATACCAGCAAGAACGGCCGTTGCAATGTTGACTGGAGTACTGCTCTAAGGAAAATCGATTTAATTTCGAGCTATAACTTTACAAAAGAAAGATCGATTTCAGCCTTGTCGCGTCAGAGAGTTGCTGTGCTATAGTTGCTCCGCCATGACCTCTCCAGAGCTTCTACCTGTCACAAAGTCAAGTAACGCCCGTCACTGGGTCGTTTTTTCCGCGGTCACACTTGCTGTGGTCACTTACTTTGATCGTGTATCAATTTCACAGGCAGCCTCGCTAATCAGTGAGGATCTTGGACTCACGAGGGTTGAAATGGGGTTGACTTTTTCTGCTTTTTCACTGGGGTATTTTCTGATGCAAGTACCCGGAGGGTGGATGAGTGACTGGATAGGTCCTCGTCGAGTTTTGACAGGAATTGTTCTTTGGTGGTCATTTTTTACAGCGGCAACAGGGTGGGTCTGGAACCTTGCCACACTCATTGGAGCGAGGTTTTTGTTTGGTCTGGGTCAAGGCGGAGGCTTTCCTGTGCTGACAAAGACCTTTTCGACATGGCTTCCCAAGACTGAACAAGTGCGCGCTCAGGGATGGATGTGGTTGTCTGCTCGTTGGGGAGGGGCATTCTCACCTTTGCTAGTGGTGACATTGATTCAGTTTATATCGTGGAGGCAGACTTTTGCAGTGCTAGGAGCTCTTGGCATTGTTTGGGCTGGCTTCTTTTGGCGTTGGTATAGAGATGTTCCAGCGAAACACAGGAGTATCAATACAGAGGAGTTGGCACTAATAGGTGCAGCAGTGAACACTGCGTCTGGTCATGGCCGCCCACCTTGGGGTCGCTTTCTCCGATCACGCTCAGTTTTATTGCTATTTCTCTCATATTTTTTATCTTCTTACGCCTGGTACTTCTACATAACGTGGCTTCCGACTTACATACAGGAGGCCCGTGGGCAATCAATGACTGAGTCGGCATTTCTTGCTGGGTTCCCTCTTTTTTTCGGTGGTCTCGGATGCCTCGCATGTGGTGTTTTTTTAGCAAGGTTAGCGCGCTGGTTGGGTGGCCAGGCAAAGGCACGACGTACTATGTCTGCGGTGGGGTTTTTTGCATCGGGGGTTTGTCTGATCGCATCGATCCATATCAGTGAGCCAGTATGGGCGATGGTGGCAATGGGCTTTGCATCGTTCGGAAATGATTTAGCAATGCCACCAGCATGGAGTGCGTGTATGGATCTCGGTGGGCGCTATGCAGGTAGTCTTTCAGGTGCGATGAACTCTGCAGGTAATATAGCTGGCTTCCTTTCGCCGACAATTGTGGCCTACCTGTTGCAGGTTACGGGAGATAACTGGCCGCTCACCTTCTATATTTCCAGTGCAGCCTATTTTGGTTGTATGGTGTGCTGGTTGTTGATCGATCCGGTGACTTGCCTCGATGGACAACAAGAGCTCGACAACTGTGTCATGACAACGGACACTTAAACTACTTTCTGGCAGTTGTCATCATCCTTTTGTGCTACGTTGTGATTTCTCAGCATACCGTCTGATGTTAACCCAAAGTGCACCTGTTAATGATGGACACTGCAACAGACCTAGACACACATACATTTCACTCTTTGGCCGTTACACTTAGACTATGATTCAGCTCACTAGTGCCGCGATGCGTTACGGCGAGAAGACTCTATTCAAAGACTTAAATTGGTTGATCTCGAATCAGGATCGTATCGGTGTCGTTGGCTCCAATGGCACTGGGAAGAGTACTTTACTTAAGGTTATAGCTGGCCTTGAAGACCTCGATGCGGGACAGTTGACACAACAAAAAAATCTACGTGTGGGGTACTTACCTCAGGATGGGCTCACGATATCAGGCCGCACTATCTTCGATGAATGCCTAAGTGTTTTCGAAGAAGCACTCTCATTAGAGGACGAACAGACAAAGCTTGCCGAACAACTAAGTTCAGTCAATCCAGAGAGCCAAGGGTACTCTATGGTTGCTGAACGTTACCAGTGGGTTCAAGATCGTTATCTAGCACTTGATGGGTACACAAAGGAAGCACAAGTGGGTGGTGTGTTGACAGGACTGGGGTTTTCCCAGAGTGACTGGAACAGACATACCGAGGAGTTTTCTGGTGGCTGGCAGATGCGTATTGCGCTTGCCAAGTTGCTGCTAGAAAAACCGAATATTCTACTACTTGACGAACCCACCAACCACTTAGATTTAGAAGCACGTAACTGGCTTGAAGACTACCTTGGTAGCTATCCATTTGCCTACTTGATTATTTCCCATGACCGCTTTTTTTTTGACGCGACTGTTACTAAAATTGTGGAGATCTGGAATCGCCGCGTGCATTTTTACAGTGGCAATTACTCACAATTTGAGACCGCTAAACAAACTCGCCTTGAACAACTACGGGCTTCTTATAGTCGACAACAAGATGAAATTCATCGCCAAGAAGCTTTCATTGCACGGTTTCGGTATAAAGCGACGAAAGCACGGCAAGTACAAAGTCGATTGAAAGCACTTGAAAAGATTGAGCGTATCGAGGTGCCAGATGAAGAGTCCACTATTCACTTCCGGTTTCCGCAGCCCTCTTCAAGTGGTCGGGTCGTGATGCGTTTTAAAGGAGCAGCAAAGAGTTATGACGCGAATGAAGTGTTTCGCGACGTGAACTTCTCTGTTGATAAGGGCAGCCGTATTGCATTGATTGGTGTCAATGGCGCTGGCAAGTCAACCCTGATTCGTATGCTAGCAGGCAATGAAGGATTAACGGCAGGTGTGCGCACTGTCGGACATAACGTCACTATAGATTACTTCGCCCAGGATCAGTATAAGACACTCAATCCTGAGGCTCGGATCTTTGATGATTTAGCTTCTGTTGCACCGGCGAATTCCGATACTGAGATCCGAAAAATTCTTGGATGTTTCCTTTTTTCTGGGGACGAAGTTTTTAAACCTATCAGAGTGTTGTCGGGTGGTGAACGGAATCGATATGCTTTAGCCCGCATGCTGATGCAACCAAGCAACTTCATGTTACTCGATGAACCAACCAATCACCTTGACCTTCGAGCCAAGGAGGTGTTACTAAGGGCGCTACTTGAGTTCACTGGGACAATTGCCTTTGTTTCACACGATCGTTACTTTATTGACAAACTTGCAACACATGTCTACGCGGTGGGTGGTGGGCATATCGATGTCTACCCTGGCAATTACGAAGACTACCTGTGGCACCTTGATCGGAGCAGAGAACAACCAGATGATTCCAATCAAGTAGATGTTTTTAAGCTAAATCGTCCAGCTAGACCGAAGGAGGATATTCTGTCTTCCCTTGATGCAAAGGTAGTCACAGGCGATGTTAGTGAAGAGTTACGCAATGCGCTTCAATCAGTCCAATCTTCGACTGAAACTGTACCTTCAAAAAGGAATAAACGTCTCAACCCTATGATTGTAAAACAGTTACAGAAACAGGTGCATCGGATTGAGGATGAGATTACTGAACTTGAAACTGCTATCACCCAGCAACAGGAACAACTTACTGCACGTGGGTTTGATCATAGACAGATGGAAAAGATCACTACCGAAATGGAGCAACATCGTGCACGAGTTCGCGAATGTGAACGGGAGTGGGAAGAACTCAACCTGAAGCTAGGTACCTAATTTAAAAATCACCAATGTATTGCACTTCTTCTTCCACTTCTATATCGAATTGATCTTTCACAAGTTTTTTGAGATCCGAGATTAAGTGTCGCAAGTCTTGCGCTTTTCCCCCACCACAGTTGTAGATGAGGTTTGCATGGTAATCAGCGATCTGGATGTTGCCTCGGCGCATCCCCTTTGCTCCCACTTGTTCAAGGAAATGGGCTGAAGCAACTTTTCCTTTACGTACGGCATGCTCTGGCACTGAGGCAGTAACGTGGTCGGGCAGATCTTTTAAATGTAGATTTTTGAAAATGCTACCTGCGCAGAGCATAGTAGGGGGAAACTTTTCGTCGCGAATGGCTGTAATTTCAGCTGCCTTGGAAGATAGTGTGTCGCGATCTCCAGATTCGAGTTGAAATTCTGCCTGGAAGATTATCCAGTCTTTGTTTTGTTTAAAAGCGCTACCTCGGTAGACGAAGCCACAATCTTGATTACTTAGCTGTCGGATACTTGCCCCGTCAAAAATTTTTACCGAGGTGACAGTCTTCGAAATCGAACTTCCATAAGCGCCGGCGTTACCAAAGATGGCGGCTCCTATAGATCCGGGAATACGTGCTAGTGTTTCTAATCCTTGCAATCCATTATCCACTGATGTCGTTACTACCGTTTCGAGCCGAGCTCCAGCGTCCGCTGTGATACGAAGCCCTTCTACGCGGACTTCGCAAGCGGTAAATCGCAAAACCAATCCGTAGAATCCCATATCAGATACGATCACATTGCTGCCATCTCCCAATATGTAAAGAGGAAAGTTCTTTTGGTGACATATCTGAATTGCTGAAACAAAAGAGCTTATGCTGGACGTTTCAGCAAAAAATTCTGCGGGGCCACCAATTTGGAAACGCGTGTAAGGCGCTAGCGTCACGGATCGGCGGACATCTAGGTCAACTACCTTCTCCAACGCTGCGTGGACGTCGGCAGCCAAAGTCACTATGTGTTGTGAGTCTGTGGAAGAATTCATCCTGGCAATTGTCTTATTGTATTGTTACAGAATAGATGTCGCATGGAATGGATTGATGACATGTGATGCATGCCACGTACCATAGCGACTAGCGGACTGAAATTATTGTGCTGAACTATCAACATGTCAGGCTTTGGCGCGGATCTCTTTCCTTTATTATCTTAATTGTCTTCACTACTGTTGGGCTGCTTAGTTGTGGGTCGACACGCCCCCCGTACGACACGACTGAAGCGCTGAAAACTTTTGAGATCGATCCAGGGTTCACCGTTGAATTATTTGCATACGAACCAAACGTAGTCGATCCCGTAGCGATAGCATTTGACGAATATGGACGGATTTACGTTGTAGAAAGTCCAGGCTATCCACTCGAAACAGGAGAACGATTGGGACGCGTCAAATTACTGGAAGACACCGACGAAGATGGTTTGCCTGATCGTGTAACTTTGTTCGCAGATAAATTAACTCTACCGACAGGAGTGATGCGTTGGAAGAATGGCATTTTGGTCACTGATGCACCTAACATTTGGTACTTCGAGGATACCAATCGAGATGGCCGAGCCGACAAGAGGAGGGTTGTGTTGACTGGGTTTGCCTTTACTAATCCACAACATACGGTTAACTCACCCCTCTACGGATTGGACAATTGGATTTATTTAGCCCATCGGAGACCCGTTAAGGCCAGAGTATTTTCTGAGAAGTTCGGTGACCATGGCACTGCAATTCACTTCCCTGATAGAGATGACTTACCGTCGATTAATCCGGAGGGGCGGTATCTGCGGTTCCGTCCTGATTCGTATGAGCTAGAGTTGCTATCGGGTAGTTCTCAATTTGGTCACACTTTTGATGCTTGGGGTCGACACTTCGGAGTTTTAAACCCTATCCCAGGACGCCATGAGGTGATAGCTGCACGTTATCTCGAACGAAACCCGGATCTGGCAGTTTCCGAGGTTATGCAGACTCTGTCAGAAGATCGCCATGTTGCATTCATCACTGAACAGCCTGAGTCCCCTCGCAAAAATTGGGGTTTTTTCGATGGTTTTGGGCAACTTACTTCTGCTTGTGGCATTACCTGCTATTTAGGTGGTGCCTTTGGAGAAAAATATCGCGGTATTGCTTTTATTGCTGAGCCAGCACACAACGCTGTCCTTGCTCAGATCTGGTCGCCGTCCGGAGTTTCGTTTCAGGCTAGGCGACTGAACTCTGAGCGAGAGTTTCTTGTCTCAAGAGATAGCTGGTTTCGTCCAGTTAACTTTTCTGTAGGCCCAGATGGAGCTCTCTATGTTGTTGACTACTATCGACGGATCATCGAGCATCCGGAGTGGACCTCACGTGAAATATATGAATCAGATGCTATTTACCACGGTAATGATAAAGGGCGGATTTATCGCATAGTGTCCAAAAGTAACCCACCAGCGCCACCCAAAAAGGTTAACCTTGGCGATCTATCGACTAAAGAGTTAGTCGAACAACTCAAACATCCCAATGCGTGGTATCGCCGGACTTCTCAACGCCTACTGATAGATCGAGGTGGAGACGAAGCAGTCACTTCTCTCCGGCTAATGGTGAGAGATAGCACATCTGGAGTGGGAAGGCTACATGCCTTGTGGACTCTGGAGGGATTAGGCAGGTTAGATACACAGTTGATAGATATGGCGTTACAAGCACCTGAGGGAGGCCTAAGAGAGAACGCAATTCTGTTGGCTGAGCGGCGCCTAGCGCAGTCATTATCTTTACAGAAAAGATTGATAATGATGACAGATGATCCGGATGCACGAGTCAGATTTCAATTACTTTGCACTCTCGGAAATATCAGTTCAAGCGCTGCCCGAATTGCTCGAGACACTTTGTTAATGCGTGATATCAGTGACCGTTGGATGCAAATTGCAGCTTTGAGTTCATCGTCTGAAGACGCACTGCGATTGTTTTCACTAGCAACATCGAAACTAACTAATTCAGATGATGAGAACAAGATCGACTTCCTTCGCAAAACCAGTTCCGTGATTGGTGTACGTGCCAAAAGGAACGAAATCCAGAGTGTGTTTAAGGTTGTTGTGGAGGCATCGAAAAGCAGTGATAATTCTGACGCATGGAGTTCTGCAATTTTAATAGGCCTTACTGAAGGTCTTCGAACAGTTGCTGACGCTACCAAAGTAGCGACACAGCGAGAAAGAGAGTCGATGATCCAATTATTTGAAACGCGAGTTGGCTTGCGCCGTGCTGCGGTTAATCTGCTCCAAGTAATAGGGCTCCCCGAAAGCACCAAGATGCCTAAAACTCTCTCTCTCGCTAGTCGACTGGCAGCTAATACACAGGCGATTTCAGGGCAACGAGTGGATGCAATCAACTTATTAGCTCTGGCAAATTCTAGCGCCCACAAGGAAATTTTAAAAAAATTAATTGACCCTAAAGAACCGCAAGAAGTTCAATCGGCTGCTATCAATGCACTTGGCAACCTCTCCGGAACGGAAATCGCGGTGCTTCTTCTTGAAAGGTGGCGTGCAATGACTTCGGTTGTGCGAACTGAAGCCGTGAAGGTTTTGCGTCATGATGCAGAACGCATCCGTCTGTTACTCGATGCAATTCGTGAAAACAAGGTCCAACCTTGGACGATCAATTCGGGCACGAAGCAAAGATTATTGACCCACCCGAACGAGTCAATCCGTTATGAAGCCGAAAAATTGATTCGTGTCAAAACGAGTGAACGCGAACGCATGATTGAACGTTATGAGCAGGCTGTCACTATGGAGGGTGACATAGAACGTGGTCGAGCAGTGTTCGATCGAGTTTGTGAAAAATGCCATACGATTAATGGTGTCGGCAATCAAATGGGCCCTGACCTTGGTGAGGTGCGCAATCGTCCTAGGGAATTATTGTTGGCAGATATTCTCATTCCGAACAAATCAATTGCACAACAGTATGAGTCTTATGTTGTTGAACTCGCCTCGGGAGAAGTGCTAGACGGTGTCATTGGGGAACAAACACCAACGACTATCACGATACGTCAGGAAGAGGGCACAGAACGTGCAGTCTACAGGAGTAGCATCCGAAATTTTTACCTTGCTGAACTTTCTGCCATGCCAGAAGACATAGATAAACAAGTCAGTGTTCAACAGATGGCAGATCTATTAAGATTCATTAAAAGAAGTCGTTGATTGCTTAATCAGCCTGAGTGATGCATTAAGGCTATTTGCACAACATATTCTCTGAAATGTTATGAGAGTTTTGCTCCTGTGTGGTCTCGTTTATAGTTTCTCAGTTCCTCTGTGTGGCGTAGACAGAGCTGACTCAAGGTCCAGCCTTGAGGCTGACACTGCGGACTACATCCCAAGCCTGGGATCTTTTTTTGGTTTAGCTGGTCGCAAATTAGATGCTATTGCATCTGAATATGGGCTCTATTGGCAACCTCATTTAACTGAAAGTCGTCGACTAATTCGAAGTGCTGCCAGATCAATTGAACGTCGAGGTACGGCATTGGTACTCGGAGCGGGTAAATGTCGTGAAATTCCTCTTCAGCAACTTGCAAGAGATTTCGACCATGTTGTTCTAGTTGACCTTGATTCGGTTAGTATGCGCGAAGCAGTTGAACTAATTCCGGAGTTCTTGCGCCACAAGGTAGAGATTCGAGTTTCCGATATCACTACATTTACGAGATCTTTCGTGAAAATGGCCCGGCAAATCATCTCGACGTCAAGAGATGTTAAGGATGCTGAGATAAGACTGGCAGGTCTCTATCTAAGTCTAGATCACCTTGTCCGCATTCCTGACTTACCTCACGCTGATTTTGTAGTTTCTTCTTTAGTGCTAGCTGAGCTGGCACGCTATGCAAATACCTACGTGGCACAACTTTTTAGTCAAAAATTTGGATCGGAAATTTCGACATGGAAAAATTACGAAGAGTTACGCAGCAATCTATTCCATTTTGCGATCGAAGATCATGCACGGCTGCTTGCAAGTGTTACTGTGCCGACTGGGGTTGTATACTTTGCAGACACCACGGCCAGAGGCCCCAATCTCAGTACGGTCAGTAGCGCAGAAAGAGAAAAGATACTCGACGAATTGGTGGGTCGCTTTGAGCGAGTTGGGGTGTTTCGAAAAATTCAGGCGAGACCAGAAATTTGGAACACCTTTGACAATCTGTTCAAGAAACTATCTGCAATCGGTATGGACAATACTGCTGGAGAGACAGAAATTGTCTATCTGGACAAAGTCATCGAAAATATAGAAAACCCGGATGGTCTTTCGACAGATTGGAGGTCGAGAGTAGCAGCTGAAGCGGCAGCTCGACTCCTATGTAGGGGGCGCCTTCCGATTGATACTGAAATCTCTGCGTATCAGGCCATTTTGCAAAGCTATCAGGTTATTGCTCCTCAAAGCATGGAGTCACTCGTGGATCACAAGACATTCCTCAAGGATCTTAACGAATATGGCCTCAAACCATTTGGTACTGCGGCTAGTTGGTTTTGGTTGGAATACCCATGCTCGATTCCACGAAAACCGGGTGCTTTTTTAGTGAATAGCTGGACGTTGAGATGGATGAACTGACGAAACATTGTTAGATTCTACTGGCCACTTCAATAAAGGATGGTGCCCGGGGTGGGAGTCGAACCCACACAGTGCATAGCACCGAAGGATTTTAAGTCCTTTGCG
This sequence comes from Acidobacteriia bacterium UBA6623, assembly GCA_002433055.1. Taxonomy (GTDB): domain Bacteria; phylum Acidobacteriota; class Terriglobia; order Bryobacterales; family UBA6623; genus UBA6623. The sequence goes on along the minus strand of DJHJ01000005.1, from coordinate 12,245 downwards.
TCTACCAATTTCGCCACCCGGGCTTTTAATACAGAGGCTATCGCTTCGAGAGCGATACTACAATATCAGTGGCCAAATTCATTGATTTTACCGGGTTCTTTTACCTCACCTTGCACAAACCCTCTTGGTTCTCTTGTGTATCTGCACATACTTTATGCTAGCGAAACGTCTCGCAAATAGTATTTCTGACATAGCTGTGAGCATCGAGTGATCTTGATTGTTGTAGCGGTGCATGCCATTACGACCGACAGGTTACAAGTTCTCCAGGGTTTCAATAAAACCTCAGATTCTAGCTTGTAAGTTCCAGAAACTGCACACAAACCGGAGCATCAATTTCGATTTCTGAACCTGTTGGATATAACACCCCAGTTTGTTGATCGATGGTAAAAACAACTACATTGTCACTATCTCTATGTGCTACCAGCATGTAACGGCCAGTTGGATCAATGGAAAAGTTACGTGGCCTGATGCCGCCACTACTGATTACTTCGGTTAGGCTCAGCCGACCGCTGGTGGTGTCGACTGAAAACACAGCTATTGAATCGTGACCTCGGTTTGAAACATACATGAAACGGCCTGAAGAATGTACTGCTATTTCGGCGGTGGTGTTGTGACCCACGAAACCATCTGGCAGGGTTGAAAGTGTTTCAATGGTTTTTAGCTTGCCACTGACATGGCTCATTACTGTTACTGTCGAAGCCAGTTCTCCTAGCGAATAGCCGAACTTACCCGAAGGGTGAAAAGCGAAATGTCGAGGCCCTGATCCCGGCGCAAGCGAGATCTCGCTTGACAGACGAATTGTTGCGGTGGTCGGATTAACTTCCATTGTCATCACTTTGTCAGTCCCGAGATCGCTGACAATGACGTGACCACTGCTGGGCGTGAAATCAACAGAGTGAGCGTGCGAAGATTTTTGCCGTTTATGGACGCTCGAACCCTCGTGATTTAAAAAAGTCGTTGGGTTACTGAGTGAGCCATCTTCGGTGATTGCGTAGGCGATCGTGCTGCCACTGTGGTAGTTTGCTACTACGAGCATTTGTCCCGTTGGATTGACTTCTAAGTCACACGGGGCAGACCCATTAGTCGACTTGGTGTTGATTTTTGTAAGAGATCCACTTGAACCGATCGAGAAACTACTGACAGTGCCTTCCTTGGACTCGGTCACCGCGTAGAGAAACTGTTTGCTTGGGTGAAGTGCAAGAAATGATGGACTCTCTATTTCTGCAGCAAGGCGGGGTTGAGTTAAGGTCCCGGTTTCGGAGTCGAATTTACTGCGATAGATCCCCAGACTTTTACTGGAAGGTCCATCGTGTTCTTGTGTATAGGTTCCGAAGTAAACCTGAAACTCCTGATGTCTGGCTCCAGTTGACACCAGCACAGGCCCTGTGTTGCAAGAGGATAAGAGTATGAGCGTGATGACAGTAGAGATTAAAGAAAAAATTCTCATTGATTTTATTTTCCCGAGCGTTAAAAATCCAACGTGTCTATACGGCTCCTTTTCTAGCCATGTACAGTCTGAATGTGAAGGTTTTCGTATTCGACACTGATCAGAAAAAGTCCCTGAGGAGGGGCAGTTGGTCCGGCTGCTCCTCGGTCTTTGTCGGCAAGCAATTTTGGTAAATCATCGGGTGTCAGGTTTCCGCGGCCTACTTCGATTAAAGTTCCGACGATATTACGAACCATGTGATAAAGGAACCCATTTCCACGAACTCGATAAGTTAGCAGGTCACTATTTCGATGGATTTCTGAAGAATAAATAGTACGAACTGTCGATTGGTGTTCTTCACCACCAGCTGCAGTTAAGGCTCGGAAGTCGTGTGTGCCCACAAAATGCCGAGTAGCTGTAGCCATCGATGTTTCATCTAGTGGACAAGCAAGAGCATAAGCGTAACGACTTTTAAAGGGCGAACAAGTCTGACCACGATGAATCCGGTATTCGTAGGTTTTTGCTGTGGCTGAATGTCGGGCATGAAAATCAGCCGGAACCTCTTGTGCAGTAATCACACGAATGGATTCCGGCAACAGGTCATTGATTGCCTTTGGGAGATTTGCGATTGGAATGGGGTTGGTCAATTTGAATGAAGCTACCTGAGCAAGGGCGTGAACTCCAGCATCCGTGCGTCCCGAGCCTTGAATAGTGACATTGGTTCCCTCAAGTCTGCTTAGGATAGATTGCAGCAGACCTTGAATGGTCGTTTGACTAGGCTGTATTTGCCAGCCGTGAAAATCCGCACCATCGTAGGCTATTTGAATGGCCAAGTTGCGTATACTCACAAAGAAATATCCTAAACTGTCAATCCGAAGTGATGTGAGCTTGTCAGAGCCCTTGAGTGGATCGTGGTGACAACAGCGATAAAAATTCTTCTCGGGTCTGCGAGTTCTCACGGAAAGCGCCTAGCATGGCACTGGTGACAGCCGAGGAGTGCTGTTTTTCAACACCTCTCATAACCATGCAGAGATGTCTAGCTTCTATGACCACGCCTACCCCAACTGGATTTATTGTTTCTTGGATCGTGGCTGCAATTTGGTTTGTCAGTCGTTCCTGAATTTGGAGTCGACGGGCGAACATGTCCACTAAGCGTGGAATTTTGCTGAGCCCAATCACCTTTTCTCTGGGCAAGTATGCAACATGTACTTTCCCAAAAAACGGGAGAAGGTGATGTTCGCAGAGACTGAACACTTCAATATCTCTGACTATGACCATCTCGTCATATGACACCTCGAATAAAGCATTATTTAGAACCGTTGCAGCATCCATCTCATAGCCTCTGGTCAATTCACGGAAGGCACGAGCAACTCGTTGAGGGGTCCGGCGAAGCCCGTCACGGTCTGGATTTTCGCCTAGCTCGCCCAGCATTTCTTGGACCAGTCCTGAGAGCTTTGTATTGTTTGAGGAATCTGTTGGAGATTCGCTATGAGGGTCGTGTGATGAAGGATGGCTTGCCATGATGTCAAAAGGTAACTTCGAAGCTGTTACGGGTTGTTTCTTCCACTCTAATACGGGTCACGCGAGGATCAGTAGCGGTGAATTTTTGTGCCCAAAATTTGTCAAGTCGGTGGCTAATGATTAGTGCCAAATTTTCGGTGGTTGTGGGAGTGCTACTGAACTCCTCTATATCGCTATTGAGATCCGTGTGATCAATTTCCGAAAGGATACACCGTTCCACTATGTCGTCTAGTTGTGTGCGTGCAATGATCATTCCCGAGTGCGGGTCGGTTGGACCACTAATCGTCACCTCCAGAGTATAGTTGTGTCCGTGTCCGTGTGGGTTGTTGCATTTTCCGAACAGTTTCACATTTTCTTCGGCACTCAGTTTTGCTGCGTGCAGACGGTGTGAAGCGCTAAAAGGGTAACGTTTCGTTAGCTGAGGCATTTTGATTATCTTTGGAAATTCTGCTCACTGTTAGGGCCGAGGTAATCGACGTAGAGGTCGGGTGTTTCCCAGAGTCGTATCTGATGTAATTCGTGATTTTTACTGTTGATTACCTTTTCCATGCGTTTCCAAATGTCCACCGCAATATTCTCTGGTGTTGGTACACAACGGTCAAAAGGAGGTACTTCTTTATTAAGAAAACGATGATCGTAGATATCAATGACTTGTTCGTTGATCAAATCCTTGAGCATCTTAAGGTCCATGATCATACCGCTGATTGGATCTATCTTACCCGTGACCGTTACCTCAAGAACGTAGTTGTGTCCATGACCTGTGGGACGAGCTGCTTTACCGAAAAGGGATTCGTTCTCTGAATCTGAAAGATCTGAAACAGCACAGTAATGAGAGGCTGAGAACTCTACTTTACGGGTAATCTTCACCATTTGCCAAGGCTCCGGACGATTGCTACAGTGGGACCGGAGTATCATTATGGCACGGGTGAAGCGTGAGGTATGGATTGCCGCGATTGTAATTGCCTTGACGGGTGTGTTGTTGCATCGAGTTATCCCTCACTTTGAAATTCATCGTGTCGAGGTGGGAGATACAGCCCCTGAGTTTGAACTGACAGATGGGGTACGGCTATCTAACTACCGTGGCAAGCTGGTTTTGCTGAATTTCTGGGCAACCTGGTGTCCACCCTGTGTTGCGGAAGTACCTTCATTAAATACTCTATATGAGCGCTTTCGAGGTGATGGCCTCGTTGTTCTGGCAGTGAGCGTAGACACGGAAGAGGCCGTGTATCAACAGTTCCTTGAACGCTTTCGAGTGACGTTTCCCACGGTGCTCGACCCCGAACGAACGGTGAGTTCACGCTATGGAACTATAAAGTACCCGGAAAGTTATTTGATTAACCGTGAGGGAGAGGTGGTTCGCAAATATATAGGGGCAGAAGACTGGGAAATGCCCGAGATCGTGAATTATTTACGATCCCTCTTGTGAGCATTTGGTGGTTTTGATCTGACCTGTTGCCACGTACCGATTCTGGCTAATGTATCTGGTTTAATTTTGTGACACGGCCAACCTCTACCCATTCGGTGACGAAAATATTGCCTTCATGGTCGAAGCAAGCGCCGTGAGGGCAAACAAACTTTCCTGGCGGGAAGTGTTCGCTGGATTTAAGACGCCGCTGTCGGTAGTCGGCAGTCCCCTCACCCAGGTGAGTGATAACGTCATTGTTTGCGTCGAGCAGAGTTACACGGGCAGCAAGGTCGGGAATAACCATTTCCTTCTTGCGGATGTGAAAATGGCAAGGTAGGTTGACGCTGCTTAGCACTGAGGGATGGAGGTAGTAGAAACGGCGGTGCTCGCCCGCAAGTGAAAACTCCTGAAGGCGGTTGTTTGCACGATCTGCAACGAGAATGACCGGCTCTTTTGAACGTGTGTCGCAAATGATACCGTGGGGACAACTTACCTGTCCAGCTTCGCTTCCAAGTCCACCGAAGGTGCGAATGTAATTGCCTTTTTTGTCGTACTGCAGGATGCAACTTGACCCATAACCATCTCCTATGTATATGTCGCCATTCGGGGCGATTGCGAGGTTGGTAGGGCGATAATCGGGTTGTGATCCGTCCGGTTTTGGTTCGTAGTTTTCTGATTCGTATGGATAGCCTAGGCGTAACACTTCTTCGCCCTCTAGCGTAGTTTTGACGACAATACGGCGATCAATATCACAGAAGTAGAAAAATTCTTCCCCGCCTTCTTTTTGCAGGTGAAATCCGTGCGCGCCGCCTTTAAATTCCTTACCCCAGGAGTGAACAAAGTTTCCGTCGGGGTCAAAAACTACTACTGAGTCAGGACTCTCGCTGGTTTCGTGGACAGTGTGATGGATGTAAATTAGACCTTTAGAGTCCTCTGCCACACCGTGACAATTTCCATAGGTAATTCGAGCTGGTAAAGCACCCCAGTCATGCAGCACTTCATAGCGATGCTCGTCGGATCCGATGATGGGATTTGGAGCAGGAGGAGTATTCATGCCAGCCAATTTCGCGTTAGTGACCGCCTTTTTGCTCTGCCATTTTCTATCTATCTCAAGCCGGCTGACGATCAGATCGCTTTCTCTCGATGGATTATATGGCAGATGTTGCCCTCAATGTCACGAAAGAAGGCCAGACGGTTACCTTCATAGTTGACCAAGTTTTCAATCGCTATGCCCTTAGATTTGAGATCTTCGTGGGCAGCGTCGAAATCATCCACCGAAATTGCTAGATGGCGAATGCCGAGAGTCTGCAACTCGTTAGCGGGTCGATCTCCTGTGCCCGGAATGATTTCTAGCATTGCGCCGTTAGGTGCCTTTACAAAGACATTTCCTCCGTAGCGATAGCAAATTGAAAAGCCCAGATATTCCTCGTACCACGCAGCCAGTTTTTCTGGATCAACCGAAGCTATTGCAGTGTGTTCCAACCCTTTGTACATCATTAAGTCCTCCCAGATTTTAAAATACAAGTGTAGCCAAAATGAGTAGTGCTGGTGTGGATTGAACAGAAGCAGTTGTTTCTATTGCTAGTTCTATTGAGGGTTTCATCTGGTATCATCATCCGATTGGTAACACATGGCGTGGTTTGAAAAAGAAAACGGCCCTGAGAAGACGACTTCATCCAGGACGGTGCGCACAGAAGGCCTTTGGATTAAGTGTGATGTGTGTCGGTCTACCATTTGGAAAAAGGATCTCGAAGCGAATGCAATGGTTTGTCCCAAGTGTAACTTTCACTTCAAGATCGACGCACGCAATAGGCTAGCACTGTTGTTTGACGATCAACACTGGGAGGAATTTGATACTGATCTTCGAAGCACCGATGCCCTCGGGTTTGTTGATCTGCGTCCCTACCGTGAGCGTCTTGAACAGGCTGAGTCAGAGACGGGCCTCAAAGATGCTGTGATCTGCGCCGAAGGTAAGCTCAAAGGAAGAGCAGTGGTTGCAGCGGTCATGGAGTACCGTTTCATCGGAGGCAGTATGGGTGCGGTTGTGGGCGAGAAAATTACACGCGCCATTGAACGAGCCCACGACAAACAGCAACCTTTCATTGTTGTCTCTGCTTCTGGAGGGGCTCGCATGATGGAAGGTGCTGTCAGCCTCATGCAACTGGCTAAGATTTCAAGCGCACTGGTCAAATTGGTTGAAGAGCGGCTTCCTTACATTAGTGTTTTGACTGATCCAACGACCGGCGGAGTAACAGCTAGTTACGCTATGTTGGGCGATCTCAATATTGCTGAACCAGGTGCATTAATTGGCTTTGCGGGTCCGCGTGTGATAGAGCAGACAATCCGCCAAAAACTTCCTAAAGGATTCCAGCGCTCGGAGTTTCTACTTGAACATGGCATGCTCGATGCTGTGGTGTCTCGCTCAGAACTCAAGGAATTTCTCGCACAAGCTTTCGATTTCTTCTGCGGCCCGATCGAATGATCTATTCTGAGGCGGTTCGATACCTGCTTTCTCTTATTGGCGATATTCGCACTGCCAATTTTGGGCTGACCCGTATGACACGTCTTTTGACGTTGTTGGGTGATCCGCAACAGACCTTCAAGGGGATCCATATTGCAGGTACGAATGGCAAAGGCTCAACAGCAGCACTGATTGAGAGTGGCCTGTGGACTGCTGGGCAAAGTGTTGGTCTCTATACCTCACCGCATCTAGTGCGGTTTAACGAGCGAATACGAGTGGCTGCAACCGAAATTTCAGACGAAGATTTCATCTGTGCTTTAGAGGACGTTAGGGCTGCCAATGAGAGAATTATCGCCGAGTTTGGATCAACCGAACACCCAACTTTTTTTGAATCCATCACGGCAACGGCATTCACTGCATTTCGTAATGCTGGTGTTGAATGGGCAGTTGTCGAAGTTGGACTTGGGGGGCGACTTGATGCAACTAACGTCCTAACAGGAGCAGTGGGCGTGGTGACCCCAATCGACTTTGATCACGAACGATTTCTCGGTAAGGATATCGTGTCTATTGCTACCGAAAAAGCAGGCATACTTAAGTCAGGCATGAAGTTGGTGGTTGCCCCACAAAGACCAGAAGTGATGGCGGTTCTTGAGGAAAGAGCGGCACAACTTGATGTCTCGATGGTACGTGTGGGAGTTGACTGGATAGCAGAAGGGATTACTGATGAAAGGGGCTGTTACCGGTTTAGAGCAAGCAGGGCTGAAGTTTCGCAATCAAACAAGAAATTGCCTGTTAATGCTCCTTCTATGATTGATGTTTCACTTTCACTGCCAGGACAGCATCAAGTCACTAATGCTCTGACAGCGGTAGCTGCTCTTGATCTGGTAGGAGCGGAAGGCGAAGAAATAAAGAGAGGTCTTTCCAAGGCAAGCTGGCCGGGCAGACTTGAACGTATTTCAGGGGCACCAGAAATTTTGCTTGATGCTGCACACAATCCTTCTGGGGCACTGACTCTAGCTCATTTTCTAGAACGTCATGAAACAAACCGCAGGATTCACTTAATATACGGTTCGGTTCGAGACAAAGCAGTGGATGAAGTAGCGGGCATCTTATTTCCACGAGCCAATAGGGTGATACTGACATGCTCTCAAGTTGCTCGTTCGGCCCGTCCTCAGACGCTCATGGCGTTGGTAGATCATCATCATTCAGTCATATCAATTTCACCAAACTTGACGGAAGCATTAAAGGAAGCAAGGCGTGGAGCTTCACCCGAAGATCTGATTGTCATCGCAGGTTCAATTTTTTTAGTGGGAGAGGCGTCACAAGTTGTGCAGACGGAATCACTGACCATGTGATCGAAATGCAATATAGGCTAGGAAGTTTGGTAGGCTACCAATTCTTCCAGTGTTTTGCTCAAAATTTAACTTTGCAGATTGTTGCAATGCCATCTTCTTTTTGGCTCGAAGTTGCATTGTGAACCTAATCTTGCTGACTCTGCGCTAGAATTTTATATACTTTCCGTCCGGTTTTACTCTGAAATTAGAGACTTCGCGTGCACATTCTTTTTCGCTACATTTTTCGAGAGGTGATTGCCAGTTCACTAATTGGAACGGTGTTATTCACATTTGTCCTGTTTCTTAAATCGGTTGGCCTCTTGATGTCACTCCTGATACACCCGAGTGGGTCGGTCGCAGAGGTGATTTATCTTTTTCTGTTAGCTGTGCCACAGGTGCTTCGTTTTACGATTCCGATCGGGGTTCTGATAGGCGTTCTTGTCGGTCTCGGGCGTATTTCAAGTGATGGTGAGATCACCGCTATGCGTGCTGCAGGAATCCCGGGGCTTCGCCTTGTCAAACCAGTTGCCTTGGTGGCTTTAATCGGAGGCTCTATTTGTGCAGTGACAACGCTTTACTACAATCCATTAGCACTTCAGAAACAAAAAGAAATTGCGGAGTCCTTAAAAATATCGCAGGCCAGTGCCGAGGTTCAACCACGCGTGTTTATAGAGACATTTCCGGACACGGTACTCTATGTTCGAGATGTAGTCCCAGGTCCAGTGGTCCGATGGAAAGGCATTTTTATAGCAGACGAGCGAACTCCAGAAAGTAGAGGTTCGTTCGGTGGCTCCAATGCAGCAGTAGATGGTCCCAGAATTACCGTTGCCGAGGAAGCAGTTGTGGTGCCTCGCCCTGAACAGGATCGCTTACAGCTCCGACTCCCACATGCCAGCACTTATGAGCAATCCCATGACGCGGTGCAATATCATAGTTTTGAGTTTCAGGAGAGCGATCAGGTGCTTCAATCGAATGCAACCGCTCCTGAGCTTCGCAAACGAACTTTCGAACAGACTTCTACTGCGCAACTTATCTCCCGCACACAAATTGGTGAAAAAAAGGTGGATGCAGAGATTGAGCTACACCAAAGGTTTTCTTTACCCTTCGCCTGTTTTGTTTTGCCGATGGTTGGCGTTCCAATAGCTATTTCATCGCGGCGTTTAGGTAAATCGGCTGGTGTGGTGTCGGGTTTGATCTTAGTCTTCCTTTACTACATGGTTCAACTTAGTGGTATCGCTTTGGCTAAGGCAGAACTGCTGGCAACTGGGCCGTCAATTTGGATTGCCAACCTGATTTTTGTTTCAGTGGGCATCTGGTTGTTATCGCAACTCGATGCACCGAACCGTCGTGATTTCACTGCCACAGTTGGGAGTTGGCTTGTAGGATCACTAACATGGTCGCGAAAGAACAACGAACAGACTGCTAGGGCCCAAGGCAACTTTACTCGTAACAGAAAGAGAACTTCGTATTCTCCAATGACTTCAGAAAGTGTCCTGCCAGGTTTCCGCATTATTGATTGGTATGTGCTAAGGACATTTCTTTTTTACTTGCTAGTGCTGGTTACTTCCTTTGTGGCGATCTGGTTTGTATTTAGCTTTTTCGAACTGCTGAGCGACATGCTTGAGCGCGAGAAATTGGGCTTATTTATTCCGTATGTGTATTACTTAACACCCTTTTTGGTCTATGAGACGGCTCCGCTTTGCGTATTGGTCGGGACCTTAGTCTGTTTTGGAGTTTTGGCAAAATACCAAGAACTTACGGCCTTCAAGGCCTGTGGAGTAGGTCTTTACCGGTTAGCGGCACCGATCTTGGTGACAGCAACCGCAATTAGCGGTTTGTTGTTCGCACTGGATTACTACTATTTGCCGGAAATGAATCGTAAGCAAGATGCAATCCGGGACGAAATCAAAGGACGTCCAGTTCGAACGTTTTTGAAACCAGATCGACGTTGGATGTTTGGCAAAGGTGAGCGCATCTATCACCATCGATTCTTTGATTCACAGGAGAAAGCGTTTGCGAAGATCAATGTTTATGATTTTGACGAACAGAGTTTCAGACTTGAGCGCCACATAGCTGCTGAGCGGGCGTATTGGGATACGCTGGAAGAAGCTTGGATTTTTGAGAATGGCTGGGTGCGTGAAATTGATGGCAATCGTGTACTGCAGTTCTCGAAGTTTAATAGGCAACCTTTCTCTGATCTTTCAGAGGAGCCCAGCTACTTCCTCAAGGAAGAGCGTCAACATCAACAAATGAACTGGCGTGAGTTGCACGCTTATATCACTGACCTGACTCAGAGCGGTTTTGATACTGTGCGTCTACAAGTTCAATGGCACAAAAAAATGGCCTTCCCTCTTTTTGCCGTCAGTATGGCCGTTCTGGCAATTCCATTTTCGTTGGTGGCTGGACATCGTGGGGCTCTGACAGGAGTTGCATTGAGTATCGGGTTAGCTATTGCTTATTACTCCCTCAATGGTTTGCTCGAACAGTTGGGTAGAGCTGGGCAGTTGAGTCCAGCAGTGGCGGCTTGGGCTCCTGGTGTAATCTTTGGATTAGTAGGGTTGTATTTGTTTTTGAGAGTGCGATCTTAAGTATTGTTCTTGGAGTTTCTTGTTCAATGCCGAGGACGAATCAATACTGTAATAAATCGTTACAATTGACCTAGTAGCCGCTAGAAGGGACACTAAGATCTGTGTCAAAACTGGGCGTTAATCCCATAACTTCCAAAGATATTGAAGTAGCTAGAGATCGCCTCTCTAAATACCTACGGCCAACCCCATTGATTCTTTCTGAATCTTTGAGTCACGATCTAGGGTGCAGAGTTTGGCTGAAACTGGAATCGCAACAACCCACAGGTTCATTCAAGGTTCGGCCGGCATTCAATAGTATTTTGAGTAGGCTTGACCAAGCTCGTCAGGTAGGTATAGTGACATCCTCGTCAGGTAACTTCGCACAGGCGATAGCCTATGCAGCACGCACACTTGGTGTTAGCGCTCAGATCGTGATGATGAAGAATACTTCACCATTAAAGCGTGCAATGACAGAGCATTTTGGTGGCGAAGTTGTTTCTTGCGAGAATACATTCAAAGATCGTTGGGATACGACTTTTCGCATCCAGAAAGAAACAGGACGTCTATTGCTGCATCCTTACGATTCTGATGAAACTATTGCAGGCAATGGCACTATTGGACTTGAATTACTTGATGAACTTGGCGGGAATTTCTCGGTCGTAGCTCCAATAAGTGGAGGTGGTTTGATTAGTGGGATTGCAACGGTGATCAAGAGAGAACGTCCCGGGTGCCGTGTTTTTGGTGTGCAACCTGCAGCTAATCAATCGATGCAACAATCGCTCGCGGCTGGTCAGCCGGTGACGGTAGCTGTGGGGACAACTATCGCTGATGCTCTTGTGGTGGCTTGTCCAGGAGAACGAGGCTTGCGAATTGTGGAACAGTTGGTAGATGACGTGTTTGCAGTAAACGAGGAAGATCTCAGAACGACGGTCCGTTATCTTGCTACAAAACAAAAAGTGGTTTCTGAACCCGGAGGGGCTGCCGCAGTAGCCGCACTTCGAGTGAGTGAGATTGCCGATCTATCTAAGGATGTGGTGTGTATTTTGAGTGGGGCAAATGTATCGTCAGAAATGTTCTGTGAATTGTTGATATCTCACGATGTTTAGCCAAGAAACTCAACATTGCTCTTGTATTCAAGAAACCCTCTTTTTTGGATAAATGGCATATCGAGACCTTTTATCGCTAAGCTAAAAGTGGTCACTTTGTTCGAGCTGACTCACACTCGAAACGTTTCCGTCTACCCTTTTAAGAATTAGAGGTTGCTGTATCTCGCATGCAGACTAGATTTATTCGTAGTATCGCAATCATCGCTCACGTTGACCATGGCAAGACGACTTTAGTCGATGCCATGTTCCAACAAAGCGGAGTTTTCGGTGAGCGTGAGGAAGTGGCCGATCGTGCTCTTGATTCTGGTGAATTGGAACGCGAACGAGGCATCACGATTCTAGCCAAAACCACCGGAGTCCGTTATCAAGACTACAAAATCAATATTGTCGACACTCCGGGACATGCTGATTTTGGTGGTGAAGTT
>DJHJ01000033.1:50272-122612 GCA_002433055.1 Acidobacteriia bacterium UBA6623 | reverse complement strand
AAGATGTCCATCTTCCTTGTTATGAATACTTTCGAGTGATTTTTTGAGCAACTGCGCCCATGCTGTAGCTCTGTACGATGGTGATCCGAAGCAGCAGCTTAGTATTAAATGCTCCTCAGCACGAGTTATGGCTACGTAAAAGAGGCGGTTTGATTCTTCTCTTCTTTGTTGTGTGGCGTTTCTGTTGATTTCGTTTAGTGCTTCGTCGTCTTGACCAGAGCCAGCAGTTGAGGTTTTCCATTTAGCGCCGACACCACAAGTGGGACTGAATCCGGTGGTTGTCACGCTGTTGGGGGTGGGGCTTTGTACAGATGGTATGATCACCACGGGAAATTCGAGCCCTTTTGCAGCATGAATTGTCATCAGATGCACTGTGTTTTCAGATGGGTCGAGGACTGGGGCATCACCTTCAGGTGATTGCGATGACCGCATTTTTTCAACATGCAAAATCAATGAGTCGAAACTAACTGGTCGTTTTTCAGACTGTCCGCGGAGAATTTCAATGAATTTACGCACGTTTGCAGCTTGGTGGCGACCGGTGGGTTGGGAAAGTAGATAGGTTTCGTAACCAGTTTCAATTAGAATCCGTGACAGCAGAAGATCGATAGGTGTTCTGTCTCGAATAAGGCGAAAGTGTGTGAGCCATCCGTGAAACTTTTTCAGACGATCCGAGTCGATGGGATCGATTGCTAAGGGTGGAGAAGCGGTTCCAGAGTCAGAGTGAACGGTTATGTCATCAAGAGCCTGAACCAGATTGCAACCGTTAATTTTGAGGGTTAATAACGTTTCATCTTTGATGCCAACAAGAGGAGATCTTAGAACTGCGGCACAGCGGATCTCATCTCTGGGGTTGACTAGAATGTGTAAAACATTGATCAAGTCGCGAATTTCTGGAGCGTTAAAGAAACCCTTGCCCGCGGTGGTGTAAGGAATACCAGTTTGTTGTAAAGCTTTGGCTATTGCTTCAAGATTTGTACGACTACGGGCCAAAACTGCAAAGTCTTTCCATTCTGGCTTACGAGACTTTTTGCCCGAGTCATCTACTCCTAGTTCCAACTCGTGTTTGAGCTCAAGTATACGGGCAGCTAGATGACGTGCCTCTCGGCGTTTTGCGTTTTGCTTGTTGTTGCCATAAGTTGCGAGGATCTCCACGCTTGGTATTGATTTTGGCGGAAAGCATCGTTTTGCGGTCAAGGAGCGCGACTCCACACCTTCCGCGTTGTGAAGGAATGTTTCGGCCGCTAACAAGATGTCGGGTCGGCTACGGAAGTTTTCACGCAGTTCGATCGGGTGGCCACCATGTATCTCGACATTGTTACGGAAATCTCGAAATACACTTGGTGCAGCATAACGAAAACCATATATGGACTGATTAATATCACCAACTGCGAACAGCGTGCGAGCAGAATAGTTACGGTTCTTCTGAAGCAGCTCAATTAATTTATTCTGGACCGGGTTTATGTCCTGATACTCGTCGACCAAGATATGATCAAATCGCTCGGCAAGATGGTGGTGTTTCTTGAGTAGTTGCACGGTATAACGCTCAAGATCAAAAAAATCACACTTCGAGGATGATCGTTTCCATCGTTGAAAACTAAGTTCGATTTCAATCAGGATTTTTGCTAACCATGCCCGAGAATCTTGATTCGCGATACTGGTAAAAAGGTAGTCAGTCTGAAGAACTAGATTGTCACGTTTGTCACGCAGGCGTTTGAGAATTTTACTCGCTGCTCGGGTCTTTGGGAGACTGTTCAACTTTTCGGTGAGACTTCTTAAGAAGCGAATGTAATCGAAATCTGACGTTTCAGATGCAAGCCGCAGTAGCTTTGCCTCGGCGACTAATTCAGGCCATTTGCCTTGGTTCGCCGCGTTTTCGAGTTCGGCAACAAGGTTTTGGAGCTGTGGTTGTGGATTACTTATTTGGACAAATGCTTCTTTGTCCGCTGCACAAATTTCTTGATGTATCTTCGACAGATGTCTTTCAATGTCGTTGCCGCCAAAGGACCGTAGGAATTGTTCCAGAGCTGCGGAATCATTGGCGTGAGCTTGCTCTAGTGCTTCACGAATAATCCGATTTTGTTCAATCTTACTTTCCCATTCATCCATGACGGAGAATTCGGGATCAAGTCCAATTTCAAAGGCATATTCTCTCAGTAAACCACTACAGAAGCTGTGAATTGTTGCTATTGGCGCTTGTCGAAACATCTGCTGCTGTTTTTCAAGGGAGTCATCGTGTTCACCAAGTCGTTCTATCAAGTTCTGTGCCGCTTTTTCGGTGAAAGTGACTGCCAGTATTTTTTTTGGGTCCACATTTTTTTCATTGACGAGCCAACGAAAACGCTCAACTAGGACGGTGGTTTTACCAGAACCTGGTCCTGCGGTAACACAAACTGCTCCTTGATTCCAACTCGAAATAGCCTCGCTCTGTTTGACTGTTTCTTTCATGATTCGATTCTGATTCGACAGAGATCTCTGAAGTTGCAGTGTTTGCATCGGTCTGGATCACGGGGGTCGACTTTGATGTGTCCAGTGTGGATTTTATCGATTGCATTCAGGGCTCTTTGAAGTCCTTGTTTAAGAAAGTTTTGGAAATCGCGTTCAGGTAGTGTCTCAGTATAAGCGCCAGACGTTGTCGGCAAAGAACCGTCGAGGACCTTATTGACTCGCGTGATTTTGTTCCTCAGACCCAGAAACTGGATGCCTATTGGTTTTAGTCCTAGCTCTTGCTCCAGACCCAAAAGATAAAGTGGACCTTGGACATAACCTTCCTCATCGTCAGTCAACTTCCTGATCGAAGAGTCAGTCGAGTACTTGTAGTCCACAACGAAGGCGTATTTTCCTTCTATAGCTTCGTAACGGTCGATGCGTCCTCGGATACACGTTTTGTTTCCTCTGTATCCCGTTGTCACATATTGGAAGTCTGCTTCATGCTTGTGGACAACGTTTTCGAAAATACAAGCAGATGCTTCGTCGGCAGAAAATTGTGTTAAGTCTTCTTCCATACGGTAAAGGGAGGCCAAGGTACGAACAGTGGTAGGGATGCGGTTGCGCTGACATTCGGATTTGAAAACATCCTGCAAAATGGCAAGCACTGGTACTGAGCGATCCTGACTCCACTCAGCTAGGGTACGGTGGACAATATTTCCCTCGAGTTTTCTATCGAATCGTTCCTCTGGTACGGGAGGCCGTTCTTCTAGATCCAGAGTGTGTCGCGAAAAATATTGGTACGGGCACTGTATGAAATCTTCAAGTGAAGTTGGCGAAAAACTCGCATGTTTGGTCGTAATCCACTTTCGTAAATCGGTTGAATCTAGATTCGATGCAGTTGGCACAACATAACTTGGTATCGGTGTACATAGACTTATTGGGTTTAAGATACGGTCATGCTCACGGTCATTTCCTTTGAGCAAGAATGAACGCAATAGCGGTTTGTTCTGTTCGTCAAATTGGGAGTAGCTAAAGAATAAGGTCTGTCGCGCACGAGTTCTAGCAATTTGAAATAGAAGAGTTTCTTCGTCGTCATAGTCTCTCGAGGAACGGAGAGGAATCCCGTTGCGCTGTAAGTTTTCACGATCTGATTCTCCAAAAAATAAATTGGTTTTTGAGGGACGTGGGAATTGATTTTCAACTAGTCCAGGTACGAATACTACTGGTAGTTCCCATTGTCGCGCCTCGTAGATGGGTAGGACATGGACCACGTTGCGACGGTCGTCAGGTACGGGCACTGAGGTTCTTTGTAAGGCAAATTCGAGCATATTCAGGTAGGTATTGAGTGACACTCTATCCCTGCCGGAAATAGAAAGTATTGAAGCCGCTTCTTCAGTGGAACTGCGAAACGCTGAGGCCATTTGCGCTGTAGAGCGCCAGTCCAGAATCTGGTCGTAGCAAGGAAGGATGGGAAGCCCATCGTTTATTTCAGGCTTCCTAGACCAATTTTCGTAGAAGTTGTCGATACGCTCAGTCCATTCCGTGAGTAGAGATGTTTGTTGTGACCACTCGACTGTCTGGTGCAGGTCGGCAAGTTTCTTGCAAATGGTCGGATAGGGCGTTGCGTGTTGTTCCAAAAAAGACAACCCATTACCTGGTAATTTCCGTCGGATATCGAAGTCGAAAACGTCGAGCTCTGTCGGTTTTCCAGCATCACAGACTGGGTTGCGAAGAGCATCTAGCGTTTCCTCAGCCGGGAATCCTTTGTCTGCTGCTCGTAGTAAGGATAGGACGAAACGAACGTTATCGTGCAGCAACAGAGGTTTCGATAGACGGCAACGAAATGGAATGCCGAAACGTTCGAAAACGCGACGAATGATTGGCTCATAGATTTTCGGTGAACGTAATACGATGCCATAATCGGCGAACGAATGCTCTGTGGTGTTGATGCCATCTACGATTCTATGTGCGATCTCTTCGATTTCGTGAGTCGGTGTTACTGCTCTGGAAATAGTGGGTGTGCAGTAAGGCCTATATATTTTTTTTAAACGGTGAATTGAAAGTCCTTTGAAGCATTGATCTGGTTTTTCGACAAAGGTAACTATAGTTTTCTGTGAATTCTCAAGGGTCGCCTGGATCAGTTCCTGCTCTCCGATAGTTAGATGAAAGAACCCGTCGAAATAAATTTCACGAAGTGAGCCAAGATCGCCATTGCGGATATTCGTCGCCGCTGATTGAAAACGCTTCAGTGGCGACACGTAATCAAGTTCACTGAGACGTCTTTCGTAGTGCTGAAATACTTCGGCAAAGCTCTTTTGAGTTTGAGAATTTACAAATTTCTTGATTTGGTTAGCATTGCAGCCCGCAGCCCACAGATCCTTTATTGTTCGCTCTATAGCAGTGATGAGACCGGGAGTTTGGTTTTGAGTCAGCGAAGTGGCAATGTCAACTTCCTGGATGATTTGCTTGAGAAGCCAAGCACTGAGTGCAGGTGATGGAGTTCGGATTCCTGGTGTTAGCCGAACCGTGAAATCCGTTAGTGTTTGTACTGTATTTCCGGGAATGGAGCCATTTTTCCGTGCGAGTGTATGTAGTGTGTGTCGCACCATGCTCGCGGTTGGTACCACAAGCAGAACCTCTTCGCCACGCTCTTCGCGAACTGCGGTTAAAATCTTCTCTAAAACAAAACGGGTCTTTCCGCTACCCGGAGGGCCGATCAGCAGCAATTTATTCACTTGATCGAGGATTGTAGCAATTGTCAGGGTAGTAGATATTATAATTCCTGACGTTACTAGGGCAGTGGCTATTTTGCATATTGGTTTTCATTTTCGTGGTATACATTTATAGCGCTGACGGACCACTGTTGAAATGGAACATCGTTGTCTTGGCCGAATGCATCTTATGTGAGGGGGTAGTTCATGATTAAAGTACTCATAGCAGTTCTCGTGCTGATTCTAACAGCATGTGCATCGGAGAATGATACACCTCTGTTTGAATCTGAGGTTTCTCTTGATGAAATTGTTTACACGGTTGCAGGTGTGGGAATCAGTGGTGCTGGGGGTGATGGCGGCTCAGGTAAGGAAGCTCAATTAGGTAACCCGTTTGGGGTTGTGATCGGCCCGGATGGATCTCTGTATATCTGTGAAGTCGACACTCACAGAGTCCGACGTCTAGATTTGCACACAAACGTCATTTCCACCGTTGCCGGCACCGGTCGCAAGGGGTATTCAGGTGATGGTGGTTCGGCTTTGGAGGCTGATTTAAATGAACCGTACGAAGTACGTTTCTCCCAGAGCGGTGATATGTATTTTGTTGAGATGCAGAATCATGTTGTTCGTAAGGTTGATGCGGCAACTGGAATAATATCAACAGTTGTAGGCACTGGTGAGGCAGGCTACTCAGGTGATGGTGGCAAAGCTATCAAAGCACAGCTTCACAACCCCCACAGCATTGAATTCGATGAGAGCGGTTTTCTTTACATCGCCGATATAGGGAATCACCGCATACGTCGAGTTGAGCTTCCGAGCGGTGTAATAGATACGTTTGCTGGTACTGGAGATCAGGCTGCTACGCCCAATGGCTCTCCTGTAAAAGGTACTCCTCTGAACGGACCACGTGCGATTGCTTTTGACCGTCAAGGCGATATGTTTTTGGCGTTGCGTGAGGGTAATTCAATTTATCGCATTTCGATGAAAGAGAAAGTCTTGCATCATGTCGCAGGTACGGGTTCAAAGGGGTATGCAGGTGACGGCAGCTCTGCAAAACAGGCGCTTTTGTCAGGGCCCAAAGGGATCTCAGTTGGTTCCAATGGTGATGTATATATTGCTGATACCGAGAGTCACACTATTAGGCGCATCGATTTACAGAGCGGTTTAATTGAAACTGTTGTTGGTACTGGTAATCGGCACGATGGTCCTGACGGCGATCCGGATCAATGTGGATTGGCTCGTCCACACGGGGTCTTTGTTGCGCACGATGGCTCGGTATACATCGGTGACAGTGAAAACCACCGAGTACGTGTTTTGAGGTGAGACCAGGCCTCAAGTTAGCCATTGGTGTACTGGATTTGCACGGTGGTATATAGGTAGTCACACGCATCAAGGGCTGGTCTACGACTGTTTTCTCGAGCACATGATAAACTCGTGGGCTTACTCATGGACACTGATTTTCTCATTGTGGGTGTAGGAGTTGCCGGTCTGCGAGCGTTTATAGAGGCCTCTAAAGGAGGACAGGTTCTTGTACTTACTAAGGATCGCTGGACTGAGTCTGCATCCGAGTACTCTCAAGGTGATATTGCGTTTGCCTTGAGTGACATAGAGACAGCCAAAGCTGTTGCTTGAAACCATTGGTGGTAGTGAATGACCGAATTGAACCCTAGTACGGTTGAAATTGTCTCCTCTGAAAGCGATGCTACGAGGTGTAGCATCGCGCTATTCGATTTCGATGGCACTATTTCCTTGATTCGTTCAGGTTGGACTGACGTAATGGTCCCAATGATGGTCGAGATTCTTGCCGGTCTTGGTGGTGATGAGTCGGAAGGAGAGCTAACAACTGTTGTCGAGGAATACGTTGCGAGACTCACTGGCAAGCAAACGATCTACCAGATGATTGAATTAGCGCGGCAAATTTCCTTACGAGGTGGAAAACCTCTCGAACCGATGATGTACAAGCACATGTATCTCAACCGACTTGATGCGCACATCAAGCTTCGCGTTGAAGGATTGAGTGCCGGCACCATTTCACCAGATGAGTTGATGGTTCCAGGTTCACGCTCTCTCATGCAAACTCTGCAAAAACGTGGATTGAGCTTATATCTGGCTAGTGGGACAGATGAGTCTTATTTATCTAGGGAAGCGGAGCTGCTTCAAGTTGACACTTATTTTGATGGGCACATATACGGTGCTCGTGAAGACTACAAGAATTTTTCAAAAAAAATTTTAATAAATCGAATTCTTTGTGAGGGAAACTTTAAAGGTGAAAACTTCTTGGCCTTTGGGGACGGCTATGTGGAGATTGAGAATGTTAAAGAGGTGGGTGGTTGTGCTGTTGGTGTAGCAAGTGACGAGCCTATCTGTTTGCGTGTCGATCCTGTGAAGCGACAGCGGCTAGTGCGAGCTGGAGCTGACTGGATTATCCCAAACTATAATAGATTGAACGAGTTGTTGAGCATTCTATTTCCGTCGTAATGTGAAATTGCTCATGGAGTCAAAATACCCTATCTTTGATCGTTCGGCCCTGCGGGTGCGCCCTCTAGAAGAACGCATGCACGATATGGATGTGGATTATGTCTTGCCTCTAGATGCACCGGTCGATTTTGAACATCCACATCTGAAAGCTATTGCTCGGGATACCTGTGACGCCCGTGATCACGGTGCAGCACGCATTCTCATGATGGGTGCCCATGTTATTAAGATGGGGGTGTCACGTCACGTCATCGACATGATGGAGCAAGGCATGCTAACGCATGTTGCGATGAACGGTGCTGGAGCAATCCACGATTACGAGCTAGCTCGCATAGGAGCGACAACCGAAAGTGTTGCACATTATATCCGCAATGGTGAATTTGGTCTTTGGCGCGAGACTGGCATTTTGAATGATTGGGTCATAGAAGCTGCCCAGCTGAATTTAGGTTTAGGTGAAAACCTCGGCCGGCGAATCTTAGACAGTGATTACAGCCATAAAGGAATAAGCATTTTAGCGGCAGCCTACAAACTGTCAATTCCTGTCACAGTCCATGTCGGTATTGGTTATGACATCATTCACGAGCATGCAAACTGTGATGGTGGTGCATGGGGGTCTGCAAGTTACAGGGATTTTCTGGCTTTCACTAGAACTGTAGAGCATTTAGAAGGTGGTTTAATGCTCAATGTTGGCTCTGCAATTATGGGCCCGGAGGTTTATCTAAAAGCACTATCTATGGCTCGCAATGTAGCGACTCAAAGAGGCTGTGAGATCAGAAATTTCACTACAGCCGTTTTTGACCTAGTTCCAATTGAAGGTGATTACCACAAAGAATTACCCAAAAGTGACCCAGGTTACTATTTTCGACCACACAAAACGATACTCGTTCGTACTGTGGTGGATGGTGGTCGCAGCTACTATTTATGTGGTGATCACCGCAAGACACTTCCAGCGTTACGTGCTGCTATTTTGGGGCTCGATTCACGATGAACTGGGCTCCTATCATTGATCGGTTCAGGTATTGTCGTGTGTTAGTTGTAGGAGATATTTGTCTAGATAGATGGTGCCTTTATGACCCGTCAGCTGGTGAACCTTCGCGAGAAACAGGTATTGCACGGGTTGGTGTTATAGATACTACGGTAACACCTGGAGCTGGTGGGACAGTCGCAAGCAATCTCGCAGCTCTCGGGGCCGGTCATGTATCTGTGCTTGGTGCGATTGGACAAGACGGTTTTGGTTTTGAACTCAAAGATGGGTTGGCAAAACGTGAAATAGATCACCATCTACTTGTGATTTCAAAATGTATACAGACGTTCACTTACACCAAAGTGATTAATCATAAAAACAACAATGAGGATAGGCCGCGACTCGATTTCATCAACAGTAGTCCTCTCTCCGAAGAGATCGAGAATCAACTCATTGAAAATTTCCGCAGCTCCTACGAAGATTTTGATGTAGTCATGGTTGCTGATCAGGCGGAGACAGATCAAGGCGGTGTTATCACCGACTCTTTTCGAGAAGTGCTTACAGACGCTGCTAACAGCAATCCAGAAAAGATCATGATCGCCGATTCTCGCAATCGAATCGAGAGATTCCGTAATGTCATTGCCAAGCCAAATATTGTCGAGGCAACGAATGCATCCGCGCGTCTTTGTGGAACTCTAGATTTGCCCCGTTTGCGAGATACTATTGGAACAAAACCTCTTGTGGTGACCCGCGGCCCCGAAGGAGTGTTGCTGGCCGATGATAACGGCGTGAGAGAAATTCCGACAGTGTCAGTCGATGAACCAGTTGACATTTGCGGTGCCGGAGACAGTTTTGCAGCCGGCATGGCCCTCGTATTGGGGTCTGGTATAGAGATTGAGACGGCAATCTATTTTGGCAGCCTTGTCTCAAGTATCACTATCATGAAGAAAGGTACAGGTGTTGCTGACTCCAAGGAAGTTCTGGCCAAATCTGGGGTTACTGCGAACTGGAATTAAGAGACAGTGGGGTGTCGACAATTACATTTAGTGCTAGCTGGATCGTTCAATAAGGATAGACAATCTAGCGGCAGTGTATATTTTTGCACCTAATAGGGTCAATCATGAGTTTTCCTACTGAATACAAATCTAAACTTTTTGAAGCAATTGACACGATAGACATGACTAAGGTGGGCCAAGTTATCGAAATGCTTACAAAGGCTCGTGATGAAAGTCGACAAATCTTTGTTTTCGGTAATGGTGGAAGTGCTGCTACTGCCAACCACTTTGCTTGCGACATAGTAAAAGGTGCTAGTTATGGCCATACCAAACGCTTCAAAATCATGGCACTGAGTGAACAAATTCCTACGATGACTGCGTATGCAAACGATGTCGGATATGATGTAATTTTCGTGGAACAGTTGCGAAACTTTGCTCGACGGGAAGACGTTGTGATGGCAATTAGCGGCAGTGGCAATTCGCCAAATGTTGTTCGGGCTATTGAGTATGCAAATGAAATCGAGTGCCATACAATTGGCCTAAGTGGATGCAGTGGTGGCAAAATGGGCGAGATGGTTGACCTCAACGTACATGTAGCTGATCATCATATGGGACGAGCCGAAGATGGCCACATGATTGTTTGCCACATGATCGCTTATCACTTCATGGATAACTGCTCCAATGTCGGAGTGTGATTTAGATTCCTCAAGTTCGGTACACGCGAACTAGCTTTGCGTTCTTGTGCAACTGATTGTTTTGAGCTGGTTGCTAAGTTAATCTGCCATACCGTTCAGATGCACGGCAAAACGTATAACTTTTCCAGAGGTAACGAAGCTATTGACTGAAACGCACGACTGAGACTGACTAGCCTGGTTTCGGTGACGATATTTCCCTATCGTACTAGTGTTTTTAAAAACTTTTCTAATGACAGTGTATTTAGTACATCATTTACCGTTAGCCAGCCGCGTCGCGCTGATAACACCCCGTATTGCATGTTGTCGAAATGTTTTGTGTGGTGTGCATCGGTGGAGATAGTAAATTTGACGCCACTTGATTTAGCGACTCTAAGGTGTGGAAACCCTAGGTCGAGTCTTTCCGGGCTCGCATTGATCTCGATGTGCACATTACATTTGCTGGCCTCAGCAACTACGCGTTCGAAGTCATATACGTAGGGGTCACGTCGAAGCAATAAACGGCCGGTAGGATGCCCCAGAATGTTGACATATGGGTTTTCCAAGACGTGCAATAGCCGGTCGGTCATTTTTTCAGATTCGATGTCCATGTGGCTGTGCACACTAGCGATCACGAGATCGAGTTGAGCTAACACTTCGTTGTCGATATCAAGTTTTCCATTTTGGAGAATGTCAACTTCACAACCACTAAGAATGGTGAAATCTTCCCACCGTTCTGATGCTTCTCGAATCTGTTTGATCTGCTTTAAAAGCCTACTTTCGTCCAGTCCGTTGGCCATTGCTAATGCTTTTGAGTGGTCCGTAATTGCGATGTATTGATAACCCTTTTTGCGTGCGGCCTCAGCCATTTCATTCATCGAAAAATAACCGTCACTCTCGGTGGTGTGCATGTGAAGGTCGGCCACAATTTCATCGGCTCGAATCAGTTCTGGTAGAGTGCCCTCAGCTGCAGCCTCGATTTCACCAGTGTTTTCCCGAAGCTCTGGTGGAATCCAAGAGAGTCCGAGAGCCTCATAAATGCTTGTTTCGCATTGTCCAGCGATTTTTGTGCCGTCGTCATTGCGATAAAGGCCATACTCGTTGAGGCGAAGCCCCATACGCACAGCCCGTTCACGTAGGGCGACGTTGTGTTCTTTGCTGCCGGTAAAGTATTGGAGTGCTGCTCCGTAGCTATCAGTTTCAAGTGCTCGGACGTCTACCTGCAGGCCTTCACGTCCAACTGTGACACTAGCCTTGGTGTCACCATGGACCAGGATTTCGTTGACAGACGGATGTTCAACGAAACGATCTATAGCGTTGGTGGTTTTGGGACCAGTAACGAGCAAGTCCACATCGCCAATTGTTTCTTTGCCACGTCTCAAGCTGCCTGCGGCAGTAATGTCATTGGAATCGTTGTTTTCGTTTAAATAATTGACTAACTCTATGGCAGTCTGGTGAGCAAAGTTGATGAGAAATCGTCCCGCATTTCTCTTATAAATTTCAATACCACGTAAGATCCTGTGCTCGAGTTTTTCACCCATACGAGGTAATTCTCTAAGTTTTCCATCACGGCACAGTTGCTCCAATCCGTCGATTGTAGATATTCGAAAATGGTGATGAATGGTGGCTATGGTTTTGGGTCCCAGGCCACTTATTTTCAGAAGCTCGAGTGCAGTTGGTGGATATTTTTCTAGCATTTCGTCGCGACGACTGAAACTGCCACGCTCAATGAGGTCCTTGAGTGCAGATGCAATGCTTTTCCCTATACCTTTGATGTCTGTAATGTTACGGTCGGAATCTTGTAGGATCGTTACGATGGGCTCTGACAAACTAGCAACTATTTGAGCTGCGTTGCGATAACTACGAATACGGAATCCATCGATGCCGGCGATTTCCATCAGATCGGCAGTTTCCTCTAGCGTGTCAGCGATTTTTTTGTTGTCCACTTTAGGTGTGATGAATGCTATCAACGTAGCGGTTCATAACCGCACAAGTTATTACATTTTGTTAGATTCTAACGCGGCGAGCCTGCTGACGACATCCCAAGGAGTATTGAGTGACGAGAAATGCAAGGAAAGTTGTTATTTTCTTTAGAGAGTTTATGGTGGAGTTTTGCCGTGTATCAGAGCACTATTTGAATCATTGTTTTACTCACAAACCCATCGTTAGGTCATAGCAGGCCATTTCTGTTTGATTGCGAACGATCAGTTTGCCATCTGCGATCGCAGGATTGTTCCAGGTTTTGCCTCGAATTGCTGTGAATTTTGCTAACTCTTCGTGGCCTTCTGGTGTTGCTTTTACTAGAGCGACTTCACCCTTTTCGGTCGAGATGATTAGATGTCCGTTAGCTAATAGTATTTGCCCATAACCATAACGACCACCTTTCCACTTCTGTATTCCAGTACGAACATCGATTGCCTGTAGGATGCCTTCATCTAAACCGTACACGTGGTTCTCATGTAAAACAGGCGTATTGAATTTACTCTTCATTCTGTTGTTCGACCAGATTTTTTCAACTTTAAAGACTTTGTCTCGTGCGGTTATTCTGACAAGTGCTGAACCCTGGCCATAGCCAGCTGAGATGAAAATATGCTTGTCATCTACGACGATTGGCTGGGTGCAGTTGATGCCCATTTCTGTCCTCCAGGGATACTCCCACAGAAGAGATCCGTCCTCCACGTTTAACCCCATCAGACGTTTGCTGCTAACGATGAGAAGTTGTCTTTTTCCTGCCACGGTTGCAACCATGGGTGCAACGTAGGCTTGATTGTCGTCGAGTGATTGCCAGGCCAATTCACCCGAATTTTTATTGTAAGCAGCTACTGATCTTCCATGATGTCCACCTGGAAGTGTGATTACTTTGTCGCCTACGATCAATGGTGAGGCGGACATGGCCCACGTCAAATTGGCAACTCCACTATCTATAAGGATGTTGGTTTTCCACAGAAGTCTGCCGTTTTGAGCATCTAAAACTCGAAGTTCCCCTGTAGCACCAAGTGCGTAGATCTTCCCTTTGTGCCATGTTGGAGTTGCACGTGGGCCGTCGCCACCCAGACGTTCTTGAAATAATGCATTCCATTCATGCGACCAGACTTCGATTCCTGACGTAAGATCGTAGGCAGTGACCACCTCTTTTTTGCGACGTTGTTCGATTGTATAGATGTGCCCTTGAGCAACAATGACCGAGGCATAACCACCCCCAATTGTTTGTCTCCAAAGTTCAGGCAAACGGCCATCTCGCCAATTTGTTTGGATCGGTTGCTGATCGTAGACTCCGTCTCGGTTTGGCCCGCGGTAGTCGGTCCAGTAAATTGAATCCGAAGTCGACGCAGTTCGTGCTTCTTGTATTGTCCTTGAGCGGGCAGTTTCGATAGTTTTGTAATGGTCATCAGAGTCGTAAAATCGAAAGAAAGGGAGGGTGTCACTACTGCCCGCCATTTCTACACCCAAATCGTAGAATGCAAATAAGTGCACCACAGTCAGGATTGCCAACACGGTGGACACGTAGATCTTATGCAGTGTACGTGTCTTTTTTCGTATCCACAGAAACATCAGGCCCACTGGAGGCACCAGCAAGCAGAGCAAGGTAAGTACAATCATATTTTGGGACCAATGTCTTAATATGTTCATTTTGCAACAGAGGATATCGAGATACTCCAGGGATGCGAAACGTGTTGAGTCGGTTTTTCCTGGTTTCTCGAGGTTTTAAATATATTTACCCGTCTAATGATACTAGCTTCTTAGATTTCGACTTTAGTTTCCATCCAGTTGCCGGTATTGGCAGAATCAATGACAGCATCACAGACTTTCTGTGTTTGCAACGCATTGTGAAAATCAGGTTGACTTGAAGTACCGTTTTCGACACCGGCGACGAAATCGGCTAAAGCGTTCAGAAAGGTATGCTCATAACCGATCGTAGTTCCAGGTACCCAGTACTTATCCATGTAGGGGTGCTCTGGGTTACTAGCGTGGATTTTCCGCCAGCCAGTCAGATGGTCTTCTGTTTTTTCTCCTGATTGTTGCTGGGTGTACTCAAAGAAAGATAGATTTTCAGGATCTTCTAGGTCGAAGAATACACTGCCGTCGACACCATTGAGCTCGAATGTGTTGTAGTTCTTGCGGCCTCGGGCATAGCGCGTTGATTCGAAAGTCCCGATTGAGCCGTTGGCGAACTCAGCAAGAAACATGCAGGCATCATCAATACCGACCGGCTCCACTTTGCCAGTATCGATGTGTTCACGTTCCTTTACGAAAGTTTCAGTTCGTGCAACGACTCGAGTTATAGGTCCGTTTAGCCACATTGCAGAATCAATCGAATGGGCAAGTAAATCACCAGTTACTCCTGATCCTGCCGCATTGATATCAAGTCGCCACAGAGCAGCACCTCCTTGGGGGACCTTTTCGTTGATTGTCCAGTCTTGCAAGTAGGTTGCTCTATAGTGAAAAGGCCGTCCAATGCGCCCTTCGTCGACGATTTGTTTGGCGAGCGCTATGGCCGGTACTCGTCGATAGTTGTACCAAACCATGTTGGGCACGCCGGATTTTTCCACAGCTCTGGTCATTTCTTCTGCTTCGGCAACATTGACAGCCAAAGGCTTTTCGCAGCAGATCATTTTTCCTGCCTCTGCAGCCCTAATAGCAATATCGCGATGCAGATTATTTGGCACACAGATGTCTATTAGGTCTACATCGTCAGCTTCCACAACTTTTCGCCAATCGGTTTCTGTACGTTCGTAACCCCAACGGTCGGCAAAAGCTTGAAGTTCATCGGGTTTTCGTGCACAGGCAACCTTCAACACCGGTGTATGTTTGACATCGAAGAAATCGTTGAGTCGTTTATAAGCGTTGGAGTGTGCTCGACCCATAAACCCGTAACCGATCATTCCGATCCGAAGTTCTTTCGCCATGGTAGTGGTTCTCCTAAGCGGGTATACCCGCGACCACGCATCGTAGCGAGTGAAAAGTATTGAGTCAAGTAAAGTTCATGCGTAAAAGGGAATCAACTGGATACTTTATGGCTCTGTGCAGATGCGCACTTCGTGAGTTTATTCGTACCGAAGGATTTCAACTGGGGTGATATTGGCCGCTTCTCCAGAAGGATATAGCGTGGTTACATAGCTAAGAGCAATGGCGGCGCTACCTATGAACAAAGAGTCCAAGAGGTTTGCAGAAAAAGGAACATAGCTTAGGCCGTAAATTTCTGCATCGAGTGGGATTAGTTGATAAGTGTCCGAGACATGGCACAAGATTTGACCCATGATAAGACCAACTCCGGTTCCGATTGAGCCGATCGTCAAGCCTTGATACATGAATATTTTGCGCACTTGCTTCTTCTGTGCGCCCATCGATAACAGTACGGCGATGTCACGACTCTTTTCCATGATGATCATCACCAGCGACGTCAGAATATTTAGTGCGGCTACCAGCATGATAAGGCCGATTGTAATTGTTGTGACTAGCTTTTCTACCTCGAGTGCATTAAAGATATCTCGATTTCTTTCCATCCAGGTCGTAGCCGCAAAATTCTTTCCTGCAATATCTTCTATGTTTCGACTGATTTCGGGTGCAAGATGTAAATCATCTATCTTGAATTCGATTGAATTAATCACGTTGGCAAGTGCTAGAGATCGTTGCACAGAGAGAATGCTCGCAAAAGCCCAGTGGTGATTATATTCGTAAAAGCCAGAATCAAAGATTCCAGCTACACGGAAGCGTTTGTAACCAGGTATCACACCGTAGGGAGTAATATCACCTTGTGGGCTAACTACGGTCACAGTCGAATGAAGAACTGCACCAATTTCTTCACTCAGTTTTCGTCCAAGAATAATACCAGGCAACTCTTCAGCTGACTCTAAGTCGTCAATTGACCCCTCGGTCAACTTACTGAGCAGTGTGCCAACTTGTAATTCGAAATGTGGGTCAATTCCCTTAAGTACTGAGGCTCGGCCTCGTATGGGGCCGGTGATCATGACTTCTCCGTAGAGGGCCGGAGCAACTGCAACAACATGGTTAATATTCTCAAAGCGGGAAAGAAACGTAGGCCAATTCTCAATACCAAAGCCACGTTCTTTTTCAAGCAGGTTGATGTGAGAAACTGCGCTCAACAGGTGATGTTGCAAGTCCTCCTGTACTCCAGCGTTTATCGCAACTGCGACAACGAGGGCCATTACACCTAGTGCGACACCCACTATGGCTATTAGAGTGACGACAGAAATAAACTTCTGTTTTCTTTTTGCTCGAAGGTAGCGTGTTCCAACGAAAGACTCAAATGACATAACGTGTCGCAGCCTATTGTGCGAGTGGCTGTATTACTATAGAACTACTCTTCGAACCTCTCGAGTCGAGTGGCCAATCCGATATCACGCTCGGGTCTCAAAAGAGGAAACAGAATCACATCCCGTATTGACGGCGAGTTAGTCAATATCATTACTAGACGGTCAATGCCAATACCTTCACCAGCCGTGGGAGGCATACCATAACAAAGTGCCCGAATATAGTCTTCATCCATGGCGTGTGTTTCTTCTGCTCCAGCCTTGCGTTCAGCGACCTGCAATTGAAAACGTCGGTACTGTTCTCGCGGGTCATTGAGTTCCGAATAGGCATTAGCGATCTCCATTCCTCCTGCATAAATTTCAAAACGTTCCACCCAGTTTGGATCCTCAGGTTTTTGTTTAGAAAGAGGAGATGCTTCTACCGGATAGTCGTAAACTAGTGTCGGTTGAATTAAATTCGGTTCACAGAGATCTTCAAAAATCTCAAGAATTAATTCACCGAGTGACCCTTTGGAAGGGAGAGATTTTTTTGTGACATGATTATAGGCTTTTATTATTTCTGTGACACGATGACTGTCGGCGAGGTCTTCTGCTGATATGTTGCCCGCACTCGAAGGCCAATGTTCGACCAGAGTTTCCTTCATGCTAACGCAGTGCAACTTACCAAAATCGATCGTATGTGGACCGTATGTCACTACAGTTTTTCCATCATGTAAGGATTCGGCGGTTTGTCTCAATAGTTCGCCGCTAAGTTTCATGAGATCTCGGTAGTCACTATAGGCTTGATAAAACTCAAGCATTGTGAATTCAGGGTTGTGATGTGAGGAGATTCCTTCATTGCGGAAGTTACGATTGATCTCATAAACACGATCTAGACCACCAACAATGAGGCGTTTTAAATAAAGCTCTGGTGCGATGCGCAGAAATAGGTCGATATCAAGTGTATTGTGATGCGTTGTAAAAGGACGAGCTAATGCCCCACCATAAACAGGCTGCATCATGGGGGTTTCAACCTCGATAAAATTATGATCATCGAGAGTGGTGCGTAGTGTCGAGATTATCCTGTTGCGTTGAATGAAAACGTTTCTTACTTCAGGGTTGGCTATAAGGTCCAAATAACGCTGGCGATACCGCGTTTCGATGTCTTGCAAGCCATGCCACTTTTCTGGCATTGGAAGAATAGCTTTCGCAAGAAATTCGAGCTTTTGAGCCCTAACTGTTAGTTCTCCAGTTCGGGTACGAAACATGTATCCTTCGATGCCAACGATATCACCCGCGTCTAGCTTTTTGTATACGGAAAACTGTGTTTCGCCCACCGTATCCTGGCGTACGTAAATCTGTAGTTTTATAGATGCCTGTTCTATATGGCAAAAACCAGCCTTGCCCTGCCGACGGATTGTGGCAAGCCGTCCGCAAACACGAACAGCAGGCTTCTGTTCTTCAAGATCTTCAGCCTCGATATTGCTATACGTTTCGTGCACCTGAGTCAGTGAGTGACTAAAGGTGAACTTACCGGGGTAGGACTGGAAACCGAGATCCTCAATTTCCCGAATTTTTTCAAGGCGCTGTTCTAATAATCGATCTTCTGTCGACAAGGGACTTCCTCCAGTTACTTACTTGAGGTCAACTGTTTATTATAGGGCTGCCCGATCTGTATTCCGTGGGGAAGGCAAAGCATCTTGTTCATTATCATCTTTGTTTTCGGGTAAAGTCTGCTGGAGGTCCAACAGATTGCAGCAACTTATAGACACGAGCAATAGGTAGGCCGACAACGTTGAAATAACAGCCTTCGATCCTCTCCACGAATTTTGATGCACCAGTTTGGATGCCGTATGCTCCAGCCTTGTCGAATGATTCTCCACTACTAGCGTAGGTTTGCATCTCTTGTTCACTCAATTCCCTGAAGTGAACTGAGGTTGTTTCTATGAAGGTTTGGGATTTCTTTTCACACAGAATGCAGACAGCAGTCATAACCTCATGCACTTGGCCAGATAGAAGACGAAGCATAGTGACGGCTTCCTTCTGATCTGTCGGTTTTCCCAAAATTTTCTGATCAATCACCACGATGGTATCAGCGCCCAAAACAGTCTCTCCTGGTTTGGCCACGATACGGGCTTTGCTTTCAGCGAGCCGTAAAATATATTTCTGTGCAGGTTCGCCGGGTAGAGGAGTCTCATCGATACTAGCCGGACGTGTCTCGAACAAGATTCCTGCATTGTGGAGTAACTCCTGTCGGCGAGGTGAGGCGGATGCAAGGACTATCATTGATCTTAACGATGCACTGGCTCGTAAGAAACTAGAAAATTATAGCTATTCGACGCATGTCACAGTTGTCCTTATTCCATAAAGCCTTTGTGCATAAAACTATCAATTAATCGGCACGCGGTTTTGTTGGCCCGAGTTTAGTAAGCGGTTGACTATAACCTTTACCGAAGCGATTTTCCAGAACCAAATAGATCGTAGGAATCAAAACTAAAGTGATTAATGTTGAGCTTAGTAGTCCACCAATGACAACACGTGCCATAGGCGATTGTAGTTCTCCGCCTTCTCCGATACCCAACGCCATTGGCGTTAGGCCCAGTACGGTTGTGATCGTTGTCATCAGGATTGGCCGCAAACGTCGCTGGCCAGCTGTAAGTACAGCTTGTATTGGATCCATGCCTTGATTACGACGAAGGTGATTCATGTAATCCAATAAAACGATGGCATTATTGACGACAATCCCCACTAGAACGATGAGACCAAGAAAGGCTTGAATATTAAAGGTCGTTTCTGTTGCAAGCATGGTAACAATTATGCCGGTTGTTGCCATTGGAACCGAGAACAAGATGATCAGTGGATCACGCAATGACTCAAACTGTGAAGCCATCACCATGTAAACCAGTAGGAGCGCTAAAACCGTGGCAAAGGTCATTTGCCGAAACGATTCTTGCTGTTCCTCGTACTCACCGCCAAATACGACCTCATATCCTGGGGGTTTGCTGATACCCGAAATAGGTTCTCGTAAGTCGGCTACTACACTCCCCAGATCGCGGTTGACAATTGCACCACTAATTATGATTATGCGCTCTTGATCAGAGCGACGAATTTGAAAAGGTCCCTCCCGCCTCTGTAGACGTATAATGCTCTCAGCAGGAATCACATCAGAGTTAGGCAAGGTTATAGGGATTCTTGTCACTTGATCGATATTCAATCGATCCTCCTCGTCTAATCGAACGAGAATATCGTATTCATCACCTTGTTCACGGTACATTGACGCACGAGTTCCACCGATGGCTGTTTCCAAAGTTTGGGTGACTTCGGAAACTGTTAGACCCATTGCTGTTGCTTTTGCACGATCGATAGAGACCAACATCTCTGGAAAGCCGCTTTGTTGACTGATTCGGGCATTACGGACACCTTCAGTCGCCATCATGATTTCGTGCACGCGACTGGCGAGCCGACGTAGAACTACTATGTCGTGGCCGCGTACTTCAACACTGAGACGGTCTTCGTCACTAAATCGAGTCATTCGCAAACCACTTCTAACTCGAGTACGAATCCGCATACCTGGCTCCACGTAGACCAAAGGTCGAAGGGCCTCTGCAATTTCACCTGCAGAGCGGACTCGGTCATTTTGATCGACTAGCTCGATTCGCAACTCGGCCTCGTTGCCGCCGTCGTCGTCCCAAGAGCTGGAACTGCCAACTTGAGTCAGAATATGCTTGACCTCGGGGGCGTTTTCTCGAATTACCTTCTCAACGCGTTGAGTTACTTCATGAGTAACCTGCACGCGGGTCCCTGGCTCTAATTCGAGATCAATCCGAAGTTGGCCTTCGTCGACCTCTGGTTGGAGTTCCACACCAATCAACGGCGCAAAATATGTGGATCCAATAAATAACAGTACGGCAGTCATGACGACAGTACGCGGATATGACACAGCTCTAGTAAGAATGGTTGTGTAGTTGGACTCTAATTTCCTGTGAAATTTTGTGAGGAGCTGACCAGCTCGATTTGCAGAAATGTTGTTTCTTTGAAGAAAGCGAGCACACAGCGCTGGTACGACTGAAATTGAAATTAGCAGGGAACAAAATAGTGAGAAAGAAATCACCCATGCCAACTGTCTAAAGATTTGAGCCGACATGCCACCCATGAATAAGACGGGCAAAAAGACGGAGACTGTTGTGAGGGTCGAAGCCGTGATTGCAGTCGTTACTTCTCTACTTCCTGCGATGGCGGCTTGCTTGCTACTCTTTCCTTCTTCGTGGTGACGAAAGATGTTTTCTAGTACAACTATGGAATTGTCAACCAACATCCCAACGCCCAAAGCTAAACCACCAAATGAAATGACGTTTAGAGTGAAACCATTCAGAAACATCAAAGCAAAAGTAGTAATAACGGAAATTGGGATGGCTATTCCGATGAGAAGAGTGCTGGTGAGATTTCTAAGGAAAAAAAATAAAACGAATAACGCTAAACCACCACCGACGATAGCCGCTTGCTGTAAATTCTGGATTGCATCACGAATGAAATTAGCCGAATCCCAGGGTGAGGTGATTGATACCGTCGGATAATCCTCCCCAAGGAGAGCCATTTCTTCGTGGACCCCCGTGGAAACTTCAACTGTATTTCCACCCGATTGTTTATAAATATAAAGGCGAACTGCTGGTTTCCCGTCGGCAGAAACTAGATGTCGCACCTCTTCATGAGAGTCTTTGACGGTGGCAATATCTCTGAGATATACAGGCACACCAGCTCGAGTTGCGATACCAACATCCAGAATTTCATTAACATTTTGAAACTCACCAGTGGTACGGAAGAGTACTTCGTAGCGACCTTCTCTCACTGGCCCCACTGGGCGGTTAACGTTTTCTTGGCGTAGTATCGATACTACCTGAGATGTAGGAATTCGAAGTGATCTTAGTTTGTCGAGAGATAGATCAACATGGACCTGGCGTCGTAATCCACCAGAAATTCGGACTTGCGCGACTCCCAGAACACGCTCGAGACGATAAGCAATGTGTTTTTCTGTGAAGTGCCGCAGCTGCTTCGGATCCATGTTCGCCGACGCAACTGTTAGTGACATGATTGGGTACTGTGTGATGTCGTACTTGTAGACGGTAGGAGGATTGATATCATCTGGCAGTACCGTTCGGCGACGATCGATTCGAGCTCGAATATCGTTGGCAGCTTCATCGAGATCTGTGCCGTATAGAAAACGGCAGCGTACATTGGTTCTGCCTTCTGAAGAAGAAGAAGTAATTTCTTCCAGCCCAGGCGCGGCTGCCAATGCTTGCTCAAGAGGACGAGCAACTAATGTTTCCATTTCTTCAGGAGCAACCCCCTCATAGGTTACGTTGACGCTTATAGTTGGGTATTCGCGTTCGGGCATTAGATCGACAGGGATCTGAAATAGTGAGATACCTCCCACTAGCAGAGCCATGGCGCACCCCATTGAAACTGTTACTGGTCTACGGATTGAAAACTCGGAGATGTTCATATGAACTCAGACATCAGGGGGTTTGGTCCTTTGAGGACGGCCGAGTTTTTTTCTCGACGCAGTTTTTCTTGCTCTACGTTCTCTTTGTTTTTAAACCGGATTCGATCACCCTCACGTAACATCGCTGCCCCTCGGCCGACGATCTGGGTGTTGACTGCAAGGTTGGCTAGAACTTCCACGTGGTTTTCACGGGCAAGACCAATTTCAATGGGTTGGAAGGTTGGTTTGTCTGCGTGAACAACGTAGACGCCAGGCTGCTCGCCACGGTGGACTAAGCTTTCACGAGGAATGAGTAAGGCTTCACGGGTTGATCCCAACTGCAACGCGATGCGAGTGAACATTTCTGCCTTCAAAAGATTTCTCGAATTGGGAATATCGATTTCGATCAGAGCACTACGGGTTGCTGCATCGAGAACAGGGGAGATGCGTGCAACTTTTCCAGTGAAAACATGTTCAGGTATCGCATCCACTTGGACGACTGCTTTGGTGCCAATCCGAAGCCGACCAATATCTCTTTCTGGCACGTTTCCCTGTGTCACCATTGTCGTGAGGTTTACTACGCGTATCACTGCAACACTGGGACTTACCAGTGCACCCACATCAACGTAACGGTTCGCCACGATACCTCTTATTGGTGAGTAAATTTTTGTTCGAGAGAGCCTGATTTCTAGTTCGAGCAACTGAGCTTCGGCTTGTTGTTTTTGTGCTTTCGCCAGTTCAACCTGGGCATTTATGACAGCTATCCCAGTTTTGTGGGTATCGTAGTCTCGGAGTGATAACAGTTCTTCTTTGAATAATTGAGTGGCTCTTTCGAGTTCGGCTTGTTCATTTTGACGTTCGGCAATGCGTTGGATAAGAGTAGCACCGGTTACTAAAATACTGGCGTGCGCTCGGTTAACTTGTTGCTGCAACTCTTCGTCATCAAGAGTGGCGATTAGAGTGCCTTTTTCTATGCGGTCACCGACATTGAAGTAAAGCTCTTTCACTCGCCCTTGAGAGTGAGGGCTAACATCTACGGACTCTTTCGCTTTTAGAG
Organism: Acidobacteriia bacterium UBA6623; assembly: GCA_002433055.1. Lineage (GTDB taxonomy): Bacteria > Acidobacteriota > Terriglobia > Bryobacterales > UBA6623 > UBA6623. Next base: position 99,585 of record DJHJ01000033.1, on the reverse strand, counting down.
GTCCGGTAAGCAATAGGTCTTTCTGGATGTAGCCCAGATGCGATTTTACTACCTCGACCGTGATAACACGGCCTCTAGCATGCATTCGCCGAGGTTTTTTAGTAGATTGCTGGGTGTCATACACGCGCGCACCGAACAGATACAATAACCCAGTCCCAACTAAAACCACTGCAATCTTCTTGGTTGCTGTGTTCATCAATTTCTGTACCCTTGTCAGGGATCTGATTAATCGACTTTAGCTCAAGCTCAGGGTAGAAATAGAAAAATTTCAACCCGATGAGAAGTTAGCCGCTAGTTTACCAATAAATTTCACTTCAAAACTATCGTGACCCGAAGCGAATATAACTTATCGTTTCTCTCAAAGTGGCCATGGGGTCACGGGTTTTGAGTCCTAGCTCTTTACGTGCCTTGGCTGTGCTGCAATACCAAAAACAAGCAGACATCCTAATGGATTCATCGTCGAGTTTGAATTCATGTCCGATTAGTGGCATGGTGGCTCTTAATAGTTTGGCGCTTCCAAGAGCTAACCATAGAGGGGGTTCTATTTTCGGAGTTGGCAGGCCTGAAATTTGAGCTGTGTGTGTAATCAATTCTTTAAAAGTCCAATTCACGCCACCAAGCAGATAGCGTTCTCCTATTCGCCCCTGATGCATGGCACTTATGATAGTGGCGGCGACGTCACGAACGTCCACCAAATTTAGCCCACCACTAGGAATCGCCATGATTTGCCCTTCAAGAAACAATGCTATGTCTTGAGTTGAGGAAAAACGATCGTCGCCTGGCCCCAGTAGTAAACTCGGATTAACAATGACAATCGGCAGTTCTTTTTCTTCGACATACTTTAAAGCTAGCTTCTCTGCGTCGATTTTACTTGTGTAGTAGGGCCATCCTTCAACCGTCCTAGTAGCATACTTAGCCGTTTCATCGCGCTCTGCTGGTGTATGGCCGACTGCTATAGTTCCTGAGGTCGAGATAAAAACTGCTTTTGATACACCGTATCGATGCATCGCTTCACAGACATGACGAGTACCCTCGACATGGGTGTTGTAAAGTAACGACGGGTCTTTGGGTTGACGTTGTACAATTCCTGCAAGGTGATAAATCTGGTCGACACCTTTTACTGCTCGATCTACGTCGCTTCGAGATGTGATGTCACCGAGGACCACTTCGGTTGATTTTTCGAGGTCGTCTCGCCAAGGTGAACGGCACAGTAGACGTAGGTGAATTTCTGGTTCTGCCTGACTGAGCTGAGCCACCAAATGTCTACCAAGAAAACCAGTTGCACCGGTTATTAGAGCAGTTTTCATGCTGGCTCAACCGTTTCCCTTTGCCCGGAGACATCAACCATGCCAATTGGGGGAATATGCAGATGAGTTACACTGGGCTTCCGTCCTACGTGTGAATGAGCCATTTCAAGGGCTTCTTCCATTGTTGCAGCCGTTTCCCACCCCATCACCTTAGCGGTATGAGAATCTTCTGCGCCTACGACGATGACTTTGCCTACATGTGCGCGTCCATTCTCTCCCCAGTACCACATATAGAAGGGATGTACGCCGTGGTAAGCGTGACCTTTGCGATACATCTCAATGTAATCGGGATTTTTAGCAAATTCTTCTTCGTATTTTCTCTGTAGGATGTGCGAATCATTTGTCGCAGGCAAAATACGATTGAAAAATTCGATGTAAGACGGATGATGCTTTGGGTCAAATTCGTTGTAAAGAGGATGAGTAACAATTAGAACACCATTTTTTTTCACTATAGGCATACCACGATACATGTTAAATAGATATCCCAGTGCCATTACCTGTACAAGCAACGGGTTCAATATAGAGTTGACATTGTAGGGACAAATGAACGGCATCCCGAAAACGACGACATCAGATTGACCTTTGACGGGAACACAGTACTGTTGATAGCAGTACGCGAGCGTTCTAGCATGAGTTTCGTGTGTTTCTCCTGCGTGTATGGCAATCAGGTCATATGGTGCTGGAACCGAAAAGAGGATCTTACGTTTAGTCTTCCGTGAAAGCTTACCGAGTCCAAATTTCGCTGTTGCGAACGCTGCCTTGTCGAAGGTATTCCAGCGGTCCTCGTTTTTGACGAAGAAACTTAGATTTGGATCGAACATTGCATTGTTTACAACCGTTTCGATGTGAAACACTTTGAGGTTTTTGTTGACGATTTCACCCATGCGGTCAGCTGAGCTTTTAAGCGCTGAGCGTTTGTCATCGAAGTAGGAATCGCTCTTAAGAATAGTATCGGGATTATGGTGAGCCTGAAGCGATGGATAATCACAGAGTCCGATTGCAGTGGATTTGTTTCCTCCATCCATCGGGACTAGGTTGATATTGATGTAAATCAACAGGTCAGATTCAGCCGCTCGGCGGTTAATACGTACGCGTTCTCCCAGTTCGGTTTGACCTAATTCAACCATACCTTCGGGGTCTTCGCCGTCGTGGTTGTACAGATTACGAGGGTAGTAAGAGTCGAAAATTTTTTTACCGACTGCATGTTGAATTTCAAACGGCTCCATCCGGCGATGAAACGAGGTCGCAATGATGATATTTACGTCTGTAATACTGTGACGCGCAAGCAATTCGAGAACGATAGTGAGTACGGATTCACGAAGATCGGGACGTTTCATTATTGGGAGCGGTAGCGAAATATCATCTGTAGCGATGGTAACTTTCATTCCCGGGCGGAGTAGCTCGACAAATGGTTTTGTGCCAGAACAATTTTCCAAAGCGTATCGGATTGCCGCGTCGCGATTAGCGAGACCAGGAATCGTAGGTTTGGGGTAGACGACACGAGTTCCAGGAGGAAACTTGACTGAAATCAAATCCTCGCCGTACCACAGCAGACGTTTTGCAGAAGTGTGGTCGAGGTGGGCTATGCAGTCATCATAAGGAACTAGTGCTTCTCGTCCCACAGCGTTTGGTTTAGGGTCACCGAACGTGAAATTTTCGACGACCTGGCTATTTGTATTCACTTAAAAACCTCAATATTCAGGGATAGCGCCAACTTTTTGTCCGGATTGCACAGTTCATTCTGAGTACAGACAAATATTATTTCGATACTCGTAAATCTAAGATTGCCCACTTCTTTTTAACGGCTATTTTTCTTAAGTGACGGTCTGGATTGACTGCAACAGCCAAACCCAGTGCCTCTAACATCGGCACATCCGACAAACTGTCCGAATACGCTTTTGAGCGTTCCGTGTCAACATTATACTCTCGGCAATAGTTTTTGATTGCTGCGACCTTCTCCTGTCCAGCCAGCAGTGGTGCTACGATTTCACCAGTTGCTATTCCGTTCTTCAGAGCTAACCGATTGGCAATAATGTCGTCAAAGCCAAGATGGTTAGCCGCAGCGGTAATTGCGAAATCGAGCCCGCCACTAATGAGGACCAGCCTGAATCCATCGGCGCGGTCAGATGCTATCAGCGATGGAGCGCCCGGGTAAATCTTTGGGAGAATCTCAGTCGAAAACATTTCCATTGACTGTTCTTTGAGAATATTCTGGTGCATGCCACGGTATTCTCGATAGAAAACTTTGTTAAAAAGTCGCCGTGAAAAGGAGTCCAGCAACAACCACAAGGGTACTGTTAGTAGCAGTTTCACATAGCGTAAACATGACTGAAAGCGAGAAGGATGGTTTCTAGCAAAGTATGCGTACCGCGTGACGACGTTACTCGAAGCCAAAGTGCCATCAAAGTCGTAGAATGCTGCGCGAATCAAATTTGGCATTGCTGGCAACTGACTTTATCATCTCATGGCTAGCAATTAATTCTATTACCTGGGTTGCCTTTGATCTAGAAAATCTGGACTATTGCGGATGGCCTTGATCAGTTATGGTGAGTCAGTCACACTATGGAGCTGTTCCATTTTCCTTGATTGCTCCTCGAATAGCTCGGCCGGGGAAGACACCCTTCACTATCTCTGACTCGATCAGTACGGCGGCTCCGTTAACGAGCACGTGACGAATTCCTTCTGGGTGTTGAGCGGGGTTTTCGAATGTTCCTGTGTCGATGACTGTCTCTGGGTTGAAAACCACCAGATCGGCATCCGCACCAACACGTACACACCCTTTGTTTCTCATCTCCGGTACGCGTCGCTCAAGACGGCGAGCTGGTTGAAGACTCATTTTGGAGAGCGCATCCATTAGTGAAAGAGCTTGTTGTTCACGGACATAGCGACCCAAGATACGAGCATAGGTGCCAAACGTTCGAGGATGAGCTCGACCTTTATCAAGCCACATTCCATCGCTGGCAATCATTGTTAGGGGGCTTGCGATTGCTGTGCTTACCATCTCCATTGAATAGGCCGGTTGAGTGATCAGCAGTCCACCTTTTTCCCTATAGTGTGCGAAAGATTTTCGATTGAGGTTTTCCCCGGTTTCGACGAAGATGTGCTGCCCAATCTTTTCGTCTGAATAGGTTTCCCAATCATCGAACAGATGGGATTCGATGAAAGTCGAGCCGCGATTGTATGGATAAGCCTCGGTAGTCACATCAATGCCGGCTTGGCGGGCTTTTGCAATTGTTTCAAGGTAAAGAGGAATCAATTTGGCCCCACTGCTATTGATGTGAACAATGTGAAGTGCTGCTCCTGATTGCTTAGAGTACTGCAGAACTTCGTCAACGTTGGAAGCGTCGGTTCTGGAGGTTCGAATGTGCACATGGCAGTTGGCCTCGAATTTTTTTGCCAGTTCGAAGATGGTGAGCAACTCGGTCGATGTTGCACCAGGACTGTAGGCAAGACCGAAGCCGACAGCGACTGCTCCTCTATTCAGAGCGTCCGTGATGTGTTGTTCTAAGGCTTTTAGTTGATTACCAGTAAGAGGTTGCAATAAAGCTTCCCCTTCTAGGCCAGGATTTGACCCAGTCATGATGATATTACGGGAGTATGCATGACTAATCGCGGCACCGTAGTTAAGTATCGAAGTTCCTTCACGCTCCGAGTAAAAGCTCGTGATATCTTCTACCCCTATTTCTAGTTCCAGTGTGCTAGTAATACCGTCATGAATTTGGGCGCGGTAGTTCTCGGGGCTATGACCGTGGCGGTGAAGATCTATGAAGCCTGCCGTTACAACATGGTCGGAGGCATCGAGTACATTTTTACCGTCAATCTCATTTTTGCTTAGGATGGCAACTTTGCCGTCCTTTATTCCTACGTGGAGTGCCGCGTCGAGACCGGATTCGGGATCCATTACTCGACCATTAGCGATAACAGTGTCGTAAGTGACGGAAGATGAACAAGAAAGAAGAAAAAAAGCAAGGGATAGAGTAAGAAATGGTCGCAACATGAGCCCCAGTATGGCACTGAGTCGGGGGAGTGCACAAGTTGTATTGCTTCAGGTTGTTCGTATATGCAGTTTGAAATCTATTTAGTTTGATGCGTCAGCCGTCTTGAGGTCACCAACCGTCAATTTAGTGGAAGAATATTTGTTAATTGCCAGTCTAAACCTTCACGTTCCAATACAATTCGCACCTGTTTGCCGTTATATCCATCGAAATAAATAGAAAACTGGTCATGAGAGTCGTAGTTGAAACTGGTACTTGAGAGTTCTTGATTTTCACCGGTGGTGTCATCGGTAGTGTCTATTGAAGCAGGGTCTCGCCCGCTCATCAGTGCTCGTAACCCAGCTGGAGTTACGAAGCTTTCAACTATGTGGTCAGCTAAATTCGCACTAAAACCTGACACTACTGCGCCCAAAGGGTTATTCCCCAATGCGTCACTCATTCTATCGCTCAAAACAGTTCCGAGTTGACCCTTTATGTTTTGTCTCAAGACAGGGAAGTTGACATATTTACTGATGTTCTTTGCATCGGGTGTACTCAAGCTATCCTTGATTGCATAAATGGTAAGGAATGGCCCAACGGCGACAAGGCCGAACGCTAGTATTATTAGTGCAACAGACGAGATAGCTATAGTTTTTTTCATAATCCTATCTCACTATTCAGATTGTGTGGTCAGCCCTTACCCAGATGGTGACGAGGGTGTACGGGACGCATGAAAGCATTACTAACTAAGGCAATAGCGAGCAAGGCGGCCATCAAAAACATTGTCGAATTGTACAGGCTGCTAGTTGGGTCTAGGGTGCCAGGTGGTGCAATTTCCATCAGACGAGAAATTGTTGCTGAGTTTTTTGAGACTAATGCTTCAAGTTGATCCACCGGTGCGCCAAATTGTGCCTGAAACACAATTGGGTCAATTTTATTCATCAGTTCATCGATTGCTCTGTTTACGGAGTTTTGTCGCAGCGAAGTAATCGCAAGAGGTCCAAGGACCCCTGCTGTGCTCCATGCGGTTAACAATCGGCCATGGATACCACCGATGTATTTGGTGCCAAAGATATCGGCAAGGTACGCAGGGATAGTTGCGAAACCTCCGCCATAGACTCGAGTCAATGAGGGGTTATAAATACTCCAGGCATAAACTGAGCCTATGCATAGATGGATAGCGACTGAGGCCAGAGGCACACGCCAGCGATTATAGTCAGCGGGAGCAATAATTCTCTCTTTGGACAGTAATCCAGCCATATGCAGGGTTCCGTGAAGTTAACCACTTCCAGTACATAGTAGAACACCTCTGAAGCTCAATAAAATCTAGTGTTTCCGAATACTGTGTCAAATTTGTGTCAGCTTCGTTGAGCTTGTTACTTTTAGATCATGTTCAAAATCTTATTATTTTCTATTGCATTGACGCTTCCCTCATTTAGTTATGCCGATTCCCATAAAGATCAACAAAAACACAGATATACTTATCTCGAAAAACTAGAGATGGGTTATTGGAAGAAAGAAGATTGTAAAAAAGTAAGTGATGGCTCTGGAGCTCTTCTTGCTATGGCAGGTGGATTGTTAGAAAAATCCGGCGAGTTGAGAGATAAGGGAGACGGAAAAGCATCAGATAAACTTTTTGTAGCTGCTAGTGCCCTTTCGGAAGTGTCAGCAAATTTCGCGAAAACTTTCGAGACATTCTGTAAAAAATAGCTTTCAAAATTGTAAGGATCGTCAGAATAATTATTCTCACTCAGTAGTAACGTAGATATTTATTTGTTCATTTTTAACAATTGACCCGTGATTCATAATTAGTGTGCAAGTAGCGTGTGGTTTAACCATTACTTCGCACGTTTTTCTACGTTTGTGTTTCTATTGCAAATCAGCAGTATACGTAACTCTTAGTTACACATTGCGAGACGAAAAGCGTACGTAGATGCCCTCTATTTTTTTGCCAAAAAAACGATTTGTGAAGTGAAGTTGCCTAATTCTTCAGAAAAACCTACAACAGCATAGGTATCGGCAAAGCCACAATCTTTTAGCTCTCGAAGCATTGACCAACCAAAATGCTGAAAACATAGAACTCCCTCTTCTGAGTTAATGGGATCACCGTGAAACTCTGGCCCACAAATGTGATTGACTGATCCATCATCTTGCAACGTTGCTCTAATCAAATTATCTTCCGAATTTTGCCGAAAAGGAACTGCAAAGATCAGTGTCCCTGAATTTTGTAAAGCGCGGCAGCACTCTGCAAAAGCCTTTTTGTAATTAGGAATGTGCTCGAATACATCAAAACTCAAAATAACTTTAAGTTGATTATCGTTAAAAGAAAGTTTAGTGGCGTCTTCGTGTCTAATTCCACTCTCAGAAATCGAACCACAAGGAACTTCAGCGCCGAGAAACTCACTTCCGATAAGATTTTCAAACTTTTGATTAAGAAATTTAAATAAAGGTGTAGTTTGCTCCATTATGTAAAGATAATCACCGTTACGAATGTCACCCAATAAATCTAGAACTAGCATGGAGAATCTAGTCCTATTATTCAAAAATGTTACTGGGCATTCCAATCTTTCACGCCAGTTAACACTCGGAAAACCAGAGCTGTATTTGAAATCACACAAGAAATCAACTTCGCGTGCAGCTGTCCAAGAATATCCACGAATTTTAAATTCGCCCTCGTGGTCTGGTATAGACTTATCGAGCAATTGGTAATGTGCATCCAGCTCAATTTTTTCGGATTGCTGATACTGAATCCATTCACGAAGAGAACGAATGTAACTTAATTTCATTTCTTAACCTTACGCCCTTCAGCCAAAGAACTCTTTAGCATCCCAGCTGTAAAGCCAACGAAAACTACTCCCACTCAATCGTTGAGGGCGGTTTATTAGAAAGATCTAAGAAAACTGCTTCGATGTCAGGGAGATTGTTGAGCTGTTCAACGAGACTCATGAATCGGGTAACGGGCAATTGTGCCACTTCAGCAGTCATGCCGTCTACCGATTTGACAGGCCGTAGGGCGATGGTTTCCCCTCCCTTGCGCGTGAACGGCAACAGGACTACAGGGAACTGCCACACACTTTTGTAAAACCCCTGAGAGTGTAAGAATTTCGTTACTATACTATCCGCTTCTTGCAGGAGAGCGACGCGCTTCATTGTCACAAAGGCTTGGTGAATTTTCCATTCGGAAGGGCGAAGTCGTTTCGGTGACAGTGAGTAGACGACACGGTTAGTCTGGCGGAATTTGTTTGTGATGGAAGTTGCCAGAGGGAGCAGTTGACGGTAGTCAAAAACGCCGTTGTAGAGGACTGTCAGATTTGCATAACTGCGAGAGTCACCTTGTACACCAACACTACGCAACGGCACCGTGAATGCTCGATAACCCTGCTTGCGTGCGACATCGTTAATTTCAGAATCGGATTCTGGCCGAGCGACGCGAGGGGCACATAGACAACGAATCGCCAGGCCTGGCCCGGGGAAGGGGTGGCGTTCTATTAGATTGTTAGGTAACCCCAGCACTCTTCCTAGAACACGAACCTCATCCTTGTAAAATTCTGTCAGCGGCTCTAGCACTCTATCTTGTTCAATTAGTTCTCGAATACGTTGGACTCGATTGTGGTGAGTTTTTATTACGGCTGCATTCTTTGTGTCGCCTGATTCAATTGTGTCGGGGTATATGGTACCTTGCCCCAGCAGCCAGTCCTGTTCGGAGAACTCCTCGCGTTGCAGTACTTCATCTTGTAGATCTACGAAAAGTCGTCCGATGACCTCTCGTTTTTTTTCGGGGTCTGTGATCTTGTTTAGAGCACTAAGAAAGCGACCACGCGCCGAGAGAACTTCAACTGAACCCAGCCCAAGCTTTCTAAGAGTGTCTTTAATTTCGACTGTTTCACCTTCTCGCATTAACCCAGTGTCGACATAAACGCCGTGCACCAAGCTTGGTTTAAGGGCGCCTACAGTGAGTGCATAAGCCACCGCCGAATCGACACCACCACTCAGGAAGAACAACACTCGGCGGCCTTTTGTTTTGCGGATGATGTGACTATGCAGTTGGGAAACTCGATTCTCTGGATGCCAGTTCATGGTACAACCACAAACGTCTGCCAGAAAGTTATTAAGAATTTCTGCACCATGAATCGTGTGCACTACTTCGGGATGAAATTGCAACCCGAAGTATTTTCGTTTGAAGTGGCCCATGGCTGCTACTCCACACTGACGTGTATCGGCCAAAGTTTCAAATCCGCTGGGTAGGCGCACCACTTGGTCACCGTGACTCATCCAAATTCTCTGTCGGTGTACTAATCCTGTGAACAAAGGAGTCTCACGACGGACACGTAGATCCGCTTCGCCAAACTCGTGCATATCACCGGGTTCGACGATACCGTTTAAAACGTGCGCCATCAGTTGATGTCCGTAGCAGATACCAAGGATGGGACGTCGGATTCGAAATAGGTCTTCGTCGGGGCGGGGAGAACTCGGAGCAAATACGCTCGATGGCCCTCCGGAGATGATAACTCCGCGATAAGGGGACAGATCCCGAGGAGGTACGTCAAGAGGGAGAATTTCTGCGTAAACGCCCAGATCGCGAATTTTTCTGGCAATCAGATGACAATATTGTCCGCCCGAGTCAAGAACCGCAACCTTTTCCATAGTTTTAGAGTTGTCAATCTATTGATCGTCTGGCTGAAACTGGCATCTTCTGCCGGGGTTGCTCGTCCTTTAATGTCAGTCTCGAAATCCGGCTGTGGTTAAGTCCATGATCAACGTATGAAACACCGCAGACGCCACCCACTATGGTCTGCCCGATTGGCAAGCACAGCCCAGCCAGTATCGACTAATCCTCTTCAGAATGTGCGTTTTAGCAAAGATTAATTAGTATATCATTAAGTGGTGAACACCTCATCTGCCATATCGGAACTGAAACACTTGCTGGGTGCGCAATCTGTTCTGGATAAGACACAAGATCTCGTACTTTACGAGTTTGATGGCAGCATTGAGAAGAGCGCTCCTGATTGTGTAGTTTTTCCGACCTCGACTGAGGATGTAGTTAGGATCGTTAAAATTGCCCAAAAATACAGTCTTCCTCTGGTTGGACGTGGTGCTGGTACGGGTCTTAGCGGTGGCACAATACCCGTCGACGGTGGAGTGATGATAGCTTTTGCTCGGATGAATAAGATCCTAGAAATTGACCTTGAAAATGAGTACGCCGTGGTTCAGCCTGGAGTCGTCAATCTAGACATCACGACCACCGTTCAAAGCAACGGGTACTACTACGCTCCTGACCCCTCGAGTCAAAAGGCTTGCACAATTGGGGGAAACGTTTCGGAGAATGCGGGCGGCCCTCACACTTTGGCTTATGGAGTAACAACAAATCACGTTCTTGGCATTGAAGCTGTGTTGCCGGATGGATCTGTGATTACAGTCGGTGGTCCAGAAACCGAACACCCCGGTTACGACCTTCGAGGTCTTTTGACAGGCTCGGAGGGAACCATGGTTCTTGTCACCAAGGTCACCGTACGATTGATGCGCTCACCAGAAGCCGTGAAGACGTTGCTCGCGATATATGACGAACCAGAGGATGCTGCTGCAACTATCGAATCCATGACGAACCAAGCTATCGTGCCTGCCGCAGTTGAGATGCTGGATGGCGTGATGCTCAGAATGATCGAAGAAGCCACGCATGCTGGGTTCCCTATAGATGCTAACGCAGTGTTATTGATAGAGGTTGAAGGCCCCATCGAATCCGTTCAGGAGCAAGTTGAGAAAATTCAGAAAGCTTGTCGCGAGTCAAACTCCAGGGAAGTTCGTGTTGCACGCTCAGAAAAGGAGCGTGAACTTTTGTGGAAAGGTCGCAAAAACGCCTTCGGCGCAGTAGGTCGGATTAGCCCGACCTACTATGTGCAAGATGGAGTTGTTCCACGTACGAGAATTGCTGACACACTGCGGTTCATTCATGAAACTTCAAAGAAATACGGCATTCAAATCAGTAATATTTTCCATGCCGGCGACGGCAATATGCACCCGATCTTACTGTTTGATGAGCGAGACGCTGATCAACTCAAACGCACTAAGCAGGCGGGGACAGAAATTCTCCAGTATTGCATTGAAGCGGGTGGTGCCATAACTGGTGAACATGGGGTAGGGATGGAAAAGAATGACCTGATGCCGATGCTATTTACGGAGGACAGCTTAGGGATGATGGAGCGCTTAATCAAGGTCTTCAACCCCGACCGAAGGCTGAACCCAGGAAAGATACTACCTACGGGGAAAGGTTGTCTGGAAATTCGACCCACTCCAACTCAGTACAACAGAACTGATTGGTAGATGCCTGACAACCCTGAAGTGTTCGTGCCAGCGGATGTCAATCTCTGCCTCGATTTACGACCAACCCAAGTCTACTTTTGATAATGGCAATTCTCGAACTCTCTTGCCAGTTGCAGCAAAAATAGCGTTAGTGAGTGCTGGAGGAACAGGCGGGACTCCTGGTTCACCTACGCCAGCTGGCGGTGCACTGTTTTCAATGATGTGCACATTCGTTTGAATAGGTGCTTCGTTGATTCGTGGGATGAGATGATCCATAAAATTACCTTCAACTATGGCACCTTCTCTTGCTGTGATTTCGCCCATCATAGCGAGCCCCGTACCGAAGACAGCTGCTCCTTCCATCTGCGAGATTACGCGATCCCTGTTTACGTAGAGGCCGCAGTCTACTGCCATTTCAATGCGTGGGATGGTCAATTTTCCGGCCTTCGTCACTTCAACTTCTACGGCTGATGCGACATAGGTCAGGAAGCTGCGGTGTACAGCTAGCCCCAATCCTCTGCCCTTGGGCAGTTTGCGCCCCCAGCCAATTTTGGTGGCTGCCAATGTCAATGTTTTGGCTAGACGTCCGGTATCGATAGGGTAAATTTCTAGCGGTTGATCGTAGTTTGGGTATTCCACTTTGCTCATGTCGACATGGCGTTCTTTTCCGATCAACTCCAGCATGTATTCAAGTGGGTCACGCCCCGCTAAATGAGCCAGCTCGTCAGCAAATGAATGAACAGCAAAGGCATGATAAATGTTGGCAACCGAGCGCAGCCAACCTACACGTACATGGGTCTTTGTTTTGCCTACCTCTACGCGCAAATTGGGTACTGAGAACGCTAGGTCTGAAAAACCTTGACCTAGCTCGCCTGCACTACCTCGATTACTGGTATCACCGAAGATCCACCCTATTGTGGGGAATACGGTGCGTTGTCTCCAAGCCGTTGGGCTGCCATTTTCGTCAACGGCAGCTTTTAAGTTAAGTGCTGCACAGGCATGGTAGTAACCGTGACGCATGTCATCTTCCCGTGTCCAGACCACGCGTACTGGGAGGTTCCCTAGTTTACGAGAGAGGATTGCTGCTTCGGCACAGTAATCGGGTTTGGATTTACGGCCGAAACCTCCACCCAGTAGGGTAACGTTGCAGATGACTTTCTTCTTGTCCAGCCCTAATGCATTGGCGGCTTCATCACGTGCTGCTTGTGGATTTTGAGTAGGAGCCCACAGCTCACATGTATCTTCTTTTGCCCGGGCAGTTGCAGCAAGTGGCTCCATTGCGGCGTGTGCCAAGTGTGGTGTGTAGTACGCTGCTTCATGTGTTTTAGCATCAGATGCGAAAACCTTGTCTACGTCACCCTCTTCTCGTACAACCACGCCTGGTTTACCAGCGGTTGCTTCTAGCTGCGTGCGGTATGTGTCGGAGTTGTATATGACATTCTCGCCCCGATCCCACTTGATGCGGAGTTTTTCGCGTCCTTGTAGTACAGCCCAAGTGCTGCTTCCTATGACTGCGACACCTCCGAGAGCCTGATAACGGAAAGGTGGCTTTGCTGCCGGAATTTCGACTACTTCATCCACTCCTGTTACTGTCAGAGCATCTGTTGGATCGAAGGAAATTACTTTGCCGCCAACGACCGGACAACGTTCGATGCTTGCATACTTCATGCCTTCAAGTTCGACATCAAGACCGAACTTTGCTTTACCGGTAACGATATCCTCCAGGTCTGTCATTGGCATTGCAGTGCCTACATAGCGCCAATCCTTTTTCTCCTTGAAGGTGAGCTTTTCCTGTGGTGGGATCGGTAAATCGGCAGCGATTTCAGCCAGTTCGCCAAATCCAAGCTTCTTCCCAGATTCGTGTACGATAAAATGATTTTTGGCGGTGCATTCTTCTGCACTGACACCCCACCGTTTTGCCGCTGCAGCTTCGAGCATTTGACGAGCAGATGCGCCAGCCACCCGCATGGTTTGGTAAAAATTGCGAACGGAACGTGAGCCATCCGTATTCTGCGAACCATACTTCTCATCACCGATAGCCTGTTCGATAGCGACTCGTTTCCAGTCAGCTTCCATCTCATCAGCTACGATCATCGGCAGGCTAGTACGACAACCTGTACCCATCTCTGAGCGGTGGGTCACTATAGTCAGGTCACCATTTTTTTGAAGAGCGAGCCAGATATTGGGTTTGAATCGAGAGCTTGCGTGAGACCCACTCTTGGCGGTCGCTGACATAAGCGATTCAGGGGTTATTTGCATACCGAGCACTAGTCCACCCATACCGGCAAAACCCTTTAGTAAACTTCTACGGCTGACGTTTTCTACTCTGTTCATGCCAATTCCTCCGCCGCCGCTTTGATTGCTGTACGGATGCGTTGGTATGTTCCACAGCGGCAAATATTGCCACTCATTGAGCGGTCTATATCATCATCACTGGGCTTGCTATTGGAAGCTAACAAGGCCGCTGCAGACATGATTTGGCCCGGTTGACAGTATCCACACTGTGGAACATCATGTTCCATCCAAGCCTTTTGCACTACGTGAATCCCGTCTTTACCGAGACCTTCTATGGTTGTAATGTCGGCCCCGTCCAAGTTGGCTACTGGAGTGATGCAGGCTCTAATAGCATTGCCGTTCTGGTGGACGGTACACGCTCCACATAGGCCCACACCACAACCATACTTGGTGCCCGTGAGGCCAAGTGCATCTCGCAGGTACCATAGCAAAGGCGTTTGTGGGTCACCATTAAAGCGTTGAGCGACACCGTTTACTCGAAGTTTTATCATGATTTACACCGCACTAGCAGGATAGGGGTGATTGTAGCAAGATTTTGAGTGTCAACGATCCGCCCTGCGTATAAGTAAGAAAGTGAGCCAGAAATGCAGTTGGGTTTTGTGTACACCGGACGTGCGGGTGTATTGTGATGTCGCAGAAGTTGTACTTCAAGGAACACTTACAGCTGATGTGGCTCGGTGGCTTGTGATTAGGTAAACCGCAAGTTCAGCACGCAGGTTGGGCAACACCCTGACACGGCGGCCATGCAATAAAAAGTATGACCGTTTAATCTCGAACTCAAGCTTTTGCAATGTTTCCTCAAAATCAATGATTGTGACGAAGTGGATATTAGGAGAATCGTACCACTCGTAAGGGAGGTGGCTCGTTTTGGGAGCACGACCTGAAGCCATAAGAGAGAATGGCACTGACCAACGCGCGAAATTTGGAAAAGCCACAATCATATGCTTGGCTACACGTCCCATTTCCTCCAGGACGTCTCGGGGTCTATAGGTTTCTTGCATTGTTTGACTCAGGATCACGTAGTCAAAGCATTGATCTGGATAGTCTGCTAATCCTTGGTCAATATCACCTTGAAAGACTGAGAGACCGCGGGCAACACACTTTCGTACCCGCTCCGGGGCAATTTCCACACCACGCGCCTGGACGTTCTTGTTCTGGACCAGCCAATCGAGCAGTTCACCTTCACCACAGCCCAAATCGAGGACCTTCGAGTTGGGTGTGACCAGTTCGCCGATGATCTTATAGTCATGACGTCCAAGAACACCAGGAACCATCCGGCTTAATGTTGGTTCAAGAGTAGCCATAAAAACCAAGTGTCTAGCTTTCTCAATTATAGGTCTGTGATGCCAATCCGTGAGAAAATATAGATCTATTGGTTCTCGATTAAGCTCTAAAAGGTTTTTGTGAAAATGTTGGTCTCGGTTCCCTTTCTCAAAATCTTAACGATATTTTTTGTCTTTGCTGTGACTTTGAATTCTCTTAGCTGTGGTGTTGAGACAGTCAACAGTAGGCAAATTTTACCACCCGTAACGATCTTGGGTGCAAAGTTGATTGACAGTATGGGTGATGAATTGATTACGGATTCGGTGATAGTAATCCGTGGCACAAGGATTGAAAGCGTTGGGTACCGCTCCCATACACCAGTGCCTAAGGGAGGTGAGATTGTTGACGGTCGAGGGCTGGTTGTGGCGCCACTCACAACAGGGAAAAGCGAACACGATGTAATCAAAGCAGGAAACGTAGCTGACCTAGTGTTGTTTAAAGATAATTCAACCGCAGATATTGGCAACAATCGACAGATTGAGCACATGATGCAAGCAGGTGAGTGGGTTCACTGAGAACTGATTTTTTCACTCAAGTAAGGCCATAGAGAGGCAGTATCATTGTTCAACTTTTTTGGCTAGTTCCGGAGATAACAACGAACATTTCATCTCTCAGAGTCAAGTCCAGTTTAAGTGCTTAAGTTGCTGTTTTTTGACGAAACTTCGCCTAATTCGAGAGGTGTAAACTGCCTCTGAGTTCATACGTTGGCATTGAGAAGATGGGGTAAAGCCCGTCCTGAAAATTGTTATAGGGCTTTCTGAAGAACTTCGCCAAAATGGCCAATTGGTGTTTCTGTTTCAGTGTGAGTGACGTCGGTAGAGTTGGGTGTTCGAGGTTTGCGTCGACGGGAGGTCGTTTTAATGGGTGTCTGTTCTCCTCGACGGTGAGCTTCCTTCGCTTGCAAAAGACGGCCGTCTATTGGTGCACGATGGAAGCGTCTCATGATCGCTTCCACTTCATCTCGACTTGTGGTTTCAACGAAAGCGTACCCTTTTGATTCTTGCGTTTGAAAGTTGCGAATTACACGTACCGAACCACAAACTAGGTTGCTGCTGTCTAACCAAGATCTGATGTCATCGTTGGTTACCCACTCTGGTAGGTTACCTAAATAGACACTAAAGGCCATACGAACAGAATCTCTCCATGAAGCTCTTTCCTCGGTTCTCTATTTCCTAAATGGGTGTGCGCAGAAAGCACGCCAGACCGGGAGGGTAACTTGTCTCAGAAAGGAAGATTATAACATATGGAGGTTTGTGAAAATATTTTTGGCAATAGTTTTGCGAGTCCAAGTAGATCTCCCGCGAAGCACTTAAGTGTTATAGTAGTCTCGGTAGAAACGGATCTTGTTTCTTGGTTTTGTTCCTTCACTGCCGTGGATTTTGATCAACTCCATACTTTTCTAGAGATAGTTCGGCTTAAGAGTTTCTCGAAAGCTGCGCAGACATGTTTTCGTACGCAGCCTGCCATTAGCGCGCAGATTCGCCAAATGGAACAAGAATTGGGAACACAGCTTTTTGAGCGTTTTGGTAGCCGCATTTCTCTTACTACTGCGGGCAAGACTTTTTCGGAATACGCACAGCAGCTTCTTGATGTTAAACGCCAGGGTTTTGATGCAGTTCGAGAGTTGGATCGCATCCCCAAAGGCGAAGTTTCGATAGCTGCGAATGAAGCCACTTGTGTCAACGTTTTGCCTCAGGTTTTCAGTACTTTTCGGGAGCGCTTTCCTGAAGTGCAACTGCAAGTCATCCGTTCCTATAGTTCAAAAACTGTCCAGTCTGTGATGGAAAACTCGGTTGATTTTGGCATTACGCAATTGCCGGTGCAGGAGAAGCGGTTGGAGATAGTGCAGATTTATTCGGATGAGATTCGTTTGATAGTTCCCCCGGGCCACCCATTTGCAGGAGTCACGTCGGTGAGTCCGGAACAAATTGTCAAACATCGCTTACTGCTGCCTCGAAGTGGTCGAACCCGCAGCCGCATCAATGAGTACCTGAACCTGGTGGAAGATGACTTAAAGATCGTAATGGAGTTAGAGTCTTCGGAGATGACTAAGCATTTTGTCATGGCGGGACTCGGTATTGGCTTCCTGGCTGTGACAAGTGCCAGGGATGAGATTTTACAGGGTCACTTGGTGGGGATTCGATTATCGCCTCTTCCAATGGTGAGGACGATTGGTTTGATTTACCGCAAGGATAAACCGCTATCCAAGGCAGGCCTGGGACTCATTGAAGTTATAGCTGATTTTGCTCGCAGCGTGCAGTCCAAAGAGACTGGCCATGTGGGTGTTCGGAAGAGTTCGAAAGCGTCCTAAATGAGATGTTGGCAACCTCTCTCTAGCGAAGCTGTTTAAGTGTAAGGTGCCCAAGCAGCCAACCTTTTGAGGACTCATTCGAGAGTCAGTTTCATCCAAATCGGTAGATGGTTAGCCCTGCTTGTAGTTTGGGATAGAAATCAGTTGATTTCTGAGGCATAACTCCGCCGCCAAAGGAAATCTCCGCGATTTTTTCTACCGCCACAGGACGCAACAAAAAAGCAACCTGAGCTTTACCTGAACGGACTTCTTCCGCCGCTACTCGAAGACCTCGGACATAGCGGATGTGTTTGAGATCTCTTACGTCATGCGGGGAAACTCCCATAAGGCGTTCTATGACCAAACTGTGCAAAATCGTCACGTCAAGGTCATTCTCAGAGTCACAAGTTTTGGTTTGTGATCCCCTGTTTGTGTTTTTCTCACTCAGAAGGTAGTACAGAGGATCACCACTGAATACAGAGCCAATTGAAATCTTATCCGATGGCACTTCGTTCATGTGGCGTTCCAACGTGTCGAGATCTTCGAACGAATTTACCTCAAAATGACTCCTCAATTTATTCAGGAGGTCTGATTTGTCAAACATCCTCAAAGAATTGAATACGCGATGTGTAGCAAGAACGACTAAACCAGGAGTGTGTATATTAACGAAGGTCATCATAACCCGGTCTGCGCCAGGCACATCTGGGTTTTCTCGCGAATATGCTAATGCGGTTTCGTAGCGATGATGTCCGTCGGCGATTAGTAACCTCTTGTCAGCCATCGCGACTTGCATCCTGCCTATCGTGTTTGAATCGCAGATCTGCCATATCTTATGGATAGTGCCAAACTCATCTTCAACATTAATTAGAGGGGGTGCTGTCGATGTTTGCTCTAAGGATTGATCTACACTTCCTTCTGGATCTTCATAGAGCATGAAGAGTTGCCCAAAGTGGGCGCGGGTGTGTCGAGTCAATTCTAGGCGGTCAAGTTTAGGCCCGGAATGTGTCAGTTCATGGCGATGTACTATGCCTGCGCTGTAGTCCTCGACTTGCATCAAACCTATAAAACCCTTTCGGGTGATTAACTGACCATTTTCCGGGTGTTGAAACTCTTGAAAATATGCATAAAAGCTTGGTCGGTTTTCTTGTTCGAGAACTTTGTCCGTAATCCAAGTTTCTAGAGTTTCTGCAGCCTCTTCGTAAGTGTTTGATTTGATTCCATTTTTTGGTGCAGCCTTTCTTTTGATTAGGCGGACGATGTTGAAGGGATTAGCTTCGTAGTAGCTTTCTTGCAACTCAGCTGTGATTTTGTCATACGGCTGTGCGATTAGAGTTTTTGTTGGTCCGGCCTTTTTTGAATACCGCCAAGCTTGAAAAGGAAAAACCTTGGTCATAAAACGTTTACTGGTAGGCTGCAGGGTCTATCCACCCACGATGCTGCGGTCTGGGGGGTTGTGTTCGCTATGTGGAGGTAGGTTGAGTATTTCTGCGGGAAAGTAAGATACGATGTAGGCAACAACATCCCTCATCGATAAAAGGCCCACCGGAGCACCTGCAGAGTCCATAAGTGGGATGTGCCGATAACCGCCTTGGACCATCCGGTTGAGAGCGAAAGCGATTGAATCGTGTGGCATTAGGCAGTCAGGGTTGGGAGTCATGAACTCGCTAACGGGGCGTTTCAAGTCGTCACAGCGGTAAATGTTCTTTATGAGAGTATCGCGTTCGGCAAAGATGCCGCTGATTCTGCCGTCTTGAATGATCAGTACTGCACCAATGTGTTTTTTAGCCATCGCATCCAATACTTTGCCTAGCTCCGTATCAGGTTCGAACGAAATCGGCTGCCTGGGGTAACGCGTGTTGCTGATTGGCTTTAACAAGGCTCGGTTGTCGAACTGTTTGCGCATGGGTCCCTGGGCCTCCTCGTACATTGCCAGATCCTCTTCATACCCATTGCTCATTGTTATCTCCTGGTGAAAGATTTCAGTGTGCCGTCGTCTACCATACCAAAAGTTAAAGTCTGTCGCGAACTCGGTAGCATCACTTTCAGTCTCAGAGGTTGCAATCAGGAAACTTCCCAGATGTCACCTGATTTTAGTAGTGCTTCCAGGTCAGCAGGTGTAGAGTTGCCACGAGCATCTTCTATTTGGCGGTGGACCGCTGCTTCGTAGGTTTCTTCTTCTATTGCTCTAAACACTCCCAGTGGTGTTGGAAAGTCGGGTGGAGACATACGGCTTAGCATGTAGGCGAGAGCAGGATTAGATGTGTTTTCATCATGGAGGATCAAGTCATCTTCTGAAACTCCATTTGAGGCAAGATCCACTACTGTTGGCTGAAGCCCTTCACCTAATTTGATGCCTTTGGTGCGATTTTCACCGAAAATCATGGGTTTCCTGTGTTCGAGGTCAAGTTTGTGGTTGTCGCGAGTTTTCCGATCAGCTAGGTCTGCCCAAGCGCCATCGTTGAAAATATTGCAGTTCTGTAGGATCTCGACAAATGACGAACCACGATGTTGTGCGGCACGGTGGATCACATCCCTCAAGTGTGCTCCGTATACGTCCACGCTGCGTGCCACAAATGTTGCCTCAGCGGCCAGTGCTATCGAGGTTGGATACAAGGGTCGATCCACAGAGCCCAGCGGTGAAGTTTTCGTTTTTTTGCCGATTTCGGAAGTCGGGGAATACTGGCCCTTGGTTAATCCGTAAATCCGGTTGTTGAACAGTAGAATCTTGATGTCAAGATTTCTCCTCATCGCATGCATTAAGTGGTTGCCGCCTATCGAAAGCCCGTCGCCATCACCCGTGATGACCCATACCGAAAGATCAGGCCTGGATACCTTCAAACCAGTGGCAAATGCGGGTGCGCGCCCATGAATCGTGTGAAAACCGTAAGTGTCCATGTAGTATGGGAACCGACTTGAACAGCCTATTCCAGAAACCACAACAATTTTTTCACGCGGGATGCCCAGCGTTGCAAAGGACTTTTGAACAGCATCTAAGATGGCGTAATCGCCGCATCCCGGGCACCAACGCACTGTTTGACTTGATACAAAGTCCTTCTTAGTGTAGGTTGTTGCTTTTTCTCCTGTATTGGGGAGATTACCATTGGAACCTAAGCTCATTGATGAATTTCCTGAATAGTATCCTCTATGGTCGCAAGTACTTCGCTTACTGTGAAAGGTTGACCTTGGATTTTATTTAGTTTAATCGTCTCAATCGCAAAACGGGACCGTATAAGCATGTCTAATTGACCCAGATTCAATTCTGCAACCAAGACATTCTTGAAACGCCGTAGTAGTTTTCCCAAGTTAGCAGCGAAAGGGTTGATGTGGTGCAAGTGAATATGCGAGACCTTCAACTTCTTACTCTGTGCCTGCACGGTAGCCTCGTGCAGTGCCCCATAAGTGCCACCCCAGCCGACCACGAGCAAATCTCCCTTATCGTCACCGAAAGGTTCAATGAGTGGAATGGATTTAGCTATTCGTGCAATTTTCTCTGCACGTTGCATAGTCATATGTTGATGGTTGTCCGGGTCGTAGGAAACATCACCGGAAATATCAGTGTGTTCTAGTCCACCGATACGATGTTCCAGCTCTGGTGTGCCTGGTCGCACCCACGGACGGGCCAATGTTTCCTCGTTTCTCAGAAAGGGTTGGAAACCTTCTGGATCAGTGCGGAATTTGACCGGTATTGTTGGGATTGAGTTGACATCGGGCACTTTCCAAGGTTCTGCGCCGTTCGCCAGGTAGCCGTCTGAGAGTACTACGACTGGTGTCATGTACTGGGTTGCGATGCGCACAGCCTCGAAAGCTGCATCAAAGCAACCGGATGCGCTAGATGCTGCTACAACGGCAATCGGTGATTCACCATTACGACCAAAAAGGGCTTGCAGTAAGTCAGATTGTTCTGTTTTAGTCGGTAGTCCAGTACTAGGCCCTCCGCGCTGAACGTTGATCACTACCAGAGGTAGTTCTGTGGTCACAGCTAGCCCGATTGCTTCCGCCTTGAGTGCCAGCCCTGGACCACTGGTCATGGTTATGCCCAAACTGCCACCGAATGCACTGCCGATTGCTGCACATACAGCCGCAATTTCGTCTTCTGCCTGCATTGTGATAACACCTTGTGGTTTCATGCGTGCCAACTCAGCCAGAATATCGGAAGCTGGAGTGATTGGATAAGAAGCAACGAACAATGGAACACCACTTTTAACTGAGGCGGTGTACAACCCCAAAGCCAGAGCCTTATTGCCGGTTATGCTGCGGTACAAGCCATGTTCTTGAGGTGCTGCTGGAACTTCGTATTGAATCTGAAACAATTCACTGACTTCTGCGTAAGAAAACCCAGCACGCATTGCCGTCAGATTTGCATCTACAATGTCAGGGCTTTTTGCAAACTGTTTTGATATCCATTTTTCCGTGGCATCCAGTGGGCGAGAGTATAGCCAGTACATGATGCCTAGCGCATAGAAATTCTTGCAGCGTTGCTTGCCGCGGTTCTGCAGAGGTGAATCACGAAGGGCCTTGAGTGTGTTTGTCGTTAACGCAACCGGAATTGATCTATAGCCGTCCAGAGTGCCGTCCTCCAGAGGGTTGTTCTGGTATCCGGCTTTGGCAAGATTGCTTGCATCAAACCCATCAGTATTGACTATCACGGTTCGACCTTTACGAAGCGTTGGAAGGTTGACTTTCAGTGCTGCTGCGTTCATAGCAACCAAAACGTCAGGTTCGTCACCAGGGGTGAAAATCTCCTGTGACGAGAACTGAACCTGGAAGCCGCTTACACCTGGAACTGTTCCCGCAGGTGCGCGAATTTCGGCTGGGAAGTCTGGCAGAGTAGCGATATCATTGCCGAGTAGTGCCGAGGTCGTCGTAAATTGGTTACCGGTCAGCTGCATACCGTCACCAGAGTCTCCGGCGAAACGAATCACCGCGGCTTGTTTCCGTTCGGTTCCAACTGCCTCGGTCTGAGAGACCTGGGGCGCCTCCATGTAGTGCTCCTCCTTAATCTGAACCTAGCTCGATCAAAACACTCTCCACTTGGTAGAGGAGTTGATACAAGCAAAATGTTAACTTTTATCTTGTATTACGGGAAATAAAGCCGAGAAATCAAAGGAAGTACTGAAAAGAGCTATTTCCAAGATTCGGGCGGCTCCGCAACGACTGCCTTCGAACAAACCTCTTAATGTCATCTTAACCCGCCCTAACCATTTTGGAAAGGGTTCATCGCAGAGTAGCGATTTTTTCTTTCAAAAGAAGCTGCCGATAGCCGAAATAGATGTGCCATCAAGCCTTACGCAATCATTTCTTTGAGCGGTCGACTTGATCCATTGACACTTCGGAAGAGGTACGCTAGCCTATCAATTTAGGGAAGCCTAAATATTAATTTTAGCAATGAACTCAGTCACTGAAGCAGTAGACGATTATTTAAAGGCAATCTTCGAAATAGCTGGGGATGAGGGCCGTGCCAGTACGGTAGCTTTGGCGAAGCGTCTTAGTGTGGCACCAGCTTCGGTAACGGGCATGCTTCGCAAGCTCGCTGAACAGCAGCCACCTTGGATAGAGTACGAGAAACATAGAGGTGCTCGATTAACAGAACACGGTAGGTTGAGAGCACTTGAAGTGATTAGGCACCATCGCCTATTGGAACTGTTTCTGCATGATTCTCTTGGTTATAGCTGGGATGAGGTACATGCGGAAGCAGAGAAGCTTGAGCATGCGATTTCAGAGACTTTTGAAGACCGCGTTGCCCAAAAATTGGGTAACCCAGAAGTTGATCCACATGGTCATCCAATTCCACGCAAAGATGGAAGTATCCCCGAGAGGCGTGAGGCACCGTTGTTAGATTTACCGGTTGGAACGGTCACAAGGGTTTCGAGAGTTGCTGATGATGATCCTGAGATCTTGCGTTATTTGTTTGGGTTAGGAATAGTGCCTGGAGCTGACATAGAGATCACAGAGCGTGGACCCTTTGATGGACCACTGATTATTCAAGTGGTGGAGCAGCCGGAAGCTCGCGTTCTTGGAGTCCGTGTAGCACGACAGATTCATGTCCTGACACCTGACGCTGAGGTTGAAGATCGGGCCTCTTTGTCGAGAAGCTAACATAACGAAAACAACCCAGATACTAGAAGTTATCGAACGGATTGTTTAGTGGAGCGGTCATGGAAAATAGCTGGACCAGTTGGTTATTTCTAATAGCACTCGCGGTAGTTGCTCTTTTGTTCTGGCCGAAAACGGGGCTCTTTGTGGCCATTAGCCGTTGGAGGGAGTTACGACGGCGGGAGCGTTTTGAAGATGCCCTTAAACACATCCTAGCTTGGGAGCAACGCAGGCAAGATGCGACTCCGGAATCCATAGGGGGAGCTCTCGGATTAGTACAAAGCAGTGCGCTCTCATTGGTTGCAGATATGGAAGAACGAGATTTAATACATTCAACTGGAGGGGCCTTGAAGTTGACTGCCGAAGGTCAGCGGCTTGCTCTACATGTGGTTAGAGCGCACAGACTGTGGGAACGGTATTTAGCCGATGACGCAGGGGTGCCTATGGAGCGATTACATCGTGCTGCCGAGAAAGCTGAGCATCAATTGAGCAGCGAGAGGATCGATGCACTTGATGCTCATCTTGGCCACCCAGAGCGTGACCCTCATGGGGATCCAATACCACGCGCCGACGGCTCATTAGAGAAAGATAATGCTGTTCCTCTCACTGATTGGCCGGTTGCTGATATTGCGTGGGTGACCCATATAGAGGATGAGCCAGATGTTATTTTTCACCAAATTCTCTCAACAGGGCTAAGGCCAGGTAAGAGTGTCCGTGTGATTGAAAACACACCCGAGTGCCTTGTGATAGACGATGGTGTGCAGGAGCACCGTCTGGTGCCTGTTGTAGCGGCCAATATTCAGGTTGCGGCTGAGCCGGTGAACACGGAACGACCTGTGGGTTTACGGAGCTTGTCCGAACTTGCGAAGGGTGAAGCTGCTGAGGTTGTCGAATTGGGTTCGATGTGTCGAGGGTTTTCACGTCGTCGATTGCTCGATCTGGGTATTACACCCGGTACACGCATAGAAGCATCTCTCGATAACCCTTTTGGTGATCCTCGGGCCTTCCGTTTGCGGGGTACTGTGATTGCATTGCGTAAGGATCAAGGAGACCAGATCTGGGTACGCTCGATTGGAGAAAAGACTACAACAAAGGATCTTTCTGCCAGTGACTGTTACACGAATCCCGAGGAGATTAAGCGTACAGCGGAGAATGCAGCTCAAGGAATAAGTGAAGCATGAGTCAGATGCCGAGTTCTCAAAGCGATCGTAACTGTACGAGCTGTTCGGTTCATGCCCATCTCGCCCAAATGGGTGTATCAATCGGTCACTATGATTACTTGGTGGCTCTTGCCGGAAATCCCAATACTGGAAAGTCTTCTGTCTTTAATGCTTTAACTGGACTAAAACAGCATGTGGGTAATTGGACTGGCAAGACTGTCACCCGCGCAGAAGGCGGCTACCAGCTTCAAGGGAAGAATTATAAATTAGTCGACCTGCCAGGAACTTACTCCCTGCTGTCGGCTTCTCAGGATGAAGAGATTGCCCGCAATTTTTTGCTCTTTGGGAGGCCCGATTGCACGATCGTTGTAGTTGATGCCACAGCACTTGAACGAAATTTGAATCTCGTTCTACAGGTACTTGAAATCACCGAAAAGGTGGTTGTTTGCGTCAACTTAATGGATGAAGCTGGCCGGAAAGGTCTCGAAGTTGACACTCGTGCTCTGTCCAGAGATCTCGGGGTGCCAGCGATTCCCACTGTTGCCCGAACGAAGGAAGGCCTGCATGAATTAGCTCGCACGGCTGCTGGTGTTATCAGTGGTGAGATAGAGACCAAAGCGAAGCGTGCTCAGCCACCTCATGAAGTGCAAAAAGCACTTGACGAATTGATTCCGATGATCGACGCCTTCGCTCCGGGTTTACCTAATGCGCGGTGGGTTGCGTTTCGTCTTCTCGATGGTGATCACAAGGTTCGCCAAGCACTGTTGTCGGGGGAGTTGGCGACGATTGAAGCTGCCCAAACTACGACTGATGAGCGATTCAGTAGAGCTATTTCAATTCACGGATCTCAATGAGTAAGTCGTTATCTACTCCACAGAATATTCTCGACCGCAGCGACCAGCTGCGTCGTGCACTGGACGGTGATTTTCGTGATCAAGTGGTTTCTTCTTTGTACGGGGAAGCGCAACGTATAGCAGAGCGCGCAGTGCGTCGCGATAGTAGCAACAAGTGGGACTTAGACCAACGTATTGATCGAATTGTGACATCACCAGTTTTCGGGTTGCCAATGATGATCCTGATCTTGGCTGCTATTTTCTGGGTGACAATTCTTGGCGCAAATTACCCTTCAGCTATGATTGCTAGTGCTCTTTTTTCACTCGAACACCAGGCAGCATTACTGTTTGAATCTTGGGGGGTTCCTGATTGGATTACCGGCTTTTTATGGCATGGAGTTTTCCGTGGACTAGCTTGGGTAGTAAGCGTCATGCTTCCGCCGATGGCGATCTTTTTCCCGATGTTTACAATTCTTGAAGATCTCGGGTATCTTCCACGTGTAGCTTTCAATATGGACTGGCTGTTTCGTAAAGCTGGCGCACATGGTAAACAAGCACTTTCGATGGCTATGGGCTTTGGTTGTAATGCCGCAGGCATTATTGCTACACGAGTCATCGATTCGCCTCGAGAACGACTGATTGCAATTCTGACGAATAACTTTGTGCCCTGTAATGGCCGTTTCCCGACTCTGATAATGCTGGCAACCATTTTTGTAGCAGTGGATTTTCCACCGGTCTTTGCGTCGATAGCTGCTGCTGGAGCTGTTGTAGGCGTAGTCTTGATCGGTGTAGTATTCACATTACTGTCTTCTT
The DNA here is from genome assembly GCA_002433055.1 of Acidobacteriia bacterium UBA6623. Taxonomy (GTDB): domain Bacteria; phylum Acidobacteriota; class Terriglobia; order Bryobacterales; family UBA6623; genus UBA6623. Next base: position 73,200 of record DJHJ01000033.1, on the reverse strand, counting down.
GGATGTTGGCGCAGACCATGCTGCAGGGAGAGGCTTCTGCATTCACCTTGGAGCTTCCACCGTATCGGCGCCCCAGTATATTGCGAATTCTCTACACGTCGTTGATTGACCGTACGATCTTCGTATTAGGTAGAGCCGTCATGACCGCAATTCCTGCAGGTGCAGTTATTTGGATTCTTGCGAATATTGAGGCTGGTGGTACGAGTTTGGCACAGCATGTGGCGTCATTTCTTGATCCTCTAGGCTATGCAATTGGTTTAGACGGAGTAATACTACTTGCCTATGTGATCGCAATTCCGGCGAATGAAATCGTTGTACCTACGTTGATGATGGTGTATCTAGGTGCCGACTTGATGACAGAGCTGACATCTTTTGATGAGATTCGTGCTCTGTTGGTCGACCAGCAAGGATGGACCTTGTTGACCGCCGTCAACTTAATGCTATTTTCTGTTCTCCACAACCCCTGTGCAACAACGATTCTCACGATTTGGCGCGAAACACGCAGTGCTAGGTGGACCACCATAGGTGCACTGATGCCATTGATATTTGCTTTTGTGGTGACATTCCTTGTCGCTACCCTGTGGCGTGCACTTGTATGATTGGAGCGCGCTGCGGCCAGAGGTATGATTTGTTTGATGAGATTGCTGACAACTCAGCACCAACGAGGGCATGATTTTACTTTAGTGTTGGGTGGTCGACTGTGTATGGCTCGACTAATTACTAGAAAAAATGAGAGAGAACCGACATGAGCTACGACGTGATCGTCATCGGTGCGGGTGCAGGTGGACTTAATGTTGCCGTCCCTTGTGCGAAGCTCGGGTTGAAAACGCTACTCATCGACAAGAAGCCAGGTTTTTTTGGTGGTGAGTGTCTCATTACTGGTTGTATTCCGAGTAAATCTCTGCTCCATATTGCCAAGTTGAAGCATGATGCGGCGAAGCTAACACAATTTGGAGTTGACACAACGGGAGTGATGACCTTTGCGAAGATTATGGAGGCCATACGCAACATCCAGTCAGAAATTAGGTCGCACGAAACACCGGAATTTTTAGGTCAGCTTGGCCTCGAATTTGCGTTTGGTAGCGCTCGATTCGTATCGAGCGATAGTGTGCAGGTCGGTGAACAGGTTTATTTTGCTCGTAGGATTGTTATTGCAACAGGTTCCATTCCGAGCATCCCACATATCTCCGGCATCGAACATGTGCCGTATCTGACTTACGAAAACATATGGAGCCTTAATGTGATGCCCGGGAAGATTTTGATTGTTGGAGCTGGTGCGGTCGGTGTCGAGATGGCACAGGCATTCGTGCGATTGGGTTCGAAGGTAACAGTACTCGAAAAGTCTTCCCGGTTGTTGTTGCGCGACCCACTAGAATCCAGTGAGTTGCTAGGTCGCCATCTTAGTGACGAGGGCGTCCATTTTTTGTTTAATGCGGAATTGACGCGCTTCCTGTCACCTAATACGGCAGAGGTCAAAACATCTACCGGTACTGGCGAAGAGTATTTTGACAATGTTTTAATCGCAACTGGTAAAAAATTACTCCATGATTCGCTCGATCTTGAGAAGGCCGGAGTTGAAGTAAATGGTGAGTTTATCAAGGTTGATTCTTGCTTGCGCACTACCAATAAACGTATTTATGTCTGCGGTGATGCGGTGGGGCAAGTGTTTCTGACTCATGTGGCTGAGTTGCAAAGCTCGGTGATTCTCCACAACTTGTTCTCGCCATTCAAAAGGAAGATAAATTACGACTGTTTGAGCTGGGTCACTTTTACTGATCCCGAAGTGGCGACATTTGGACTGTCTGAGAAAGAACTTAAAAATCGAGGTATTAGATATCGAAAAGTTGTGCAGGGTTTTGAAGATGTCAACCGTGCCACGATCGAGCGTTATCCTGAATCGAAACTGACAGTTTTTTTGAAAAAGGGACGTATTCTTGGTGGAACGATGGTCGCTCCAAATGCGGGTGAGTTGATCCAAGAGCTTGTCCTTGCTATGCAGAACAAGGTTCCTTTGTGGAAGTTTTTGGAAAAGACTTATTCTTATCCTGTTGCCGGCCGGGTCAATCGCTGGTTAGCGATCTGGGAGTATGATCGAAAAATCACCAAGTTGGTCAAGAAAATTCTACAAATCGCTTTTCGGCTAGTGCAGTAGTAGTCAAGTTTTTACACTCATTTTGAATGGATCCTGACCTGTAGTGGTGATCTTATGTTTTGCGTCTTTTGATCAATGGTACTAGTAGGGACAGTGCTGTCGCTACTAGAAAGAACAACACTATTGGCTGTGTCAAGGTGCCAGTCCAGTCACCTCTGCTAAGGATGAGTGCTCGTCGTAAGTTTGATTCCATCATAGGCCCCAGGATCAACCCCAACACCAACGGGCCGAGGGGGATGTTTGCTTTGCGGAAAAGAAATCCGACAATGCCGGCTACGAACATGGCCCACACGTCGACAATGGCATTATTAAGTGCATAAGAGCCAACTGTTCCGAACAGTACTATGCCAGCCCATAACCAAGCATTTGGCAGTCTCAGAGCCCGAGCTAGCGGACGGGCTCCTAGCAACCCAATTGCCATGATCAGTATTGCTGCAAAAGCCATCAAAAAAACCAAACTGAAGACAAATGATGCTTTATCACGGAAGAGCAGGGGTCCCGGCTGAATTCCGTGGATCATCAGTGCTCCAATGAGCACAGCCGAGACAGCATCACCGGGAATTCCCAGAGTTAGCATTGTGGTCATTGCCCCACCAATAGCTGAGTTGCAGGATGCACAACTTGCAGCTAAGCCCTCGATCGAACCCTTCCCGAATTTTTCCTTCTCGCGAGAGATTCGTCTAGCTTGCTCCCACGATATGACTGATCCGATATCACCGCCTGCTGCTGGGACAGCTCCGACCAAAGTGCCTAGTCCCGCACCGGCCGCTGCTCCAACGATCATTTTTTTCCATTCGGTGAGGCGTGGCAAGATTCGGCCCAGGGCTGCAGGTGGTGTGTCAGTAGTCTTGTTCCGCTCCGAGATTTGGGTCAATACTTCGGCAAGGCCAAACAAACCAATCATGACAGGCACAAAAGAAATGCCATCGAGAAACTCCGCTTGACCAAAGGTGTAGCGCGGGTAAGCAGTCATTGGATCCAGTCCAACCATTGCCAAAGATAATCCCAACATGCCAGCTAGCATGCCCTGTATCACTCGTTTTCCCGAGACGCCCGCCATCAGGCTGATGCCAAAAAGTGCCAAACCAAAGTACTCTGCTGGCCCAAAGCGGAGTGCAAAAGATGCAATAGGGAATGCAGCGACAGCAAGAAAGAAGATGCTAGTCAGTTGTCCGATAGTCGAAAGTATTGCGTTAATGCCAAGTGCGAGACCAGCTTTCCCCTGGCGCGACAGAGCATACCCGTCCCAAGATGTGGCAATAGAAGCGGGTGTACCTGGGACATTGATTAGGATTGCCGGAATGCCTCCTCCTGGAATTGCTCCTCCATAGATGCCCAGTAACATTGCCAGGCCCTCTTCTGCCGAGAGCCAAAAGGTTAGAGGTGTGAGTATGGCGACACCCATTGTTGCCGTTAACCCGGGGAGTGCCCCGAAGATCGCACCTAACACAACCCCGACGCTTAGGAAACCCAGCACTTTCCACTGTAAAACGGCCAGGAGTCCATCAATAATTTCTGTGCTCACCTAGTTGTTTTCCCTTCTCAGGTTAGATTGCTCCAACATCATTTCTGAATTTTCACTAAAGAGACACTCGGAGGCCGACTTGAAACGCGACCACAATAGTTGTGGTCAGAAATACTGTAACAGCTGCTGAGGCCTTCCAACTTTGCCCTAGAAATCTAAGAAAAAGTAATAAAAAAACCGCAGTCCTAAGAGCAAATAGAGCCATATCCCAAAATAGTAAATAGCCGAGGACTAGCAAAATCACACCTGTAACGGCTCCACCGTTTTCGAGCTGGAATTCGCTTTCTTCACTGCCTATTCCCTTCCACAGTAGTGTGGTTGCCAATAAGATCATCAGCGCACCGATCACCTGGGGAAAAAAACCGGCTCCCGGTAGTGACCCTGAACTTGTCTGCAATTGCATGGCGGTGACAATCAAATACCCCCCCAGGAAAATGAAAAATAGTGCGACTGCTGTAGTGGTACGGTGCATTGAATTAAGAACCTTAAGGAGTTGAGATGATCCGAAGTCAGCGTTTCATTGTCAATAGCTTTGGTATTTCGGCTCCAAAAAAAATCCCCTGATCGAGAGCAAATTTCTGAAAATCTTCACTGTTGAGAAATTCTGCTTCCATGCCTCTCTCATGGCAAAGTTTACGCCATTCCTCGGTTTCGAAAGCCTTTCGAAATGCAGCTTCTAGGCGAACAAGGACATCCTGAGGTAATCCCTTTGGCGCGAAAAACCCACTCCAGGCTGGTACTCCAAAAGGGTATTTCAACTCATGAGTTGTAGGAGTTTCAGGATAAATCTGTGAGCGGCTCGGGGGCAGAATCGCGAGTGCTCGCAGCCTGCCTGCTGCGACGTTTGCAACAGCTTCTCCCGCTCCGGCTATGACGGCATCGACGTGACCTCCTAGTAATGAAGCCAGTGACCCTGAGGAGCCGTTGTACGGAACGTGTGTTACTCGCAGGTCAGCATACTGTTCCATCAACAACGTGTTGAAATGCCAGATAGAACCAGTTCCCGAGTTGGCCATAATGAGACTATTAGGCTCTTTCCTCGCTGCATCAACAAAGTCCGAAAAGTTTTTCCAGGGTGAATCCGCTCTAACAACAAGCACGGGCGGAGACTTTGACACCAGGCAAATTAAATCCACGTCTTCAGGGCCAATATCGGCGTAACCTAGCGCGCGAACCATTGCAATTTCAACCGCTGCATGCCCGATGGTGTATCCGTCGGGCGGCCTCCTAACAACGTACGAGTAGGCCAAAGCACCGCTAGCACCGGGTTTGTTCTCGCAAACCACGGGAACACCAAGGTCAGGTTCACTCAAACTCGCCATGATGCGGGAAACCGAGTCAGAGAGCCCTCCAGGAGAAGCCTGTACTATCAATTTCAGTTCTTTTGAAGGGAACGGACCGGATGTAGAACTACAGCCAGAAAACGAGATACCAACTACTACTGCAAGCGAAGCTGAACATCGAAGCATTCCCGACAGCATAGATCAATTAGTAGGCTTCTCTCAACAGATCTGTTGAATGTCGTGCCAAATGAATCAGGGTTCCAAGCGGGAGATCATTATTTATTGTGTTTCGAAGGGCTTCATCCTGTTATAATTCCTCCGAGCTTGTTTCATGCTTGAATTTTAATGACCACGCGGACACCCCATGCAAAAAATCACGGTGACCTAACCGAACTGGCTTCACGATATGTTGAAGTTGACTATCTCCCGTGGGTTCCTTCAAGATTTCCAGGTGTTGAAGTCAAAACTTTGATGGAAGACGATGAAACAGGTCTAGCCACCATGCTTTTCAAAATGGACCCTAGTGCTCAGTTGCCGCTTCATGAACATACCGGCATAGAGCAAACTTTCGTACTAGAAGGTAGCCTGGCCGATGAGGAAGGTGAGGTTACAGCAGGCAATTACGTCTGGAGGCCAGCAGGCAGCAGACACATTGCACATTCTCCCAAGGGGGCTTTAGCAATCTCATTCTTTGTTAGTCCGAACCGCTTTCTCGATGAAGACTAAGCCGCGTTTCCATCAGAAAGCTTCCGCCGTTCAGGTTACGTAGCCATAATGTCTCGGTGATGCCGTAACGACTATTCTTAGGTGTAAATCTCACAGCGTTTCGAAAGTTGAATACTGTGACGTATAATTAGTTAGAGGGAATTGATCGTGGCTGTATTGCTAGACACGATGATTTCCTGGGTAGAATGAATGCCTGCGTTAAGCAGGTCTTATGTACTGAACCAAGGGAGACCAAGAATGCTCAACTTAAGTGAAAAGGCCGTCAGCAAAGTTACAGAGATTATGGGCCAGCAAGACCCTCAGCCCAATGCGTTGAGAATTTCAGTAGTGGGTGGTGGCTGCTCAGGGTTCCAGTATTCCATGGCCTTTGAGAATGAACAAATGCCACTTGATAAGATCTACAAATTTGACGGTGGCCTAAAAGTTGTAGTGGATCAGGCGAGTATGCTTTATCTGGACAACGTGAATGTTGACTATGTGGAGACTATGGAAGGGGCGGGCTTTAAGTTCGACAATCCTAATGTCAAGTCTACCTGTGGTTGCGGCAGTTCCTTCAGTACCTAAGTAGGCTTTAAAGAAATAACCACCACGGCGCGGCCTTCTGGGTGTGCGCCGTTTTAATTTTGCTCTGGTGTAGGTTGTGTCAAGAGGCCCCCAATGGCTACGGCGAGCGAATGGGATGAGCGTTTCAGGAAAGGTGACAGCATACTCACCGAACCCGATTCGTTTTTCCTCAAGCTGCGTTCCTGTTATCCGCTGTTACCACATTGGGGAGTGCCAACCGAAGATCCCTTAAAGCGCTTGCAGGCTCTCGATTTGGCTTGTGGCTCAGGACGTCATGCCATCAATTTGGCTCAGGTAGGTTTTGAGACAACAGCCATTGATTTTTCCAAACAGGCGCTTACCTGCGTGCGACGCTCTGCTATTCATCAGGGTGTGACTGTTGATTGTCGGCTAGAAGATGTGGAGGCGGTAGATTTTGGACTTGGTAGGGAGTCATACGACCTGGTAGCGGTTTTCTTTTTTTTGCATCGTCCCTTATTCCCTGTTTTACGTCGCTGTTTGCGTCCAGGCGGATTGGTCATTTACAAGACCTACACCACTAAGCAGTTTCGACATGCCGAATGGCCACGCCAACGAGTGCATGTTCTTGAGCCCAATGAGCTACTGTGTCTTTTTGAAGGTTTTCGCGTGTTACGCTACGAGGAAGAGTGGGAGGGGCGGGGCACTGCAGCCCTTATTGCCCAGAAAATATGAAGCTTGCTTTGGGTCAAATCAATCCGATCGTAGGGGATTTTTCGGGTAACGTCAAGCTTATGCTAGACACCGCACGGCGAGCCTCCGAAGGCGGTGCTGCTTTAGTCGTCTTTCCTGAGCTTGCATTGAGTGGTTACCCACCACAGGATCTCGTTGAGGTGCCAGCCTATCTAAATCAGAACCAGGATGAGCTGCATCGTTTAGCGAGTGCAGTTGAATCATTAGGTACCGATATCATTTGTGGCTATGTCGGGAGAGCTGCTGGGCGTGGACACCAAAAAGCAGCTAATTGTGCTGCCTATCTTGGAGATGGCAAGGTGCTATTCACGCAACAAAAAATGTTATTGCCTACATATGACGTTTTTGATGAGTGGCGCTATTTTGAACCGGCTGAACGACAGAAAGTATTCTCACGTCGAGGTATGCGTTTCGGGATCACGATATGTGAGGACATCTGGAATGATAAGCAGTTCTGGCCGCGTCCATTGTACGGTCGTGATCCAGTTGAGGAACTTGTTGCTGAGGGCGTCGACCTGATCGTCAATATTAGCTCCTCTCCTTATCACATGGGTAAACGTCAACTGCGTCTGGAAATGATTCAAGCCATTGCGTGTCGACACAAAACTCCCATCATGATGGTGAACCAGGTAGGAGGTAACGACCAGTTGGTTTTTGACGGATCAAGCTTTCTTGTTGGAGCCACCGGGCAAACTTGTGCACGTGGTTTCACGTTCGCTGAAGATATTGTGTTTTATGACACCACAACTGGTGACGGTGAGATACACAAACAGACTGCAGATGAAACTGAAGTGACCTATGATGGTTTGGTTGTCGGCACGAGAGATTATGTTCGTAAGTGCGGGTTCAGTAAGGTTATCGTGGGTTTGAGTGGAGGTATTGATTCTTCAGTAACAGCGGTCGTTGGTGCCGATGCGGTTGGCGTTGAAAATGTGATTGGTGTAGCTATGCCGGGACCTTACTCTTCGGAAGAGAGTGTGGTTGATGCGCGTGCGATGGCAGAGAAGCTCGGGATACGTCTTGAGACGATTTCTATCAATGAGATTTACTCCGTTGTGGAGTCAAAGCTTGAACCAGTATTTAAGAACTTCGATCACGATGTGACTGAAGAAAATTTACAAGCACGACTCCGGGGAAGCATCCTCATGGCGTTGTCTAACAAATTTGGTGCATTGGTGCTAACGACAGGAAACAAGAGTGAATTAGCGGTAGGGTATTGCACTCTTTACGGCGATATGTGTGGAGGGTTAGCGGTCATTAGTGACGCACCAAAGAGACTGGTTTACGAGCTCGGGCGAGTTGGGAATAGACGACATTCAAACGTTATACCGGAGTCTGTTTTCTCGAAACCTCCTTCAGCCGAACTTAGGCCAGATCAAAAAGACAGTGATTCCTTGCCGGACTACGATATTCTCGATGCAATTCTAAAGAGTTATGTGGAAGAGTGTAAAAATCCGGATCAAATAGCAGAGTGTATGGGTTTACCCGTCGATCTAGTGCGAGACGTTACATGCAAGGTGGATCGCAACGAATACAAGCGCAAGCAAGCTGCACCAGGATTGCGTGTTACCTCCAAGGCTTTTGGCATGGGAAGACGTTTTCCTGTCGCACAACGTTTTTTACGATAAACTCATTTAAATTATCTTTAAACAGCTCAGTGATTGCTGTCTGGTAGGATCCATTAAATGCAACATTCAGAAAGATTTCTCAGATTTGTTGAAGAGGCCAAGGGTGTTATAAAGGAAACCTCTGTGTCTGACGTTCAGCAAGATCTTGACAGAGGCGGCGATTTCTTACTAATCGATACGCGGGAAGAATCTGAGTGGGTTGCTGGGCATGCCAAAGGGGCCATACATTTAAGCAAAGGGATTATCGAACGCGATATAGAGACTGCGGTCCCCGATACTTCTAGGAAGATAGTTCTTTACTGTGGTGGTGGGTACCGTTCAGCTCTGGCTGCTGATGCACTTCAAAAGATGGGCTACAGCAATGTGTATTCACTTGCTGGTGGCTGGCGAGCATGGAGAACGGGTGAGATGCCTGTTGAAGAGCTGGTCCAAGATTAGGGCCCAGTGAGACACTCAGTTTGCTTCTCTACGACAACGGCATTACGTGTCGTCGCTCAGAACGGACCATCGGTCGATTCCTATAATGCCTTTGTGTGTTGTTTTTGACCCACAAAGCCAGTATTTATCCGTAATTTAGTATTATCACTTGCGGCAAGATATGATTTTTGGTATATTCGTGTTGTTGCTGGGGGGGGTGCTCCACCAAAGCGAGACTAACCTCAACCTAAATTTTCGACCCCTAAAACTGCTCCCCCCCAGCGTTTTTCCTACTTCCCGGATATTTTTGGTTAAGCCTGCTCAGGTTCTGGAGTGCAGTGAAAGCGCTTTTGAAGTGGTGATTAATGGGCATCTGGTCGTTTCGAGTGATTTACAGTAATCCAACCGACCCGCTAGAATCTAAGGGTGACCGAAGTTTCTCCTGTCAAGTTTTCACTGTGGTCGATTTTGTGGTAGATGTCAGCAGATTCCCGTCGCAATCGTAAGAGATTGATTCCCGGAAGAACTTGAAGTGGCTTGAATGCGCCTTAGGAGTGTCACTAACCGACATGCGAGAGGAGTTAATTAACAGAAAAAGAAATGGCTAACGTACTGATTGTAGGCACCCAGTGGGGTGACGAAGGTAAAGGTAAGATTGTTGATTTAGTATCCGAGCACTTCGATCTGATTGTTCGCCATCAAGGAGGCCACAACGCCGGTCATACAGTCTATGTGGGTCCCCAGAAGTTCGTTCTAACACTTGTGCCGAGTGGAATTATAAGACCAGGCAAGAAGGCGGTTATAGGGAACGGGCTAGTAATTAATCCAGCTCACCTACTAAAGGAGATAGAGACACTGGAAGGTCTCGGAGTTGGTATTCAGGGAAATCTTTTCATCAGTCATCGGGCACATGTCATCTTCCCGTATCACCCAATGATGGAAAAGGCCACCGAGGCTACACCTGGCAAAGTGCGTATTGGAACGACTTCTCGGGGAATCGGACCTTGTTACGAAGACAAGATTGCACGTCGAGGTATACGCCTTGCCGATTTGCTGGACACTGAAACTTTCCCAGACCGATTTCAGGATGTTGCTGAAGAGAAAAACACCATTCTTAAAGCCCTCGGTATATATGAACCCTGGGATGTTGGCGCTGTGTGCGCCGAATACCTCGACTATGCTGAAAGGCTGCGGCCGTTCGTGTGTGACACAGTTCAGATCGTAAACAAGGCCGTCAACGAGGAACAGCGCATACTTTTTGAGGGTGCGCAAGGGGCCATGCTTGATATCGACCATGGCACGTATCCATTCGTGACTTCTTCGAACGCTACCAGTGGAGGAGTTTGTGCAGGTGCGGGTGTTTCACCGACTGCAATTGATACAGTTGTGGGTATTGCGAAGGCATACACTACTAGGGTCGGAGGGGGTCCATTTCCATCCGAAGACTGTGGACCAGAGGCAGACTTGCTTCGTAAACATGGTGGCGAATTCGGCACGGTAACAGGACGACCGCGCCGATGTGGGTGGTTTGACGTACCATTGTCGAATTACGTTCACATGGTCAATGGATTAACGTCTATCATTATCACCAAACTCGATGTATTGGATCACCGTGAATCGATCCCTGTGTGCACCGGTTATCGCTACCGCGGTGAACTATTAGATGAGATGCCCGCACTTTCACATGTGCTTGAGGGCGTGGAGTCGGTCACAGAGGAGCTACCTGGTTGGAACTGCACGACGCGGGGCATCAAAGATTACAATGAGCTACCTCAAGCCGCCAAAGACTATTTAGCTTATCTCGAGGACAAGATGGACGTAGAGATTGGTGGTATCTCTACAGGGCCAGAACGTGAAGAGACTATCATCCGAGAAGACTCCAAGCTTGCAAAGCTGTTGAAGTAATTCTGCAAGCTGCCGGAGTCGTTTCGGCCAGGATATTGCCAAACGTCCAGCCGTTGCATTGGGTGATTCAAGTTAGTAATCTTTATCTCGGACCAGAATGGGACACCTTCAACTATTGGATATCAGCTTATGAAGGTTGCGGACCGTCCACTCGAAGGAAAAGTCGCTTTAGTTACAGGTGCTGCCTGTCGCATAGGGCGCTCGGTTTCCTTACGATTAGGGCGACTCGGTGCCAGGGTAGCTGTGCACTATAAAACGTCGGCGGCCGAAGCGTTCGAGACAGCAGAGCTTTGTGGCGGCAAATCTTTTCAAGCGGACCTTGAGGATTTTAGTGCAATCGGTCAACTGTTTGAAGAAGTCGAATCCTCGTTGGGTCCACTTGATCTATTTGTCAACAATGCAGGCCGCTACCGTGAGGTCGATATTCTCAAAGTGACCGAAGAAGATTGGGATTTTATTCATAATGTAAATCTCAAAGCTGCTTTTTTCTGCTGCCAAGAAGCTGCTAAACGTATGAGAGATCGAGGCGGACGCATCGTGATTTTAAGCTCTCTCGGAGCGACACGTCCCTGGACCCAACATGCCCCCTACTGTGCATCTAAGGCAGGTGTGGCTATGCTGACCAGAGTACTCGCTAAGGGGCTCGCTCCGAAGATTACTGTCAATAGTGTGGCTCCAGGAGTCATCCACTTCGAGAATGATATGTCACCGCATGTCGAACATCTTGTTGCCGTGACGCCTATGCGACGCCCCGGTTGCGGGGAGGATATTGCAGAAGCTGTCTGTGGTTTTTTTACTGGTTCATCGTTTATAACCGGGCAAATTCTTGCTGTTGATGGTGGCCTATCACAGAGAGCTTAGCCCTATGACCCAGTTCTCATAATGTGATGCAGTGATGCCTACGGAGGTGGTAAATATTGCCACGGCGACGAGTTCATAGAAGACGTGGTCGGTACTCGATCGCTACAATATCCTTAGTTGGGAGAGCCTGCAAAAGAGTGACGTGATACGCTCGAAAGATTTCCTCTAGAGTGTTTGGTTAAGAACTGCTGGAGTGGCGGAACTGGCAGACGCACGGGATTCAAAATCCCGCGGACTTTACGTCCATGAGGGTTCGACCCCCTCCTCCAGCACCAGCACTTTAGATACTTTGCTGAAGCACGTTTACGAAAAAGTTCCAGTTGTGAGCTTTACTGACGGCTTTCAGCGAGTGTAGCCGCGTCAACATCGTGTTGTATCGTGATGTACCTCGAGAGTCATGATCGATCTTGTAACATCACTGCTGCCTGTGAATAATGTTTAATGAAACTTAATATGGTGCTACGCAGAACTAGGCGCAAGAGGATGACAAATTGGCCGATAGTAGTGACCTTACTACTAATCGCGAGTGGGCCTGTAGCGACGACGCATCCTTTGGTTGACCAGACGAAAAAGCTTGCGTGGGCACACCGTGTAGATGAAGCTCAACATCTGGTCGAGAGTGCTCGCAGTGGTTTCCAAGGTACTACTCAGGAGTGGTTGGCTGCAGTTTCTTGGATGTCTCGGGGCGCCAGTTTTGTCGGCCGGTGGGATCTAGCAGAGAGGTATGCAAACGAGGCCCTCGTGGGTAGTGAGATGCTGCTAGACACTATCGACCTAGATGAAGATTTCTATTTGCCTACTGCTTTGGGAGCGGCAATCGAAGTTATGGGAAAATTTTATGCTCGTACGAGCCGTTCTCGAGCAATCTCGTTTTTCGAAGAACAGCGTGAACGATATCTAGGTACTTCAATTGAAGAGCGAATTCAGAAGAACTATCTATTGCTAAGTTTTGAAGGCAAACCGTTCCCGAAATTACAAACCACAAATATTCTTGCTGAGCAAGTTTTGGATCCAGCAATATTGGATAGAAAAGTTGTTCTCTATTATTTTTGGGCGCATTGGTGTGGAGACTGCAGACGACAGGAACCAATTTTAGAGCGTCTGCATCAAGAATACTCTGGAAGAGGACTAACCATTGTTGGGCCTACTCGTCTGTATGGGTATGTTGCGAGAGGTCGCAGTGCTGCTCCGAGTGAGGAGCTTGAGTATATCGAAGCTTTACTTAGTAGACGTCACTCGTTTAAGAAATGGATGATTGTACCGGTGAGCAAGGAAAATTTTCTCAAATTTGGTGTTTCTTCGACACCAACTTTGGTGTTGGTAGATCGCGAAAGCATCGTGCGACTATATCACCCTGGTGAGATGAGTTACAACGAATTGAATAACGCCATTACTCCACTGTTGTGAGTACTCTGTAGTGCAATGTTGGCAGGCTTAGCAATGTGGAAATCTTTTCGATTGTCTTCTAGGTGTTTCGGGACGATTCTGTCGTCGGGTAGGGTATTCATGGTAGGGATGCAATTAGACATGAGGACTTAAAAAAATTATAGGAGGATCGAATGATTTCCAATCGAGTCTTTTTACCTAGTGTACGAATTGCACCGGTCGCAATTGCAATTATGCTTTGCTTCCCAATCATGTCTGAACAGAGAAACAACAAAGGAACGACCTCCTTCAACCTAGCTGGCCTAAAACTGATCCCTACGCCTTGGGATAAACAGGCTAATTTCGAGAAACTTGAGCGATGGACACGAAAAGCAGCTTCCTTAGGGGCTGATTTTGTGGTGACACCAGAAGGATACCTGGATGGCTACACTGCCAATGTCAAATTGAGAAAAGACTCAACTATGGAAAAAGTACGTGCAATAGCTGAACCAGTTGATGGCCCATTGCTGCTTCAGGTAGCTGCTCTTGCTGATGAGTTGGATATTCATTTATTGGTTGGTTTTGCTGAGCAGCGTGATGATGATCTCTACAACTCGGCAGCAATCTTTTCACCGCAAGGTGAGAAGATTGCCCTCTACTCGAAAGCGCACGATGCCAGGGATGAGCCATTCATGAAGGACGGTGAGCGGTTTCCAGTTTTTGATTCGGTGTTAGGTCGACTAGGGATGTTGATTTGTTACGATCGCCAACTGCCGGAGACCTCACGCATCTTAGCGGTAAAAGGTGCTCAGATCATACTCGTTCCAGCGTTTGGGTTGGGCACCACCGAAATCAACGAAGACATCATGATGAGAACACGAGCCTATGAAAATGGTGTTTACGTTGCTCATGTGCATCCCATCAACACCTTCATTGTAGATCCGAAAGGAAATATTATTGCTCAAGAAAAAGGTGTCGCAGAAAAGGTGGTGATGGCTGAAATTGTTTTCGATGAACAAGTTGGTAACGGTCCTATTCGTGACCGAAGACCTGAGATCTACGAAGAACTTGTCACTGTTCGTTAGATATTAGTTCCTAATTTTTTCTCTGGCTTTGATGTGTCCATGGTTTGCGGGGTGAAGTGTAGGTTTGACTAATATATCGGCGACGTTCGTGGCGTGCCATCCTTGAGCTCGTTTTTCCCAATAAAGCTTTCCAAGTTGCGATGAAATAGGTCCGGGCATCCCGTCCCCAATAAGAGCATTATTGACCTTCGTAACGGGAAGGATGCCACCGGCAGAGGATGAGATGAATACTTCGTCAGCCTCGATCAGGTCTTCTGGACTAAGATCCATAGCTTTTGCAATGAGGTTTAGTTCACCACATAGATCAAAGACAGTAAGCCTCGTGATACCCTCCAGAAGGTTGTCACTAGGTGTGTAAACCTTGTGTTTTTGTACAATCCATACGTTATATCCTGGACCTTCGGTGAGGTGTCCTTCGGTGGATAAGAGTAGAGGTGTATCTGCTCCTGCGTCCAGGGCCTCAAATTGTGCCATTGTTAGGTCCATTCGGTTGAAGTTTTTGACTCGTTGATTAATAGCAACATTTGGTGCGCGGCGTGTCTCAGCGATCCATAGATGACCACCAGTTTCCGCGTGTTCTTTCGGTATGGCCCAGTAGTAAGGAACCGAGTAAGCCATGAATTGATTGCGGCAAGTACGAGGATCCCCAAAGGCGACACCGCCGCCGTAACGACCTCGTGTACACAACATGAAAACGACGGCTTGGGTAAGTTCTGCTTGGGCAACACATTGAGCCAAAATGACTTTAATTTCATTTTCGCTGAGAGGGAGGTTCATACGGACGTATTTACAGGATGCCCGGAAACGAGCAAGGTGGTCTTCTAATCGAAAAAATTGGTTATTCCAAACTGAGACTGCATCGAAAACGACATCACTCTTAGTAAAAGCTGGATCCAAGATAGGGATGGTTGCTTTATCAACGGGGACATAATTTCCATCACAGTACGCTACGCCTTTTGATTTCTCCATGGTTGTCGCCCTTTCATCTCACAGAATCAGTACAGGAGTCTATCTTAGTCGATTTAGCTGATTTCGATGCCTATTGAGCGTATATAAGGAAGCCGCCAAAGAGAAGAGCAATAACTCCACCTGCTCTGATTGTATTTGGCCTATCGAGGTACCAACTCAGCATTGACTGTGATTTGGAGTTGCTAATCAAAAGAGTTGCGATACTGGCTGCGATAAATAGAATGCCGAGAGTTAATATGGCGAATGGAAATTTTGTGGATGGGGCAACCCAAGCCATGGAGGCACCAACCATCATACGCATGGTGCTGAGAATTACTCTGACCCGGGTTGTCACAGTGAATCCTGCTGCCACTTTCGGCAACCGCGTTGCAAACACGATGCCACCAAGCCCCAGAAGTTGTATGGCATATCCCAAGACGATCAGCATTTCATTTAGCTCCGAAAAATCGCTCCAGTCGGGTCATTTCTTGGTCTGCTTCTTGACGTTGATATGGTGACACACTAAAAGCGTACTGGGAATTATTTTTGTAGCGTGCAAATAGGAAACCGCCAGGTTGCACTGTCCTAAATTTACCGAAAACAATGGCGCGCTCGGAGAGATTCGAACTCCCGGCCTTCTGGTCCGTAGCCAGACGCTCTATCCAGCTGAGCTACGAGCGCGTTGTGGAGGGTTTGCATTCAATGCTAACTTGGCCAGAAACATTCTGTCAAACAGTCACTAACTCAGTTAGCTTTCATGCCAATTGAAGGAACGACGGAATGGATTCCTTTCAAGATACAACCTGGAGTGGTCGGTTTTTTCCCTGACATAGATAAGCTCCGATACAATAGACTCCAGTGGAACGTCGTTCTTTTTTGCAGTCAGCTACCGGAGCAACTGCAGCAGTTGCATTTGAAGGACTTTCTTGTAAAAAAAGAGATTCTCCTCCAAATGTAGTTGTCTGTTTCACTGACCAGTTTCGAGCTTTTGAAACAGGGTGTTATGGACACTCTGTCGTGAACACCCCACACATCGACCGCTTGGCAGGAGAAGGATTTCGTTTTAATGTGGGTGTTACTAACAGTCCAGTTTGTTCACCTGCACGAGCTAACCTGTTGAGTGGGCAGTACGCACGCTCGGCTACTGGTTCTATTGAGAATGTCGGCCCATTTGGTGAACGCCGCACTCGATTTCCCGATGCCACAATGCCCGAGCTGTTTCATCGGGCTGGTTATGATACTGCTCATATTGGTAAGTGGCACGTCCATATCGACCCATTCTTGCTTGGGTTCGACTACGCGTACTACCCGGCTGAAATTCCACATCGTTACTACGATCGAGTGATGAGGGAAGCCCGACGTGAGCAAGGTCGATTGTCTGCCGATACAGGAGAAGATAAACTGGTCGACGGTTTCATGCCACAAGCCGCGAGCGACAAGATGCGGCAATATGTTCGTGAAAATCGCGACCGCCCCTTCTTTCTGAACTATTGTGTATCACTACCACACATGCCTATCGGACATGGGAATGTTCCTGACAAGTATGTTGGGCTTTATGATCGCGATGATGTTGTTCTAAGAGACAACGTTTTTCAGGATGGTCGGATGTCTCGCGATGAATGGTGGTTTAAGATTTATACCATCTGGGATTACTACTGGCGTACCCGTGGCGGTGGTGGAGGAGAGCTGCCGACAGATCGTTTACCTGAAGGTTTCGATCTGCGAGATTTAACCGCTCTTTATTACGAGGCGATCACATGCACTGACGACTTAGTTGGTGAACTGATGGCAACGCTCGAAGAAAACGGAATCTCGGATAACACGATTGTCATATTGTCCTCTGATCATGGTGATTTACTAGGTAGCCACGATGCTTACAACAAAGATCGTATCTGGGAAGAGGCAATACGCGTCCCGATGATCTACCGTTTTCCAAACGGGTGGGGTCATGCTGAGACAGATAAGCAAGTTGCATCGAACGTCGATATTTTACCGACGGTGCTGGATGCATGTAACCTTTCAATTCCTCGCCATATCCAGGGGCAATCCCTACTCCCAGTGATTCAAGGAAAGCGCGTGGCTTTGGATCGCGATTATGCCATGGTGGAGGTCAAAGGGTACTCCTGCTGTGATTGGGTTCTGCCGCGTTCGCAAATGGGAATCCGTACCCCAACCCACAAGTATGGCATTGAACTTGAGGAGGACGAACGAACGGTTCGGGACGACCGTTGGCTTTTTCACGACTTACGAAATGATCCTTTTGAGTTAGAAAATTTTGCCAAAAGTGATAGACAACGTGAGCTTGCATCTCATCTAAGACAAATTACGGTTGATTGGAACGCAACAACGCCGTGGATGCAGGTGAATGACAATTTGCCCAAACTGTAAGGTGGCAGGGTTTGATTCGTCAGTAAATAACCATCAATTTCCTAGACACCAATGCGCAAGTCACCACTTGATCGAATTATGATGCCTCTGGAATTTAAGTCTGTATGAGTCTAAAACCTAATATTGTGACCGATTCTATTCTCGAAGGATTCTGGGAGAAAGGACTGGTTTTGTTCGGTGATCGAGTACAGGAAGAATACGCACTCAAGACACCGATCTTTATCGATCTACGCCACAAGCTTTATGAAGATCTTGATATGCTTTCGACTTTAGGTCATGCTCTCTATGAAAAATTACACAGTCTCACCGAGTGTGATGACTGTTTGGATGTACCACAGCAGGTGATTGGCATTCCCGATACTGCGACTCCATTAGCATTAGCCACTGCATTGGCTTCTCAGCAAACCTCCTGGCCAGTTAATTATGGCCAGATGCGCAAGAGGCCGGCATCGTATCCAGGGGGTCGTTCGGGTGGTAGTAGTTACATGGGTACGGTTGATCCAAAACGTCAAGTCACATTGATAGATGATGTAATGGCCTCTGGAAGGACGAAGCGTTGGGCCATCCGTGAGTTACAGAAAGAAGGTTTAACGGTAACACGTATTTTGGTTGTCGTAGACCGTAAACAATATGACTACATTGAACAGGATAAGTTACCTTGCCCAATCTACAGTCTGTACACCATCACGGAACTAATTGAATACTACGTTAGCAGCAGGAAAATTGATGACGTTGTTGCCAATCAGATTTTAGCCCACGTTAATACCCGACGTTTCACGTAACTGAGGTAGTATACGGTTTGTAGTTCTCACGTGTTACAAAAAGCCGACAAGTCACTTTCTACCATTGAGCGCGCTATATCTTTTTTAGTGCCGAGATCCGCTTTGCAGTCTCGATTCGCTCGAGCGGAGAACATCCTAACAATCTCGATCCTCAGTGTAATGGTATTGCTACCAATTATTGAGGTTGTCGGACGTGGTTTTTTTGGCCGGGGAATCTCAGGCTCGATTCCGCTAGTGCAGCATCTGACTCTTTGGGTAGCACTGGCGGGCGCTGCACTATCTTCCCGTTCTAACCGGCATTTGGCCCTGTCAACACAGAGTCTTCTTCCCGAGCGTTTTGAGAGTGCGGCCCGTCTTATTACTTCGATGTTGGCTTTTGGGATTCTGAGCTGTTTGTTTTCAGCGAGTGTTGATTTGGTCTTGATCGAGCGTCAGGCGGGAGATATTGTTGCCTGGGGTATACCGCGTTGGCTGTTCCTATTAGCCCTGCCGATAGGCTTCGGATCGATCACGGTTAGAATTTTCCTAAATGCACCAGATATACCCGGAGGTAGGGTTATTGTACTGAGTGGGCTTCTAATCCCAATTATTTTCGGATACTGGGAGCCGCTCCTTGATATGAACTTGGTAGCCCCTCTAGGTCTGATCATTCTTGTAGCGACACTATTGGGGATGCCGATTTTTGCTGCCATCGCCGGTACCGCTTTATTGTTGTTCTTTTATGATTTTACGCCGGCGAATGTGATTCCTGGTGAGACCTATCGCCTTAGTTCGTCTGCAATGTTGCCATCAATTCCACTGTTTGCACTAGGAGGTTACATTCTTGCGGAGGGTGGATCGAGCAGGCGTTTGATGCGTCTTTTTTCTGCCTTTGTGGGCTGGATACCGGGAGGGCTGGCGATTGTAACCACTTGCGTGTTGGCCTTCTTTACACCTTTGACAGGTGCCTCGGGAATAACAATTCTTTCAATGGGTGGATTGCTTTTACCAGTATTGATCGGATCACGTTATCCAGAGAAAAATTCAATTGGATTGGTTACGGCTTCAGGGTCAATCGGCCTATTGTTTTTCCCCAGTTTGCCGGTAATTCTTTACGGTTACTACGCGAACCAGCCAATCGACCAGTTATTTGTCGGTGGATTGGTGCCGGGAATATTATTGGTTGCAGTCGTGTCGTCTTGGGCGGCGTATCGTGGCTGGCGCCAAGGCGCTCGACCAACACCCTTTAATCACCGGGAGGCTCGGTTAGCGTTGTGGGAGGCTAAGTGGGAGTTGATGCTACCCGTTGTAGTACTTGGAGGGCTTCTCACTGGATTTGTGACTTTAGTAGAAGCATCTGCATTGACCGTGTTTTACGCCCTTTTTGCCGAATGTGTCGTCCATCAGGAACTTAGTATCAAGAAAGACCTACCAGACGTGTTTATCGAGTGCGCCACACTGGTGGGAGGCTTCATGATAATCCTCAGTGTGGCGTTAGGACTTACGCAGTACTTCATTCTTGCGGAAATTCCAACACGAGCACTGGACTGGGTCAACGCTCACATCGAATCCCCCATTATTTTTTTGCTGGCGCTGAATGTTCTGTTAATTATCGTGGGGGCTTTGATGGACATTTATTCGGCCATTGTCGTTTTCGTACCACTCATTTATCCAATGGCAGCATCCTATGGAATTGATCCTATCCATTTAGGAATCATCTTTCTGGTCAATATGGAACTCGGGTATTTGACACCACCGATGGGCGTAAGCCTTTTCTTGTCCTCCTTCCGTTTCAATAAACCACTTGGCGAGATATATCGTTCCACTCTGCCTTACACGCTTATTTTATTTCTAGTGATGTTACTTATTACGTATGTGCCAGTATTGTCACTGGGGTTAATTGAATGGGTGGGGCTACGGTGAAGGCTCACAGGTCCTTGAGTTCGCGGTTTAACTGTTAGTTAGATCCTGTGCTCGTAGATTCGAAGAAGTTGCCCATCGCACGGAATTTCTTCATTCGTTCTTCTACGAGTTGTTCTTCATTTAGAGGAGAAAGCTCAGCCAGTGCTTCTGAAAGAGCAACTGAAATATTTTGGGCCGCTTGGTCAACGTTAACGTGAGCTCCATCAGTAGGTTCTTTAACGATCTTGTCCACTAAGTCTAACTTGAGTAAGTCTTGAGCCGTCAATTTAAGAGCTGCTGCGGCTTGCTCTGCTTGTGTTGAATCGCGCCAAACGATCGCCGCGCAACTCTCTGGGGAAATCACACTGTAGATTGCATTTTCAAGGATCAATACTCGATTACCTACACCCAATGCCAAAGCTCCTCCGCTACCTCCTTCACCGATGCAGGTTACTATCAGTGGCACGGGTAATTGCGCCATGGAGCGAAGATTACGTGCAATTGCTTCAGCCTGACCTCGTTCTTCTGCATCGATACCTGGATATGCTCCGGGTGTGTCAAGAAAGGTGAAGATGGGCCTTCGAAACTTAGCGGCCATCTCCATAATCCGTAGTGCTTTGCGATACCCTTCGGGCTTCGACATGCCAAAATTACGGTGTAATTTTTGTTTTGTATCTCGCCCTTTCTGTTGTCCGATGACAACGACCGGAGTACCTTCGAATACGGCGTATCCGGCAATGATGGCCGGGTCGTCGGCAAATAGACGATCACCGTGGATTTCTTGAAACTTGCTGAACAGTCGAGGGATATAATCCAGCGTGTGTGGCCGATCTGGGTGACGCGCTAGTTGCACACGTTTCCAAGCCGATTGCGCATTGTCAGAGATTTCGCGAGTGTCTTTTGCCATTGAGTAACTTTCGAGATACAAGACCTGCTTGAAGGTATCCGATATCAGGGCAATTAAGGTGCCACCAGCAATGATTATCGCAACTCCGAGTGGCTACTGTATGGAACATAAGATCTTAAATCTTGCAAAAGCAACAATGTGCTACTCACGACAATAAGTTGTTTCATCATCAATCATTACTGGTATTGGTTTTTAATCGAGCTAATTGTTGGTTCTTTATCTGGTATGATCTGCGGAATGCCCGAAGAAGAAGATAAAAAAATACAACAGAAAGCAGGTCGACACTTACCTTCGTGGGAAGTAGGCGAGTTGCCAGATGTACCTAGTGTTGGTCTAAAAAACTGGACTGCTCTGATTGGTCCTGGGATTGTATTGGCCGGATCGAATATTGGAGGGGGTGAGTGGCTCTTTGGCCCGATCGTCACAGCTCGGTATGGCGGGCAGGTGATGTGGTTAGCAACTCTGAGTATTTTCTTTCAGGTCTTCTACAACCTGGCAGTTATGCGCTACACGCTGTACAGCGGTGAACCCATCATGGTTGGCTTTATGCGTACTAAGCCGGGTCCTAAATTTTGGGCACCGTTCTATCTCTTAGCTGATCTGGGAGGTATCTGGCCTTACTTGGCCTCGAATGCTGCAGTACCGTTGGCCGCTGCTTTTTTAGGACGACTGCCAGATGTTGGCGATGACTCGTTGATCCGTAACCTTGGATATGCAGTTTTTTTGGCAGCCTTTGTTCCACTTATCTTCGGAGGCAAGATCTACAACGCCATTGAACGTGTCATGTTGACGAAAATTGTCCTCGTGTTCAGCTACTTGAGCTTCATCGGAATATTTTTGGTCAGCAAAGAAACCTGGATCGATGTCTTTACAGGGTTTTTCAAGTTTGGAGTGCTTCCCGCAGGTGAGGTCGACTGGCCCACGCTAGCTGCTTTTGCTGCTATTGCTGGAGCCGGGGGACTGTCGAATATGACTTTCTCCAACTATACGCGAGATAAGGGTTGGGGTATGGGTCGACGAGTGGGTGCGATCCCTAGCATGATTGGTGGTAGAACGATTGCTCTGTCACATGTCGGAAAGATATTTCACATAAATCCAGACACGTTAGTGAAGTGGCGCGGCTGGGTGCGACACATAGTGAGAGATCAGACCGCTATTTGGGCAGTTGGATGTATTCTTGGTATGGCATTGCCTGCTATCCTCTCCCGAGAATTTATTTTCGGGGTTACCGTGGAGGGCCATGCTGCGGCTGCCATGACAGCACGTGGATTAGCCGACCGATCGGGAGAAATCTTTTGGTTGTTGACTTTGCTTTGTGGTTTTATTGTCCTTGCACCAGGTCAAGTGACTGACATAGACGGGATCACTCGTCGCTGGACTGACGTGATTTGGACGGCCAATAAGCGTGTTCGTCGAATGCAGGGTAATCAAGTTAAGAACATTTACTACGGAATCATGTTTCTCTACTGTCTTTGGGGGTTGCTTGCTCTTCGTTTGACTCCAGACCCCTTAGTGCTAGCAATAGTCACCACGACGTTACGCAATATTGGTCTGGGAGTTTCCGCTTTGCATGCGCTTTATGTCAACCGAGCGATGTTGCCTAGTGCCTTGCGTCCTGCGTGGTACCTGCAGGCAGGCCTGGTCGGCAGCTTTGTTTTTTTCATGGGTATTTCAGTTATTGCCTTTTTGCAACAATGGTCACGACTAACGGTGAGTTAACTTTCCGTGCAGTTTAGTTACTGAGATTCGGGTCAAGGCTGGCGGGAGCGACGGGATTCGAACCCGCGACCTCCGGCGTGA
>DJHJ01000033.1:0-49945 GCA_002433055.1 Acidobacteriia bacterium UBA6623 | reverse complement strand
TGACAGGCCGGCGTTCTAACCAGCTGAACTACGCCCCCGCTGTTTGTGTGATATCAGTATGTCTGTCCCTTGTGGTGTAGCTAGCGACCTTCTCAGGAAAACCTTTTTGCTCAGCCTTATAAAGTTGCTAAAAACAAGACAAACCCAATTAGTTGATGCTATCACGGGCATCGATTTTCGTGCAAGCTAGTAGGTGACTGACTTGTCACACGCCACTCAATTATTCACCAAATTAACACCGTCCTGCTCAGTTTTTACTCCATTTAAAGTGGCCAATATCTTGATTTGAATCTCTGAAAATCTCGTATGTCAGTGCAGAAATCTTTTATTTTGTGATCTGTTAGTTTAGGTCTCGCACACAGCGAAAACCTAGGTTTGCCGTTGTGCTGTCCGGCGTGTTCGATGTTCGTGCGGCCACACGGTAGCGATTGCAATATGATTCGTGACACAAATACGATCCTCCTCGTATTACTCTCGATGCCCCTGTTTGTGGCCCTACCGGGTTCAATCTTGTGGCCAATATATGATACTCGGTGTGCCACCAATCGTTGCACCATTCCCAGACATTACCGGTCAGAGAAAAAAGCCCATAACCATTTGCTGGAAATGCTGCAACGGGATTAGTGCCTGTATATCCGTCTTCAGCAGTATCGTGTTCGGGGAATTTACCTTGCCAAACGTTGCAGAGGTGCCGTCCGTCAGGTGTCAATTCATTTCCCCAAGGGTATGTACGTTGCTCTAGTCCCCCTCGCGCGGCGTATTCCCACTCTGCTTCAGTTGGTAGCCGTTTGCCAATCCATCGGCAGTAGGCAGCTGCGTCATTCCATGAGATATGGGTCACTGGGTGGTCTTGGCGATCTTTCTGATTGGAGTCTGGACCTTCAGGGTGGAGCCAATCTGCCCCTGTCACTTTACACCACCATTCACGACTGGCCACAGTATCGTCGATCGCCGCACTGAATTTTTCGTTTGGTAACTGATTTTGGAAGACGAACGACCACCCAAACTTCTCTGCTTCTGTTTTGTAATTGCTTTCTTTGACAAATTCTGAGAATTGTTGATTTGTCACTGGGTGCATATCTATGTAGAAGGGGTCAATTGTCACTTCGCGGACTGGCCCCTCACCATCAGTGGAGACAGCCTCATGTGACTCCGTACCCATTAAGAACTTTCCACCATCGAGTCGAATCATTTTACTTTTAGATCCTTTCGTGGCGCGTGGCTTTGTCTCAGAGGAACGTCGTGATTCCATTAGATGCTCTGCTCTCTGTTTACTGGGCACACAGCAGGGTTTGAGTGCCAGGGTTTCCCCAGCTACAGGAAATTCTTCTTTCACAGAAGGTGTCCACTCCTTTCATGTTCTAGAAGCTTCTGTTGTGATCTCCGCTTTCGCTCGTAAATCATCAATGAAGCGCTCGACGACTTTTTTTTCTTTGTTCTTCCTCAGCTGGTTGTCAATTTCTTCGCGAACTTCAGTCAGGCTTTTCAAGCATTCGGGGAAATGTTTTTTGACCTTAGCAATATGAAACCCGAAAGGCGTTCGAAATATTTCACTGATGACGCCTGGATTTAAGGAGAAAACTACACGATCGAATTCTTCTACCATCTTGCCACGTGGAAAACATCCTAAGTCTCCTCCATCTCCAGGACAATCTGAGTCTAAATCAGCCAGCCTTTCAAATGTTTCGCCTGTCCGTAACCTGTGCTGGATCGATGCTATTTCTTGCGAGGCCGTTTCTTCCGTGATGCCATCGCCGACATTCTTAACAATATGGGCTGCGTGTACCATTTCGGGCATTTTGAATTGTTTCTTGTTTTTCCGGTAATACTCGGCAATTTCCCTGTTTTTTGGGCTAGGGATTTGAGAAGTTAGTTTTCCGATTAAGCGGTCGAGCTTTATCCGGGTCGTGATTTCTTTTCGCACCATCTCCTCATCAAAACCTTCTCCCTGTTTCTTTGTGTTCGCGAGCTGTTTTTTAAAGGCGGTCAGTGCTTTCTCAATCTCTTCTTGTGCCACTGTTTCAGTGGTTTTTTCGGCTTCCTGGCGCAATAACGTTCTCTCAATCACATTCTCTCGTGACCACTCCAGAGCAGTTTTTTCTATGTCTGCGGTCTTCAATCCGTGTTGAGCTCGCTCTTCTTCTGGCATTTGTTGGAAGATCGTTCTCAGTTGTTCAGCTTCACGCTGAATTTCTGACTTTTCAATATGTTCGCCATTGACGATTAGTTTCATAGAAAATCCAAACTACAGAGAAAAGCATCACACCATATTCGATGATGTCCTAGTATTGGTTCACAGGCACACAATTTGGCCAATGTGGTTGCCTGGCATCAACAAGTCTATGTCTTCCAGTCGTCGGAGTTTGTAATCTCATCACAAGACCCCATACGTGCGCGTACAGGCCCTAATGTCTATTTCGTTACCTAAGAGCTGAAGTTTAAGAACATGAACTCCAGTACGAGTGGTATTTAATCTGCCATTGGCTTCTCTGAAACTATGTAGCCCAGTTCTTTTACGGGGAGAGGGCCTGCCCGCAATGCCTTATTGTGGAAAGACGAGAGACTGAAATCCTGGGTCTCAGCTTGGTAGTGGTCCCGCACTTTGGTCCATCCCCTCCATCCCACGTAGTAGGACGGGAGTTGAGCCGAAGTCAGTTTGGCACGACGCACTTTGGCGTTGGCCTCTTCAAGTTCCTGGTAAGCTTCCGTCCGCAAAAAATCTAGTGCGTCGTCATCACTCATGCCCTTAGTGTGCATACGGATATCAATAATTGCATTCGCTAAAACTCTAAGAGCAATTTTCTGCCAAATCATCCTGAACGCGTTGTCGTTTCCAAGGCCTGCATCTACCATCGTTTCTGTCACGTAGGTTGCCCAGCCTTCAACGTACGCGTTACTTCCAAGGACTCCCCGTAGGATACGACGATAAGGTTTTTCTATTTGGTTGGCAAGCTCAATCTGAGCGTAGTGTCCTGGCATTGCTTCATGCAGAGACAGCAATTTTAGTCCGTGCTGGTTGTACTCTCTCAGCCATGACTGTAGTCGCCGGCGAGGCCAATTTTGCGGAATTGGCGTCACCCAATAGAATGCACCTAGTTCAGGGTTTAGGGCAGGTGCCCCCATAAAGCCTGCAACCGGATATAGTCCACGCATAAATATTGGAGTTTCTACGACCTGTAAATTGTTCCGCGGTAAGTCCGGAATCATGTTCGATTCTTTTACGAAATCTCTAAGTTCACGTATGTCGGTTTTGATCGAAGTGATCAGATCAGTTGACCGACGCAATTTGCTGTCTTCTTGTACAACTTCAAGAACGCCGTTCATCAATCTGCGTTTGTCGCTTGGTGGACGTACACTACCGTAGATTTCTTTGTCGAGAGCTTCAGCCACTTTAATCGTTTGATCGGTCACTATTTGAAATTCTTGCTCGACCTGGGCCAAAACCTCATCCGGGGATTGGTTTGTGGCCAGCATAGCTTTAAATTTTGACTCGTAAAGTTCTTGTCCTAACCGCCAGTCGTGGTTGTTGCGCCTCGCAAGATCGTTTGCGAGATAATCCCCAAACCCGGACAAAGCTACTAGGGCTTTTTGAGATGCTCGATCGTGGTCCTTTGCGAGCTCTGTCGGCAAATTGGCCGGTATGACAGTTTTTATCAGCTGTATTAGTCCGTAATTGCCTTGCTGGGCAACTTCGGTCCAGATCGAAGGAGACGACTGTAGATTCTGCTTGGCTTGATCGATAAATGCAGGGACCTTCTCCAGTCGAGCGATTATGTGTCTGTAACGTTCTGTCGGTGGAGCATATTCGTGTACCAGAGGTGTGTACAGTGCAGTACCCAGCAGTTGAACATAAATATTTGGGTTGTGTTCGTGACTGCGAATTTTATCCAGTTCTACGAGCTCACGTTCAATGTGGTTCTCTAGGACGGCATAGTCCGCCCAGGCGTCACCTGCAAGTTCTTCTCGTTCGATCTGTTCGTGAAGGTTTTTACGGAAATCTTTATAGAAATCCACTCGCCTCTGAATACCTGCCGGGGAATAATCATCCAGTAGTTCGTCCAGCAAGATTGTGGTGCCTCCCTGGCCTTCTTCGTCTGCACCTACCGTATGTTCGTGATAGCCTGCTGCCGTGGCCGCGATGGGCGTCATGGCTAATGCGTCGAAAGGGAACGCACTTGCTGTAGTTTCAAAAACCTCCTCTGGGGGTTCTCTAGTTGCGCACGCGTGAGTGACGGCCAACACCAAAACGGTGGCCGTGAATAAAGAGAGTTTCTTCTCCAAGAAAAAAGCCATGAGTTACTACCTGTTTACCAGTGATTTAGTAATAAGAATGGTTACCAATTACGAATTAATTTCAGCAAGAGACACAACCCTCGCACGACCACCATCTTAGAAAAGATGACCTGCCAAGGCAACCTTCCAGGTCGAGATAAGTGTCAGTGTGTCGAGTAAGGCCCGGGTTCTCCTAGGATGGCTCTCCAGAACGACGCAGGAAACTTGGTACGTCCAGATCGTTTGGATCAGCGGCGGGTTCATTTTGTTTTTGGCTCTGTCCATAGTCTTGTTGGGGCTCAGATTTCAACTCAGTAGCCGGCACCTCGAGTGTGGCCCCCGAGTCTATTTCATAGTCTGTTTCCGCCTTGTTTCGAGATGCAGCTGCCTGCTGCAATGTTGGGCGCACTTCTGCTGCCGAAACTGCTGCTGCATCTGAAACCTTCTTACTAATACGGACATTTTCACTATGGAACCCTGTCGCGATCACGGTAATTTTCACACGATCTTCCATCTCATCGTCCAGAACTGCTCCAAAAATAATATTTGCTTCTGGGTCAGCTGCTTTCTGGACAATTGTCGAAGCTTCGTGAACTTCGTGAAGCCCCAGTTGTGAAGATCCGGTGACATTAATCAGAATCCCTTGTGCACCTTCGATGCTCGTGTCCTCGAGCAGTGGGCTTGCTACGGCGCTACGAGCGGCTTCAACTGCAGCACTGCTCCCACCTGCGACCGCTGTGCCCATTACTGCATAACCCATACCTTGCATGATGGTACGAACGTCGGCAAAATCACGATTTATGATTCCCGGGATTGTGATGATATCACTGATGCCTTGTACCGCTCGTCGAAGAATGTCATCGGCAATACGGAAAGACTCGAAGAAACTTGTCCCTCTGTCGATTACTTCAATGAGACGTTCATTAGGGATTGTGACGACCGTATCAACTGTTTCCGCCAGTTCTGCCAGACCTTGTTCAGCGATGGTCATTCTTTTGTTGCCTTCAAATGAGAATGGTTTTGTGACGACTGCCACTGTTAGCGCCCCGAGCTCATTCGCCAGCGACGCCACGATGGGAGCTGCTCCTGTTCCAGTTCCACCACCCAAACCTGCAGTAACGAAAACCATGTCTGAATCACCCAGAAGTTCGATTAGGCGTTCTGTGTCTTGCAGTGCAGCCTCTCGGCCGATTTCAGGATCAGAACCAGCGCCTCGACCATTAGTTAGACGCATTCCTAGCTGCAACTTGATTTGCGCCTGGGAGGCTTGTAGAGCCTGTTCATCTGTGTTTACGGCTGCAAAGACTAGACCTTCCACGCCGGCTTCAATCATGCGATTAACCGCATTACATCCTGCGCCGCCTACGCCTATTACCTTGATGCGAGCATTGGTCGTTGCAGTCTCATCGAATGTAAATTTGACGATGTCTTCATCCATACTGGCCTCTTTGTGTCTACCCAGGGTAACTCTGCACGTTATCTGATTCAAGACTTTGATTGACTTACGATTCAATTAGTGATTTCAACCAGTCTGTCAAACGGTCCCGTTTTCCTTGTTTTTTGACCTGTAATCGCTGACCATACAATACTAATCCGATCGAGGTTGCCCAAGCCGGGTGATCTAGTGCATCAGGCATTCCCTCTAACCGTGGAGGGAGTCCGATACGGGTTGTCATTCCAAGAACTTCTTCTGCTACGTCACACATGCCACTCAAACCTGCTAAACCTCCTGTTAGGACCACTCCAGCTACCAAGCGATCTTCGAGTCGTGTGTGCCGAAGTTCCGTTGCGATCAGTTCGAAAGTTTCGCGTGCGCGCGCCTCGATGATTTGGTTTAATAATCGACGTGACTGTGGTTTTGAATATTCTCCTGTAATACTTGGGACTTCGATCGTAACATTGTGGGGTGTCTGTTCAGCAATGGCGCAACCGTATTGCTCGATCAACGATGCCGCCTCTTTCTTTGATGTCTTTAGGACTGTTGCAACGTCACTGGAGAAGTGTCCACCACCAACGGGGATTGAGCTGGCTAAACGTACCTGGTTGTCGAGATAGGCCAATAGGTCCGTCGACCCAGCTCCAAGATCGATCACGACAACGCCCATTTCTCGTTCGCGTTCTTCGAGTACCGCTTGGGCAGCCGCAAAAGGCTCAAAAACTGTTTCTTGGACTACCAGTGATGCGCGATTGACTACCGTGCAAACGTTATTGTGAGCTTGTGTTTGTGCGGTGATGACATGAACATGTGCATCCAGCCGTCTGCCGGCAATACCCACTGGGTTCTGCAGCACTGTTTGCTGGTCAACAGCAAAGGCCAGTGGGATCAGTTGCAAAATTGTGCGATCTGTACTGGGTGAAGTCCGCGCTGCTGCTTCGACTGCTGCGTCGACGTCCTGAGCGCGGACGTCACTTTCCTCGCCTGGCAAACTTACGTATGTATGACTCGTATTTCCTACAACATGACTTCCACCAATGCCAACCACTACGCTTTCAATTGATCGCCCTCCTGATTCTTCAGCCTGTTGTACGGCCTGATCAACTGAGGAGAGAACCGAATCTTGGTCGGAGATTACTCCTTTAGACCATCCATCTACACGTGCGCAACCTGAGCCCACAAAACGTAATCGGGAATTCTCTTCTGTTCCAATAAAACAGCGAGTCCAATCGCTGCCTAGATCCAACCCAACTATGTGATCCTGTTTCTTGTCCATTGTCTACTCTGTCACTACGACACCTTTGTATCTCAGGTCTACTGATTTCACACGCCCAAACTCCCTTTTCCATGTTTCAAAGTATTCAAGGAAGACCGTGAAGCGATGCCGGAAGTTTTTCTCTCCCATCTGGAGTTCGACCATCTCGCCATCGAACGCAGTCGACACTTTCACGTTACGAGGATCCATAACATCAACCTCTGAAATTCTTGAACTGTAAAATGGTTCGGAGCCATCGAGTGATGAAATCATTTCTCGATAAACCTTTAGTCGTTTTATCCGTTCTCCCTTTGGCATTGTTGAACTAATACCGGTCAAGACTGGGAACACAAATTGGCTACCGGCTGGCGGATTGAGAAAAACTCCTTCGTCATCGATCAGTTGGAGAACTTCACTGCGGTTTTTTTTGAGTGGATTGGGAAGGCGGACGAAGGCCACCGGAGACCTCTCTTCCACGTGTACCCAAAGATCATTAGGCCAGCTGCGTCGTAAAGTTGCATATTTAACCCAGGGCAACCTCTCAATTTCATGACGGCGCTCTTCGAGTGGAAAATCATAAATACTTGTTTTTTGATCCTGCCCGAAAATATTTCTAATTTCAACTTCTGGAGTGTGTTGTAATCCGATCACCCGCGTCGGATTCTTCGTGTTGATTCTGAATGTTGGCGAATTTCGGAGGTAGGTTTCGACCGAAAAAGCAATTGACACGCTAATTACTGCCAACATTGAACCCAATCCAATTCGCATCAGCCAAGGGCTCGATTCACGCCATAAATTGCGACGTACCTGTACCGGTTTCTTTCGTCTCAGGTACGGAGACTCGTACTTGCTAGTTCCACGCGATCCATTTTCTCGTTTCGGCATACTTTACTCCAATCGCTGTGCTGTCGATGTGATTACTGGGAAGTTCGAAACTATTCACCTGAAATCACAAGTTGTCTCATCTTTCACCTAGAAGAGAAAGTAGCTGCTCTCCCGCTTGCCAGACATCACCTGCCCCAAGAGTAATGAGAGCATCGCCAGGAGTTACTTTTTCGATGGCAGTCGTACAAGCATCCTGCATCGAAGAGCAATAAGTGGCACCGGTATGGCCTGCTACCTTAATCTCTTCTACCAATCGTATTGAATCCACTCCACCGATTGGCTGTTCTCCCGCTCCGTAGATGTCAACGACGTAAAGTCGGTCACAATCCTCGAAACAGGCAGCTAATTCAAGCAGCAGTGTGTTTGTTCGTGTATGTCGATGTGGCTGGAAAATAACGTGAATATTTGCAAAATTGCAATTCCGTGCTGCCGCCAAAGTTGCTCTAATTTCTGTTGGGTGGTGTGCGTAGTCATCTACTACGGTTATATTGCTGCTTGTGCCACGAACTTGAAAGCGGCGATCCACTCCACTAAAGGCGAAAAGTCCTTCGCGGATAGAGTCGACAGCTAACTCCAATTCTAGGCCGATAAGTACCGACGCCATCGCGTTTTGCACGTCATGTTGGCCGGCCCCTCGCACTTGAAACGCCCCTATGTTCTTTCCCTGATAGCAAAGTTCGAATTGGCTGGCTAGGTGAGAGTATTCAATTTTGGAAGCTGTCAAGTCAGCATCGGAAGTAATGCCATAAGTTCTTACTCGACGCTTGATGTGTGGAAGAATATGTCGAATCTGTGGATCATCAGAACTTGCAATCACGGACCCGTAGAATGGCACTTTATTTGCGAACTCCAGAAAAGATTTCCGTACGTTTTCAAGAGATCCGTAATGATCAAGATGCTCGGCATCAATTGATGTCAATACTGCCATGATGGGAGCCAGTTTTAGAAACGACCCGTCACTTTCGTCAGATTCGACGAGCAGCAGATCGCTATTGCCCAGTTTTGCGTTAGATCCCAGTGCATCCACTCTGCCACCTACAATCACGGTCGGGTCCATTTTTGCTGTCTGCAAAATAGAGGCCGCAATCGAAGTTGTTGTCGTTTTGCCATGACTGCCTGCGATTGCGATTCCGTATTGTAAGCGCATCAATTCGGCTAACAATTCACCCCTCTCAATAATCGGGATTTGGGATTCCCTGGCTGCTCTACGTTCGGAGTTATTGGTGGGGATTGCTGAACTGACAACAACGGCATCGGTACCAACGACATTTTTTTTGTTGTGTCCTTCGAAGATCTGTATTCCGATTGAGCTTAATCTTTTAGTGGTGGTTGAATGTTGCATATCCGAACCACTTACTTCATAGCCGAGATTTAATAAGATTTCGGCCAAGCCACTCATGCCAACTCCACCAATCCCAACAAAATGTATACGCCGATGTCGAATTGCTACGTTCTTGAATAACATGTCTCTTTCCAATGTCTCAGCAGTAAGGTTTATGACCTCAGATTTGCAACTGACTCGAGCCTATCAGCTACTTTTTCTATTGCCCCCGGACGAGCTAATCGTCGTGCGGCACTTTCCATTGATCTCAGGGTTTTTGGATCATCCATTAGCAACGTTACCTCACGTGCTAGTCTCTCCCCGTCCAATTCTTGGTCAACTATCAAGCGTGCGGCACCACTATCTGTCATGACCTTCGCATTTGCAAGTTGGTGCTGGTCCGTTGCAAAAGAATAGGGGACCAGTAAAGATGGTTTCGCAGCTGCGCCAATTTCAGCAAGTGTAGAGGCACCTGCACGGCAGATGACAATGTCTGCTGCTGCAAACGCTCTGGGCATATCATCAATAAACGCCATTAGTTTCACGGAAGATTCTAGACCTGCAAACGCCGCACGAATTTTCTCATACTCTAGCTCGCCAGTTTGATGTATCAAATTCATCTGCTCCCAGCTCCCAGCGTTCCTCCAAATTTCAACAGCTCTGACTATGGCCTCATTGAGGCGTTTTGCGCCCAAACTTCCACCAGTAACCAATACTGTAAACGGAGATCGTACTGTCCGAGGCGGGATGTCAAAAAACTCTGAACGGATGGGGATGCCACTTAATTCACAGCGCGCTTCGGGGAACCACCGCATGGTTTCTTTAAAGCCCACCAAAGCCCATGTAGCGAAGGGCCCCGTTAGTCGATTTACCAGACCTGGCCTGACGTTTGGTTCCATTACAACTATTGGAACATCAGCCCCCAGAGCTGTCATCACAATCGCTGCAGCGGTGTATCCACCCAAGCTTAATATCGCGGCTGGGGCTGTTTTTTCTAAAATCGATGCTGCTGCAGGTAACCCCGACGCCAATTGCAGTACAGTCTTTAATCTCCTAGCGGGTGAAGCTCCATTCCAGGGGCCGACATTCACAAATTCAATTTTGAAACCAGCTTCAGGTACTAATCTGTGCTCTAGACCTCTATGAGTGCCAACAAAAGTGCAACGGTGTCCTCGCATGAGTAACTCTTTGGCGATAGCTATCCCCGGGATGATATGTCCCCCCGTGCCTCCTGCCGCGATTAAGAAAGTCTTTTGTTGTGTGGTGTTTTTCACCTAGGTAATCCAAAGTCTGACAGTATGCTGTATTTGAGCTTGAAATCTCTTTCCCTATTCTGTTTGCTGACTGATGTTCAATAATATCCCCGACGCTGCTAGAGCTGTAACCACTGCCGTCCCTCCATAGCTAATAAAAGGAAGAGGTAACCCCTTGGTTGGTAATAGTGCCAGTACAACGCCAAGATTGATCATCGCCTGGCAAACGATCATCGCCGTTATTCCAGTAGCAAGATATCTTCCCATCGGGTCTGCTGCTCTAAAAGCGATCACAATACCGCGCCAAAGGATGACAAGAAATGCGATAACTACTGCTGCACCTCCTAGGAAGCCCATCTCCTCGCAGATTACGGCGAAAATAAAATCGTTGTGTGCTGCTGGCAGGAAATCCATCTTTTGTTTGCCTGACATGAGACCTTGGCCAAGCCATCCACCCGTAGCTACTGCTATTTGAGACTGATGTATTTGGTAACCAGCCCCTAGTAGATCTTTTTCAGGATTCATGAATGTCGTAACACGTTCCATGCGATAGGGTTCAATCAAGACTGCCGAGACCATCAGAGCAATGGCTGCGCCAATCGTAATTACAAAATAGTGAACACTTAAACCTGCTATCCAGAAGATGGTTAGAGCTATAACCATGACCAGTACAGCGGTTCCAAGATCTCGCCCGCCCACTATCAATGCGCATAGAGAGGTAGTCACCAATCCAGCAGTACCTAATGTGCTCCAATCGTGCACTCGGCCTCTGCGTTTTACCAGGTAATGCGCCAAGAAAAGAACAATCGCTAATTTTGCAAATTCGGAAGGTTGAATCGAGAAAAACCAAACTCTTAGAAAGCGGTTTGTATTTGCTGTTTGACTTGCAAACAAAACAACGCACAACAAGGTGATAACAAGGCCTAAAAAAAAGAAAACCGTACGTGTTTCACCCAAACGGTGATAGTCGAAGAACATTAAGATGCGCATTGCCAGTAGCCCTACACCGATTGCAATCAACTGCTTGAATACAAATAGCATCGACCCATCTGCGCTCCCTGTGGTCGCACTGAATACCATCACAACTCCAAAGAATGTCAATCCCAAAATGACTGCGCATAGTAGGCGATCGCACTTAAGAGGTTTAGGCATAAATTTCCTTCATAGCATTGCGACAAGATTCTTGAAACATGTTCCACGCTCCTCGTAACTAGCAAATTGATCAAAACTTGCACATGCTGGAGCTAATAAAACGGTATCGCCCGGCTGGGCATTTTTATGTGCGTATATCACTGCTTTCTCTAGCGTCTCAAGATCCCTTACCTCAACGGAATTCCCCAGTTGCTCCTTGATTTTCTGAGCACTTGCTCCAATCAACAATCCCACCTGGGTCTTTGAGTTCAATGCGGCTCGCAATGGGAGATAATCACTATCTTTGTCTTTGCCACCCAAAATAACCCACACTCTTCCGTCAAAAGATTCAATCGATTTTACTGCCGCATCGACGTTGGTCGCTTTGGAGTCGTTGTAGTATTCGATACCGTTACATTTACGTACGAATTCAAGGCGATGTTCAACTGGGCGAAAGCTCTGCAAGCCCTTGGCAATCTGTGGCAACTTTATTCCTATTCGACGACAGGCTGCGACTGCGGCCAGAGCATTTTCTAAGTTGTGTTTGCCTCGGATCGGGAGTTGATCTTCTGTGACACGCACACCATCACAGAAGATTAAGCCATTTCGAGAACACACACCCTCGTTGAGGCAGAGTGTTCTACTGAACCAAGTTACGCGACTGTGTGCACTATCTGCGAATCCACGGCAGATTTCGTCATCTCTATTGACAATGAGTACGTCCTCTGAAGTCTGGTTTGCAACTATACGATATTTTGCTTTTCTGTAAGATTCGAAAGTTCCGTGACGATCTAGATGATCAGGAGTTATGTTGAGAACAACCCCGATATCACTACGGAAACTAGTTGTAGCTTCGAGTTGAAAACTAGAGAGTTCCAACACATTCCACATCTCGGCGGTCGCACTTTCAATCATCGAAAGCACTGGGCGGCCAATATTGCCACCAACTGCAACCTTTTGGCCAGCCACTTTGAGGATGTGTCCTATCAGTGCTGTAGTGGTGGTCTTGCCGTTAGTGCCTGTCACACCCAAGACCCGACCAGACAAGTAATCAGATGCAATCTCTAATTCACCCGCGACAGACACACCTTTTATGCGTGCCTCCTGTAGTTCTGGCAAGTTCCAGGGAACACCGGGTGAAGGGACAATTAAATCCTGTGCAGTGAATAGTTGCATCGGGTGATTACCCCAATAGACGTCTGCTCCTAGCTTAGATAGAGTTTCTGAAAGTTCGTCCGACTGTCCAGATGGTTTTTTGTCGATTGCTGTAACAATTGCATTACGGCTACAGAGAAACCGCACGGCTGCTTGTCCGGATCTGCCCAATCCGACCACCAGGATTCTCTTGCCTTCAACTTTCATCGTAATTTAAGCGTACTCACCGCAAAAAGAGCCCAAATTAGGCCGGCAATCCAAAAGCGAGTAATGATCTTTGATTCTGGCCAGCCGATCTGTTCAAAGTGATGATGAAGTGGAGCCATTTTAAAGATTCTTTTTCCACGTAATTTAAAACTTCCGACTTGTAATATCACTGAAAGAGCTTCTACAACAAATACGCCACCAACAAATAGCAGGAGAATCTCCTGCTTAATTAGGACAGCCACCATTGCCAAAGCTCCACCTAATCCCAATGAGCCGACATCTCCCATGAAAATCTCTGCAGGGTGTGAGTTATACCAGAGGAACGCCAAACTTGCCCCCACCATGGAACCACAGAAAATGGTTAATTCTGATGCTGCTGGCACACTGGCTATGTCAAGATATTCAGCGAATTCACGATGTCCGGCCACATAAGCTAATACCGTCAATGCACCGGCACAAATTACGGTCAATCCAATCGCTAACCCATCTAATCCATCAGTAAGATTGACCGCATTTGACGACCCCACTAGGACCAAGAACAGGAAAGCAAAAAAGATGCAGAATGCTAGTGGGTATGTATACTCGTTGGCAAGAAATGATTCGATCAAAGGGTCTGGCCTCAAATCCTTAAAAAAAGGTAAGACAATACGTGGATCATATTCACCTATGCTGTACAGTTTGGCGAGAATGCCGCCAATTATTAATGTCAACAGAAGTTGCAGTGCAATCTTGGTCCTTGCGCGTAGACCTAGATTGCATCCACGGCGAATTTTGGCGTAATCATCCAAGTAGCCGATCCCGGCAAACCCCGTCAAGCCGAGTAGTGCTAACCAAACATACAGATTGCGGAGATCTGCCCACAGCAACGTCGGCAGTGCAATCGAAACGAAGATTAGCAAGCCTCCCATGGTCGGCGTCCCAGCTTTTTGATGATGAGATTCCGGCCCATCATCGCGGACGTGTTGCCCAATTTGAAATTCTTTCAACTTCCGAATTAGCCACGGGCCGAGCAGCAACCCCAATAGGAGCGCTGTCATGCCTGCGACAGCCGTTCGGACAGTGATATAGCTGAATATCCGGAGTGGACTAAAAAACGAAAATAACTCCTCGTAGAGTAAGTAATACAACATTTATTTACCAGTCCTGGGTGTTTCTAAGTTTTGTTTTATTGCTTCCAAAGCTTGCTCTAAGCCAACTCGTCTTGAAGCCTTTAGTAGTACGGCATCTCCACATTCCAGTGTGTCCACGAGAAAGGAACTAGCTGCCATAACATCCTCAAAATAAAAAACCGCATTTGGTGGGAACCCTTCTTCTGTTGCCCCGACAGCCACCTTTCGTGCTACCTCACCTATCACTATGAGGAGATCGATACTTGCTTCCGCCACTTTGCGGCCGGACTCAGCGTGAAGAGCGGGTGTTTCTGAGCCTAGTTCTAACATCTCACCCAAGACTGCTATACGTCGTGTCGCTGATGTTTCTTTCAGAACCGTCAACATTTCTGAAAGGGCCTGAGGATTAGAGTTATAGCAGTCGTCGAGTAAAGTGATGCCGCCAATGTGTGATATCTCCCCCCTCATTTTTCTCGGTTGAAAACTGGCAATTAGGTTGTGCGCTTGTTCTGCGTCAATATCGAGAGTTGACGCTGTTGCCAGCGCTGCCAAAATATTCGAGATATTGTGTCGACCAGGAAGGGGGCTTTCAAACTGCAGCCTCTTTCTCTGGCGCCCTATTCCGACCTTTAAGACAAACCGAACCCCTTGAGCCCCAAAAGTTTCGACGTTGACAGCCTGGAAGTCAGCTGGTTGTTCAATCCCGAACGTGATTACTGGACCAGAGTGTGCTGCCCTAAAAGAGGCTACACGTGGGTCATCATTGTTTAAGATAGCTGTTCCACTATTTGGCAGCTGTTCTATCAACTCGCGTTTCGCTGAGGCAATTTCATCCACTGAAGAGAAGTGTTCAAGATGGACAGCATTGACATTTGTCACCACTGCGATTGATGGTGCCGCAATATTGGTCAATCTTCGGATTTCTCCCATGTGATTCATACCCATCTCAACTACTCCGACCTCGGATTTTTCATCAAATCGCAACAACGAAAGCGGCAAACCTAACTCATTGTTGAGATTTCCCAATGACTTAGCGACTTTATATCTTGTTTCGAGTATTGCAGCTGTCAACTCTTTGGTCGTTGTTTTGCCATTGCTTCCAGTAATGGCAACGAGTGGTTTCCCCCAGTCTAGACGGCTATGACAGGCCAGCTGGCTAAGTGCGTGAGATGGTTCCGGGACTGCTAATATGGGTCCGTTGGTTTCATGTTCCACCGCCCAGGTAGTCCGAACTACCGCAGCAGATGCTCCGTTTTCGAATGCAGCCGGTACATACTGATGACCATCTTGAACTGTACCTCGGATTGCAAAAAAAAGGTCACCGGTCCGGATTGTGCGCGTATCTATTGAGTATCCGGTTATCTCCCGGTCCTTGAGTGGAGTTTCCACTTCGAGACAATCTGCAATTTTCGAAAGCTTAAATTTCATCCGTCACACTTCACATACTTCTGAATCAAGCTCTATAACCCATTTCGCTCAGAACTTCCCGAGCTGTTTCTCTATCGTCAAAGAATGTCTTCTCGTGACCAAGTACTTGATAAGTCTCGTGCCCTTTGCCGGCCAACAGTACGACATCGCCTTGTCGTGCCGATGTCAGGACTTTACGGATTGCTTCACGTCGGTCCGATTCTAGTTCATAACTGACATCCACTTTCCGTAGTCCGACGAGAACGTCGTTGATTATGTTTAGGGGATCCTCATTGCGAGGATTGTCCGATGTAAGGACCACGAGGTCACTTAGCTTTCCGGCAACTTCTCCCATAGTCGGGCGTTTTCCCCGGTCACGATCGCCACCACATCCGAACAAAGTTAATATCCGGCCACGACTT
This sequence comes from Acidobacteriia bacterium UBA6623, assembly GCA_002433055.1. Classification (GTDB taxonomy): domain Bacteria; phylum Acidobacteriota; class Terriglobia; order Bryobacterales; family UBA6623; genus UBA6623. The sequence continues at coordinate 34,093 of DJHJ01000033.1, read as the reverse complement.
TTTTCTGTTCTCAGCAGTGATCGCACAGCTCTGATTAAGCTTTCCAATGCATTGGGAGTGTGTGCATAATCGACAATCACGAGAAATGGCTGCCCCGCACTGACAGTCTCGAACCTGCCTGCCACTAGTTCACATTTTTCAACTCCGCGCGAAATAACGTCCACGGAAATGCCATAGCGAATAGCTACACCGGTTGCTGCTAAGATGTTCTGTACGTTAAATTCGCCACGTAGAGTGGATGCTATTTCACACTGACCACTTGGTGTCTCGACTCGCATCCTCAACCCTGAGAAGTCGGCCTGTATATGACTCGGTCGCACTGCACAGTCCGGCGACATTCCATAGCTCAAAGAAGAAGGCCCGTTTATACTCAGAAGTTCTCCACTAATTGCATCGTCTCGGTTGATGACGGTGAACCTAGGACTAACTCCTCCCGCTCCTTCGAATAGGCTTTTTTTGGCCTGTTGATAGGCTGCCATGCTGTGATGAAAGTCGAGATGGTCACGTGATAAATTTGTAAATACAGCCGTATCAAAATCCATTCCATGGACTCTTCCCAGGGAGAGTGCGTGTGAAGAAACTTCTAGTACGGCGTGTGTACCATTTTGCTGAAGTAACTCGTCGAAATAACGTACAAGATCAAGTGATTCCGGTGTTGTGTTGACAGCACTCACCTGTCGACCCTTGATCGTGTGGTTAATCGTACCAATACGTGCCGTGACTATCCCCGCAGCGCGAAAGATGGAGTCAATCAGGCACACAGTCGTAGTTTTGCCATTTGTGCCGGTAACTCCGATCAATTTTAGTTGGCGATCTGGACGCTTATAAAATGCCAAAGCTGCGGCAGCAAGCGCTTTTCGGCCATGCTTTACTTGGACCCATCGTGCCGCTACGTGTTCCGGTGCTATACGTTCGCTGACTATGGCAGCGGCACCGGACTGAACGACAGCATCCACGAACTCGTGTCCGTCCACTCGTTCTCCAGGAAACGCAAAGAAAACTTCTCCTTTGCTTAGGTGACGCGAGTCGTACTGCATCCCTACAACCTCCTGGTTGCCGCACGACGTTTGCACTATATGTTCTCCAAGTAACGTCTTTACCGTCATCGGCCCCCTTGTACTGCGATCCGAGAGTTTGAAAACTGAATTTCGATGCGTTGCCCCGGCGGAGCAGGGGATCCTGCAGGAGGTTGTTGGTTTTGAGCGAATCCTGTGCCCTTAAGGTCGATATCGAAATCAGATTTGGCGGCCAGAGCTACGGTTTGACGCACGGTCATCCCCTGAAAATCGGGGACGACACGCGACGCGACGCTCAACGTAATGGCCGTTTTGTGTAGGATGTTACCTGCCGTAGTAGGCACTGCGTACGGTCTGCGCAAGCTCAAGGATGTGTGGTCCGTGGGCATTTTCTGCTTTGACGCTGATGCTTGGGGAGTTGTTATCCATACAACATCATCCTCTGGTTTTCTGTTTTCCATAGCCATCTCGGAAGTCCCTGCATCGTCGATAGATGGGGATGTGAAATCCATCAGAACCTCTTCTGTGACTTCGATGTTTGCTGTTGTTCTAGATGGAACTGGCAATTCGGGTGGTACGTCTCGGAAACGTAATGTTTGCATTGCCACAGTAGGGAACAAGGGTGCTGCAACGATACCTCCATAATACTGTCCAACTGGTGAATCCAAAACCACTACAACCACAATTGAAGGGTCGTTGACTGGCGCAAACCCAACAAAGTTTGGCAGATACGATGTCTTTGAATATGCTCCTGTTTCTGTATCCACTTTTTGGGCAGTGCCAGTTTTTCCACCGACGCGATACCCTTGTGTATGGGCGAGTCTTCCCGTTCCGTTCTGGACAACTCCCTCCATCATCGCTCGCATTTTTGCGGCAGTTTCTGGAGAGATTACACGTTTCGGGATTGCGCGCGGAAGAAGCTCGTCTAACTTTCCTGGATGTTGTATTGACCGAACGAGCGCGGGGCTAACTAACATTCCGCCGTTGGCAATTACTGACACTGCACGTGCCAGCTGAATTGTTGTCACGCCAATCTCTTGACCAATTGGGATGGAGCCCATCGAGTCAGGGGTCCATTGCTCCGGAGGACGAAGTATCCCCGCAGATTCTCCTGGTAATGGCAATTCGGTTCTTTCCCCAAAGCCAAAGTTTCGTGCGTAGGAGTAAAGCCGTTCTGGCTCTAGGCGTTGCCCAAGTTTAATTGTGCCGACATTGCTCGAGTTTGCAAGAACTTCGCTAACCGATAAGTCACCAAATGGTTTATGATCGCGTACTGTTCTTGATCCCACATAAATGCCACCCATTTGGCAATCTAACACTTCGTCGGGTGTTGCTAGTCCTTCCTCAAGCGCTGCTGCAATTGTGACAATCTTGAAGCTTGAGCCGGGTTCTATCAAGTGACTCAGAGCATAGTTGTGTCTCAGCTTTAACTCGTCAGATCCTCTAACGCGTTGGTTTGGATTGAACGTGGGACGATTGGCCACTGCGAGCAGATCACCATTATTAGGGTCCATTACAACAATTGACCCGGCAATCGATTGTGTCTCAGTCATTGCACGCCCCAACTCTCGCTCAGCGAGAACCTGAACCCGGTGGTCGATAGTCAAGAAAAGATCTGCACCAGGGACTGGCTCATCAATTACACGGCTAGCGTAATAATTTCGTTTGGCATCGAATTGCACCAGCCGTAAGCCAGGGCGGCCTTGCAGAGTCTTTTCAAAGAACTGCTCAATCCCTGCTTGCCCAGTATGGTCGATACCAACTGCCCCAAGCAGGTGAGATGCGATAGCGCCGTGTGGATAGGAGCGTTTGTTTTCTTTTTCGAAATGAATGCCCGCTGGCCGTAAGTTTCGAATGCGAGCTGTTTCACCAGGTTCGGCCAGTCTCTTGACCCATTGGAACCGATTTCTTGTCAGTTTTTTGTAGATCACATCCTCAGGTTCATCGAGCACTTCAGCCAATAGAGATGCGGTTAGTTGCGGATTAGGTACACGCCGAGGGAAAACGCCGATTGAGTCAACCGGAGTACTAAAGGCAAGTTTTTCTCCCGAGCGATCGTAGATATCCCCACGGGCGGCACGGATCTCGACAACGCCTTCGTGTTGTTTCTTTGCTTTCTGCAAGAAGTGATCTACCCGTAGGATCTGAAAATCCCACAAACGTATCAGGGCCAGGCTGAACCATAGAGTTGAAATGAAACCAAACGAAAGTAACCGCAGCAACGTAGCTGGGCGACTTGGTTGTGATTGCTTACGTGAAGAGGTTTTCGGAAACTGAAGTTTCCATTTCCAGAAAGGATCTTTCTTTTTGGTCTGATCGCTGGTTGCCATTACTGCTCATCTTCCGATTCCTCTTAGCTCATCTCGTCTATATCGAGACTTGCCTTCCTCATCTTTTTCAAGGTTGAGGAGTCGGTTGGTTACGAGCCAATTCTGAACCGCCCGAGGACGGTCTGATTGTACGATCCTGCCAGGCGTAACGTTCCGGCGGGGCTGCCGACAACCCTCGGGCCCTTGCCAGACCCTGCACACGGTGTACGTTACTTAGCTTTGCCCGGCGATCTTTCAGTTGACTGTTGACTACTTGTAACTTTTGATATTGGTTGTTCAGGTTTCGAAGCCTGTAACCAGACTGACGTTTTGCTGCTACCGGCCCAAAAGAAGTCAAGCAGAACAAGACTGCAAAGATGCCCAGAATAACCAGGTTTCTCATCATGCTCTTGTCCGCTGGGTCGACTTTTCGCCGCAGTCGAGTGTTGTCAACCTCCTTCACATAGAAGCAAACATCTTCCATTGGCAAGGCGGTTACTGCAGCTGATCGACGAGAGAGCCCGGCTCGAACATCTCGTCCCGCGCGAACCCCGTCATAAACAAAACCTCCATTCCCTGAGTTATTAGTTAGCGAGGGAAAAGATCTTGCTGCTTGGGGGTTGGGGCTATCCGGGCCGAACTCTACCACGTTGGGGTGTTTTACTTCTACCTCAGGGCGCTCTTCAATTTGTGAAGATGGTGCCAGTCTGGGAGCTATGCATTCTACTGTGGCCATTCAAGTTCAGTCCTTTCGGCTGCTCGAAGCTTGGCACTTCGGCTAGCCGGATTGCCTGCTATTTCTTCTGTGGAGGGACGCACAATGCGGCGCGTAAGAACCTCCAGAACCCCTCGTGTGTTCCACTGTCGAAAACTGTGCTTAACAACTCTGTCTTCGAGTGAATGAAAACTAATCACCGTCATGCGTCCTCCAGGGGCTAACATCAAAGGAGCTGTCGCTAAAAGTTTCTCAACTTCGCCAATTTCATCATTAACAGCTATCCGAATAGCCTGAAATGTCCTGGTTGCAGGATGAATCTGACTCTTGTGTCGCTGCCGAAAGGATGTCCGAGGAACGGCTTTCTCCACGACCTCCGCCAAGTGGGTCGTATCACGGATAGGCCGTTCCCGGACTATGGCTCTAGCGATTCTGCGGCTCCTCCTTTCCTCACCGAACTGATAAATCAGGTCGGCAAGCTGTCGTTCGTCGTAATGATTTACGATCTCTTTTGCTGTCAGGGCTTGCTTAGCGTCCATCGTCATTCGCAATGGTCCCTGTCTTTGAAAGCTGAAACCCCTGTTAGCATCTTCAATCTGGTCACGCGAAATCCCTAAATCGGCCAGGATGCCCTGAACTGGCTCACGTACTATCTCGGAAACTGAACTGAACTTTTCACACATCAACTGCAATTTCCCTGATTCATTCATGAAACGCTCATGTCCAGCCTCGATCGCGCTTTTGTCCCTGTCTAAGGCGATCACACGGCCTGTCGTCAACCTGTCTAGCAAGGCAGCTGTATGTCCTCCTCGACCAAAAGTCAAATCCAGGTAAACACCTTTCGGGTCGACCTTTAGGTAATCGATCACTTCTTGCACTAGAACAGATTTGTGTCTCAATCATTAAATCCCTAGATTGGCGGCATGACGGAAGTCCTCTGCGCTCAATGACTTACTCTCGGCTTCCTGTTCGAATCGGGTCGCATTTAGCACAAATAAGTGATTAGACTGCCACACCATCCGCACCTCACCGCTCATACCCGCGGTTTCCCGCAAAATCGCGGGTACAAGCATGCGTCCTTGGTTATCCAAGGTCTCTTCAGAACCATATTTGTTGGCCTGGAACAAAATCTTATCCTTGACTTCGCCATCAATTTCGCTGTTATCAGTGGATTTTTCGGATAATCTCACCTCAACGACCTCCCATTCTTTGAGAGGAAAAATCTTAACTGCTGTACCATCTATACTCGTAACGAACACACTGCGATCTTTGTATGCTTCTTCGAAGCGTTGCCTTACTCGCGCAGGTAACTTCAGGCGTCCTTTGGCGTCAACCTTGCTTGTTTGTGTGCCACGGAACAGGATCATTTATCTACAACGCTCGTTTCAGTGGTATCACTTAACCACTTTTAACCACTTTTAACCACGACTGACCATTTCAAGGTTGACCCTAAACGGTTGATTTGTCAAGTGGAAAAGCCCCTCTGCGGCAAAAAAATCTTTTGTTGTCTACTCATGTACAAGATAGTGCGCTTTTTATTTCACGTAAACGCTCTATATTGTGGTGCGTTATTGGTTTAGCTATGCACTGTAATAAAGATGCAACTAGTAGGTTCCAGTGGATGACTGATCGACTGTTTAGAGTGTGTTCAACTTGATACTGGACATACGGGCGTTCTTAAGCAGCCTTGCGCTACCCTAGTGGCTTGGGAGTTTATCGGGAGAGTCTGGCTACGTATAGCTTAGGAGAAGAGTTTGATGCCTGAAGAACTGACTGGTAGATGCGTTGCGGTGCTCGTGGACAACTACTATCAAGAACTGGAAGTGTGGTACCCACTGCTCCGAATGCGTGAGGCCGGCGCAGAAGTCTTCACAATAGGCACAGAAGCTGGCACGACCTACAAGAGCAAGATGGGTTACCCAGTTGAGGCTGACCGCGCTATCGACGATGTTTCCGTAGAGGATTTCGACGTTCTGATTATTCCCGGTGGATGGGCGCCTGACTACATGCGTCGCAATCCACAGTTTGTAGGTTTGGTTGCTGATTCGGATCAGGCAGGGAAAGTTATAGGTGCAATTTGTCATGGTCCCTGGATGCTCTGTTCTGCCGGAGTTCTCAGAGGTCGCCGAGTCACTGCATTTCATTCCATTAAGGACGACGTTGTGAACGCTGGTGCCAGCTATGTAGATGACGAGGTTGTCGTTGATCAGAATCTGGTCACATCCAGAGTCCCTGGAGATCTGCCAGCCTTTTGCCAAGCGATTATCTCTGCTGTAGGATTGCTCGATGGCAAGGCCGAAAACACCTAATGAGCAACTACCTAGAGATGTAAAGTCATGACCAAACCTGAAACGAAAAACTATTGGTTAGTTAAATCTGAGCCATTCAAATACTCATGGGACGATTTTACTAAAGATGGTTCTACCTATTGGGACGGTGTCCGTAACTACCAGGCACGCAATAATCTCAAAGCTATGAGGCAGAGTGATCTTGTACTCTACTATCACAGCAATGAAGGTTTGGCTGTTGTTGGTACTGCAAAAGTAATCAAAGAGTTTTATCAAGATCCAACTACGGATGACGAACGGTGGGTCGTAGTTGATCTGGAGCCTGTACAGGCTTTTGAAAACCCCGTTACACTTGCTGACATTAAGGCTGACGAGCGACTCCAGGAAATGGCTCTCATACGTCAGAGTCGCCTTTCAGTCATGCCTGTCTCACAAGAGGAATTCGATGTCATTGTTGCTAAAGGACAGGGGAAGCTATAGACATCATATGTGACCGCCTCGGTCAAGCCGGGCTAGGCGGTAGTTTACCTGCAAGACTTACCTCCTGCCAGGGCTGCAACAAAGTGGACTTCGCTGTCCTCGGTAACTTCTGCCAGTAAGCCCATTTGGCTTAGCATCCCATCTACCGCTACCGAGATGTTCGGTTTCAGTTCCATGTTGTCAACAAGCAAGTCTTTGCATCCTGGGTAGAGCGCATCTAAGTTTTTGATCAATTCACGAACGTCACTTCCAGGCACCTCTACGGATTCTTTGTGACTTGTCAGCCGTTGCATCATTGAGGGAATGAATACTGTCGCCATGTTAGTGAGTGAGTAGAGAGGACATAATCAGTCACTGAGCGTTATCGTACTGAGCCCATCTCATTCGTACTAATTCGAACCGTTCTTTTCCCAGATCGCTTCCATTACTCTTACTGGGTTCATGGGCAATTTTCGAAGTCTTACGCCAAGTGCGTTGTGAATTGCATTTGCAATTGCTGGGGTCGGGGGAACTATATTTGCCTCTCCAACGCCACGAACGCCAAAAGGATGATCCGGATTCGCTACCTCCACGATTACCGTATCGATCATCGGTAAATCTAGACTGGTCGGTGTACGGTAATCCAGCAAGCTCGAATTGGCCATAACCCCGTCAGGAGTCATGTAATACTCCTCATTAAGCGCCCAGCCAATACCTTGCACGCTGCCACCCTGCATTTGGCCTTCGACGTAACTAGGGTGAATAGCTTTGCCTGCATCCTGAAATGCGGTAAACCGCAATACCGTGGTTTTTCCCGTTTCGGGGTCAACTTCAACATCAACTATATTTCCTGCAAATGAACCAGCTGCAGAACCGGGGTTGACTGTTGCTCTTCCCACGATAGGACCGCCGGTCGAGGCTGCTTTCGCGGCAACTTCTTTGAAGCTCAACTGTTTATCTCGGTCCGACTTCAGGCGAAATGTGCCATCGTCAAACTCGATCTGATCAAATTCGGTGTCCCATAGCTTAGCCACTCGTTTGATCATCTGCTGTTTGATATCTTCAGCAGCTTGAATGGCAGCCATACCTGTGGAATGAGTAACGCGACTACCACCAGTGAGATCTGTGTATCCCACCGAATCTGTGTCAACGACTGTAGGTTGAACGTCCTGTATCTTTAAACCAAGAACCTCTGCTGCCTGCATCGATACCGAGGTGCGAGTTCCACCGATGTCCGTGGATCCTTCTACTAGTGCTACTGTCCCATCGGGATTGACACTGATGGCGCAACTCGATTGAAAGCCGACGTTAAACCAAAAGCCGATTGCTACCCCGCGTCCGCGGTTTGATCCCTCAAGTGGCGATTGGTAATGTGGGTGCTCCTCCATCGCTTCAAGCAATTCTGTGCATCCGATACGTCGATGTTTCGGTCCATCTGCACGTCGAGTTCCTTCGGTAGCGGCATTTTTCTTTCGAAAATCGATCGGGTCAATTTGTAACTTCTGTGCTATCTCGTCAATCACCGTTTCTGTGGCAAATGCTGCGTTGGGTGCTCCTGGAGCTCGATATGCTGCTGTGCTAGGTTTATTTACAACCACGTCGTAACCGTCGACGGTTACATCCTCTATGTCATAGGCCGAAAAGACACACATCCCGGCCGGAACGACCATAGCGCCTGGGTACGCTCCCGCTTCAAAAGCCAACACGGCCTGTGCAGCTACGAGATTACCGTCTTTGGTGGCGCCTATCTTCACTTTCATATGAGACCCCGGAGTTGGTCCCGATCCTTCAAGGACGTCTTGCCGACTCATGACAATCTTGACTGGCTTGCCAGACTTTTTCGAGAGTAATGCGGCAACCGGATCCAAGTAGACGGGAATTTTTCCCCCAAATCCGCCACCAATCTCTAAGGGTGTAACTTTGACACTGGACTCAGGTAGGTCGAGGACCAGTGCCGTTACGCTGCGCACTGTAAATGACCCCTGAGTACTACACCAAACGTGGACACGACCATCGTTGTTCCAAAGCGCGGTCCCCGCATGCGGTTCGATATAGCCCTGGTGCACAGTAGCAGTATCGAATTCTCGCTCAATGACGATGTCTGCTTTCTCGAATCCCTTGTCGGCGTCACCGAGTTTGAATTGGTAGTGGTTTGAAACGTTACTGACAGTATTCGTTTGTTCGTCAAGTTCGATCGTCTTTAGGTCATCGTGAAGGATCGGTGCATCTTTCTCCATCGCGTCGAGAGCGGTTAAAACAGGAGGAAGAATCTCGTAATCAACCTCTATTAGTTCGATTGCTTCTTGAGCAACGTGGATATTTGTAGCTGCCACAGCTGCAATCGCGTGGCCTTTATAGAGGACTTTATCCATAGCCAGTATATTGCTCTGGACTTTCTTCAGCGGAGCTGGCCCTGCCCCTCCTGCTCCTGATGGAGCTATCTTATTGCCAACTTCCGGGAAATCCTTCGATGTTGTAACCGCTTTTACGCCTGGCAGAGATTTGGCTTTCGACGTATCAATCGATTTGATCCTCGCATGTGCGTGTGGGCTGCGTAAGATTGCACCGTGTAGTAGTCCTGTTAATTGTATGTCGGCCCCGTAGATCGCACGGCCTGTAACTTTGTCGGCACCATCGTGGCGTACTGGTCTGGTTCCGAGCACTCTGTACTGTTTCTTTGATAGCACTACATTAGGTTCATAGCTTCTCGTGCTCATGTGTTAGCCTCTTGTCTGTCAGCCGCTACCTTCTGAATTGAACGGATGATTTTGTCGTAACCAGTGCAGCGGCAAAGATTATTTGCTAGCCAAAAGCGAATCCGTTCTTCACTTGGATTAGGCTCGCGGTCTAACAGCGCCTTTGCTGCCACCAAGAAACCCGGCGTACAGATGCCACACTGCAGCGCAGCACCTTCCAAAAAAGCCTGTTGAAGTGGATCAAGTTCTTGGCCAGCTGCTATACCTTCTACCGTTATAATTTGAGACCCCTGGGCTTCTACTCCCAGCACCAAGCACGAGGTCACGATGCGACCGTCCAGCATAACTGTACATGCACCGCAATTTCCGTCGTTGCACCCTTCCTTGGTTCCGGTCAATCCCAGGACATCACGTAGGCACTCGAGTAGGCTCTGCCGTGGCTCACAAAGAAACTCCGTTTCTTCACCATTGATCGTAGTTACAACTCGTGTTTTGCTAGGCATCTTAAGATTGATCTCCTCGGGCTCGAGCGATGGCGGTCTGAAGACTGCGTCTTGTAAGTACTTCGCACAGATGCTTGCGATATTCAGCTGTGCCACGCATATCTGTAATCGGCTTAGCTGCTGATTTTGCTATTCGTGCTGCCTCGTTGATGTTTGCATCATTAACTGACTGGCCAGTTAGTATCTCTCCCGCTTCCCGGACGAAGAGCGGTGTAGGGGCCACTGATGCCAGAGCTACTCGCGCCGATTTGAAAGTGTCGTTCTCGACAACCACCTTCACGCCTACTCCTGCTACAGCTATATCCATCTCATTTCGCGGAATGAAGCGTAGATAACACGCACCGGAATTTTTCTCTGGTAATGGAAAGTGTAGGGATGCCAATATTTCGTTTTTCCCGAGAATATTTTTTCCTGGCCCTGTACAAAAATCTTCTACGGCAACACTACGCCTACCTTCGGGGCCGGCAATCAGGCAGGTCACCTCATAAGCTATTAAGATCGGAATTGCGTCAGCACTTGGAGCAGCATTGCAAAGGTTGCCTCCCACTGAAGCACGGCCTTGAATCTGGGTTCCACCGATCAATGATGTGCTGTCGACCAAGCCTGGAAAGACGTTCTGGATAGCAGTGTTTTCATAAATTTGATGGCAAGGGACCGCTGCGCCTAGTGTTAAACCCGTCGACGAGTCAAACTTAATCTCCATTAGCTCGGGTATTTTTTTGATGTCAACTATGACATCAGCATCGCTGCGACCCACGCGAAGCTGAACCAAGGCATCGGTTCCGCCGGCCATGATCTTGCAATGTCCACTACTGTCAGTGAGAAGCTCGATCACACCTTCAACTGATTCAGGACTTTCGTAATCAACCCACTTCAACTTTAATTGGCCTCCTTGGTTGAGTCATTTCGGGTTCTTCTACATGTCCAGGCTATAACGGAGGAGATTGCTCTGGTCCCTTCAGTCAAGTCTGAGTACACGTCTCATCTTATACGGCTTGTGAGCCACAGGGAACATCTATTCGGGTAAATTATTTGCAAAATAAAAATGTTCGTAGCCCCATGCGTAGTTCTATTTGACGCGAAAGTGTTGACGTGATTCAAATGTCTTGCCTCCAAGTCTGTCCTGTACTGAAATAAGGACTGTGTAAACCCCTGGCGACAAATTTTTGTCGAGATCTAAACGAAACTCCGCGGGTAACCAACGACGTGGATAGAAAGGGCGCCCTCGTTCACCGCTGGCCGTGAAACGAAATAGCACCTTGTTATCCTTTTCTCTCTCTGTTGTCACCTCCAGTGAGGACGCTACGTCGAAGGAGTTATCCTCTGCCAAAGAATATCCTGTAATGTGAAAGCGTGCCCAGACCGTTTCCCCAGCGCTATACGCGGGAGTAGAGAGCGCTTCTCCTCCTCGCTCACGTGAGAAAACTAGGTTACGTATGAGCAGGGTAGTGCTCGTTTCAACATTATCGCCGTGTACTAATATCGGGACAGTCAAGCTAGTTTCATCATTTCCTGCCAGGCGATCCATGACTGTCAAAGTAACCTCGTAGGTTCCGGGTTCAGCAAATTGTGGCAGCCTGGGTGACACCCGTAACGTTGGCAACCAATCTTCATCCTGTGGAAAGATTTCTTCGTTGATTTCTCCGGCCCTTGGTAGAGAAAAACGAACTCCCGAAGGTCCAAGAAAATCGATCCGGTAGTTAACGCTCATTCGGTATTTCTTGTCGGTAGTGAAGCCAGTCAGTTTGAATTCTAGATGGATCTTCTCGCCGGGATAAAAGACACTGCCAGTCGGAATGGGGTAGCCATCCTCACTGTCGAGAAAGCTAGCGCTAACGATTGACAAGGTGGTTATACCGTTTGTCCGTGAGTGCATCACATTCGCTGAAGTGATCAGCACCACGATTATCGTTGTGCAGGTTCGACCGATAGACCACAGAAGCTGAAATGCTCGATCAACGACGGATTGGAGGTGAAGACTCATGATTATGTTTTTTCAACAGGGTAACTTCTCCAGCACGCCATTCGTACACTTCTTTGCTGGCTGCTCGAAGGCCTTTGGTTACCCAATCTTTAATTGGGAGATCTGCTTCGATGTTGTCTAGTTCCGCCGCTGTTGAATGAATTTTTGGACTTTTGGGAAGGTACATCGGACAACAGTCAGAAAATGGTTCACACGAAATTTCATATGTGCCGATGTGTCGCGCCAGATCGAGAATCTCTTGTTTGTCATCACCGACCACTGGTCTATAGATTGGCAGACTAGCTACCGATCCGACTGCCTCCATGTTTTTCAATGTTTGTGATGCGACTTGCGATATGCTGTCCCCCGTCACCAAACCATGAGAGTGCTCTCTATAGGCAATCCGCTCAGCGATCCGTAGCATCATCCGACGGTAGAGCAATATGCGGTAGTCCTGCGGTGCCGCGACAACAATTTCGCGCTGAATCTCATCGAAAGGTATCAAATAGAACCGAGAACGACCCTGATAGGGTGTTAAGGTCCGTACCAGTTTTCGTGCCACCGGTGAGCTTCCTTCTCCAGGTTCTACAGCACGACCCCAGAAATGTACAAAGCTAAGGCGTACACCACGCTTGATGACCTTGTATGCGGCGACAGCAGAGTCGAACCCTCCCGAGAGAAGACAGGTGAGCTTACCGGCTGAGCCTGTCGGAAGGCCTCCCATTCCAGGAATTTTTTCGCGATAGAGTAAGGCTCGTGAAGTTGTGACATCTACATAGCAGGTAGCCTCAGCATTTGAGAGGTCAACTTTCACCTTGCGGCCATTTTCGGTAGCATCGGTCCAGATTCGAGCCCCAAGTTGACGTCCGATGTCGACCGAGCGGAAAGGTAACGATTTTTGTGATCGCCGGGCGCGAACGCGGAAGCTATGAAATTCCACGGTACGCATCAATCGTGAGCCAGTGTCAATGATTGAGTCGAGATCTGGATTTGTCTGCTCGGCAACGGCCACATAGGCAACGCCGGGAACTTTGCGCAAGCGCTCAATTCCATGATGCGCCATATTGTCATCTTCAAATGTGATGAGAAGTCGGTGATCTTCCCATACCGTTCGTTTGACGTGCAGGCCCTCTAGTGCCTGCTTCGATGCTCGCTTGAGGTTTTGCAGGAAGAAGTTCCGGTTGCACCCCTTCAGCCAAATCTCGTGGTAATGCAAAATTAAAACACACATTTAGTATTGGTCAAGAGGTTTAGGATACTCGTCTTACGCATGGGGCGGTTGCCGAGCAGACAAATTTTACCTCTTTAGGGTCGTTTTATGACCTCCATCCTTGAACAAGCTAAATAAAAAAATCATTACCTTGTAAAAAAAGGTTTAAAGATGCTCTTTTTGGTGATAGAATCTTCCTGTGTACAGCTCTACGCATAGGAGTAGTGTTGTACGCGTTGAGGAAATGTGCCACTAGATTTAGGGGTGTGCAGATTCCGGGTGTTGGGTGATCCTGACGCCTTGTATATGTGTAGATTTACAGGTTGATAGTTTCGGAGAATAAATATATATGTTTACTGATAAAAGTTTATCCTTTTTGACTGCGCTTTTAGCGGTCTTCTTGGTTGCTGCTCCGGCCTTCGGTCAGAGTACCGTAGGTAGTGTGAGCGGAACGGTTTCGGACACCTCCGGCGCGGTTGTGCCAGGTGCGACTGTGACTCTTTCCAACCTAGGGACGGGTGCCGAGAATACGGTACAGACCAATGCGAGTGGTCGTTACGTGTTTGTTAACGTTCAAGCTGGCAACTACACGATTGTTGCAGAACAAACGGGCTTCAAAACCTCGGTGTTACCGGCTTTCAACGTTGGTGTAAATACCGCGGTCACTAACAATATTGCTCTTCAGGTGGGTGCGATAACGGAGACTATTGAAGTTGCTGCCCAGGCTGCACAGCTTCAACAGTCCACTTCGGAACTAGGCACTGTGATTGGAGTTCAGCAGGTTGAAAACCTACCGTTAAACGGTAGGAACTTCACTCAGCTGTTGACGCTTACGCCCGGTGCAACACCGGTCAGCACGGCACAGAGCAACGGCATTGGTAGTCATGACCTCGCGAACGTAGGTGTGACTGGTGCATCGTTCTCAAATCCTTCGATCCATGGCCAGTGGAATCGCATGAATATCCACCTATTGGACGGTCTCAATAACACTAACTACATTGGAAATATGTACGTGATTCCTCCGATCATTGACGCTATAGAAGAGTTCAAAGTGCATTCGCACAACGACAAGGCGGAGTTCGGTGGCGTTCTAGGTGGCACTATCAACGTGATCACCAAAACAGGAACGAATGCGTTCCACGGTTCGGGATGGGAGTTCACGCGTAACGAGGAATTGAATGCCCGCGATCCTTTTGCGGATGAGTTCAATACGACTCCGGCGATATTCCGTCAGAATCAGTTTGGTGCTTCGATAGGTGGTCCGATTGTCAAAAATAAGACATTTTTCCATTTCGCTTGGGAAAGCTGGAGATTTGAAAATCCCCGGTCAAATCGCTACTACGTTCCAGTAGATGCGGAATTAAACGGCGACTTTTCGAACTGGAAAACGGGTTATGACATATTCGATCCTTTCACGACTAGAGCCGATGCTGGCACGGGAGGATTGATTCGTGACCAGTATCCGAATAACAAGATTCCTTCGTCACAGCTGAACGCGTCAATGCAAACCTATTTGAGAGGTTACTACGACACTCCCAACCTTACGGGCGATGCGGCGTTCAACGTTCTCAATGATGATCCTGCGACTAATAACGCAGACAATTACCAGCTCCGCATCGATCACAATTTCAGTGATTTCGATCGTGCCTGGTTCCGCTACAGCGAAGTCGACGGTGCGCAAAACACGCCGTCAACTCTGAAAATTAATGAGATTGGTGAGTTTCCTTTCTTTAACTACGGTGGTGGATGGTTCCACAGCTTTTCGCCGACCATAATCATGGATCACAGCTATGGGTATGCGAAAGAACCCTACAGACAGGGAACTGTACCAGACGATGACATTGGAGACGGACCGGCACTTGCTGCAGGGTTCGGCACCATACCAGGTGTGCGCCCGATCCCGTCGATTGCTATTGGAAGTGGTGGTTTCGCCGGTGGTGCTGTTGGATACCTACGACGCATGGAAGGACCGTTGGAGTTCTTCTACGAGCAGTTCCACTATACGGGGAACCTGAGCGTGATCAAAGGTAACCACACCTTTAAGATGGGTTTTAACTACCTGAAGCACAATCTTACTCCCTTCCCAATGGGTTCAATAAGTTTCAACTTCACGGAAGTCCCGACGCAGGGTATTTTACCGGGTCAAATCGGTACGACAGGGGATGCTCTAGCTTCGGCATTGATTGGGATCCCATCGCAGGTTTCTGGAGGTCTGCCTAATGCGGTCATGTTTGGTTATCAAACCGCAGGCGCGTATTTCCAGGACGAGTGGAGAGTGAGGCCCAATTTGACCATTAACTGGGGGCTCAGGATGGACCATCTATTCTGGCCACAGGTTAGGTCACCCGATGGAGCGTTCAAGACGAATTATGATCTGGACACAGGTCAATTCCTGATTGGGTTGGACCCGCTGCCAGGAGCGTGTAACGACGTTGGTATAGCACCTTGCTTCCCAGGAGGCGGTCTTGGATCAGGAGATATTCCATTTTCGAATTACATCGCCCAGGCGGAGCATAATAGCATTGGTCCAGTCCCGGTCTGGGATAACCTTCAGCCACGCTTTGGGTTGGCCTATAGTTTCAATGACACGACCGTGCTCCGAGCTGGGTACGGCATCGTATACGACCAGTTGACTGGTGTTAATCAGTCTTGGCAGGGCATTGGTGGATGGCCGGACAACACTGGATTCTTTGAGCCCACGAATGCGAATATCTCCAGTGCTGGAGATATTCAGATGATCGACACCCTTCGTAACAAGCTTGGTAGTCCGCTACCAGGGGCGCAACCTTGGGGTGACACTTGCTGGTGTGTAGACCGTAACGTCAAGAACCCTATGTCCCATCAGTGGAACGTAGAGATGCAGAAGCAGCTAGGGTCAAACCTAGTTGCGTCAGTTGGTTATGTGGGTAGCATTAGTAAGCGCCTGCAAGTTACCGGACTTGCGAACACCGCAGCCCCTAGTGCTGCACCTGATCCAGGCTCCAGAAAACCTTGGACGCACATCCCTACCGTCTTTTATGGAACGGATCGCGGACGTGGCAACTACCATGGAATGGAAGTCAAATTAGAGCGTCGCTTTGCTGATGGACTGTCGGTGCTAGCCTCCTACACATGGTCGCGAGCAGTTGATAACGGAGCTAGTGGCTTCTTTACTGCAGAGAATGGCGTTGGTGGAGAGTCCTACGTTCAGGACTACTACAATCTAGACAACAATGTGGGTGTTTCGGGTTACAACGTACCCCATATGCTTTCGATATCGAGTGTCTATGAGCTGCCAGCAGGAAAAGGCTACAGTGTCTTTAACCAGGGGCCAGCCGCTTGGATTCTTGGTAACTGGTCTATAAACAGTTTGGTTCAAATCCGTAGTGGTCAACCGGTCAACATGGTGGTCGGTGGCGACGTGGCTAATATTGGCAACACTGTTGGCTGGTGGAGCTACATGAGACCGAACGTTGTTGGCGACGTCAACAGTGGCGGAACATCGCAAAGATGGTTTAACCCTGATGCTTTTGCGGTACCTAGCTTCGGTAGTTACGGTAACGCGGGTAGAGGGCTTGTTTACTCCGACGGTGTAACCAATGTCGACCTGTCCTTGTTCAAGAGAATTGGATGGGGAGAAGGCCGTTGGGTAGAGCTAAGAGCCGAAATGTTCAACATATTCAACATGAATAACCTTGGTGCGCCAGATTCCTATGTCGGCTCCCCGACTATGGGTAGGGTCTTTAGCACGATAGTGCCTATGAGACAAGTGCAGTTAGGATTCAAGGTAATATTCTGATAAGGGCCGGGTGCCAGATTTTAGGCAAAGCTAGAAATCTGGTCCTGCGGTAACTTTTTACACTGGGCAGGCCCTCGGGTCTGCCCTTTGTATTTTTGGATGGGCGCCTTAACGTTTCCGTCACTCCACTTGTGATATCTTACATACAAAAAACCCATCTCCGGCATCACGTCCGGGTAGACGCTCGAGACAATCAATTGCCAGCAAATTTGATTTGTTCAAAACGTTGTGGATGACTTGATGATTCTCTTCTGGTTCTATCGAACATGTAGAATACACCAAAACCCCACCAGGGACTAATAGAGTAAGAGCATTGGAAAGAATGCGCTGTTGTCTAGACTGTAAGTGCGAGAGATCGTCCGATGTTAGTCGCCATTTAATCTCCGGGTTACGCACCAAAGTTCCTGTCCCAGAGCATGGTGCATCGACCAAGATGCGGTCAAATAACCGATTGAACGGCAAAGGATGCAGAGCATCGGTTGTGACACAATGAAATTGCCTCTTCGTAACTTCTTTCATTCTCCGAAATCGATGTAAGTGTAGGTCGCAGGCAATAGCCGGAGCTTCGAGATTTCCTTCTTTGTTGAGAAGTAACTCCAGAGCCTGATTTGCTTTTCCGCCTGGTGCGGCACAGACATCGAGGAAACTCATTCCTGGTCTTAGGCCAAGGTGCGGTACAACCATTTGCGAACTTATGTCCTGGATATGGACACGACCTTGTTCGTAACATCTGCTTCGAGTTGCTTTGCCGGAGACCACTAAGAGGCAATGTGGAATTTCAGTCGGGTTGGTTTCGATGCCTTCCTGTCTGAGTAACTCAATAGTTTCTACTGTAGAAAACCGTGTATTTAAGCGTAAATAGGTCTTTGCAGTTTCCAAATTGGCACCCATAAGAGCAGATGCAGTTTTTTCACCAAAATGATCTTTCCATTTTTTCACGAGCCACCGAGGGTGGTTCTCACCTGAAAAGTTCAATTTTTCAACATCCTCAGCGATCCTGCGCAAAACAGCATTGACCAATCCTGTAGCTGAGCGTTTACGTGCCAATCGGACCAGTTCCACGCTCTCTGAAACAGCTGCGTGGGCTGGCACACGGTCTAGAAAGTAAAGTTGATAACACCCCAGCCGTAGAGCAATACGAACTTCAACATCGAGCTGGGCAAGGCTCCTGCTTGATAGTTGTGCGATGCGATAGTCTAATTCTCCCTGTCGTCGTAAACATCCGAGGACTAATTCGAAGACAAGGGCCTGGTCTCGTTCTTCAAGATTATTAGTGCGATCAGAGTGAAGCAATTCGTCAGAGAACCCCATCTGAGTTTCTACCCGTAATAAAATTTCAAAGGCTATCTTACGTGTATGTGAAACATTCATGGAGTAGACACTTTAGTAAGTTTCCCTATGGAAGTCTGGCAAGAGTATGCCCAGGTTGCTACAGGGTTACGATGGAAGTAATAACTCTACGTTTCCAAAATAACTTCAGCCAAAACGATTGCACGTGTATGCGAGATAGATAGGTGAATTGACCGACACCCCAAACTGGTGGCGACTTTGGCAGCTTGCCTGTGCAGTCGCAGCAAGGGGCGTCCTTCTGGTTGATTTTCGACCTCTATGTCAACCCAGCGAACTCCTTGACCCCAGCCGGTGCCGAGTGCTTTCATTGCCGCTTCTTTGGCGGCAAATCTGGCTGCATAGCTAGAGAACTGCTGAGCCCGGTCCTCAGCATGGGCAATCTCACCCGGTGTGAAGATTCGCCGCACAAATCGGTCACTATGACACTCAATCGCGCTACGAATACGGGCAACTTCCTCTATGTCAACACCTACTCCGATAATCATGACCTGAAGATACCAGACTCGCCAAACTGAGTTCTTTCAATCGGAGATTTATTGCTATGGCGACTCATCTTTCGTGTTCCTTGTGATGTAATCAGATTCTCTCTTTTGCGAGTGACGATCTATCAGGCTTGTCGTTTGCGAGACTCCTCCAGTAGTCGTTTGGCTCGTTCGGGGTTGTATACGCCACAGGGGCAAAAACGTGCCAAAGTCGCTACAGCTTGATCAGTTGTGCGACGTCCTTCACGTACCATGTCCAACATTTTGCGGGCTAAGTTGAAGGACACCATCCCATGTCCACACATCGTTGATAACTCAAGCACTTGGCTGTTAGGAAGATGATCGTGTGGATCAAGGAACCCTAGTGAGTACTCTACGCTGTGACGGTGGATGCCACAATTCTCAGCGGCACGATGAGCTCCTTCAACAGATGTACTCATATTGATCGACAACCCCAGATCTGCCTCTATTAAGTCGGCTAAGCATTCCTCAGCTTTCTTTCGAGTACTGAAGACTGCGGCCACGGTTCCTATCTTCTCTACTGCTGCAATCACACCGTTATAATCAGCCTTGGTGTTGCGGGACCAGTGAATTGTTGGGTGCAGTTCCTGCGATGGTCTGTAGGCGCCGGATGTGGAATTGCCCATATTAACAGGATGGTGACGGGCACAGATTTCCAGAAATTCTTTAAGACGCTTGACGGCTTCTTCGTCATTTTTGCCTTTACAGGGAATTGCAAATAGAATGTAGTCGTCTTCGAAGCCGGCAGCCTTACCGTACCGATGCAGAGTGTTCGTCACTGATATTCCCCTCTCCGTTTCGGGTGTTTGTTACCCGTCCCAAGCCGAGATTGGTCTTTGCTCGCTCGGAGTCATACCCTAGGTCATCTAGCAGTGGAGCTAAAACTGGATCGTTACCCGTTTGATCACAACGAGTGGAGACCCCCAAAGCTACCACCGTATCGATTGTTTTGCTGACTTTCTCGACGGTTTCTAAAATGGCGGGCACTTCCTCTGTAGTTGTTTTGAGTTCCACAATAGCGGAGAGAATTTTCTCATGAAGTAAGTCTTCCTTGAGTGTTCCACGGGACCTATCTACCATCAGATGGGTAATAGGGTTTTTTCCCTCAAAGTGAACACCTAGTTTGGCCAATGCCATTGTCATGGTTTGTATATGGTGGAACCTAACACCAACTCCAGGGCGTCCAAATTCAATCACGTAGCCGACCTCGCCCACGCTCACACGGTGTGCCACATCGTTAGTTTTCACTTCCTCGGTTCCTCGGCCTTTGATACCGGTTGAGGTGTGTTCGATAAGGGGATCGCTGAAGATACGTCTAACAATGCGTGGATAAGGCAAGTCATCTATCACGAAAGCAGATGTGGGGCAAACATCTGGTTCAGGTTCGAAACGAAAACGGAATATTTTTGCCAGTGAACGAACACTACGAACCAAGTGAGGATTTAGAGTTTCATTGCTCATGCGAGAACAGGCTCCACATTCGACACATTCATCTAGGTTAATCTTGGCACGATTAACGGATGAATCCACATATATTGCCCCCATCGGACAAACGGGAACACAGTTACTGCAGGCCACGCATTTTGTAGTGTCAATTTGCATCCGTAAAGCCCATTTAAAGGCAACAGTTTAGCACCCAGGCGGATGATCGGCCATCAAAACCTAATCTACCTGAGCCAACACTTAGAATTTCCATTATGCTTGATCTCCGACATATAAGAATCAAATCTTGCCACGAGTCGCACATATTACTTTGAGTATGTCGAGATGCAGGTTCTCAACCCTGTGAATGGCAAAACCTGCTCTGCGTACATTGGTGACTGTATCGCGATTCATTTCGGGTCCAAAACGACTCATAAGTGGAGACATCATGTTAAGTATTAGGTTGAAGGGAGGATAGTGGCTTGCAGTATGTTCAAACATGTGTAACTCACCGTGAGGTTTGAGGACGCGACGTAAATGAATCAAGCCTTCAACTGGATTCGGAATTGAACATAGTGTGCAAGCCGTGTAAATCTGGTCAAATGTTTCGTCAGGAAATAACATTTGGTGAACATCCATTTCATGTATGTCGATAATCCCGTCGTAGTCTTCGATGGCACGTTGACGAGCAAGTTTAACCATCTTGGGACTAATGTCGATTGCTGTGATGTCCTGCTGAGAGGGAAAAAATTTAAAATCAAGGCCTGTGCCTGCTGCAAGAAAAAGAACTTTTCCTTGCATTGGTGAGAAAAAATGAGCTTTGTGTTGCGCCCATCGCTGGTCGGTTCCGCGAGTGAGCAAGTCGTAACCTTGGGCTGCAGTATCCCATTTCTTACGGGTTGATAAGTTCATTGTCTAACTTCACCTCTTAGAAGTGAGTTCGTTAAGTATGTAAATGCGATGACGCCAGACCCTACTTCAACACCGAGTCGCACTGCAGAATAGAAAGAAATACCACCAGTGGCCTGCATTGCGACGATCATACCAGTCACCATGCCTGTGAGCATGGTTAAAATCATGACTTCCAATGCCCCAAAAAGGATTCCGAGGAAAGCGTTTAATATGAGTGCCAAAAACATGCCCAGTAACATACCTAGAGCCATGGCTACCAACGAGTTCCAACCATTTTGGACGACAAGCGCACATGCAGCTCCTGTTAGTCCACCAGTTGTGGTAGTGGTGACGAGGTCACCAACGAAATAGTAGAGCTGATTTTTCACAAAGCTACCGGTTGTAGATCAGTCTGCAGGTGTCGAGTTGTGCACACCGCTACCGTGTGCGAATTGTTGATAGTGTAGAGCCAAAAGGTCCCGGCCGAAATCACCGTCGTAGTCACGCCAAACACTATGGCTGTGGTTATTTTTGTTTTGTGTATTGTCATATTCAATTAGGAAACTTGGGGTTTGTACACGATAGTAATCCCCAAGACCCGGCTCGAAGCTGCCTGCCCAAGCAAAAAACACCCTGCCTCGCGGGACATTTCGTATAGCGTTGCGACGTTGCATTGCCACTTGATCTGGCATGTTGTTGGCATATTCGTCCACTAAGGCCAGTAACAGTTTGAACTGATTTGTGTTCATTGCCGATGCAGACAGGCCTGGTGGTTGGTCTTCAAGTACTGCACGTGTGTCCGCACTAGTGAGAATGTCTCTGGGAGCTCTAGCCGCTATTAGTGCCTTTTTACGTTGATCTGAGTCCAGAGCTCTGACTAGCGAGCGTGCCAAATCCTCTTCTTCTGACAGAGCCCGAAGTCCCTTTCGGGCACCATCCTCAACCTTATGGGGATTAGCTCCGAAAAATGTAGGAGTTGATGCGATCAGTTGGCCATTTCTGAGAGTGTAGTGAAGAGAAAGATGGTGACCTTCTGCTCTCCAAGCCCAGGTTCTGTCAGTGCCGGGCTTGCCGTAGATTGAAAAGTAATATTTGTTTGGATCTCGACGGCCTACTGTGTCATTTTCTTTTCGTTTCAGGATGTTTTCAAGGCTCATTACAGTGATTGCTTTTAAAAGACCAGCGTTGCTAAGGCCGGTACTTAGTAGCTCTTCGGCAAGACGTCGCTGTTTGGAATTCATTCTTTTATAGTTAAGGCCGGGGCGGGGAAAGCCATAGTGCTTCTCAAAGTTGTTGTCCGGTACGAAGTGCCAAAGCATCCTCTGTTCTGCCTTGAAGTCATACTGAGCTGAGGCTTTCTGTTGGGTTGTTAATGCCGTTAAAAATCGGTTGGCCGTCTCCGTCATCGCGCGTTCTGTTTTACTGGTTTGATGAGTGGCTGTTAGTGCTACAGCGCACAACAACAGTCCAACGGTACGAATCTTTATATGACGGCACATGGGAACCTTTCTTTGATGATATCTCGGCAATTATAACCCAATAGGGTTGTTTCTACTGCTGTTGGATAGGAAAACAACAACTTTGATCGTGATAGGTTCGTTGGGTTAGCCGATGAAGAACTCTACCTATCAAATCGATTGGATGAAAACTCGGTGATCGAACACAAGAATAGATAAGATCGGACCTATTGCCTTTCTCGGTTGGTGCCTATAATAAAGGGAGCACCTAGGAAGGGTCGTCCCCATGGTAGAGATTTCTCCTTCAATTTTGTCGGCCGATTTTGCGCGGCTTGGTGAGCAAATCGCGGCCGTCAAGAGTGGAGGAGCGACCATGTTGCATATTGACGTAATGGACGGCCGATTTGTTCCCAATATTTCGGTTGGTCTACCAGTTGTGCAATCACTACGAGCTACAACAGATTTATTGCTAGATTGCCATCTCATGACGGAAGAGCCAGACCGATATGTGCCCGGTTTCGTCGAAGCTGGTGCGAATATGATTTCTGTGCACGAGGAGGCCTGCTCGCATCTTGATCGTAGTGTCAATTTGATTCGGAGCCTGGGAGTCGAGGCAGGTGTTGTATTGAATCCAGCTACCCCTGTGCATGCTCTCGATGATGTTTTGGAAGCAGTTGATTTTGTACTTATCATGAGTGTAAACCCTGGTTTTGGTGGGCAAAAGTTATTGCCTCATACTCTCGAGAAGGTTCGTCGGATCAAAAGGACACGAGAGGATCGACAGCTTGACTTCCGAATTCAAATTGACGGCGGAGTGAATTTGACCAATCTTCCCGTAGTTGTCGAAGCAGGCTGTGATATTGTGGTGACTGGTTCGGCTATTTTTGGTACGGATGACCCGCGAGCAGCCCTTAAGAATATGCGCCGAATTCTCGATGAAACTCGATTGGTTGAGGTTTGATAGTTCGAAGGGAGAGGTGGAGATTTTGAAAACGAGATACTTCTGGACGGTGGTTTTGACTGTGTGTCTCACGGTCACAGTTGCTGTAACTGGATGCCGTAAGGCGTACGATAACCCTATTGCCAACAATTCTGAACAACCCGATAAGGTCTTGTTTGACAAGGCAATCAATGACATCGAGAAGAGAAAGTTTGAGTTGGCAAGACTGACTCTGCAGACCCTGATCAACACCTACCCGGATAGTGAATATATTGCAAAAGCAAAATTAGCGATTGCAGATAGTTGGTACAGAGAAGGTGGCCGACATGCTCTGGCTCAGGCAGAGGCTGAGTACAAAGACTTCATTACATTCTTCCCGACTATGGAGGAGGCCGCCGAATCACAGATGAAAGTTTGTGAGATTCACTACGAGCAAATGCAGAAGGCAGATCGTGACAACACACATGCTTTACGAGCTGACCAGGAATGTCGACAGTTGATAATGAAATTTCCAGATAGTGTTTTCATCGAGTCTACTGAACAGATGTTGCGTGATATACAAGAGGTCATTGCCGAGGGGGAATATCGAGTGGGTACCTTCTACGCCAAGAAAGGCAGTTTTCGTGCGGGTGCCAATCGACTGCAGACTGTGAC
This sequence comes from Acidobacteriia bacterium UBA6623, assembly GCA_002433055.1. Classification (GTDB taxonomy): domain Bacteria; phylum Acidobacteriota; class Terriglobia; order Bryobacterales; family UBA6623; genus UBA6623. The sequence continues at coordinate 9,939 of DJHJ01000033.1, read as the reverse complement.
TGACCATTACCCACTTTTTAGTCAAAGTGACCATGCGCTCTGGCTGCTTGGTGAAACCTATGAGAAGATGGGTTCTGATTTTCAGAAAAATGCTGCTGATAGCTACGCCAAACTTGTAAGAGATTATCCATTGAGCCCTTATGTTGAAGGAGCAAAGGAAAAGCTTGTAGCGTTTGATCGCCCAATTCCAGAACCCGACGCAGAGATGTTTGAGGTAATGAAGTATAACCTTGAACACCGTACTGAAAAGGGGAGACTTGGAAAAACCTTCGGAGTGTTTAGCGGAAAGCCAGACTTGGAGCGTGTAGCAAAACGTGGTAAACCGGCGTCTGGTCCGTTAATTCCTACCGTACCTGCTGGTATTCGCAAGATGACTGATTTAAGCAGCAGTCTAGCCGCTGATACTGATCGTAATAAAGAGCCTGGAAGTGCAGAGCCGAGTGCTGAGGTAACTGTGGAAACGGTAGAAGATCCGTCCGAGACGAAACTGGGTTCTGAGTAGGGAGTTCGTCGTAAGCAATAGGCAAAGGACTGAGTAAGCAATGGTGGCTGGACCTGGCAAATGGTTTTCGTATGCGATGCGATGCCAATCATGCTATCATCCGTCGTTTGGGAAAGTCGTCGAGAAGAAGGGACAGAACCGAGCCTTATGACCAAAGCAGACTTAGTAGAGGAAGTAGCTAGGGTTGTGGAAGTTACCCGCAAGGATGCAGAAGTTATCGTTGAGGCGATCTTTAGCAGCATAGTAAAGTCGTTGCGAGGTGGCGATAAAATTGAAATTAGGGGTTTCGGAAGTTTCCGTACCCGTCAACGCCGAGGTCGTACGGGACGTAATCCTCAATCCGGTGAACAGGTGCAGGTTCCTCCGAAGACAATACCCTTCTTTAAGCCTGGCAAGGAACTGAGAGATGTCGTCAACGGTGGACCACCTCCGCCAGCCACCCCGCTTGTTCGCTAATTGCTAGACATTGCATGGCATCTGGGTTTTGACCCAGGGAACCTGATCTCAATGGATTATCTTTGGACTCCTTGGCGCTATAAGTACATAACAGAGAAGGTCTCGGAGGAAGGCTGTGTGTTTTGCCAGATAGCCGAATCAAATGACGATGAGGCTAACTTGGTCGTCCATCGAGGCAAGGACAATTTTGTCGTACTGAATAGATATCCCTACAATAGTGGCCATGCCATGGTTCTACCTTTCAGGCATGTTGCAACACTTGGAACGCTTGGCGAAGATGTTGCAGCCGAGATGATGAGACTGACCCAACAACTCGAAACTACAGTACGTAAACTCTATCGAAGTGAAGGTGTCAATGTTGGCATGAATATTGGTAAGGCTGCGGGTGCTGGTGTAGCCGGTCATATACATATGCATGTATTACCGAGGTGGATAGGTGATAGTAACTTTGAGACGGTGGTTGCTGAGACCCGGGTATTGCCGGAGGAACTTCCTGAAACTTGGAGGCGATTGAGGGACGAATTCCGGCGTGTTGCCCCCTAGTCAAACGCGTCAACGAGTGGTCTTCGGTAACCCTTCCTCGACTCCCTTCATTTGATCCAAAACTAGCGTTAGGCTTCGGGCGGTTTCCGCGTCGTCGGGATAGTGACGGAGTATTGCCTGGAGTTCCTCAATGCCTTCTTCCCAGCGGTTGAGACGACACAAAACGAGGGCCATGTTACGCCGGGCGACAAGATTGAGAGGCTCAAACTCGAGCACCTCACGGTATTTTTGTAGTGCGTCCATATAGTTGCTGGATTTTTCTAAAGAAACCGCCTCACCATGCAGTCGAGCTGACTCAAAAGCATTCTCGCGTGCTTTGTTGTCAGCTTTAAGCATCTTTGCAAGCTTCTGTCGATATTTACTGGATTCGGCTTTTCTGCCGGACTTGTGAAGCGCTCGTGTGAGGTTGTAAACAATCGGTTGATAGTGAGGATTCAGCCTATGAGCTTTGAGTAAATGCTCTGCTGCCTCGGCCGCATTTCCTCGACGAAGTAATTCGAGAGATAAGTGGTAAAGGGCTGTTGAATTCTCAGAGTCCAACAGTACAGCTTGTTTAAACAGTTTGTGAGCCTCATCTTCGCGCAAAAGTTTCTTTTGGGCTACACCCAATGCAAGATGAACCTCACCCCGTGTTTTGTCTAACTCGATGGAATATTTGAACTCATTAACCGCTATCTCGAGGCTGTTCTGTTCGGCATGAAGTTTACCCAGAAGAAAATGCAAGTGTGCCTTTTTGAGAATATTTTGTTCGAATTTCAAAGCCTTCTTCATATGTTCAATGGCCCGAGTAAACTTTTCTTTACTTGCTAGTATTAGGGCGAGATGAAAATGAACATCGGCCGTTTTTTCGCCAATTTGTATAGCTCGTTCGAAGACTTGCAGAGCTGCGTCTTGTTCGCCTAGACGAGCTAGCGCCATACCTGCTGCTGTATAGCCTGGTGCAAAACCGGGGCGCAGCTCAAGTCCTCGTAGTAAGAATTTTATTGCTTCGTTACGCTGAGGAACCATCGATAGAGCAGAGCCCAGCGACAGATGTGCTTCGCCGTCTTGTGGGTAAGCCTCTACAATGTGACGAAGAAGTTCTATTGCTTCGCGAAGTGCTCCTTGTCTGATTAGTGTCTTTGCCTCGACAAGTTGAGAGTCTTTGGGTTCTGTTGTTTGAGAGATCAGTACAGCTGTGCACAGCGTTGCAACCACAAACTTTGCTAAGGTTCTGTAGATCATAGCTCTCTTGAGAATAGCGATAGTGAGTCGTATAGGTATATTACTAAGTAAAAACCCATCAGGGAATTTCTTGTACGCTCGTGATTCCGTGAATCTACCGGACAGGAAGCTATATTTGGCAAGTATTGTTTTTATGCGACGAGGCTGCTACGTATGAAACTTCGTTGGAACGACTACTTAGATTGCAATGCTACACGCTTAATGGGCATTCTCAATGTGACTCCGGATTCGTTTTCGGATGGTGGTTTATTTGTGAATCTGGAAGATGCAATTACCCAAGCGCAACGTATGATCCAAGAAGGAGCGGACATACTCGACATTGGTGGCCAAAGTACACGTCCTGGTTCCATTCCGATTACTCCAAAAGATGAGCTTCACAGAGTCCTTCCAATCTTAGAATATTTGGTCCGTGAGACTACCATCCCGATTTCAATCGACACTTTTTGTCCCGAAGTGGCCGATGTTTGCCTATCTGCCGGAGCGGCCATTCTCAATGACGTTTGTGGATTACGTGATCCGGCTATGCGTCGAGTTGCTGCGAAACATGGAAAGCCGGTTGTGCTAATGCACATGCTCGGCAATCCACAAACTATGCAGCAGAGTATTTCTTATGGAGATGTTATAAACGACCTCAAAAACTTCTTTGGACGACGTATTCGAGAAGTCGAAGATGATGGAATACAGGAAATAATGATCGATCCAGGTATCGGATTTGGGAAGACAGCGGAACATAATATTGAGATCTTTCACCGTCTGCAGGAATTCAAATTATTGGGGTATCCGTTGCTGATTGGAGCCTCTCGCAAATCGTTTATTGGCAGCATTACTGGCAGACCTGTCGATGATCGCGTGGATGGCACGATAGCGGCTTGCGTAATAGCCTCCATGAAGGGTGTCGATGTTGTTCGAGTACACGACGTCAAACCTGTCAAGCGAGCCTTGCAAGTCGCCGATGCCATCCAACGCGTGAAAAGTTGACCGTTGGGTCGATTTTGTGAAGGATTGTGATTTGCAAGTGGTGCGTTAGGAAGAATCGCAATATCTTACTTGAGGCCCTACAATGACGCCCATAGTGAAATTCCTGCTGTGCCTGTGTATGACCAAGGATTTAGTGTGCTAGATGTGTAAGGCAAAACCCCGTAACACCAGTGAGACCCTCAGTCTACTATTGGAAGGACCATATTAGTTATGCGAAATATTTATCTGGGGTTAGGATCGAATATTGGAAACAAGAAAGCTCATCTCGAACGGGCATTAGAACGCATTACGAAATTTTTGACAGTTCTGCGAGTTTCATCCCTTTACGAAACAGCACCAGTTGGCAACCTAGACCAGGATTGGTTTCTCAATGCTGTCATCGAAGTGGATGCAGAACAAAGTCCTCGCGAGTTGATGGATGTGTTGCTTGGCCTAGAGTCCGATATGGGGCGCCATCGTGGGGTTCTCGGTGGTCCACGTACAATCGACATAGACATTCTTTTTTTCCATTCGAAAATTATTGAGAGAGAAGATTTGCAGATCCCTCACCCTCGTTTATGGGAGCGGCGTTTTGTCTTAGAGCCATTAATGGAGTTGTGTCCGAAGTTTGTCCATCCAGTGTTAAAGATTACAGTGACTGATATGACTAGACAGTTGGGGACTCGGCAGGAGATTCGCCGGTTATAATCAGCCGCATATCGTCGAAAAATGATCCTTCCCTTGGTGTAGGTTTACTTCACAGGTTGGTAGTCGACGAACTTCGTGCGGCGGCGAGTATTGATAACCTTGAAGAAAATTCGAATATTCATGGAAAAATCCAAACCTTGTCCAACCCAGATTCCGTCTGCTAGCGGTTTTCGTTCAATTAAACCCTTAACGGTATGTAGCCTGCCGAGAATGCCCCACCAGAGTCTTACTGGTTCTATGAGTTCAAATTCAACTCGAGCGACCTGGAAGGTCTTTTTGTCGATTAAGATCAATCCATGCGATTTGTTCAGTGCATAGTCCATACGGTGACGGACAGGTAATGAGTTACTTTTTGGTTCAAACCACACAGTGTATACTGGGCGACCTCCCACACGTTGCTCTTCCAGTAGTTTGATATGGTAGCGGTCAACCAATTCACGATCGAAACGGATACGGTGATTTTCCTTCTCTTGTTCACCTCGTTTTCGACGATTGTGTGCCTCATCTTTCCGGTGACGTTCCCTCTCAAGCTCTTTTTCAGTTAGAGGTTGCCCATTTTTTGCAATGACTTCGCGGTATAGTGCTCCAGCCAATGGATAAACTTTTGAAAGGGTTATTTCACGTTCGCTAAGATGTCCGGCAGTATCAAATTGTTCACTTATTGTTTCTTCGGAAAATTCGTAAAGGAGGTCATGTTCTTCCTCACGAGAATGATTGGCCACATCAACTGCTCGCATGACGATTTCGGTAGGGGTTAGGCCATCTGAAATAGTAAGTTGCTTACCATTCTCCACTGGTTGTGCAAGGCCTGAGGCCGATGCCGCCAGTAACAGCACCTTTACCTGGAGGTTCATACTACGTTTAGATTAGCAAGACAACCAAAGGCCGCTCGAGTCCAGAGGAATCTGATCTAGAGACGAATCAGAACTGTGCAGTTGAATGGTGGAGGCGGCGTCCGCCATTGTAGATTCCAGCCACTTCCAAGAATGTACGTTTTATACCTTTGATATAAAGCATCTTATCAGATTTATCGTCTTGTGTGTTCCAGTAGATTCTGCTAAAATCCAGTTCTAGTTTGTGGACTAGATTGTGGACTAGAAGATATATGGAGAGGTGATGGCGCACAGGAAAGGCCAACAACTAACGGCTCGAACCGTTGAATCTCTGAAAGAGCCCGGACGCTACGGCGACGGACAGCGTACCGGGCTTTGGTTTCGGGTTACCGAGAGAGGGAATAAGAGCTGGATCTTTCGGTTCATGCGCTATGGCCGGGCGCGGGAGATGGGCTTGGGCTCGTACCCCGCGGTTACGTTGGCCGATGCCCGCGACCTGGTCCTGGGAGCACGGCGGCTCCTGCTGAAAGACATCGACCCCATCGAGGATCGAAAGCGTCTCAAGGCAGAGGGCTTGACCGCCACTCGAGGAATCAACTTTGCCGAGGCCGCCCGCCAATACGTGAACGGCCATAAAGCCGAATGGAGCAACGCTAAGCACGCATGGCAATGGACTGCGACCCTAGAGAATTACGCGAATCCTGTACTTGGTGAGCTAGACGTTGCTTCCATCACCCCCGATGCTGTAGCGGACGTGCTGCGTCCGTTGTGGGAAGACAAACAAGAAACTGCAAGCCGTCTCAGGGGACGTATCGAACGGGTCCTGGATTGGTGCATTGTGAAGAAGTACCTTTCAGGGGAAAACCCGGCTCGTTGGAAAGCGAACCTGGACCATCTATTACCGAAGCGCCCAAAGGTGCGAGTGCGGCACTATCCGGCGCTACCGTGGGGCGATCTTCCTGCATTCATGAAGCGTCTTCAAAGCGTGGAGGGCTTGGGGGCGCGGGCGCTGGAGTTCGCCATCCTGACGGCAGCACGCTCAGGTGAGGTTCGGGGTGCGACTTGGGAAGAGGTCGACCTGTCCGCTGCTGTTTGGACAATTCCAGGAGAGCGCATGAAGGCCGGCAAAGAACATCGCGTACCGCTATCGGATGTCGCCCTGGAACTATTGGAGGCGCTGCCGAGGCTGAAGGGTTCGCCTTGGGTGTTCGTGGCACCGCGTGGGGGAATGCTTTCGGATATGACCCTTTCAGCCGTCTGCCGTCGTCTGGAAGTTAAGGCCGTACCGCACGGGTTCCGTTCAACCTTCCGAGATTGGGCTGCTGAGACTACGAACTACCCGCGCGAGGTGGTCGAGCAAGCATTAGCGCACATCAACCCGAATAAGGTAGAAGCTGCTTACTTGCGAAGCGACCTCTTTGATCGCCGCCGGTCACTAATGAAAGAGTGGACGAATTTCTGCTGGGACAAGGTGGTGTCTGATGGCTGAGAAACCTCCGAACCGGCACATGCTACTCCTGGAAAAGATCACGGAGTCACCGGAAGAGTTCGTCAAGCATTCCATGAAGGAGTGGGTTGCCTACTCTGACGCCCTCGACAAGACCCTCAACAAGGAGGGAGTTTCCCCTGCAGAATTAATGGGGCTTAAGAGAACATTAGAGAACTTGCTGCTCAGCTTTAGTGGTTTTGCTACTGAGCACGCGATAGATATCGGGGCTCTGAGTATCCTAGAGCGACAGGCTCTCGTAGCAAAGGTTATGAAGCATACCAGGACAGAGCTAGATCGCAGCGCGGGCGGCAAGGCCAGGGCCGCAAAAACCCTATCTCGTAATGAGAAGATCGTTCTTCTTAAAGGTGAGGGCATGAACTATCGCCAGATCGCTTCTGTTCTTAGGGAAGATGGCGAGAACATTTCACCCGACGCCGTGCGAAAGGTCTACCAGCGCCACTCCAAAAAATAGCTGGACAGTGCTCTCCACTGTCCGCTAGCTCCTAGTTTCTAATGGAAACTATGGCAAGCAATAGAACCCCACATCACTCATCCGAATCGCTACTTCGACGACCGGATGTTGAGAAACTCGTCGGGCTAAAGCGGGCGTGGATTTACCAGCTCATGAGACAGGAGGCGTTCCCGCTGCCCGTGCGACTCGGTGTTCGAGCTGTTGCGTGGCGAGAGTCGGATATAGCCAAATGGATTGCAGCGCGACCGATAGCTGAAAGGTAGAGACCTCAAATGACTGGTCTACCGAGTTTCCATTACATACGGGAGAAGGTTCCCATCCGTGCTGTTGCTGTCGAACTGGGCTTGGACGTTCGGAACACCACGATCCGCTGTTGGCATCCGGAAAATCATAACAATAGAGATCACAATCCTTCGGTGGGCATTAAGGAAACCAAGAATTACGTTCACTGCTTCGTTTGTCCAGACGCCAAGTGTCTTTGGCCGATCGACTTGGTGATCGACGTCAACAAAGATTTCCATTGTTTACCAAAGAACCAACAAGTTCGAGAGTCTGGTCTTTGGATTGCTGACAGATTCAAAGTTCCTTTCATTCCGAAGGTAAACCCTAAGAAAAAACCAGCTGATGAAAGCTGGGAGCTGGGGCTAACTGAAGATCCTTTGAAGCTACTCGTCCAGAGCGGACTCTTCGCAAGCCTGTCGCTGCCAGCACGAAGTTTAGCGATTGCCCTCCATGCATTGCGTTCGCAAAAGTGTAGAGATCACATGGCGCGAGAATGGGAAGTGAAAGCCAGTTATCACACCTTGCGAAAGTTCAGCGGCATTAAGTCGGACTCAAATATCGCAAGTGCACTAAGAGAACTGGAAGAGATCGGATACTGCCATCGTGAACCTTCACATCCCGAGCACTCAACTGGGCCGATTAAAAGATCGTCGGTAATCCTTGTAACTCCCTTTTCGTACGACCTCATGCAGTTAGCAAAAGATAATCACGCGTCGCTTCAGCAAGCAAGCGAGGCAGAGATGGATATGCGACGAGACCGCAGGCGGGAAAGGCAGAACGAGTGGCAGAGAAAGTCTCGCAGACTCAAGAAGATTGCCACCAGCTAAGTGAGTTGACACTGTAGCGCTACGTTTAACGAAGTGGAGTTTTGATGACCACTACATCTCACGCAGAGATCTTATACTTTATAAAAACCCTCATACTGTCTGCTCTGTTCACTACATCTCACGAAGCGCTCAAACGTCATCACAGGGTTTCCGCCATGGAGGTTGCCACTTAGATGAAAGATCTCATTAAAGCTAAGCGCGGTGGTAATCAATTTGGTGGCAGTGCACCTGCGCCGCTGCTAGAGGCCAGGCGCATTAAGGCTGTAAACCTTCTCATGCTTGGTCACAGTTACAGGCAGATTGCTGCTGAGTTGGGGGTATCTCATACAACAGTCAGCAAAGATATCAAACATCAATTGACCGACTACCGTGAGAGCTCTAAGCAGTCGATCGACAACTGGCGCGGCTTGATGACTATGAGGTACGAAGCAAAGCTCGTCGAGCTTCACGAGCGTGGCGATGAGATCAAAAATAATGCCAGCCTTAACGAGGCAACAAAATCAGGCCTCCTAGATGGCATCAATAAGACCGAGCTGCAGATTTACAAAGCACTGCGTGAGATGCATGCGTTGGATATCAGACAGGATGAAATGACATCTCAGCATCAGGTCACTCATTTCGTACTTCGACCAGGTGGTGCGCTGGATCTGGATAAGCCAAAGGAAGACTCCTAAGAAAAAAGGGGTCTCATTTGTGTCATCTGAGCTACCTAAAAAAATGATTACAAAGGTAGAAAAAAACCAAAGATCGAGGTAGTCTGTTACCCAAGACGACTATGAAGTAGCGGTATTCGCAGGAGGTAATTGATGTATTGCTCTAGCTGTGGAATCGAGATACCGGAAGACGCACAATTCTGTTCTGGTTGTGGCAAGCCTACAGGTCCTACTCCGGAGTCTCCGGCGTCTGTGGACGTCGAATCTGAGAAACCCAAGAAGAAGGAATGGGAGGATCTGAATTTTAAAGAGAAGAGCTTGGGTTGTGGGGTCCTTTTCCTGATTATATTGGTGGCCGCCGCTTACTGCTCGGGGGGCAGTGATAACCCATCGACGAAAGAAGGACGGCTGTCCCCGGATGACATAGAAGCTGGGATAACCCATGAGTGTGCCCTCTGCAAGAATGCGGCTCAGCCGGTGAAGCCTGGAGCCCTTGAGCTCCTCGATTCGGAATTAACACTGAAGGTAGGAAAGAACGACTACAGAATTACTGGTCGAATCAAGAACACAAGCACTAAAACTATCAGTACCTTACTAATTTATTTCCAGCTTTACGATGCCACCGGGAACCAAGTAGGAAAGGTCATGGACATTTGCTGTGCGGATGTCGAGCCGATCCGAAAACGGAATCCATCACTCTTGAAAGATGGGGAGAGGCTTGCGATTGGCAAACACGCTAACCTCCTGTTGCCGGGGGAAACCTGGAATGTCATCGCTTCGGATATGGGTGCCGTAAAACGTGCCAACAAAAAGGCAGTCAGTTTTAGGTTCGATAAAATCACAGCAGACCTAGGCGGAAGCTCCCATAAAACGGTTCCTCTTACCAACCTCCCCAGTAGTGTCAGATGAAGAGGAAATTGATGTGGTGACATCTTTAAAATCCAGCTTTTTTTTCGCTGTGGCTGTTGCGATGGCGCTGTTGACGGATGTGCG